>OZ257143.1:1037500-1869759 GCA_965279305.1 Gammaproteobacteria bacterium | reverse complement strand
TGTTAGAAGAATGCAAATCATATCGTGAAAAGATGGTGGAAGCAGCAGCAGAAGCCTCTGAAGAATTAATGGAAAAATATTTAGAAGGCGGCGAGCTTTCTAACGAAGAAATTAAAAAAGGTTTACGTATTGGTACATTGGCTAGCCAATTAGTGCCTGTTGTTTGTGGTAGTGCATTTAAGAACAAAGGTGTTCAAGCATTACTCGACGGCGTAATTGATTATTTACCTTCACCTGCAGATGTTCCACCTACAGTAGGAACAGATGAAGATGGCGAAGGCGAAATTGTTCGTCGTCCTGTTGATGATGAACCTTTTTCTGCGTTAGCATTTAAAATTGCTACCGATCCGTACGTAGGAACTTTAACGTTCTTCCGTGTGTACTCTGGTGTTTTAAAATCAGGCGACACATTGTTGAATTCTGTTAAAGATAAACGCGAACGTATTGGTCGTATTTTGCAAATGCATGCCAATACTCGCGAAGAAATTAAAGAAGTACATGCAGGCGATATAGCTGCTGCAGTAGGTTTGAAAAATACAACAACGGGTGACACATTATCTGATCCCGATAAAATTATTGTATTAGAGCGCATGGAATTTCCTGATCCGGTTATTTCGGTTGCAGTAGAACCAAAAACAAAAGCGGATCAAGAAAAAATGGGTATTGCTTTAAGCAAATTGGCTGCTGAAGATCCTTCATTCCGTGTACACACTGATGAAGAAACAGGCCAAACCATTATTTCAGGTATGGGTGAATTGCACTTAGAAATTATTGTTGATCGTATGAAGCGCGAATTTAGCGTGGAAGCGAATGTAGGTAAACCTCAAGTGGCTTATCGTGAAACCATTCGTAAAGCGGTTGAGCAAGAAGGTAAATACATTAGACAAAGTGGTGGTCGTGGTCAGTACGGTCACGTATGGTTGAAAATTGAACCTCGTGAACCAGGTGCTGGCTTTGAGTTCGTGAACGCTATCGTCGGTGGTGTAATTCCAAGAGAATATATCCCTGCTGTTGATAAAGGTGTGACCGAGCAGCTAAAAAATGGTATTGTGGCGGGCTACCCTGTTGTAGACGTTAAAGTCACACTGTTTGATGGTTCTTATCATGATGTGGATTCTAACGAAATGGCGTTTAAGATAGCCGGTTCTCAGTGCTTTAAAGAAGGTGCGAAAAAAGCATCTCCTGTATTGCTTGAGCCGATTATGAAAGTAGAAGTAGTAACACCTGAAGATTATATGGGTGACGTGATGGGCGATTTAAATCGTCGTCGCGGTTTAGTTCAGGGAATGGAAGACAGCCCAGCGGGTAAAGTGATCCGCGCTGAAGTGCCATTATCTGAAATGTTTGGATATGCTACGGATTTACGTTCGCAAACCCAAGGGCGTGCGACATACACGATGGAATTTAGTAGTTATAAAGAGGCGCCTGCGAGTATCGCTGAGGCAGTTATTAACAAAGGTAAATCGTAATAATTTTAATAGTCACTGATTAGGAGTGAAACCATGTCAAAAGAAGCATTTAAGAGAGTAAAGCCCCATTTAAACGTGGGAACTATTGGTCACGTAGATCATGGTAAAACGACATTAACGGCGGCGATTACGAAAGTAATGGCGAAGTTATTTGGTGGAGAGTTTAAAGATTACGACAGAATTGATAACGCGCCAGAAGAAAGAGCGCGTGGTATTACGATTAACACCTCACACGTTGAGTACGAAAGTGCAAACAGACATTATGCACACGTAGACTGTCCTGGTCACGCGGATTATGTAAAGAACATGATTACGGGTGCGGCACAGATGGATGGCGCGATATTAGTGGTAAGTGCGGCTGACGGTCCAATGCCTCAAACACGTGAGCACATTTTGTTAGCACGCCAAGTGGGCGTTCCTTACATTGTGGTGTTCTTGAACAAAGCAGATCAAGTTGACGATCCAGAATTGTTAGAATTAGTTGAAATGGAAGTACGTGAGTTGTTAAGCAGCTACGGATTCCCAGGCGACAAGACTCCTATTATTACCGGCTCTGCTTTAAAAGCATTACAAGGCGATGATAGTGATATCGGTGAAAAAGCGATTATTAGCTTAGTAGCAGCGATGGATGATTACATTCCAGAGCCAGAGCGTGAAATTAACAAACCATTCTTAATGCCGATTGAAGACGTGTTTTCCATTTCTGGCCGCGGTACCGTAGTAACGGGTCGTGTAGAGCGTGGTGTGGTGAAAGTGGGCGAAGAAATTGAGATTGTGGGCTTAAAAGACACGATTAAAACGATTTGTACGGGTGTTGAAATGTTCCGTAAACTGCTTGACGAAGGTCGCGCCGGTGACAACGTAGGTGTGTTATTACGTGGAACGAAGCGTGAAGAAGTAGAGCGTGGCCAAGTATTAGCGGCACCAGGCTCTATTAAGCCTCACACTCATTTCGAAGCGGAAGTGTATATTTTATCGAAAGAAGAAGGTGGCCGTCATACGCCATTCTTTAACGGATACCGTCCTCAGTTCTACTTTAGAACGACAGACGTGACCGGTGCTTGCGATTTACCTGAAGGCGTTGAGATGGTAATGCCCGGCGACAACGTGAAGATGGTAGTGAAGTTAATTGCACCGATTGCGATGGAAGAAGGTTTACGCTTCGCTATTCGCGAAGGTGGAAGAACAGTAGGTGCGGGTGTGGTTTCAAAAGTAATAGCGTAAGAACATTGTTGTCCCCGCGAAAGCGGGGATGATAAGAAGATTAGGAATTTAATAGGTATAAAGATTATGCAGCAGAAAATCAGGATTCGATTAAAAGCGTTTGATCATCGTCTTATTGATATATCAACACGCGAAATTGTGGAAACTGCAAAGCGTACCGGTGCACGTGTACGTGGACCTATTCCTTTGCCCACATTGATCGAGAAGTTTACCATTTTGATTTCTCCGCACGTTAACAAAGATGCGCGTGATCAATATGAAATTCGTACGCACAAGCGCTTATTAGACATCATTGATCCTACTGATAAAACAGTAGATGCATTAATGAAGTTAGATTTAGCGGCCGGCGTTGACGTGCAAATTAGCTTAGAGAATTAATTGGAGTGAGTTATGGGAATTGGCCTAGTAGGTATTAAAAGAGGGATGACAAGACGTTTTACCGAAGCGGGTGAAGCGATTCCTGTTACCGTTATTGAAGTGACTCCTAACACAGTCACTCAAGTAAAAACAAAAGAGAAAGAAGGCTACAGCGCTGTGCAAGTAGCATCTGGAACACGTCGTCCAGTATGCATGACTAAAAGCGTATTGGGCCATTTCAAAAAAGCAAGCGTGGCTCCTGCGCGTAGCTTAAGAGAATTTCGTATTGAAGGCGATGTAACCGCCAATGTAGGCGACCAGTTTTTAGTAACACATTTTGAACCGGGTCAAGTCGTTGACGTTACCGGTACAACAAAAGGTCGTGGTTTTACAGGTACTGTAAAACGTTGGAATTTCCGTACACAAGATGCGACACATGGTAACTCACGTTCGCATCGTGTTCCTGGTTCAACCGGTCAAAACCAAAGTCCTGGTCGTACATTTCCAGGAAAGAAAATGACCGGCCATTATGGTAATGAAAAAAGTACCATGCAAACGTTAGAAGTGATTCATGTGGATGCTGAACGCCATTTAATTATGGTGAAAGGCGCGGTTCCTGGTCCTCGTGGTGGTGAAGTGGTTATTAATCACGGTACCAAGGTCAAAACCAAAAAGAAATCCACCTAGTAGTCTGGAGACATTATGAAAGCAGAAAAGACCGCAGGAAAAAGTCGTAAAACAGCATCTGTAGAGATGGTGGAAATGAGTGGGACTGTTTTCAGCGCACCTTACAATGAAGGTTTGGTTCACCAAGTGGTTACCGCTTATATGGCAGGTAGTCGTGCTGGTACACGTGCGCAAAAAACACGTGGCGAAGTCAGTGGTGGTGGTATTAAGCCATGGAAACAAAAAGGTACAGGTAGAGCACGTGCAGGTAGTATTCGTAGCCCTATTTGGCGTAAAGGGGGAACTACCTTTGCTGCTAAACCTCAAGATCATAGCCAAAAAATTAACCGTAAAATGTATCGCGGTGCGTTACGCAGCATATTATCTGAATTATTGCGTACCGAGCGTTTACAAGTGGTAGACAGTATTCCTGTTACCGACGGTAAAACCAAAACAATGTTGGCTTGGACAACAAAATTAGGTATGAAAGATGCGCTTATTATCACAGTAAACCCAAGCGATGAAGTATTGTTGGCTGCCCGCAATCTTCCTTTCATTGACGTTATTGACGTATCAATGATTGACCCCGTGAGTTTAGTGGGTTTTGGTAATGTGATTGTAACTAAAGATGCATTACAGAAATTAGAGGAGTCATTAGCATGAGCCGTGTATATAACGAATATAAGACGCTAATGGGGCCAGTCATGTCTGAAAAGAGCATGATGTCAGCTGAAAAAAAACGTTGTTTCGTTTTTAAAGTGGCACCTACTGCAACAAAAATGCAAGTACGTGATGCTGTTGAAAAAATGTTTGAAGTAAAAGTGTTAGACGTTAACGTTGTTAACGTAAAAGGTAAAACCAAGCGTTTTCGTTTTCGCGAAGGTCGCAGAAGTGATACTCGTAAAGCCTATGTTAGTTTGGCTGAAGGGTACGATATTAATTTTAATCAAGCGTAAGATTTGAGAGTGAGATTATGCCAACAGTAAAAATGAGACCGACTTCCCCTGGTAGACGCCAAGTGGTGAAGGTATTAACACCTGAGTTAAGTAAAGAAAAGCCTCATAAAGCTTTATTAGAAAAAAAGTCTAAAACCGGTGGCCGTAATAGCCAAGGTCGCATTACCGTGCGTCATCGTGGTGGCGGACACAAACAAAAATATCGTGTGATCGATTTCAAACGCACGAAAGATGGTATTCCAGCAACAGTAGAGCGTTTGGAATATGATCCTAATCGCACAGCACATATTGCATTATTGCTTTACGCTGATGGCGAACGTCGTTATATTATCGCTCCTAAACGTTTATCAGTAGGCGATACCGTATTATCCGGTGCTGATTCACCGATGAAAGTAGGCAATTGCATGCCTTTAGGAAATATTGCATTAGGTAGCACGATTCATTGCGTGGAAATGCGTCCTGGTAAAGGGGCTCAATTAGCACGTAGCGCGGGCGCTGCTGTACAGTTAGTGTCTCGTGAAAGCGGATATGCGACTGTGCGTTTACGCTCTGGCGAAACACGTCGTGTTCCTGTAACCTGTCGTGCCACTATTGGTGAAGTAGGTAACTTTGAACATAACTTAAGAGTATTAGGTAAAGCGGGTGCGACTCGCTGGCGCGGTCGTCGTCCTACCGTACGCGGTGTGGCCATGAACCCTGTCGATCACCCTCACGGTGGTGGTGAAGGTCGTACATCGGGTGGTCGTCACCCAGTGAGCCCAACAGGGGTTCCAACAAAAGGGTATCGTACGCGTCATAATAAACGTACGACAAAAGATATTATTCGCTCAAGACACGCGAAGTAGAGGAAGACACTATGCCACGTTCAATTAAAAAAGGTCCTTATGTTGCAGGACATTTGATGAAAAAAGTTCGCGAAGCAGTTGCTACGCATTCTAAGAAGCCAGTGAAAACTTGGGCTCGTTCATCCATGATTTTGCCTGAAATGGTAGGTATTACCATTGCAGTACATAACGGACGCTTACACGTACCTATTTTCGTTACTGAAAATATGGTGGGTCATAAATTAGGAGAGTTTGCCCCTACAAGAACATTTAAAGGGCATTCTGGAGATAAGAAAACTGGCGCATCCGCCGGTGGTACACCAGCAGCAGCGGCCCCTGCGGCAGCCCCTGCCGGTGGTAGTAAAAAATAGGAGAATTGATTATGGGCACTCAAGCAATATTGCGACATGCGAAAATATCGCCACAAAAAGCACGTTTGGTTGCCGATCAAATTCGTGGTTTGGCTGTTGAAAGTGCGTTAGATATTTTAACTTTTAGCAACAAAAAAGCAGCTGTGATGCTAAAAAAATTATTAGAGTCAGCGGTAGCAAACGCTGAAAATAATGATGGCGCAGACATTGATGAATTGAAAGTAAGAGAAATTTGTGTGGATCAAGGTCCTATGCTTAAACGCATGAGACCAAGAGCAAAAGGACGCGGAGCGCGAATTTTAAAGCGTTCTAGCCATATTACAATTACAGTGGCCGAAAAATAAGAGAGATATTTCATGGGACAAAAAGTACACCCAACAGGTATACGGTTAGGAATTATCAAAGACTGGCAGTCTTGCTGGTATGCGGATAAGAAAAACTTTGCAAAAACTGTTGCAAGTGATATTAAAATACGCGATTTTTTGCGTAAAGAATTAAACCAAGCAGGCGTCAGCGCGGTTATTATTAATCGTCCTGCTAAAAATGCAAATATTATTGTGCGTTGCGCGCGTCCAGGACGTGTAATCGGTAAAAAAGGCGACAGCATCGATGCATTACGCAAAAAAGTATCTGATATGATTGGTGTTCCCGTGAATATCACCATCGAAGAAGTGAGAAAACCTGAGTTAGATGCTAATTTAGTTGCGCAAAATATTGCTCAACAATTAGAGCGTCGGGTAATGTTCCGTCGTGCTATGAAACGTTCAGTAACCACTGCATTACGTTTAGGCGCGTTAGGGATCAAGATATGTGTTAGTGGTCGTTTGGGTGGTGCAGAAATTGCGCGCTCAGAATGGACCCGTGAAGGACGTGTGCCTTTACATACATTCCGTGCAGACATTGATTATGGCGTTGCCGAAGCAAAAACCACTTACGGTATTATTGGTGTAAAAGTGTGGATTTTCAAAGGCGAAGTATTGGGAGATAAAAAACCAGAAGAAGCGGCAGAAGAAGCATCGGCTAATCCTGCAGTGGCTGGTTAATAGGAGTTTGTTAAATGTTGCAGCCAAAACGTACAAAATTTAGAAAACAACATAAAGGTCGCAATCCTGGAATGGCTCTTCGAGGCAGCTCGATCGCTTTCGGGGAATATGGATTGAAAGCGGTTACTCGTGGACGTATTTCAGCTAGAGAAATCGAAGCTGCACGTCGTGCCATCAGCCGTTTCATCAAACGCGATGGTAAAATTTGGATTCGAATATTCCCAGATAAACCGATTACACAAAAACCTTTAGAAGTTCGTCAAGGTAAAGGTAAAGGTAACGTGGAATATTGGGTAGCCATGGTTCAGCCCGGTAAAGTGTTATATGAAATGGGTGGAGTTCCTGAAGAAGTGGCAAGAGAGGCGTTTGCATTAGCAGCCGCTAAATTATCAGTAAGAACAGTATTTGAAAAACGTACGGTGATGTAATGACTATTAAAGAACTACGTAAGCTATCAGCAGATAAGCTACAAAGCGAATTAGAAGCGGCTCACCGCGAAATTTTTAACTTGCGCATGCAAAGAGCCAGCGGACAAATGCATAAAAACCATTTGTTTGGTGCTGCTAAGCTTCGCATTGCTCGTATCAATACTTTATTAAATGAAAAGGTTAAGCCATGAGTGAAACAACACAACGCCTAGTAACTGGCCAAGTGATTAGTGCAGGTAAGATGCAAAAAACTATCATCGTTCAGTCTGAGCGCAAAGAGCCTCATCCTGTTTATGGTAAGTATGTTCGCACACGTACCAAGTATTATGTTCACGATGAAGACAGCGTGGCAAAAGAAGGTCAATGGGTTAAAATTGCTCATTCTAGACCGATTTCTAAGAAGAAATTCTGGAAGTTGAGTGAGGTTATTGGCGCCTAATAGGGCATACGGCGCATAGCCGTCAGACGGTATTTTTGATATAATGTTGGGCTGTTTTCAGCCCGATGAAGCTAGTTGGAGCAAGTTATGATTCAAGTAGAAAGCATCTTAGAGGTAGCCGATAACACGGGTGCTCGTAAGGTACTGTGTATTAAGGTGTTAGGCGGTTCTAAGCGTCGTTATGCAGGTATTGGCGACGTGATTAAAGTCACTGTTAAAGAAGCTAGCCCTCGTGGCAAAGTGAAAAAAGGTGAAGTATTGAACGCTGTTGTGGTAAGAACTAAACATGGTGTCCGTCGCGCTGATGGCTCTTTGATTCGTTTTGACAGCAATGCGGCTGTTTTATTGAATGGCCAATTACAACCAATTGGTACTCGCATATTTGGACCTGTGACCAGAGAGTTACGTACAGGCGGCAAAGAAAACTTTATGAAAATTATTTCATTAGCACCTGAAGTGCTATAACAAAAGAACCGTTAGGAATTTATACTAGGTATTTATTATGGCAAAAATGATAAAGAAAAAAGAACCCCTAAATCGCAAACTGCATAAAGGTGACGAAGTCATCGTATTGGCAGGTCGTGATAAAGGTCGTCGTGGTCAAATTATTGATGTTGATCCGATTGAAGGAATGGTAATCGTACAAAATATTAATCAAGTGAAAAAACACGTACGCCCAAATCCTCGTGCAAACGAAGAAGGCGGAGTGAAACCAAAAGATATGCCTATGCCTATTTGCAAAGTAGCTATTTTTAACGAAGCTACAGGAAAAGCAGATCGCGTTGGATATAAAATAGAAAAGGGTAAAAAAGTTAGAGTGTTTAAGAGCTCTGGCAAACCCGTTAATCAAAAAGCTTAATGTAGGTAGAAGATAAAATGAGCACAGCACGTTTACAAGAATATTACACAAAAGAAGTGGTTCCTGCGTTGATGAAGAAGTTTAATTACACTTCTCCTATGCAAGTACCTCGTATTAAAAAGATCGTACTGAACGTAGGTGCGGGCGAATCTGTTAACGATAAAAAAGTAATGGATTTCGTTATTGATGATTTAACCAAAATTTCAGGTCAAAAACCTGTGGTTAACTTAGCGCGTAAATCAGTAGCGGGTTTCAAAATTCGTGAAGGTTGGCCGATTGGTTGCAAAGTAACCTTACGTCGTCAACGTATGTACGAATACTTAGATAGATTAGTGAGTATTTATATTCCTCGTATTCGTGACTTCCGCGGTTTTACTCCACGGGCGTTTGATGGTCGTGGAAACTATACATTAGGTATTAAAGAGCAAATCGTAGCTCCTGAAATTGATTACGATAAAATTGATGCGGTACGCGGTATGGATATTACTATTAATACCACTGCACGTACTGATGCTGAAGCGAGAGCATTGTTAGATGCTTTCAAGTTTCCATTTAAAGAAAGATAAATATTGAGGAATTGTGCATGTCAAAATTGTGTATGAAATTGCGTGAGAAGCGCCGCAAGGAAATTGTTGCAAAATATGCAACTCAGCGCGCAGAGTTAATAAAAATAGTAAAAGATCAAACCTCTTCTTTCCAAGAAAAAGAAGATGCGATGATGAAGTTGCAAGATTTTCCTCGTGATGCTAGCCGTGTTCGTATGCGTAATCGCTGCGCTATCACGGGTCGTCCACGTGGTGTTTATAGTAAGTTTGGTTTAGGTCGCAGCAAGTTACGCGAACTAGCAATGCGCGGTGAAATACCCGGATTAGTAAAATCAAGCTGGTAAAAATTATTTAGATAGGATTATGAAATTATGAGTATGACAGATCCGATAGCAAGCATGTTAACCAGTATCCGTAATGCACAAAGTGCAGGACACGTTGATGTAACTATGCCTGGCTCAAAAGTGAAGAACGAAATTGCCCGCGTTTTAAAAGACGAAGGTTATATTACTTCTTACGCATTAAAAAAGATGGATGGAAATAAAACCGTATTGAACGTGGTATTAAAATACTACGAAGGCAAAGGTGTTATTTCTGAAATTAAGCGTGTAAGCCGTCCGGGTTTACGTTCTTATAAATCAGTGGAAAAATTACCTAAAGTGCGTGGCGGTTTAGGTATTTATATTGTATCAACCTCTAAAGGGATGATAACGGATCACCAAGCTCGCAAAACGAGACAGGGTGGTGAAGTGATTTGTTTAGTGGCATAGGATAAGGTAAAGAAAATGTCTACTCGTATTTCAGGAAAACCCATTAGTGTGCCAAGCGGTGTTAAAGTATTGCTTGAGCCAACTTTGTTAACCATTACCGGTAATAAAGGCACTATTAGCACAGCACTACCTGGTGATGTGGAAGTAAAATTTGAAGAAAATGTGTTGCGTTTTGCTCCTAAGAGTAAAGCAAAGCAATCATTAGCGATTGCGGGAACTATGCGCGCATTAGCTCAAAATATGGTAACCGGTGTTACCGCAGGTTTCAAAAAAGAATTAACCTTAATTGGTGTAGGTTATCGTGCAGCAGCGCAAGGTAACAAAGTGAATTTGTCTTTGGGTTTTTCACACCCGGTGGTTTTTGATGTTCCTAAAGGAATTACTATTGAAACACCTACCCAAACACAAGTAGTGATTCATGGTATCGATAGACAATTAGTAGGCCAAGTGGCTGCCAATATTCGTAGCATTCGTTCTCCTGAACCTTATAAAGGTAAAGGCGTACGTTATAGCGATGAACATGTTAAACATAAAGAAACGAAGAAAAAGTAAGATAAGAGAATAGAATAGGAAGAAGCGCGATGAAGTCATCTAAAAAACAAGCCAGAATTCGCCGCGGTACTCGTACTCGCTGCAAAATTCGTGAGCTAAATGCAATTAAATTAACGGTTCATCGTACACCGCAGCATATTTATGCTCAGGTGATAGAGCAACACGAAGGTGCTGATAAAGTGCTAGTGTCTGCTTCTACTGTTGAACCAGAATTACGTAAACAATTAAAAGCGACTGGAAACAAAACAGCAGCTGAAGCTATCGGCAAATTAATTGCTGAGCGTGCGACAAAAGCAGGTATTAAAAAAGTGGCTTTTGATCGTTCTGGTTTTAGGTTTCATGGCCGAGTATCTGCATTAGCAGATGCGGCACGTGAAGGCGGATTGGAATTCTAAGGACTTATTAAGGTTATACAATGGCTAAAACATTTGATGAAGGCACAACAACTGATGGCATGATAGAGAAGCTGGTAACAGTGACTCGTACTGCTAAAGTAGTAAAAGGTGGACGTATATTTGGTTTTGCGGCACTGGTTGTTGTAGGTGATGGCAAAGGTCGCGTAGGTGTAGGTCGTGGTAAATCACGCGAAGTACCTGCGGCTATTCAAAAAGCAATGCAAGATGCGCGCAGACGCATGGTTCGCATCCAATTGAATAGCCATACTTTGTTTCATAAAGTTTACGGACGTCATGGCGCTTCTAAAGTAGTTATGCTTCCTGCTGGCGAAGGTACTGGTATTATCGCGGGCGGAGCAATGCGCGCTGTATTTGAAGTAGTAGGCGTTCATAACGTATTGTCAAAATGTATTGGCTCTAGCAATCCTGTTAACGTGGTTTGGGCTACGATTAAAGGACTCGCTTCCATGTCATCCCCTGAATCGATTGCTGCTAAACGTGGCAAATCGGTTGAAGATTTACCTGTATTAAAAGAGGCTTCCTAATGAGTAAGTCCAAAAAAATGTTAAGAATTAAATTAATTAAGAGTCCTATTTCTATTTTGCCACTTCACAAAAAGTGCTTAATAGGTTTGGGTTTACGTAAAATTAATCAAGTGGTTGAACGTATTGATACACCAGAAAACCGCGGAATGGTTAACAAGATCAGCTATTTGCTAAAGGTTGAGGAGCAAGGATAATGAGATTAAATACTTTAAAACCCAACCCCGGTGCTAAAAAAGAAAAACGTCGTTTAGGTCGTGGGCAAGGTAGTGGTTTAGGTAAAACAGGTGGTCGTGGTGGTAAAGGCCAAACAGCACGTTCTGGCTCTAGCATTCCTGCTGGCTTTGAAGGTGGACAAACTCCTTTACACAGACGTTTACCAAAATTTGGTTTTACTTCTCGCGTATCTAAGCACACCGCAGAAGTGCGTTTAGAACAATTAAATAAATTAGATGTAGATGTAATTGATTTGGCCGCATTAATGACAGCCAATATCATTCCTCACTATATGAAACGTGCGAAAGTTATTAGTCGTGGTACTTTAACTAAAGCAGTAAAATTAAAAGGGTTAGGAGTAACGAAGGGCGCACGTGAAGCCATTCTCCAAGCCGGCGGAAGCATTGAAGAATAGAAACTAACGAGCCTTATCACTATGGCCACACAACTAGGCATGCTTAATGGATTAGGCGAACTCAAACGTCGCTTGTTGTTTGTGTTTGGTGCTATTTTAGTTTACCGCATCGGAGCGCATATACCCGTTCCAGGTATTGATCCGGTAAGCTTAGCTGAATTATTTTCTCAGCAGCAAAATACCATTTTAGGTTTGTTTAATATGTTTTCGGGTGGTGCATTAGAACGTTTTACGTTATTTGCACTAGGCATTATGCCTTATATCTCGGCTTCTATTGTGGTTCAGTTGTTGACCATGGTGTCACCTGCACTAGAACAGTATAAAAAAGAAGGCGAACAAGGCCGCCGTAAAATTAGTCAAATTACGCGTTATGCCACTTTAGGTTTAGCGACATTTCAAGGCTTAGGCTTTGCAAAATATTTGGCGAGTTCCGGTGTAGCATTGTTTACCGGTTTTGGTTTTTATGTAGTAGTGGTTGTGACCTTGGTTACCGGTACCATGTTTTTAATGTGGTTAGGTGAGCAGATCACAGAGCGTGGAATTGGTAATGGCATATCCATTATTATTTTCACCGGTATTGCGGCAGGTTTACCCGCTGCATTAGGCAACACTATTGAGCAAGTTCGTGAAGGACAATTGCTGCCCATCGTGCTTTTACTTTTAATAGTAGGTGTGGTGTTAGTGATAGCATTTGTGGTTTTCATCGAGCGAGGGCAGCGACGCATTACTGTGAATTATGCGCAGCGCCAACAAGGCCGCAAAATGATGGGTGGTCAAACCAGTCATTTGCCGTTGAAGATCAATATGGCCGGAGTTATTCCGCCTATTTTTGCTTCTAGTATTATTTTATTTCCAGCTACTCTGACCGAATTTTTTGGAGTAGGGGAAGGAAACAGCTGGCTTATTGGTTTAAGCCAAATGTTATCGCCAGGGCAACCGTTGTATTTAGTATTGTTTGCTCTTGCGATCTTATTTTTTGCATTCTTTTATACCGCCTTGGTTTATAACCCAAGGGATACGGCTGAGAATTTAAAGAAGAATGGTGCGTTTATTCCTGGAATAAGACCAGGTCAGCAAACCGCTTCTTATATCGATGGTGTGATGACAAGGCTTACCTTGTTCGGTGCTTTTTATCTGATAGGTGTCGCATTGATGCCTGAATTGTTGATTATGGGTTGGAACGTACCGTTTTATTTTGGTGGTACCTCCTTGCTGATTATTGTAGTGGTGGTGATGGACTTTATTGCCCAAGTACAGACCCACTTAATGTCAGCCCGTTATCAGTCGTTGATGAAAAAAGCCAATATGAAGGGCGGGCCCTTGGGTATGTAACCTTGGGGGTATGTAGCCTTGGAGGCATGCAGCCTAGGGTATTATTGAGGTGAGGATATTATGAAAGTACGTGCTTCCGTTAAGAAAATGTGTACAAAATGCCGTGTTATCCGTCGCAGAAGTAACGTGATGGTGATATGCGAAAATGCTAAGCATAAGCAACGCCAGGGGTAACCCAAGGGCGGAGATAGGCTTGACCCAAAGCCCGTTTCCACGTATGCTATGTGGCCGCTGAGGCTTTTTTGTACGAATATAAAAACAGAATTTATAGAGTAATTGGGGAGTAAAATATGCTGCGTATCGCGGGAATTAACCTGCCAGCAAACAAACATGTGATTATAGCGTTAACCTATGTGTTTGGTATCGGACCTACTCGCGCTCGCAAAATTTGCGAAGCGACCGGTGTAGCGCCTACCACCAAGGTGAACCAATTAACATTTGAACAAGAAGAGGCGCTACGTAAATCAGCTGCCGCTTATGATATGGAAGGTGATTTACGCCGCCAGATTTCAATGGCGATTAAGCGTAAAGTCGATTTAAAAACGTATGAAGGCTTACGCCATATTCGTGGTCTTCCCGTACATGGTCAACGCACTCACACAAACGCTAAAACCCGTCGTGGTCGTAAACGTGGTGGGCCGCAAATAAAGACCGAAAGCAAAGTCGCTAAAGGATAATTGAAGGAATTAATATGGCAGTTGCAAAACCATCCAGTGCAAAAGGTGCAGTAGTTCGCAAAAAGGCGAAGAAACGTCAGGTTGTAGACGGTATTGCTCATATTAAAGCGGCGTTTAACAACACCGTTATTACTATTACCGATCGATTTGGGGACACCTTGTCTTGGTCTACCCCAGGTAAAATGAAGTTTAAAGGTGCCCGCAAAAGTACTCCTTACGCTGCAAAAATTGCAGCTGAAGATGCTGGGCAAATTGCAAAAGAGTATGGCCTCAAGAAGTTGGAAGTTTACGTGGAAGGTCCTGGACCCGGTCGTGAATATGCTATTCGTGGATTAGCAGCTTGCGGTTTTACAATTGAAGCTTTATGGGACGTTACACGGGTACCACATAATGGTTGCCGTCCGCCCAAAGAGAGACGAATCTAATCCTCATTAATAGAGAGCAAATATTATTCTTCTGGAGAAAATGGCATGCTAAGTAACGTTACTCAGTTTTTAAAACCTCGTATTGTTGATGTTCAACGCCAAGGGGTTTACCATGCACGTGTGGTGTTAGAGCCGCTAGAGCGTGGATTTGGTCATACGCTAGGTAATGCTTTACGTCGTATTTTATTGTCTTCTATGCCAGGTTGTGCGGTAGTAGAAGCGGAAATCGAAGGCGTTTTACATGAGTACAGCACCATTCCTGGTGTGAAAGAAGACGTTATTGAAATTTTGTTGAACTTAAAAAATCTTGCATTTGTTTTACACAATCGCGAAGAAGTTAAGTTAAAAATTCAGCACAGTGGACAAGGTTTAGTAATGGGCGCTGATGTGCAATTAGATCATGGTGTGAGTTTAATTAACCCACAACAATTAATTGCTACATTAACCAACCCTAACGCTAACTTGACCATGAATATTGTGGTTCGTCGTGGCCGTGGATACCAACCGGTGCAAACCGTTGTAGATCCTGAAGCAGAGCGTCCTATTGGTCATTTGTATTTGGATGCCTCTTTTTCTCCTGTTCGTAAAGTAGCGTACTCTGTAGAGAGCGCACGTGTAGAACAACGTACCGACTTAGATAAATTGGTTATTGATTTAGAAACTAACGGAACGATTGATCCTGAAGAAGCGATCCGTCGTGCAGCGACTATTTTAGCAGAGCAGTTATCTGTGTTTGTTAATTTAGAAGCGATTGAAGGTCAATCTTCTCTGAAAGTATCTCGTGAATTAGATCCGATTTTGTTGCGTCCTGTTGATGATTTAGAATTAACAGTGCGTTCAGCAAATTGTTTAAAAGCAGAGAATATTTATTATATTGGTGATTTGATTCAACGCAGCGAAGCTGAGTTGTTGAAAACACCTAATTTAGGTAAAAAATCTCTAACTGAAATTAAAGAAGTGTTACATAGCAAGGGATTGTCTCTTGGTATGAAAATTGATAACTGGCCGCCAGCTGGAATGCCTAACCAAGGCGAATAGTACAGCGGCTTATTAGGAGAGTAGTGTTATGCGTCACCGCAAATCCGGGCGTAAACTGAATAGAAATTCATCACATCGTACCGCTATGTTTCGTAACATGGCTGTATCATTTTTTCAGCATGAAATAATTAATACTACTTTGCCTAAAGCAAAAGAATTACGTCGTGTTGTTGAACCTTTGATCACCATGGCGAAAGAAGACAACGTGGCGAAACGCCGCATTGCATTTGCTCGCTTACGTGACAAAGATGCTGTTAAAAAACTATTTGAAATGGTAGCTCCTCGCTCAACCAATCGTCGTGGTGGATATACTCGCATTATCAAATGTGGTTTCCGCCCTGGTGATAGCGCACCTCGTGCTATTATTGAGTGGGTAGATCGCGCAGAAGCGGTTGAAGCTAACAGCGCTACCGCCTAGAGTTCTTATCACTTAAGGAACCTTGCTTCGGCGAGAAAGTAGTATATTATAAAAGTAATATACTATGACAAAGGATGTCTGCCGTGATAATGAAACGTCTTTGCTTTCGCTTATTATTGCTTTTCACTTTTTCCTTATCTACGTGCTTTGCATCTGCGCACGAAATCTATCAAGTTCCTCCTGCACCTCGTTTTGATGTGTATTCCTATATTTTAGTGGATGCTAATTCTGGCATCGTGCTTGCCGAGCAAAATCCTGACAAACGTCTTCATCCTGCTAGCATTACTAAAATGATGACCGCCTATATTGTCGATCAAGAAATTAAAGCGGGCAGAATTAAAAAGAACCAACGCGTTCCTATCACTAACAATGCCGTGCGCGTTGAACGGGTGCGTATGTTTCATAAACCTACCAATGAACCTACCGTAGAAGATTTAGTGTATGGCGTTTCAGTTCAATCAGCGAATGATGCCAGCGTGGCGCTAGCCGAATTTATTTCCGGCAGCGAAGATGAATTTGTAAATAGAATGAATCGTGAAGCTAGGCGCTTAGGCATGAAAAATACCCGCTTTGCTAATCCTCATGGTTTAACCGAAGACAATCATTATAGTAGTGCACGGGATTTGGCTATTTTGGCTAGAGCTTTAATTAATGATTTTCCTGAAACCTATCCTAAGTATTCTAAAAAATCATTTACGTATAAAGGTGTGAGAAAAAGTAATCCGAATTTATTGTTGTGGTGGGATGATAGCGTAGATGGCATTAAAACGGGCTATACGCGCGCGGCTAAGTTTTGCTTGGCATCATCTGCTAAACGTGACGATATGCGCTTGATTGCGGTTGTGCTGGGTTCTAAGAGCGTAAAAGCGCGTACTCAGCAAAGCCAAGAGTTATTAGACTACGGTTTTGAATATTATGAAACCCGTAAGTTGCAAGATGCTTATACACCTGTGAGTAAGGCGCGTATTTGGATGGGGGATAAGAAGCGTATTGAAGTAGGCGTGCCGGATGATTGGTATGTGACGGTGCCTAAGGGTGAGTTTGATAATCTGGATTTTGAGTTTCATGTGAATAATGGTATGAAGGCGCCCGTGGCTGAGAAGCAGCAGTGCGGGAATGTGGAAGTGAAACTAGATAAGAAAGTGATTGATCAGAAGCCTCTAGTCGCGTTAGAACCTGCTAAAAAGGGTGGATGGCTACGCGTAGTCTCCGATCGTTTCCGCCTCTCCATGAACTAAAACGATTCGGAAACCCTTTATTTCTAAAATGATTCAGAAAACCTTTTCCGTCATTGCGAGGCCGCGTAGCGGCCGCGGCAATCCACATCCAAAATGATTCAGAAAAGCCTTATTAGATTGATTATGCTCCGTGTGTCACCCTTCTTTTTTCTTTACCAAAAAAACTATAAAAGAAAAGTACGGTTCTATCTAAAAATTGGTTTGAAACATGCATCAATGTGCTAATAAGGGGAAGTGATGCGGATTTTTTAAAATATCCACACTCAAATCTACATCCAAATTAGGCCAATAGAGATGATTTTTGTGATGTAGTTCAACCTGATAAATATCGTTGACTTTGGCTGTTTTGAAGAAAGGATAGTCTTCATAGGATAAAAAGAATTCTTCATCAGATAAGCATAACCACATACCAAACTGTGTGAGATTGATATCAATTGCCGAAATGCTTTTTCCACGCTTTGCTAATTTCATCGATATGACTCTCCACTAATGATTGAATTTCTTTTAGTTGTTTCTTTGATAAGCCAGTAGACGTGGCTAAAGAAACAATAGGCTCTATCCAAAACTTTGCCTCCCCATCTGGACATGTAACATGTACATGTTTTCTAGGCTCTTCCCTAGAAAAAAAGTAAAATCTATATGAACCTGACTTAAAAACTGTTGGACTCATTATCGTCTCTTTGTCCCTAATACAACATTAACGTTTAATGGCGCAGATAAGCTATTATAGGCCAAACTCAGAAAATAATCTTCCTGTTACGCGACACCCTCCTTGTTTCTCAGTGGTCGATTTAGCGGGGCGTGGTTCATGTAAGTGCCCACTTAAGGGGCGAATTTGAATTATTTATTTAAATAGCTTAAAATGGGCGCTGTTAATTTATATCGTTTAAAGGTACTCAAATGACAGGTCTTATCGGAAATTTGCCTTATGAACTTGCTCTAAGAATAGTACGTTTATATTTAGGCGATAAAGAACGTGGTCGTTTGGCTCAAGTATCAAGAGCACATAGAGCGCTTAGCGAGGATACTTTAATTTATCGAGATCGTTTATTACCAGAATACAGAACAATACCATTAAATGATGTTATAGCATTATATAAAAACGAACGTGAAAAAAGACTGATTTTATATCGCACTCTTGGTCAAGAAGGGTGGGAGCGTGCTTTTACGGTTCTTGAACAAGTCCTTTCAGGTACTTCTAATGATTCTGTTTCAAGAATTATGCGGGGTCAAATAACTGAAGAGGAAAGACGCATTCTTGCAGAAATTGAACAAGAACTTAGAAGGAGAAATTTTCCTGATGGTAAAGAGCCTCTGAGATTACACACTATTAAGGCTTTTGTTGCGAGCGGAATACTCTCACTGCCAGATGCTAAGAATTTAAGCTGGGATTCAGGACTTCATATTGATAATTCAGTGCTTCGAGGAATGCTAATCGCTGGAATAGTGTGCTTTAAGCAAATTAGCGATTTAAAAGGTACTCAATCTTCTAATTTTAATAACGAAAACATTCACGCATTGATGAAAAGTAGAGTGTTGTCATTTGATCAAATTAAAGATCTCAACATGATACAGTTTTTCAATATCACAGATTGGGGACATTTAGTTATAGAGAAGAAGCGCACCATTCAAGACATCATCGATTTAACTGCAGAACAAAAGGCCGCTCTTGAAAGTGAATTTCCAAAACCACCACCTTCTCCTCCAGGTGAACTTCGAGCGACTTCTCCTGCACCTCCGTCATCTAACTATTTATATGGCCCCAACCCCAGCTAATAAATAAAACCTTATTGAATTTTTTTAATCGCTTTATAAAAAAGTGGCTTGTTTTTATTTTAATTTTATGGAACACTCAAGTTGTCCCTTTAATAATAACGAGGAGTATCCATTATGAAAGAACAAGACATACAAGAAGCTTTAAGCAATCTCTGTGCTTTTCAATCTCTTTTTAAATCCTATACAGATTTCTATGTTGTAAAACAAAGGTTCCCACAATATCTTTGGCCCTCTTACTCATCTTCTCGTTAATAATATTCCAGAATTTAAACGTATCATTAAGGATCATTACGATCTATGCGCATTAGGGTGTCTTACTCCTAACTATGCACCACAGGCTATTCGGATCCTTCTTCGCGTCAAAGGTGAATTTAAACGTCTTATTAACAATGTCACTGGTATAGAACTGACGGAAGTGTTACAGCAATTTCCAAAACAAGCGAGAGTGATTGTTAATTTTATTATGCGTGATGAACGTGTATTTGAGCAATGTGTTGGATGGGAATCTAGTTTGCCTGACATAAGATTATTATGCCCCGTATATCCCCCTGCATTGAATAAACCAACAAGACGAGAGGTTATTGGTGAGATTTCACGGAATAAGATTAGGAATAGGGGGGAAGTTATAAAAAATGCTCGTATGGTTTATCAATCGCTTACTACTAATACGGGTTTTTTCTGGATGCTTCCTTATGAATTAAATCGTAAGATCGTAGCGTTTACCAATGATGAATCTGCGTTGGAAGGAAAGGAAGCAGGAGCTCTTGTCGATAAAAACTTTAATCGACCAGCCCCAAAACCAAATCCATTTGTAATAAGGCGACCACCACCCTAATTTAAAACATTTACAAAAGCTTAATCTGTCACCCCGCTTTTTTCTCCTCCCACTATGGGGAAAAGAAAGAGATCTTTCAGGAGAAAAATGACGGGGTCTGGTCGGAAGATTCTGATATGATCAGTATTTTTGCATGTCAAAAGTTGACACATTTCAATAAATGGCAGTATAGTTTTATCATAATTGATTTAGAGGATTATCACTAATGAAGCCCAGTAATAGAAAGCCCACTCATCCAGGAGCTTTTTTAAGAATTATCATTTTGCCTGCGGTAGAGTTAACCCAGCAAGAAATTAGCAAGCGTATTGATGTATCTCGCAATACCTTATCAGGTATTTTAAATGAAAGATTACGTTTAACTCCAGATTTAGCGGCAAAGTTAGGGCGCTTATTGAGAGTGGATCCTGCGGTATTGCTACGCATGCAAAGTGCTTACGATTTGTGGGAAATTGAACACACAGGAAAAGGACTCTCTTGGATTAAACCCATCTCCTCAAAAGCCGCCTAAAATATTTTACCAAGACTCAACAAGATGCGGCTCTTGGCGAATTACCTACCCATCCCAACCTGATAGTTTACTGAATATACTATTTTTTGATGTGGATTGCCACGCTTGCTTCGCAAGCTCGCAATGACGAGATAATATTATTTTAGGTCGCGGTGGCGGGTGAGGATGCCGGGGTATTTTTCTTTATAGTGTTTGGCTAAGCGCTCTACTAAATATACAGAACGGTGTCTTCCGCCTGTACATCCAATGGCTACGGTTAAATAGCTACGTTTGTCGTTTGCAAATGCGGGGATCCATTTATCTAAGAAGGTTTCAATATCTTTTTCCATAGCTTGCACGCTTTCTTGCGTATCTAAAAATTCAATTACAGTTTTATCTAAACCGCTTAGATCTCTCATACCTGGTTGCCAATAAGGATTGGGCAAGCAGCGAATATCAAATACATAATCCGCATCATCAGGTATACCGTGTTTATATCCAAACGATTCAAATAAAATAGAGAGGCCACTGTATTGTCCTACGATGCGATCACGCAATAAGGCGCCTAGCTCTTGGCTATTTAATTCTGTGGTATCAATAGTAATATCTGCTACGTTAGCAATAGGGCTTAATAATTTGCGTTCAGCTTCAATCGCGTCCTTTAATGGCGTTTTTTCATTGGTGAGCGGATGTTTGCGGCGAGTTTCGCTATAGCGTTGTAATAAAATATTAGAGCTAGCATCTAAATATAAAACCGTTGGATTATAACCTTTTGCTTTGGCTTCTTTTAAAATACTATCGAAACGACTCAAGTCAGAGGTAGAAGAGCTACGGGCATCAATGCTCACGGCTACTCGCGGATATTGCTCTTTGATTTGTTCGCATAAATGTAAAAACAAATCGAGCGGCAAATTGTCTACGCAGTAAAAGCCTAGATCTTCAAGCAAGTGCAAGCAAATACTTTTGCCTGATCCTGAGCGTCCGCTAACAATAAGTAGTTTCATAATAATATTAATGCTGATCTTTTAGTTTACGTGCTTGTTGCAGCAGCTTTTCAGCGAGTAAATCGATGGCTGCATACATATCACCGGCTTCTGCTTTGGCATATAAATCATGGCCTTTAGCGTGTAAGTCGGCATGAGCAATATTGCTATTTTTTTCTATTTTCAAAACTACATGAATTTTTATAATATGGTCTAACTGCTGGGTTATTTTGCCTAGCTTTTCTTCAGCATAAGCTTTAACGGCAGGGGTTAGCTCAAATTGTTGACCGGTAATATTAATTTCCATACTGCGCTCCGTGCTTGGTTGATATGATCTTATTATACTCCGGTACCTCAGGCTTTGCGAGGGCGGTAGGCTAGAGCTTAAATTCTTCGCCCAGGTAGATTTCGCGGACTTTTTTGTTAGCCAGAATATGCGTAGGATCGCCATGGGTAAGGATTTCACCGTGGCCTACGATATAGGCGCGTTCGCAGATATCTAAGGTTTCTCTCACATTATGGTCAGTGATAAGAATACCGATTTTGCGTTGCTGTAATTGACGAATAATGCGTTTAATATCAATAACCGAGATAGGATCTACACCCGCAAACGGCTCGTCTAATAATATAAATTGAGGGTTAGCAGCAATGGCTCTAGCAATTTCTACACGACGGCGTTCACCACCGGATAAGCTGATGCCTAAGTTATCGCGAATTTGTTTGAGGTTAAATTCTTCTAATAGGTTTTCTAATATATCAATGCGCTCATCTTGTGATAGCGTTTCGCGGGTTTCGAGAATGCCTAAAATATTGTCGGATACCGAAAGTTTTCTGAACACAGAAGGCTCTTGGGGAAGATAACCAATTCCTAAGCGCGCTCTTAAGTGCATGGGTAAAGAGGTTATATCTTTGCCATCTAAAAATACTTGGCCTGAATCGCAAGGCACTAAACCCACTACCATATAAAAGCAGGTGGTTTTACCGGCACCATTGGGCCCAAGTAGACCTACAATTTCACCGCTATTGACTTCAAGCGACACGTTTTTAACCACTTGTCGTTTTTTATAATGTTTGCCTAGGGCAACGGCTTTTAGTGTATGTTTATTGCTTGGGTTCATTTTTTATAGATTCTGGATCAATAGTAATATGGGTGCGTCCTGTAGGAGTGGCCACTGAGCTGGCTATTCCGCTTTTTACATCATACTGTATTTCAGGTGCTTGATAAATATCGCCATCGCGCTCTATGCGTGCATTGCCTCTTAAATAGAGTAGCTCATTGGGTAAATCATATTCCATGGAGCTGGCGTAAGCATTGATAATATCAGGTTTGTTTTCTACTTGCCCTCTATAATGCACTGGCGTTCCTTTCATTACCACTTTGGTAATATCGCCGGCGGCATTACGATAAATAATTAAAGTGTTTCCGGTAAGCTTACGTGTTTTTTGAGAAACCACCACATTACCGGAATATGTAATAGTGCCTTCTTGTGTATTAATTTCGGCGCTGTCTGAATCAATTTCTAATTCGCCCGCCGCTAACTTTGTTAAATCAGAGCTAATGGGATCAGAACTGGGGGTAGTTGCACTCCATACCGATAGAGGTACGAATAGTAATAATAGCGTTATCAATACATTATGGATTATTTTCATTGGGCACATATTGGCTGTTAACGGTGTTTAATAATTTCACTTGTTGTGTATCTAAATCGGCTTCTAAGCCTATGCTTGAAGTGCTGTGTTGTCCGTATTTAAAATTAACGAATACATCAGTTTTAACCATATTGTCTTCTGGAAAAAATTGTAAAAACTCAGTGGTCATTTCACTAAAAGCATGCGTTTGATCAGCGTCACGCCAAATAACTACATTGTCATATAAATCTAATTCACTCATTTCTTCTAAAGCATTTTCATGTTTGGCAATACCTCGGTTGGCTTTCATTTGCCAAGGTGTAGATTCAGTATTAAATATAGTGGCGCGAGGTTCAATAATTTCAGTTTCTTTTTGTTGTTCATAATGAAACAATTTGGTTGCGCTTACAATTTGTTCTGGTTTTCCGGTTGCTGCCATTTTGGTGCTAGTGGTTTCAGTAGAAAACCATTGTGGCACATTGTTAGGCCATTTTTTTACAGAAGAAATAGGCGTAGGAGCAAGCCAGGTGAGTGTTAACATAATTAACACACCAGCCAAAATAGTAAACGAAATAAATTGAAGTGGGCTTAAGCTCATTGATTGTACGATTTCAATATAGTGTCGTAATGACCTTGTGCTCGTAATATTAATTCACATAAATCGCGAACAGCACCTTGGCCGCCAGATCGTCGGGTTTCCCAATCAGCAATTGCTTTTACTTCTGCCTCTGCATTGGGTACAGTTACTTTTAAACCGGCTTTGCGCATAGGAGCGATATCTATCCAGTCGTCACCCGCATAAGCCATTTCTTCGTAAGAGATATTAAAAATATCTTTTAATTTTTCCAAACATTCAAGCTTATGTTCATGACCTAAAAAAGCATGAGTAATGCCAAGTTGATCCATACGATTTTGAACAGCAGCAGATTTACGTCCAGAAATAATCGCCGTTTCTATTCCTATGTTACGTAATAATTTTATGCCAAGCCCGTCTTGAATATAAAATCCTACGCTGAAATCTTGTTTATCTTCGTGCGCATAGAGTGAGCCATCGGTAAGCACACCGTCTACATCCAGCACGACTAATTTAATGAGTTTTGCTTTTTTTAAAACTGAAGCGGGTATCTTCATGAGATCATCCTTGTTTATAATACATGCGCGCGTAATAAATCATGCATTCCTAGTGCGCCTACTAATTTGTTATTGTCATCTACAATCAGCAAACCATTAATTTTCATGGTTTCCATAATTTCTAATGCTTCCGCTGCCAGCAAACCTGGTTTAATGGTTTTGCAAGGAGAGGTCATAATATCTTTAATATGCGCTTTATGTAGATCAATATTTTTTTGTAAAGCTCTACGTAAATCGCCATCGGTAAAAAGGCCTTTTACCTGATCGTTTTCATCTACAATAGCGGTCATACCTAATCGTTTATGAGTGGCTTCTAATAAAGCTTCAATAACCGTAGCATCGGCATGTACTTTAGGAATGCCAGCGCCGGTATGCATAATGTCATCTACGCGTAGTAACAAACGGCGGCCTAACATGCCACCGGGATGAGACAAGGCAAAATCTTCAGCGGTAAAACCGCGAGCTTCTAAAAGCGCTATGGCTAATGCATCTCCCATAGCTAAGGTAGCCGTGGTGCTGGAAGTAGGGGCAAGACCCAATGGGCAAGCCTCTTTTTCTACGCTAACGTCGATATGTACGTCAGAAGTAGTCGCAATAGGGGATTTAGGGTTGCCTGTTAAGCTGATCAAAGGTACACCTAAACGCTTTAATACAGGAAGAATGCTGATAATTTCATGGCTGGTGCCGGAATAAGAGATAGCGATTACAACGTCTTCGGGGGTAATCATACCCAAATCACCATGGTTTGCCTCACCAGGATGCACGAAAAAGGCCGGACTTCCGGTGCTGGCAAAGGTGGCTGCTAATTTGTTCCCAATATGCCCTGATTTGCCCATTCCAGTGACCACTATGCGACCTTTACAGTCGAGTAGTAAACGGCAAGCGCGCGCAAAATCAGCGCCTATACGCTCAGCTAGAGCGGCTACAGAGGCTGCTTCTGTTTCTATAACAGCGCGCCCTAAGCGGCAAAAAAGCTCAACTTGCTCAGGTTTGGGGGTGGCTTTACTCATAGGTAATAAAGTCTCTTGTTAAAGGCTTATTATACCATAGGGGCAGATTTTGACCCACTTTGGGATGAATGTTCAGCCCCGTGATCCATCATCACCAAAAGGCGAGAAGGCCAGCAAGAAATCAGCTGAAAGTCGGTGAGTATGTGGCCCAGTATTTTACCTAATTCGTTTAAAGTATAGCTTCGGCGTATGGAAAGTCGGCCATCGTAAAAGGCAAAGCTGTTGCGGTAAAAAAGGGCGGCTAAAAGAGTAAATCCAAGATAGGCCAGATCGCTTCTGTGAATATCATTAAATATCACAGCTCTGTTACTGATTTTTTTCGCGTTTTCTAATAGGTTTATGCATTCATCGGCAGAGAGATGATGAACTAAATGATTAGAAATAACAAAATCATAACGAGTAGGCGATTTTAATAAAGCCTCTAGTGTTGATTGTTCGAAGGTAATATTTTTAGGAAATTTTTGGGTTTTCAAATAGTCATAGGCATGAGGATCCGGATCAATACCATGTAAATGCAGTTTTATTTTATCTTTTTTGGCTAATTCCGAAAGCATTAGCATCACATCTCCACCACCGCAGCCTACATCGAGTACAGAGCAAGAGCCATGAATTAATGCGTAAGGGCGGATCCATCGTTTATAAATAAAATTCCAACCTGAAAAAAACCGATTAATTTTTCTAAATTGACGATAGGTATTAAAAAGTAAGGTTTTATCGCATAGCGGATCGTCCATTAATTCTTTGGATTGAGTCTCACGCTTTTTAAGTAATAGCGGTTTTTTTAATAAAGGCATTATAATTTTTCCAAAATTGCACCGGCAGCGGTCATACCTGGACCAAATGACAAGGTTAAGATTTTAGTTTTACTTTTGATATCTGTCGAGTTTAGGATGTCATCCCATAAATAGGGTAGCGAAGCGGATGAGATGTTTCCGCAATCATATAATAATTTTCGGCTGCGTTGTATTTGATCATCACGCAAATTTAGTTTTCGTTGGATCACTTCTAAAATACTTTCGCCGCCTGGATGTATGGCATACACCAAATTATTTTTTTCGGTTTCAAAATCAAATCCAGCTTTTTTGCAGAGCTCATTAACATAATCAGAAATATATTTACCGATGATACCGGGAATTTTAATAGAAAGATAAAGACTATATTGATGAGTGCGAGGCACCCACATCATTTCATCGGATGAATTGGGTAATAATTTTTCATGAAAGCAAATCACTTTCAAACCATTACTCATGGTTGGTTTGTCATGAGCGTTTCTATAAAGAGAATATTTAGCAAAACCATCAGAAAATAAAGTCGCTGAAATAATACTATCCGGTGATAAATCTAATGAGCCCATATGAATGGTTAAAAATTCGGTATGCACAATATCAATGCGATCTTTAGGCGTAGTAAATTCATGATAAGAGCTTAATAATCCACCTACTGCATTTCTAAGTCCCGGAATAGATCCAAAGCATCCATAAAAATAAGAATGAGTAGGTAAGGTATTATCCCAACCCCTCTTAGTTAAAAAGCGTTGTAAAGGGCTAGGTAAGATCCAACCCATAGATGTCACATGAATAATTTCATCTGGCGCTTTTTCAATATCTTGGTAACAATAGTCTAGATATTCGGTCACGACTTTTTGAAAATATTCCGTGCGAACCGTAATATTATCGCCTTCAGGCTGTGAATGAATATTTTGAAAAAGCGGCGGCAATGGATATTGCTCGTCTTTTGTATGGTTTTTTAATAAATCCATCAAAGGAAGTACATAGCGTTTATTAACAATATCAGAATCAACGGCATATCGGTCGAAAAGTGCTTGTACTTGCTCTTGAATGTTATCGCTTGTTTCAGGTTGTGGCAGCGTTTTTTGTTCGCTATTTTTGGCTGTAGTGACTAACCAGGCAATATAGTTATTAAGTTCGGTTTGGTCGGTAGTACTGGCAGCGGGATTTAGGGTAAAATGGTTGAGGATAAGGTCAAAGTTGTTCATGCGTCATAGAGTAATATACAGGGGGTGGATATGCAAGTTTCATTAAAAGCTAAGACGGCGTTGGTGACAGGTGCTACTAGTGGTATTGGTGAAGCCTGTGCATTGCAATTGGCTGAGCATGGCGTACGTTTGGTGATTTGCGGTAGACGCAAAGAGCGCTTAGAAGTATTAAAACAAAAATTAACCAAAGAATATAAAACTTCCGTACATATATTATCTTTTGATGTTAGAGATCAAAATGCAGTGAATACCGCTCTTGAAAGCTTGCCCGCTGATTTTAAAAATATTGATATTCTAATTAATAGTGCAGGTGGAGCGTTAGGTTTAGATTATATGGATGTAGCTGAAATAGAAGATTGGCAAGGTATGATTGAAATGAATATAAACGGAATGTTATATCTTATTCGTCAATTACTTCCAGGAATGTATGCGCGTAAATCGGGGCATATTGTTAATTTAGGATCCACAGCAGGGCTTAGTGTATATGAAGGTGGTACAGTATATTGTGCTACAAAAGCCGCGGTGCATGCTATTTCAAAAGCATTGAGCTTAGAAGCGGTAAACAAAGGCGTGAGAATTACTGAAATTGATCCAGCTGCAGTAGAAACCGAATTAAGTATTGTACGATTTAAAGGTGATGTTGAAAGAGCTAAAAATGTTTACAAAAACTTTAAGCCTTTAGTAGCTGCCGATGTAGCCGATACTATTTTATTTGCACTAACACGCCCAGAGCATGTGAATATTTCACAAATAGTATTGTACTCACGCGAACAAGCCACCCGTATTCCTAATTAGATAGGCAGTTTGATATGGGTAATTGTCTGCATTAGGATACTACACAGACGGAAGCATTAACCGTTGGGGTTATTGCAATATCAGCTTTTACATCAACTTTAGCATCTGGTTTAAATTTTCCTTCAGTAATTCCTCTCTCAATGGCCTTTGCTACCGTCTCTCCGTTTCCTGCCAATTTGGTAAGAGCATTTCCCGCACTATTTTCAATTTTTACCATAACTTCTCGTGCAGTACGAATTGTTCTTTTTGTCTCCTCAGTAATCACTCTTGCAGATAATTCAAATTGCTCCATTACCTCCGCAGTAGAGGAGGTGACTTCTAAGATCCCATCGCCTACTTTAACGACAGTATCACCTGCTTTAATAACGGTGTTACCCATCTCATCGAATAGGCTACCTAACTTATCAACAGTATTACCTGTTTTATCGAATGTGGTTATTATGGAATTAAAAGTTTCAATTATTTTCTCAAAAAACTTATGCACAAAAGAAGCAATAGGCTTTACAGCAAAAAAAATAGTAGCCGCAACTACCACAAAAGAAAGTGGTCCCATTATATGCCACTCTTGGATTTCTTTTTCTCGTGCTTTATTATATAAATACCAAGTATAAGCTATTAAAGCAACCGATATAGCATAGTAATACGGAAAAGCAGGATTATTTATGCTCATTCTTTGTTGTTTAAAGAAAGCAATTTGTGTTTGCTGCTGTTGATTGAGCTGTGAAAATAAAGTTAATTGCTCAGTCATTTGAGTGGTTTGTGCTTTAAACGCACTTTCTAAAGCTCTAAGTCCTTGTCTTGTTTCCTCTTGAGCAGTTACATTTCTATCGATTTTTACACGAAATTTGCTAGTGAGTGCCGTACTATAGTTTCTAATAAAAAGTTCAAGAGATGCATTTTGTCTGTATTTTGCAAAGCCCTCAGGAGTCATCATTCCGCTATCTGCATGATTGCAACAAGCTTGAGCGTTTGCACCATAATCAAGCAAGATTTGAACTATTTTTCGGAGGTTTTTTTTCAAAATGGGGTCTTGTGGAAAGGAAACGGATGTGCCTGCAGCAAAATGTAAAGGAGTAGCATTATCATGACGACCAAATTTTGCTGGTACCTCTGTATCTGCACCATACTTTAATAATAGTTCAACATTATCAAATAATTGCTGATTAACAGCATCATGTAAGGGTGTACAACCACCATCATAGCTTGCATTAAGATCAACAGATCTATTATCTTCTTTAAAATCTAACAAAAGCTTCAATGTGCTAGATTTGCTTAAACGGCTTGCCAAATGAATGGGTTGTTCGTTTAAAGAGTTTCGGGACTTGATATCTGCTTTTCGATTTAATAGCAGTACTAATGCTTCGTCATGGCCTGCATAAGCAGCAAAGTGAAGTGGTGTAGAGTTTTTAGCAGTAGAGGGTCCTGTCGCAGAGTGGTGGAAGTTAATATCTGGTACTGCATCTAAAGCAGCTCTAAAAACGGCCATATCTATTGTCGTTTGAGTGAGTAGGTTAATCAGCGTTTCTTTCGCATTCTCTTCGGGGGTTGCCATATAGATTTCCTTTTTACATTTTTAGAGGAACTACTATAGAACTCTACTATGGTTTACAATACAAATCAAATTAATTTATTCTTAATTTAATAGTATTATAGTGCATCTTCTTTATTTAGGGAAGAGCTAATAAAAAAACCTGATACTAAAAATTAACATCTAAAATTATTTGAGTTAATCTATTACCATTGAGTAATAGCTCTTTCTTTTCATCGATAGCAGCGTTAGATAAGACGGCTAATAGCTCGAATGTTCCTGATAAATTGGGTGCGGCGGATACTACTTCGCCTACTTTCTTTTGTTCTTCGTCGGTAATCACAGAGCCTGGAAGTGGTAATTCGTTTCCGCCGAAATGAGCTTGATACATATGTTTTTTGCGCTGACCTCTATATTGCATGCGGGCAATAATTTCTTGGCCTTTATAACAACCTTTGGTAAAGCTTACGCCATTGAGCTCAGGTAAATTCACTTCATGAGGTAATAATTCACCTAATGTTTCTTTCCATACCGTAGGAATTGCCATTTGTATTTCGGATAAATCCCATGCAGATGTGGGAAGATGTAGATGATCTGTTTTTGCTAATTTATCTTCTAATTCGCTGATGGCTTTTTTATTGCCAATAACCAAATAAGAATTAACCTGTAAATATAAAATAGTCACATCATTTAGCTGGGAATATTCATAGGCTTTATCAGGCAAGGTTTTATTTAATAGGTTTGATAATTCATTAGAATGAACTAATAAAGCGGAATAATTTGGTTCAATACTCACGCTTACTTTAGAAAATTTTGCGTATTTATTTAAATCATTGGCGGTTTCTTCTGCTACCTCAACTGGTAAAAAAAGAAAATAATCATCTTGGATTTGAAATAAGCGAGCTATGCTCCACATTCTGCCTTTGGCATCGCAATAAGCGGTGAGAGAATAATGGTTAGTACCAATTTTTTTTACATCACAGGTTAATTGCCCTTGCAAGAATTCTTGTGCCTGATCGCCGTGAATTTTTATTAAGGTATAATGGCTTATGGGTGCAACAGTATTCATTTTGATTTCTCGTTATCTATTAATATTGTTGGGTTTAAATATTTTTGAGCTTGCCAGCGTAAGTAAATATTGAGTTTTCTCCAGAGTTCTGAATCAACTTCTTTCGCAAACAATAGAATGCTTATTTTATTAAATGGCCATGGTTTTCTCGTTTGAAAGCGAAAAATAATTAACCATGAAGATACATAAGTATCTGCTCGTAAAATGCCTGAATCGATTTTTCCATTACTTAATTGTAGCATCCATTCTACTTTTTGTAATAATTGTATTTTAACACATGAATAGGGTAGTTCTGAACGAATATGGTGAAGGTACAAATATGCACTGTAAATCAATACGATTAAAGCAATAGCCAGTTTAGTTAAGATATTCAGAGATAAAGAGTAGATGATAAAAAAAGAACCGATAGTGCAGAATAAAAGGCTTATCGTTAAATAACGGGAACGAGGAACAGTAATAATCAAATTAGGCGTAATGCTGTACACGAATTTTCTCGCACATGGCTTCCCATTCCGCGTTAAGAGGGCAGCAGTAACCGGCCAACCAGCTGTATAAATCAGGATCGGGTTCTTCTAGCATTATCTCTAAAGTTTCAATATCGCTAGTTGTAAGAGAACTGATATTAGAGTTAATAAAAGGAATTAAGAATAAATCGAGCTCTTTCATACCTCGTCGGCATCGCCATTTTAAGCGAGCTAAGCGGCCTGACTCGGTTATTTCTGAATCAATTTTTTTTGAATCGGTTGACATACTGTTTCCAAAATTAAACTATTATTAAATTCTAAATAGGTTACGGTTTAAAGTAAAGAGATTTTTTATTCTTGCTTAGAGTGAGTTTTACTTAAAATCGTAGGATGCAAACAAGTATCAGAAGCACAAGGGTAATCTAAATTAAAATGCAGGCCACGGCTTTCTTTGCGCGATATTGCCGATTTTATAATAAGATCGGCGACTAATACTAAATTACGTAATTCAATTAAATTGGGAGTCAGCTGAAAGCTACTGTAATACTCATGAATTTCGCGCTTTAATAATTCCACTCGATGCTGCGCTCTTTCTAAACGTTTATTGGTTCTTACAATACCTACGTAGTTCCACATAAATCGTCTGAGTTCTTCCCAGTTGTGAGAAACTACTACTTCTTCGTCAGAATCGGTAACTTGGCTAGCATCCCATTCGGGTAGTTGAGCGGCTTCTTCAATAGTATTAATAGAATTATTAATATGTTTGGAGGCACTATTAGCAAAAACTAAGCATTCTAAAATCGAATTACTTGCCATGCGATTTGCGCCATGCAATCCGGTATAGGCTACTTCACCAATAGCATAAAGATTTTTGATATCGGTATTGCCATTTAAATCGGTAACTACGCCACCACACGTATAATGAGCAGCAGGAACGACAGGTAATGGTTCTTTAGTCATATCAAAACCATATTCTTTACAACGTTCATAAAGCATAGGGAAATGTTCTTTGATAAACTCAGCAGGTTTGTGGCTAATATCTAAATAAACACAAGGGATCCCTAAGCGTTTTATTTCATGATCAATCGCACGTGCAACAATATCGCGAGGTGCTAATTCAGCGCGTGGATCAAAACGTTCCATAAAAGTGCTGCCATCGGGCAATCGAAGTTTTCCACCTTCACCACGGATCGCTTCGGTGAGTAATAATGTTTTAGCTTTAGGATGATATAAACAAGTAGGATGAAATTGATTAAATTCCATGTTAGCAACACGGCAACCCGCGCGCCATGCCATAGCAATTCCATCACCGCTAGATACATTAGGATTAGTGGAATATAAATATACTTTGCTAGCACCACCTGTGGCAAGTACCACTACTTTGGCTCTGATAGTATCAATGTTTCTGGTTTTATCATTGTAGATATAAGCGCCTTTACATTGGCCCTGCTGTGTAATTAAATCAACAGCCATTGCGTTTTCATGAATTTTTACATTTTTTCTTTTTCGTAATTGTGCAATCAGTATTTGAGAAATAGCTTGCCCAGTAGAATCGGCTGCATGAATAATTCTTCTATGGCTGTGTCCGCCTTCTTGGCCTAAATGAAAAGGAATAGAGGCATGTGGATCGGTGCTGGGTGTAAATGTTACGCCCATATCCACTAACCATTGAATACATTCTTTTGCATGTTCAACGGTAAAGGCTGCTGTTTTTAGATCGCATAATCCTGCGCCTGCCACTAATGTATCTTCAACGTGAGAGTCTAAAGTATCTTCTTCAGCCATCACAGCAGCAACACCACCTTGTGCATAGTAAGTGCTTCCTTCGCCTAATTCATCTTTGCAAACTAAAGTTGCTTTAATAGAAGGGGATAGCTGTAAAGCTACGCTTAAGCCAGCAGCGCCACTTCCAATAATTAATACGTCGGTGTGATGATAAGCCATGATTATAAACGTCTCAGAAATACTTTTTCAATTTTATGATTGGTGGATTTTTCTAAAATAAGACGAGCACGATATTTGAAAGGTAAAATATTTTCTAGTAGGTTTTTTTCATTAATGGTTTTCCAAATATTTTTGGCAAAATCTAGGGCTTTTTCATCTGGCCATGTTGAAAACTGATGGAAAAATAATTCGGGTTTGTTTTTAGCTAATTCACGAAAAGCCATAAAACGATCTAAATACCATTTTTCAATAGTTTTAATATCGGCATCTACATAAATGGAAAAATCAATAAGATCAGAAATAAAAATTTGAGGATGAGGTTTTTTATTCACCAGTGCGGTTTGTAAAATATTTAAGCCTTCTACAATTAAAATATCAGGTTGGCTAATGTTTTTATATTCATTTGGAACGATATCGTATTGTTCATGAGAATAAATAGGGATCTGAACCTTTTTTTCACCTGATTTCACTGCCATTAAAAAATCTAAAAAACGAGCTCTATCAAAACTTTGAGGAAAACCTTTTTTTTCCATCAGTCCTTTTTCTTCTAGAACCGCATTAGGATATAAAAATCCATCGGTGGTAACCCAATCAACGCGAGGTGAATTAGGCCAACGAGAAAGTAAAGCCTGTAAAATACGTGAGGTAGTACTTTTGCCTACCGCCACACTGCCTGCTACACCAATAATATAAGGCACTTTAGGTACATCGGTTCCTAAAAAATGGCTGCTGGCTTTATAGAGTTCTTGGGCAGCACCTACATATTCGTTAATCAGGCGCGCTAAAGGCAAGTAAATATCGGCAGCTTCTTCTAGTGATATTTTATCGTTAAAGCCACGTAATGCGGCGAGCTCTGATTCTGTTAGCGCAAGAGGAACGTCAGAGCGAAAATGACGCCATTCATCGCGAGTAAAAGCTAGATGTAAGGATGTGCTCATGGCAGTCATTATACGACTTATTTAAGATAAGGCAATCTTAAGGTTTTTGAGTGAAATAAGGATCATTACGCCGTTTTAACAAATAATCGAAGGATAAGCGCCCAGGGCCAAAACAAAGTAGAGTGCCCAGTAACATCAGCCAATAAAGGTGTTCATCGCTATTCAGATAGGTGAACTGTATGACCAGGATCATTATCATCATAGGAATCGTGGCTATCCGCGTGGCAATGCCTAATACCAGTAAAACAGGGCAGGTAAGCTCGGTCATGGCAGCTAAATAGGCCGCCACATCGGGTTGAATAAAAGGCACTTTATATTCTTGTTGGAAAAGCGCTAGGGTGGTTTGCCAATCAGAAATTTTCACAACGCCTGCATTCCAAAAAATATTGGCCATCCATAAGCGGATAATCAGCTGTAAAACCGGTGCGCAGAATGTTTCTAAAAAATGGAAAACCAGAAAGAGCAGGTGAGAGAGCGTGTGTGTCATATAGTCCCTTATAGTTAAATTAACTATATCAGCGGGCTTTTTATTGTCAAATGGTCGATAGATACTACTTTTTTAATCAGTGTGTGGCCGATATAATGTAAAAAATGGCTGATATATTTGATTTATGGCTGATATATCACTATAATTGGCTGATATAATCACAAAATGGCCGATATAAGCATATGTCAACAAACCAACAAATCCTGCTGAGCATACTGGAAAACTACTCGGAACCGGTTTCGCTGGCAGTTCTAAAAAAACATTTATCCGTGTCTGATCGCACCCTGAGTCGCTGGTTATCACAATTGGTGCAGGACGGTGCTATAAAAAAAACAGGGAAAAACAAGGGAAGAAAGTACAGCGTGTATCGAGTGAGAACCCCACTTACAGAGGATAAACATCCTATCTTTACTGAAAAAAGTGTGGGTTTGCTTTCACAAGTACGCGCTCCATTGATGCAACGTCAGCCTTGTTCTTATCATGAAGAATGGTTGAATGCTTATATTCCTAATCAAACATTTTACTTAAATGCAGCACAACGCAAGGAACTTTATGAAAATGGCAAACGGCTTAGTCAGGAACTTCCTGCGGGTACCTATGCGCATAAGATTTTCAATCGACTGCTGATTGACTTATCGTACAACTCATCAAGATTAGAAGGAAACACCTATTCTCTATTAGAAACAGAAAAATTAATTTTTGAAGGAAAATTGGCTATTGATAAAATGGATGCTGAAAGCATTATGATTTTGAATCATAAGGAGGCGATCAAATTTCTGGTTGAAGGTATTAATCGGATAGAAATTAATTTGAATAATATTCGGTCTTTGCATTATATTCTATCAGATGGCTTAGTTCATCCTGGAGCGCCTGGTCAAGTAAGGACAGATGCAGTGCGAATTTCGGCAACTACTTATGTTCCAATAGAAAATGTACAAAAATTAACGCGATTAATGGAAGAAATAGCAAGTAAAGCGAGTCAAATTCATGATCCGTTTGAACAAAGCTTTTTTCTTTTAGTACATCTTTCTTATTTGCAAGCCTTTATTGATGTTAATAAACGTACTGCACGGCTTGCAGCCAATATTCCCTTAGTACAACATAATCTTGTACCACTTTCGTTTAATGATATTAGTAAAGATGATTATATTTCAGCGATGTTAGTGATATACGAGCTAAATGATGTCACCCCCTTATCTGAACTCTATTGCTGGTCTTATTTACGTAGCTGTAAACATTATACGGTAGCGGCACAAGCGTTGGGTATTGACCCTGTGCGTGTATTTTATCGGACTGAACGCAGGCAATTGCTTGCTGAAATTGTACGCAATCTTATTTATGAGCCCAATATATCTATTTTAATTAATCAACGTACCAATGAAATAATTCCTACGACTGATCGGCAACAATTCATGAAAGATGTGAAAAAAGATTTATCTGAGTTGGCGCCTCATACTATTGCAGGAATAGGTATTAGCCAACAGGAGCTAGAAGCCTGGAAACAGCATTTTGAATCTAAAGAGGTCTAGGTATTAATGGGGTACCTCTCCAGTCAGATGGAAATAAGGTTTATTTGCCCCTGTTCATCCAATCGGGCATAATAGCGGGGTATTATTTCACTCAAAAAGGCAGGCTATGCTACTACTTAATGGACCTTCCGCTTTTAGTTCTGTGCAATTGGTCCGTCTGCGTCAACGATTAGCCTCTTTAGTCTCTAAAATTGCAGATGTTCAGGCTTCTTGGGTCTATTTTATCGATATTAGCTCTCCTGTCACAGCCGAACAAACGGCTGAATTAAAAGCCTTATTAAATAAGCCCACAGAGCAAAATTTTAATGAAATCGTATCAGAAGTGCTGGTAAACAATGTAGTTGAAGAAGTGGTTCCAGAAGGCAATAATCTTTCTCAAAGCCTATGGGTTTTGCCTCGAATAGGCACCTTGTCTTCCTGGTCTAGCAAGGCCACCCAGATTTTGCAGGTGTGTGGATGGAAAGATATTAAGCGAGTTGAGCGTGGCTGTGTGTATCGTATTGATAGCACGTCACCCTTAACGACAACGGATTGGGATCTGATATTCCCCGTTTTGCATGATCGCATGACAGAGTCAGCCTTATTCGAGCCACCTACACCAGAAATGTTATTTGGCCACCCTGCGCGTCGTTCAGTAACAGAATGCCCTGTATTGTTAGAAGGCCGTGATGCCCTGATAAAAGCCAACCAACAATGGGGTTTAGCGTTAAGTAATCCTGAAATCGATTATTTACAAGGGTTATTTACCGAATTAAAGCGCAATCCTACCGATGTTGAATTAATGATGTACGCGCAAATGAATTCAGAGCATTGCCGTCACAAAATTTTTCGTAGCGAATGGATTATTGATGGGCAAGCGCAGCCCTCTAGTTTATTTGGCATGATCAAAGATACACATAAACGTAATCCTCAAGGCACTTTAATTGCCTATTCTGATAATGCGGCCGTGATTGAAGGCAGTAAAGGTGAGCGCTTTTTTGCAGATCCACTTTCACATCGTTATCAAACCGTTTCTGAAAATATTCATTTTGTTGCTAAAGTAGAAACTCATAATCACCCAACCGCTATTGCACCTGCACCGGGTGCGGCGACAGGAACAGGCGGTGAAATTCGTGATGAAGGTGCAACAGGCCGCGGTGCGCATAGCAAAGCAGGATTAGTAGGATATACCGTTTCTAATTTGCATATTCCTGATGATCCGCAACCTTGGGAAGCACCTTACGGATATCCGCAAAATATGGCATCAAGTTTAGCCATTATGTTGGAAGCGCCTATTGGTGCTGCGCGTTTTGGTAATGAATTTGGTCGCCCCAATATTTGTGGATATTTCCGCACTTTTGAACAAACTACCTTAGATGGCCTCCATCGCGGATATCATAAGCCGATTATGTTGGCCGGTGGTATTGGAAATATTCGTGAGCAACATGTTCATAAAAATCAATTACAACCTGACATGTTATTAATTGTTTTAGGTGGCCCTGCATTATTAATTGGTTTAGGTGGTGGTGCGGCTTCTTCAATGGAAGCTAGCGATAAAAAAATTGATTTAGATTTTGCATCAGTGCAGCGTGATAATGCTGAAATGGAAAGACGTTGCCAAGAAGTGATTGATGCTTGTTGGGCACTCGGCGAAAAAAATCCTATTGTGGCTATTCATGACGTAGGTGCAGGTGGTTTATCAAACGCATTGCCTGAATTATTACATGATAGTGGTCGTGGTGGAAAAATTGATTTATCAAAAATTCCAACGGCTGATCCTAGCTTGTCACCTTTAGAGCTCTGGTGCAATGAAGCACAAGAACGTTATGTATTATCCATTTCAAAAAATGATTTACCGTTATTTCAACAAATAGCCGAGCGTGAACGTTGTATTTTTGCCGTGGTGGGAACCGCTACGGAATCACAACAATTAATAGTGCATGATGAAAATAATAATCCTGTAGATTTACCATTGCCTGCATTATTAGAAAATATGCCAACTTTAACGCGTAATGTGAAAACCGTTAAGAAAAATCATCAAGCCTTAGATTTAAAAACCATTTCATTAGAAGATGCAATTGATCGTGTACTTCAATTACCTTGCGTGTCTGATAAAACATTTTTAATTACCATTGCTGATCGCTCTGTAGGCGGTATGGTGGCACGTGATCAAATGATTGGACCATGGCAAGTACCTGTTGCTGACGTAGCTGTTACTGCAGCTGATTATAAAGGTTTTGCGGGTGAAGCAATGGCATTAGGTGAAAGACCTCCTATTGCATTATTAGATCCTGCTGCCAGTGGAAGAATTGCGGTAGGTGAAGCTGTATTAAATTTAATGGCGGCCGATATTAAAGCACTCAATCAAGTCAAACTATCTGCAAACTGGATGGCCGCTTGCGGATATGAAGGTGAAGATGCTGGTTTATACGCAGCCGTGAAAGCACTTTCATATGATATGTGTTATGCACTTGGTATCAGCGTTCCAGTCGGTAAAGATTCTTTATCCATGCGCTCTGCATGGTCAGGCGATAAATTAGTAGTATCGCCTGTATCTTTAAATGTGACTGCGTTTTCAGCGGTGAATGATATTAGAAAAACACTGACTCCATTATTAGATACGCAACACGATACACAATTATTGTTTATTGATTTAGCAAAAGGGCAGCAGCGTTTAGGTGGAAGTGCACTGGCACAAGTATTTAATCATATCGGTGATGTGCCCCCTAATGTTGAAGAACCTGAATTACTAGTGAAATTTTTTAGTGCATTACAAGAACTGCGTCATCAAGAATTATTGTTAGCTTACCACGATCGTTCAGACGGTGGATTAATCACCACTTTATTAGAGATGGCTTTTGCCAGTCATTGTGGTTTAGATATTGATATAAGCCATTTAGGTGAAAGCTTACCCGTTTTATTTAATGAAGAGCTGGGTGTGGTCGTGCAAGTTCGCATGAATGATGTAGATAAAGTAAAAAGTATTTTTGACAAAAATCAATTAGATCAATACTGCCATGAAATAGCAAAAGTGAATGGTAATAATGATATTACTATTAAATCTGATCAATTTATTTATCAAGCCAACCGTGTGGATTTACAGCGTAAATGGTCTAGAACCAGTTATGAAATTCAAAAGCTTAGAGATAATCCTGAATGTGCTTTACAACAATTTGATCAGGTTCTAGGCGAAAATGATCTTGGTTTAATCGCCAAGATCAATTTTGATATGAGTGACGATATCGCAGCTCCCTATATTAATAAAGGTATTGCGCCTAAAGTGGCTATTTTACGTGAACAAGGCGTTAATGGACATTTAGAAATGGCCGCCGCATTTATGCATGCCGGTTTTGAAGCCGTGGATGTACATATGACCGATATATTATCGGGTCGTGTAGAGCTTTCTGGTTTTAATGGTTTAGCGGCCTGCGGTGGTTTTTCTTACGGAGACGTATTAGGTGCAGGACGCGGTTGGGCTGCTACTATATTAAGAAACGAAGTGGCGCGCGATGTGTTCGCTGAGTTTTTTGCACGGAATAATACTTTCACATTAGGTATTTGTAATGGATGCCAAATGTTATCGCATTTACGTGAGCTTATTCCGGGTGCTGATGCCTGGCCTTATTTTATGTCGAATCGCTCTGAGCAATTTGAAGCGCGATTAGTGAATGTAGAAATAGCGGAATCACCTTCGATTTTATTAAAAGGGATGGAAGGCAGCATATTACCGATTATTGTGTCTCATGGTGAAGGTTTTGCCGAAAATGTGAAAGGCGACGCTCCTTTAATTTGTGCGCGTTATGTGGATGGTCATGGGCAAGCAACAGAACGTTATCCTGCCAATCCGAATGGATCAGCAAATGGTGCAACCGGTTTTACCACAACCGATGGACGAGTCACTATTATGATGCCACACCCTGAACGAATTGTAAGAGTAGTACAACATTCTTGGCATCCAGCTGAATGGAAAGGCAATGATGGACCTTGGATGCGTTTATTTAGAAATGCGCGGGTTTGGTTAAAATAAATAAAAGGGACAAAATGAATAAGGGAAAAAAACCACATGTGCATATTCTAGGAATATGCGGCACTTTTATGGCAGGTATTGCACAGATTGCCAAACAAATGGGTTGTGAAGTGACTGGTGTAGATGAACAAGTATATCCACCCATGAGTGATTTGTTAGCATCAGAAGGCATTAAGGCCACAGAAGGTTATGATCCCAAACATTTGCCTAAAGATGCAGAATTAGTAATCGGTAATGCATTAAGCCGCGGAAATCCTAGCGTTGAATATATTTTATCTCACCGTTTACCTTATTCCTCTGGTGCGCAATGGCTGGAAGAACATGCATTAGTAGGAAAAAAAGTATTTGCAGTGAGTGGAACTCATGGAAAAACGACCACCACGAGTATGTTGGCATGGATTTTAGAAGATGCGGGTTTAAACCCAGGTTTTTTGATTGGTGGTGTAGCCAAAAATTTTGGAATATCAGCACGCTATACCGATAGCGAATATTTTGTGATCGAGGCCGATGAATACGATACTGCTTTTTTTGATAAACGTTCCAAATTTATTCATTATCATCCTTGGGTATTATTAATTAATAATCTTGAGTTTGATCATGCGGATATTTTTAACGATCTTAAAGATATTCAACGTCAATTTCATCATTTGGTTCGCATTATTCCTGCTGATGGGAAAATTATTTACCCTGCAGGCGTTAAAGCTATTCAAGAAGTAATTGATCAAGGTTGTTGGTCTTCAAGTGAAATATTTAGTGCGGAATCGAATAAAAGTGATTGGCAAATAAAAGCGGATACGCCAGATGGCAGTACTTTTTCGGTTTACCATAATGGTAAATTAGAAGGTAGTGCAACATGGTCATTATTAGGAATGCATAATTTGCACAATGCATTAGCTGCTATATTGTGTGCATTAGAAGCGAATGTATCGGTATCGCAGTCTTTAAAAGCGTTAGCCAGTTTTGAAGCGCCATCGCGTAGGTTAGAATTAAAAGGCGAAGAAAATGGCGTTAAAGTGTATGATGATTTTGCTCATCATCCTACTGCCATTCAAACTACCTTAGGTGGTTTGCGCGCGCATATAGGTAAAGCCAATATTATTGTGGTTATTGAACCTCGCTCTTATACCATGCGTAGTGGGGTACATAAAGAAACATTAGCTGGCAGTTTAAAAGAAGCGAATGCTGTTTTTATGCAGCAGCCTGAAAAAACCGATTGGCAAGTGGATGATGTGATTGCTGAATTAGCAAAAACAAAACCCGCTGAAGCTTTTGATAAAGTAGATGATATTGTTAAAGCCGTGGCTAAAACAGCCAAGCCAGGTGATTATATTTTAATTATGAGCAACGGCGGCTTTGGTGGCATCTATACTAAATTACTTCTAGCCTTAAAGGAAAAGTGATTATGATTAATCTTCCTCAAATCGATCCCGTAGCCTTTAGCATAGGTTCTTTCCCTATTTATTGGTATGGGCTTATGTATTTATTGGCGTTCAGCTTGGCGTGGGGCTTAGGTTATTACCGTGCAAAACAGCCGGGTTCTGGATGGACCATTGATCAATTAGGCGATTTAATTTTTTACTCGGCCTTAGGCGCTATTGTAGGTGGACGTTTAGGTTATATTTTATTTTATAATATTGACCAGATTTTAATTGATCCGGCTTCAGTATTTAGAGTATGGGAAGGCGGAATGTCTTTTCATGGCGGTTTGCTCGGCGTTATTTTCGCGATCTATTTATTCTCGCGTAGAACCAAAAAAACCTTATTTAAAGTCGCTGATTTTGCGACTCCTTTAGTGCCCTTAGGGCTTGCGATGGGCAGAATAGGTAATTTTATTAATGGTGAGTTATGGGGTAGAGTAACCGATGTGAGCTGGGGAGTGGTATTCCCTCAAGCAGGAACATTGCCCAGACACCCTTCACAGTTATATGAATTTGCTTTGGAAGGTTTGGTCTTATTCGCTATTGTATGGTGTTTTTCTTCACGTCCGCGACCTGCAGGCGCAGTGGCGGGAGTGTTTTTAATCGGCTATGCTGTGTTCCGGTTTATTGTAGAATTTTTCCGTGAACCTGATTTGCATATGGGCTTCGTGGCCTTTGATTGGATGACAATGGGGCAATTATTATCAGTGCCTATGTTGGTATTAGGGCTGTGGTTAGTGTGGCAAGCGTATAGAAAAAAATCATGAAACAATATTTAGACTTATTAAAGCATGTAAAAGAAAACGGCACTCGCAAAGAAGACCGCACGGGTGTAGGTACGCTTAGTACATTTGGATATCAAATGCGTTTTGATATTAGCGAGCGTTTCCCTTTAATTACCACAAAAAAATTACACTTACGCTCTATCATTCATGAATTATTATGGTTCTTGAAGGGTGATACCAACGTTAAATATTTAAATGATCATAAAGTAACTATATGGGATGAATGGGCTAATGCTAATGGCGATTTAGGGCCTATTTACGGATATCAATGGCGCAGTTGGCCGACTGCAGATGGACAGCATATTGATCAAATAACCCAACTCATTCATGACTTAAAAAATAATCCCAATTCTCGTCGTTTGATAGTAAACGCATGGAATGTGGGCGAAATTTCAAAAATGGCATTGCCACCGTGCCATTGTTTGTTTCAATTTTATGTGGCGGACGGAAAATTATCGTGCCAGCTTTATCAGCGTAGCGCCGATATTTTTCTGGGTGTCCCTTTTAATATTGCTTCTTATGCTTTGCTAACGATGATGCTGGCGCAAGTAACAGGGTTAAAGCCGGGCGAATTTGTACATACCTTAGGAGACGCGCATTTGTATTTAAATCATTTAGAGCAAGCAGATTTACAGTTAAGCCGAACCCCAAAAACCTTACCTAAAATGAAATTAAACCCTGATGTAACATCACTTTTTGATTTTACGTTTGACGATTTTGTTTTGGAAGAATATGAATCTCATCCGGCGATTTCTGCGCCTATTGCGGTATAACTTATGATTTCAGCAATAGTAGCAATGGATAGAAATCGGGTAATAGGTTATCAAGGCAATATGCCTTGGCATTTTCCAGCCGATTTACAACATTTTAAAAGCATCACCATGGGACATCCTATTGTGATGGGCAGAAATACCTATGAATCGGTAGGTAAACCGCTTCCTGGGCGAGATAATATTGTTATCACCCGAAGCGGAGTAGAAGCACCTTCAAGCGTTATTATTGTTCATGATATTCCCGAAGCTTTAAAAAAAGTGGATAACGCTACAGAAGCGTTTGTAATTGGTGGACAACAAATTTTTGAACAAATGATGCCGTATGTACAACGTGTTTATTTAACGCTGATTGATCATGAGTTTCCGGGAGATACGTATTTTCCTGAATTGGCGGAATCAGAATGGGAAACGGTAGATAGCGAAACCCATGCACCGGATGAAAAAAATAATTATGCTTATGCTTTTTTAATTCTTGAGAGAAAAAAACGATGAAAGAACGCATCTTAACAGGCATTACCACCACAGGAACTCCTCATATTGGAAATTATGTGGGGGCTATTCGTCCTGCTATTAAGATGAGCCATCAAAAAAATGTAGAAAGTTTTTTCTTTTTAGCTAATTTACATGCTTTAGTGAAATGCCAAAAACCTGAAGAAGTGCGTCAGTCTACTCTTGAAATTGCGGCTTCTTGGCTTGCATTAGGTTTGGATCCAGAACATTCCACGTTTTATAGACAATCGGATGTGCCTGAAATTTCAGAGCTTTCTTGGATATTAACTTGTGTAACCGCCAAAGGTTTAATGAATCGCTCACATGCATACAAAGCAGCTGTGGCTGAAAATGCAGAAGGAAACGATCCGGATAAAGGCGTTACCATGGGATTATTTTGTTATCCTATTTTAATGAGCGCTGATATTGTGATGTTTAACCCTAAAAAAGTGCCGGTAGGAAAAGATCAAATTCAGCATTTAGAAATGGCTAGAGATATTGCACAACGTTTTAATCATATTTACGGGGAAACTTTTGTATTACCTGAGGTGATGATGGAGCAAGAGTCAGCCTTATTGATGGGGCTTGATGGTCGCAAAATGAGTAAAAGTTATCACAACACTATTCCTTTATTTTGCAGCGAAAAAGACTTACTAAAATTAATACGCAAAATTAAAACCGATTCTTTAGAGCCAGGTGAGCCTAAAGATCCGGCTAATTCCAGTTTGTTTTCTTGGTTCCAAACCTTTGCTACCCCAAGTGAAGTAGCCGATATGCGGAAACAATACGAAGAGGGGATAGCCTGGGGTGCCGTTAAAGATGCTCTATTTGAAGCGATTAACCGAGAGCTTAAAGAGCCTAGAGAGCGTTACCAAGAATGGATCGCTAACCCTCAAAAAATCGACCAGATTTTAATAAAGGGAGCTGAGCGTGCCAGAGCCATTAGCGTGCCATTTCTTCAACAAATTAAACAAAAAGTGGGCATAGGCCACCTCTAACCCTGATTGCATATTCAGTATTTTGATTGATTTTTAAGTCAAAAAATGTTAAGATAGGGTTAATAAATGAGAGTCAGCTGAGACTACTTACTATGATCCCATATATTACCTATAAGAGCCAAAAAAAGGCTTATGACAAGCTTGTAAAACGCGCTGCCGAAAAATTTACAAAAAAAAGCAAAACGTCTATCTTTCCCAATAAAGCTGATATCACATCTGAAGATGATCGCAGGGAATATACGGCGCATATAGATGCCATTCTTTTAGAAATGAAAAGCGCTTGGGATGAATATACCGCTCTTTTATCAATCTTTTCACGAGATGAACCACTCTCTACTCGATTAGAAAGACTTACTTCTGCTAATTTATTATTAACTACTCTTAAAGAAAAAGCAGAGTTTTTATTAAAACGACAAGTGGGTGCTGAAGTTAAAGATTCTGATCTTAAACTAGCCAATGATTTTATAAAAATTATTGATGATAAAATTAAAGAATTTGATTTTTCCTATAGAAATGTTTTTGAAAAATATGAGATTCAAAATTATTTTGATACGATTCATGATCAAACTATTAGAGATAATATTTTAGCTAAGAAAGAAAAAGATGAAGCCGATCATTTAAAAAAAGCGGTTAATGATTATTCTGCTGTTAAAAGGCTTTTATCCAGAGGCCTTTCTATCTCCTCGATTAACATGCTCCATTCTTTTAGCGATCTAATCAAGCTTACAGATGGGAAAAATATTCATATTAAAACGGATATTAATAGAAATGTTGCTAATACTGCAAAACCGTTTGTTGAAGAATTTTCTTTAAAATGTCCTTTTTTGATGAATAAGATGTTTGAAGCTGATATTGAAGCTCAAGAAGAAGTTTTTACTGACGTTATTAATCATTTAATTGCTTCTAATAGATTGAATGAATTAACTATTTTAATTAGTCGATCTGAGATAAACCCAATTCTTCATAAATATTTAATTAATTTACTTGAAAATTATGAAGCTAATGAAGAAAAAATTAAAATATTAGCCCCGACTTTGGCTGGCGCTGATATTATTTTAGATTATGTTGAAAATAATTTAAGTGACGATAATGACAGAGCTCATCGTATATTATCTCAGCTGAGTTCAAGTTTTGAAGAAATTAGTGGACCTGCCTATAAGCATCTTCCGCTTGTTTCTAATTTTGAGCGAAGAGCAGATGCAATGCTACATGAACCTAATCATGATTTTTATAATGAAAATTTATTATATCATCCTGCAATGTCTGCTCGACTTCCAAAGACTAAAAGCAACCCCTCTTATATACAAGCACGAGTATCAAAAGCGATGGTTAGGCTTATTTATAAAGAGGATGAAAATAGAATCGTTGACTATGAAACTGAGTTTCTTACCAAAACCATAGTCGAGTTGAAAGCGTTAGAATCATATTTACTGTCATTGTTTACACCAGAAGATTTTTTTCAAGATGATGCTAAGAAAATGGAACAAAGAAGAACCAATAGAAAAGATGGTTCTGCTTGGGTATGGAATCAGGAAATAACTCAACGTTTAAACTGGTTTGTTCAATTATCTATTGCTAATTGTCCTGATATTAATATTAGAAACACTCGTGTTGCTGAATGGATTTTAATTGCTAATGAATTAATACATAGCCGTTATTATTCATTTGCAATGCAAATTAAAGCCGCTTTAGATACCACGGCGATTAGAAGAGTAATTAGCAGTGCAGGGCTCCCACTTTCTATTCTTACTATTTTTGATGAAGTAAACACTTTTTTCAGTACCGATGGAAATCATCGAAACTATAATCAAGCAATACAGGCTCATATTAAAGAAGGTGTTCCATTTTATCCAGCTACGAATCTTCTTGCTTCTCAATTAACTTTTGGTGGAGAAGCAAATATGGCGGGTTCTCCTTTAAAAACCAGTATTGCTTTTAATGCAGGCTTACAAACTATTTGGGGAATCAATGATGATCTCCCGGATTCTATGGATGACCTAATTGAATTGGCCGATCCTCAAAATCATCCTTTAGATTCTAAAACATCAGAAACTGATATGGCTTATTTACGTCGTTTTTATCAACCTTTTGGTGAAAACACAGCAGAAGCACAAGATAAAAACTATTCTATCAGGAACATATTTGTACAATTACCACATATCATTGGGGTAGCTCCTAAAAGTGAGATTATTTCAGCCCGTGATCTGGGAGATTTTGCTGCTAAATATGCTAAACGATCTGATACACCTGAAATTATTTCTGAATATATTAAGGACAAAACAAAAGCATTGGATGAAGACGTTAAAAATGGTTCTGCAAAAATGGATCCCGCCGTTTCATCTTTACTAAATAAAATGGCAACAGAAGTTCGTAGTCGTATTGCTCATCCTTTAACTCCTCTGGATATGGCAGAAGAAGCAGAATTGGCTCAGAAAGAATTTATTCTAAGAGCTAATATACGATATAGAGAAGATTTATTAGTCTATGCTAATGATTATAATCCTAAGGCTGGGGATAGTGAAGACAAAAAAAATCAAATTTCTGATAAGAAATCAAAACTCTATGCTATTTTAAATAAAAAAATAAAGGTAACAACTCCCGATCCAATCTCAAGAGAAGATGTGGTTGTTGAAAGAACCAATAATCCTTTTGTTGATGATTTTTTCAAGAAAAATAAAAATGATTTTATTCAAGGTTTTATATCTGATTATTTAGAATATATGACCATTAGATATCTTGCCCCAAATCGAGATGGCTTGAATATTTTTGAAGCTGACGTTAAAGAGATGTTTGATAAGTTCTTTAATCGTATGGGGTTTGATGCTAGGGTTAAAGGAATATTAAATAATTTCTTTTATGAAAATCCTGTTTTTGCAGATAATCTTTTTTCGACTTTACAAAGTGAAATTGAGGAAAGAAGTGGAAGTTTTAATCTTGCTGTTGATGATTTGATGTCTGATTTTATAAGGTTAGATACATCTCATGATGAATATGTTGAACAACAATTGCAAGCAATGGCTTTTTCTTCGACTGAGAAAAATATTTTAAAAATAATATGTTTAGTTGATCCTGCATTTGAAAAATATTTTGCTCTTGTTACCGATCCTGATGCTGCTAAAAAATGGATTCGCGATAAAGAGATAGTGCCTCAAGCTGAACCCGTACCTGAACCAATACCAGAACCTGCTGCAGTAGACGTGGATGCTGAGCCTATTCCTGCGACAGACACTGATGCAGAACCAATACGAGAGCCCGCTGAGGCAGGCGTTGATGCTGAACCCGTTTCTGCAGCTGTTCCCAAAACTAAAGCTATCGTTGAACCGGTACAAATTGTACACCTTCGAAATATGGTTGATTTAGATGCCACTAAAAATGATCTTTTCGATGCTATCGATGCGCATGTTCCCAGCGTGAATAGACTATTAGCTAAAGGAATTGCTGAATGGTATGCATCGGATGATAGTGAATTAGTGCCTGATCTTGATGATTTAGCCCTTAGATCGGATGTTTACGACGAAGCTGAAATTGATATTTCTGCTGCCTCTCGTTCCCATTTAACGGCTCATGTTATTGATAATTCTTTGGCTATTCAAGCCGCTTTATCTGATCCGACATCTAATGCAGAAATTATTCAAGAAACGCTAGCAAGAACAACAGCAATCCTGAACCGCATTTCACCTAATACAGAAGTTCAAATTTTATTGGATCCGTTAGTAGAGAGAATGAAAAAGTTTGATGAATTTAATCCTTCTAATGTGGTGTTCTTAACCTCTTTTATAACCACATTTGAAACACTTTTTTATTATACGCCTAGTTTGAGAAATATAGGAAAAACCTCTGGAGTACCTATCTCATTTGGAGGTTTTTTCAAAACCAATGGGATCTTGTTAGCTCCTGAAGCTAATCCTATTATTGAAGCAGATTCATTTAATGATTGTGACAGTATCAATATGGCTTTAATTAAAGCAACGGCATTATTTTATAATTCTAATGATAGAGATAAACAAGACAATCTAAACCAACTTCAAGTAGTGGATAATATTTTGATGGCTAGTGTGCAGTCTCTCTATAAATTTATAAAGAATCCTCATGTGGGCGGGCATTATAATATCCCAGCAACTAAAGTGCCTGAAGCAAAACAGGATCTTATTCAAGTGATAATGCATATGGCTTTGTTATATCGTTTTAATGAAAGCATTAGGGGGCCTCTTAAAGCCGACATGACTAATTTCATGAGTATTTTTCCCTATCAGCAAGAACAAGTACATGCTTTTTTAACTTCTCATGAGCCTCTTACCTTTACTGCGATACGTGCTTTTTTAACGCCTGTCGATCAAGCACTTTTTACTGAAGATGATTTAAGGATGGCAGCGGAGCTAGAAGCCATTCCTCGCGCCGCTGAAACCTGTTTACATCAAGCGTTAAGAGAACAATCGCTTTCTTTAGTGCCACCGCATCTTCCTGGCCCTATACTGACTTAAGGTAAGCTATTAAGCTTATTTTGCTATATTCTATTTGCCCAGCATAGGTGCTAAAATACACTTAATATAACCGGATGTTGTATATTTTATGCCCTTCAAACATTCTCTTGCATACCTCGATATTAAAGGCGCCATTGATTCTTGGCGTGTTTGGCTGCTATTAGGTTGGCAAGACATCCGTTTGCGTTATCGACGTTCTTATCTAGGGCCTTGGTGGATCACCATGAGTATGTTGGTGACCATTATGTGCTTGGGCTTTTTGTATGGAAAGCTTTTCAAAATGCCTATCCAAGAATATTTGCCTTATTTAGCTATTGGAATGGTAGGGTGGACGTTTATACTAACACTGGTTAACGAAGGTGCTTCTTCTTTAGTGGAGTCTAGCCCTTATCTAAAGCAAATTAGTTTACCGTATTCGGTTTTTATTTTACGTATTTTAGTGCGTAACTGCATTATCTTTTTCCATAATATTATTCCTGTTCTTTTGGTTCTCTTATTGTTTCAAGTGAAACCTACTTGGGCGTTGCTTTGGTTTATTCCTGGATTTTTTCTCATCGTTTTAAATGGTTTTTTATACGCATGGATATTAGCCATTATTGGTGCACGCTATCGCGATATACAACCCATTATTTCTAGCTTGATGCAAATTGCTTTTTTCGTTACACCTATTATTTGGTTGCCTTCGGTATTACCCGAAAAATATCGCTATTTAGTCGATTTAAATCCTTTTGCACAATTTTTGGAATTGATTCGTCAGCCTTTATTAGGTCATGCACCTTCAACTGTTTGTTTTCTTATGGTAGGCATGGTTACTCTAGTAGGCTTTTTAGCCGCTGCATATTTATTAAATAGAACCCGTAAACGTATTATTTATTGGCTTTAAGAAAGGTTTTGATATGGCATCTATACACTTAGAAAACGTATCTATTGATTTCCCGATTTACGGTATTAAAACTCGTTCTTTTAAACATCAATTATTGCGTGTAAGCACTGGCGGTCGTTTTCAAGATGAACATCATGAAGTAGTCACTATACGTGCTTTAGATAATTTATCCTTAAATATTGAGCATGGCGATCGCGTGGGTATTGTGGGGCACAATGGTGCGGGTAAGAGCACATTGCTACGAGTTCTGGCGAATATTTATTTTCCTACCGATGGTAAAGTAAAAATAGAAGGCAAAGTATCTGCGCTACTAGATATTATGTTAGGTATGGAGCCTGAAGCAACCGGTTATGACAATATTACGCTTCGCGGTTTGCTACAAGGCTTAACGTATGACCAGATCAATGAAAAACGTGAAGAGATTGCCGAGTTTACTGAACTAGGTGATTATTTATCTATGCCGGTACGTACCTATTCTGCCGGTATGCAATTACGTTTAGCATTCGCTATTGCTACCAGCGTTACCCCTGAAATTTTGATTTTAGATGAAGTTATTAACACAGGCGATGAATCTTTTATTCGTAAAGCAGAAGAACGTATTAAACAGTTTATTAGCTCCGCTGAAATTGTAGTGATTACCTCTCATGATCTAACGATTATAGAAGATTTGTGTAATAAACTGCTTTGGTTAGAGCAGGGCAGTGTTAAATTTTTTGGTGATTTACAAGAAGGTTTAAAACGGTATAGAAGCGCGAGCATCGCGTTTCACGCTGAGAATATACATGTATAACACTCTGATAACCCATGCCTATATTTATATCGCAGTGATTTTTGGCGCCGCTTATTTAGTGACTGCCATTGTTTTAAAAATGTTACCCCCTTTAGCCTCGCGCATAGGTCTTGTCGATAAACCCACAGAGCGTAAATTACATTCTGGCACTGTTCCATTGATTGGCGGCATTGCTATGATTTTTGGTTTTACCTTTGCCAGTATGTTACTACCCGTTTCGCTTCAAGATTCCAGAGCGCTATTTGTGGCGTTAGGTTTATTGGTTTTTTTAGGTGTGCTGGATGATTTTCATGAGCTTTCTCCTCGTTCACGTTTAGCCGGGCAATTATTGGCGGCACTTTTAATGGCCGTATGGGGCGGGGCAGTATTGCTAGATTTAGGGCATATTATAGGTATTGGTGATATTACATTGCCTTTATGGGCAGGATGGATCTTAACTTTGTTCGCCATTATGTGCGTGATTAATGCATTTAATATGCTTGATGGTTTAGATGGACTGGCAGGCTCATTAAGTTTAATCGCTGTTATTTCTCTAGGCATGATTGCGGTGGCTAGAGGGAATATATTGATGATGGGGCTACTTGGCGTGTTAGGAGCGGTATTAATCGCCTTCTTACAATTTAATTGGCGTTTCACCCAGCGTGCCAAAGTGTTTATGGGTGATGCCGGTAGTATGTTTTTGGGTGGGGCATTAGCCTGGTTTGCCATTCGATCGACTCAAGGCAGCGAAGCCATAGCGCGACCTGTGACTATGTTGTGGTTATTGGCATTGCCTTTATGCGAGCTGTTAACCATTGTGCTCTCTAGGCTTATTCAAAGAAAGTCCCCATTACAAGCCGATCGCAACCATATGCATTATTTACTGCTCAGCTACTTCTCATGGCCTATGTGGAAAGTGGTTTCCCTAATGGCGCTCACAGGCGCTCTATTAGCCTCTGTGGGAGTAGTGGGGGAGTGGCTAGCCTGGTCTGAACAAACCCTCTTTCTAGCTTTTCTCGCAGTCTTTGCCGCCTATGCCGCCTTCCACTTCTGGCTCAGTTCCAAAATCCTTACTTCTTAGTAAATAGTTTGAAGATATAACAGCAATTGCCGGGTGAGGGCTAAAAGAGTATCATGTGTGGTGGTTATTTATGGCTCCCCGGGACGGATTCGAACCGCCGACCAAGTGATTAACAGTCACCTGCTCTACCACTGAGCTACCAGGGAATGATGTTGGCAAGAGCTAGGCATTTTAAAGAATTAACCCTCTAAAATCAAGGCCAATAAGATAAACAAGCCCATAAAATGGGATCAATTCAATAGAAAGGCTGTATACGACATGTTAAGTATTAATCGATTGGCCATGCGTTATGGTCCTGATGTCCTTTTCGAGGATGTTTCTCTAGAACTTCAAGCCGGAAAGCGCTATGGTTTGGTAGGCGCGAATGGTGCGGGTAAATCTACTTTGCTGCGTATTATTGCGGGCGAAGAAACGCCTACCGATGGCTCTATCAATTATCCTAAAACCAAAAAATTAGGTTTGCTACGACAAGATCATTTCCGTTATGAAAACGATCCTGTTATTAATGTGGTGTTGCAAGGTAACGAAAGATTGTGGAATGCGCTTCAAGAAAAAGATCAATTGCTAGAAAAACTCGATCATACTAACGAAGATGGTATGCGTTTGGGCGAGCTAGAAGAAATTATTATGGAAGAAGACGGTTATAGCGCAGAAGCAGAAGCACATGAGCTATTAACCGGTTTAGGTATTGAATTAGAAAAACATGATGGTCCCTTGAGCGCTTTGTCCGGTGGTTATAAATTACGTACGTTGCTTGCACAACTGTTATTTTCAAAACCCGATATTTTATTACTCGATGAGCCCACTAACCATTTGGACATCGTATCTATTCATTGGCTAGCCAAGTTTTTGCAAAATAATTTTAAAGGTTTACTCTTATTTGTTTCGCATGATAGAGACTTTTTAAATACGGTTTCTACCCATATTTTAGATGTGGATTACTTAACCGTAACCATGTATCCCGGCAACTATGAAAAATCGTTAATATCTAAAGCGGAACAAGCAGAGCTTCGTGAAAAAACATTAGCAGGGCAAGAGCGAAAAATTGCGCATATGCAATCGTTTGTGGATCGATTTGGTGCTAAAGCCTCTAAAGCAAAACAAGCCCAATCGCGTATGAAGCAAATTGAAAAAATGGAACTGATTGATATTAAAGATAGTACGCGCGAAGCACCTGACTTTGTTTTTCCTATTGTGCGTCCTAGCGGAAAAATGGTGCTAGAAGCGGAAGGTATTTCCAAATCATTTGGCGATCATCGCGTGTTACATAATGTAAAATTTAACATCAGCCGTGGTGAAAAAATTGCATTAGTAGGCCCTAACGGTATGGGTAAATCTACATTGTTGAAAATTTTATTAGGTAAAATACCTGCGGATACGGGTAGCTATCAGTGGGGACTTGAAACCTATCCTGCTTATTTTGCTCAGGATCACCATGAAATGTTATTTGAACAACAAACCGCATTAGAATGGTTAAATAAAGAAGCAGCTCATGAAACCAGCCAAAAAGTACGTAATACGTTGGGTAGAGTGTTGCTTTCAGGTGAAGATGCTAATAAATCAGTTTTAACTTTAAGTGGTGGCGAAAGCAGCCGCTTATTAATGGCTAACTTAATGCTGGCCAAACAAAACGTTTTAATTCTCGATGAGCCCACCAACCATTTGGATATGGAAAGTATTGATGCGCTAGCAGAAGCGCTTAAAAAATATGATGGCACTTTAATCACGGTTAGCCATGATAAATACTTTGTATCTAAAGTGGCTAATCGTATTTTTGCTATTACGCCTCAAGGGTTTAAAGATTTCCACGGCAGTTATGATGATTATTTGAAAAAGCACGGCGAAGATTTTTTCGAAGTATAGCTCTTAAATAACTTCCGATAACCCCTCTCCTGGCAATACCTCCAAGTACTGCTAACTATTTCTTTGCTGCTATACTAAATAGAGTTAAACTAAGGAAGGGTCTATCATGAAAGTACAACCTATTATTTTACTTCTTTGCACTTTATTTTCTCCATTAGCCTGGGCAATACAAGCGATCCCGTGTGGTGCTCCTGGTGCTTATGTCACTATTGGCGAAACAGCCGATCAACTAATGGCGGATTGCGGTGAACCCACTACCACTGAACAATATGATCAGCCAACGCCCAATAAAGGTGAAAAAGTGCGTTGGTACTATATTGCTAATATGTTAGAAGACAATGATCAAACACCTATTAGTGGCCTATCGCAAGGCGCGCGCTATTCTGTAGAATTTATAGATGGAAAAGTGAATCTGATTTATTCACCTTCTTCTAGCAGTGGTCCTTATGAATCTTACAGTTTTTGCGGCCCTGTGCCTCAGTCACGCCAAGAAGTAAAACGAGGCAATACCATGGAAGAGGTGCGTAACCGTTGTGGCGATCCTAGTTTTACTGAGGTGCTAAATGAGGGTACACCCCAACAGCCCATTCGCGTCATTAAATATACGTATACATTTGATCCTACGGTTCCTAGTACCGTTGTAACCGTAGCTGATGGTGTCGTTTCTGATGTGAAGGTGGAGTAATGTCTGGTGAATGATTTAACCCAATCCAACACTGATGTAGTTGTTGTGGGTGCTGGCCCTACAGGATTAATGGCGGCGGTTTTATTGCAGCAGTCGGGAATATCTTTTCGTATTGTTGATAAACAAGAGCAGCAAGCGCACGAAACACGTGCGTTTGTTTTGCATTCTCGTTCTCTAGAATTATTACAAAAAATTGGCCTGATAGAAGAGTTTTTAAAACGCGGCGTAATTGCACCGGGGCTACAAGTTTTTACCAAACAAGGCATGGTAGCGCAAGTGGATTTAGATGATATTGGCAATATGAATACGCCATATGCTTTTCTTTTTATGTGCCCACAATCTGAAATTGAAAAAATACTTAGTGAATATCTCTCAAAAAATGGCGTCTACATTGAACGCAGCACGGAAGTAGTAGATTTATCTCAAACCAACGAAAAAGTCACCGTTACTGTAAAAAATAAACCAGATAATAAATCAGCGAAACAAGAAAAAATTGAATGTAAATATATTATTGGCGCTGATGGTGCTCATAGTATAGTGAGATCAAAATTAGACTTGGATTTTGAAGGTGCTTCTTATGTACAAACCTTTATGTTGGCCGATTGCTCTATTGATTGGCCACTAGATTACTCTCATATTAAGATTTTTATGCGTGATCAATCGTTGGCATTATATTTTCCCTTAAAAGGAAAAGCCTTGGGAAGAATGTTTGCTATTAAACCTTTTTCTACGGAAAATGATACAGAAGCAGAAAAACAAGCCACTACCGCCACACCAGTTACTTTAGAAGACGTGCAAAAAGCCTATAATGATGCTTCGTATATTCCGGCCACTTTTTCTGATCCTGTTTGGACTTCACGCTATCGAATACATCATCGTGGGGTAAAAAATTATCGAGTGGGAAGAGCTTTTGTGGCAGGTGATGCGGCGCATATTCATAGTCCAGTAGGTGCGCAAGGAATGAATACCGGTATTCAAGATGCAGCCAATTTAAGCTGGAAGATAATTGTCGCTTTAAAAAATAAGGGAAATATAGCCTTATTAGAGAGTTATGATTCAGAGCGAAAACGAATAGGTGAAAAATTATTAAAATATACCGATCGTTTGTTTTCTATTGTTAGCTCGCAAAATAAATGGATTGATAGAATCCGTAATTTTATATTTCCTAATATTATACGTTTGATTTCTAAAAGTCATAAAGCACGATCCGTCATATTCCATTTTGTATCTCAATTAGGTATTCATTACCATGATAATGCTTTTTTAGAGAATAATATTTCTGAATCCGCCAAAAAACATTTTCCTAAAAAAATAAGAGCGGGGTATAGAGCGCCTAATGCCACTATTAGCCAATACCTAGATGTGTTTGATTTAACCAAAGGGTATATTTTTCATGTGATGGCTTTATCGAAAAAATCGCTTTCCAAAGAAGAAATTCAATCGATTAGTAATGATTTACGTGGTTTACCTTCACAAATTGGCTTGCCAGTTAAAACCCATTTTATTGCGCATTCTTTAACAGGGCCTGATGATAGAATAATTCAAGCAGAATCAAATCAAATATTTGAAAATTATGGTCTAAGTGAGTATGTGCCTACGGGGCTTTTTTTAATACGACCGGATGGATATTTGGCGTATTGCTCTGATAGTTTATCTACTATTCATTTAAAAAGGTTTATGACACAATTCACACAATAAGTAGCTAAGTAAAAAGGATTTTACATGTTAAAAAAAATAAGCTTACTGTTTCTTTTATTGCCCAGTATTTCATTTGCCGATGAAATAGTGGAGGCTTCTTGTGCTGATTTATTAGCGCTTTTAAATCGCCCTAGTGTATTAGATAGCCCGTGCTCTGTTGAACCCGGAAACGTAGTGATAGAAGTAGGGTATCAATATTTGGAATTACACTCTATTGATGGGCATAGCCAAAATTTTCCCGAAGCGGTAATTCGTTTTGGATTACCAAATCGTAATGAATTTTTGGTAGTTGCACCCAATTATATTCATGAAAATCCTGATCACGAAGATGTTATTACGGGATCAAGTGCTACCAGTATGGCTTTTAAACATCAGTTTCCTATTTATAATAGCTTAATTTACGCATTAGAAGCATATGCCACTCCACCAAGTGGCAATGATAATTTTGGAACTGATGAATGGGGAACCACTCTTAATGCCATTGCAAGTTATAATTTTACCGATTCTTTTTCAGCCACACTCATGTTAGGTTTTAGTTCTGAGATAACAGCACCTAATGACGGTAGTGAACGTTTTAATAGTTTTAACCCTGATATTGTATTTGCGTGGAAAATAGCCGAAATGACACAGCTCTATGTGGAATTTTATGGTCAAACCAAAACAGGACCTGATGAAAATAGTGGATATAATGGTGATGGCGGTATTCAATATTTAATTACCGACAATATTGAAGTCGATTTAGAATACGGCTGGCGTATGAGCGGTGATCTCGAAGGATATTCTCACTACATCGGCTTTGGCGGCGGCGTAAGGTTTTAAGTTACGACGCTGCTGGTCTTCCCGCTACTGCAACACGAGGTTTAGGTGCTGTCGGCGGTGGTGCTGAGCCTGTTGTGGGTTGTCTTACCAGGCCGCTAGGCACTGTATTAAAAATAGTGTCATTGCTCGCTTGGGTTGCTTGTTTAACCACTGTTCCATCTGCCGGACGAACATTTCCATAAGCAGGTGAAGTGCCTACTCTTATTTTAGAAACAGCAGGTTTGGGTGCTGTTGATGATAACGCTTGAGCTCGTTGGTGAGCTGCAATATCTGATTCATCAAATAACTTGTTGAATTCTTCTCTCGATACCTCGTCACGAGGTTCAAAAGGCAATGCAACTGTTTTTGGTGGAGCAGCCAGTACGGTGGGTTCAGGGCTAACAGGCATTTCTTGCATCATCGCTGCAAGTGCAGCTGCTTCTTCTCTACCACCCGCAAATCCTACGGTTGCCTCGCTTGGAGGTTTAGGAGCAGGTCTACGTTCTTTAACAGGTGTGGCTGCATTGGTAGGTGCAAGAAGTTCTGGTTGAGAAAGGGTAGGTGTTTCTATTTCATGCGCCGTATATTCAGGCGGCGGTGGCTCAATTCTAACACTAGGCGGACGATTACTTGAGTTACTGCCGGCTCTTGAAGGTGGTTGTGATCCTAATAGATTAGTAGAGCTATTAACAGGAGCAACATCCGATCCGCTACTGGAAGAGGCGGCGGCTTTTCGTACAGAAGAACTTGGACTATCGCCATTAACCCCAGCACCCATCTCATTCATTTCATAACTATCTCGGCCTTCTTGGGTAGGCGCATTATTGAAAATATATTTTTCTGTCACAAACTGTACCGCAGCAGAAAGCCTTCTTCTATTTTCGAGTAGTTCAAAGGTAAGTGAAACTAATTCGCCTCTACTTAAAGAAGGACCATACATAATATGTGATATTAAAACATCAAATACCACTCTCAGTCGGTCGAAAGCATCTTCGTCTGGGTGTTGTTCAACCAGCGTAGAAATAATTTCTGCATCAAAACTTTTGAAGCGTTTATCTTTTGAAATGGTTGGGCCACTAAACACCAGTCTAACAGTATCAAGCCACTCGAGTATCCGTGTTATTTCTCTATCATCTTGTATATTAATCTTTAGCCCGCCGATTCTCTCAATAGCCGCTATTAGCTCTTTTGCAACACGATTTTGATCAAGATACATAGACAAACGGTTTGTTTGCGTAGCATTTCCTAGGGAAAGGCTTGATACTTGTTGGAATAAAAGCAGCGTGTCTTTTGCTTTTGCGGTTCTGCGAATTCTCCAAAAAACAACACCGGCTACAAAGAAGAGAAGCGCAGCGACGGGGCCAATCCAAATAGCATAATTAGCAACAATCCAATCGCCTATTGACTGCTGTGGCGTGGCTCCCGATGGACTTGGAGTAGTGGGTGCTGCTGTGGGTAAATAAAAAGAAACAGCTGCATCTTCTGGAGATGAACAGAGTTCATAAGGAGTACACGCGGTAATAGCGTAAGTAAATGCATCTTGAAGGACTTTTATTTGAATTAATCCTTGCAAAATTTGCAGCCCGGTAATGGCTGCAGTCACATTATTCAGCATGGTAATGGGAACAGGACCTGTGTAAAAAACACCTCCCACTATCCGACTAAAATAAAAAACTAATTCATCAAAAGAATGATAGATAGCAGCCGCTTGAATATTTGCTACACCATAAGGTAACAGTTGATTCAATGCCGTTACGTTGAAAGCATTAAAACTAATATCGGGTGCTGTTCTAGGTGCAGCCGTTAGTATCACGGTTGGGGCTGCTGTATTGGTTGGAGCACCTGTAGGCGATCCTGTTGCTTCTACTGTCGGTACAGCAGAAGTTGATTGTGCCGTAGGCACCGCAGAAGTAGCTTCTGCCGTAGGCACCGCAGAAGTTGATTGTGCTGTAGGCACAGCAGAAGTAGCCTCTGCCGTAGGCACCGCAGAAGTAGCTTCTGCCGTAGGCACCGCAGAAGTAGCTTCTGCCGTAGGTACAGCAGAAGTTGATTGTGCCGTAGGCACCGCAGAAGTAGCTTCTACTGTCGGCACAGCGGAAGTTGCTTCTGCCGTAGGTGCAGCAGAAGTAGCTGCAACTGTAGGTGGAGCGGAGCTTGCTATTGCTGTTGGAGCATTAGTGGGCCTTGCTATATATGAAATACTAGCAGGACTATTGGTTGAGCAAACCGTTGGAAAATCGGGATCGCAAATTTTTACTCTGTAAAAAATACTACTAGCGGTGACTGTGGCATTTACGCCATCAAAAAGTTCACCTAAAGTAAAATTAGTTTTTGAAAAACTAATACCGGATTGACTGCTAATAATCGCACGAAGATTATCGGGATCACCATTGCCAGGATAACTACCAGCAATATTGTCTGGTCCTAAACCTAATACATAACTAACGCCGTCCCATATATAGGCAATTAAATTATTGAAATTTAATATAGGAGCCGGTGGTAATGTGGTAGGAGCAGCTGTTGGTGGCGCAGAACTAGCAACTGCTGTTGTTGGTGTTGCAGTTGTTGGCGTTGCTGTTGTGGGTGTTGCCGTTGAAGGTGCCACTGTGGTTGGTACAGGAATATTATTGGTGACTGATGCTGCAGCTGGAGCTGTAGCTGAATTAATATAACGCGCTGATACCCAATAAGAAGGATTAGGGCCTGTCACTTCGAGTTTTACTCTAGAGAATGTATTTACTTGCGTTTGTGTAACGGTAGTAACTTGCACTCCATCTAAAGTAAAGTAACAATCATTTAAATTAGAAATATCAAAACTAATAAAATTAGGATCTAATCCACCGCTGCTAAACGTAGCGGCTAAAATAGTGCTTCCCACCACCGTTTCTGCTTGTGTGAGTGTGACTTTATTGGTACTGAGTGTTGGTGTAGGTGGCGTTGCTGTTCTGCCATCCACAACACTACCAGAGGTAACGCTTGTTACGCCTTCAGGTGTTGTTAAGGTATAAGTGTATGACATAGGTGCATATGCATAATAGGTAGCATTGGCTTGTAAGCCTGATGGCATAAGAGCCAATTGACTTCCGCTTAGCTGTGCGGCTGTAAAAGATAAAATGCCAGTGACAGGATCGGACTGTGTCACATAAAGATTAACAGGTGCATTTGAATAAGGTAATGTGTAATACGTAATGCCTGAAGATTTCACAGAGCCAGTAAAAGTAGCGCTAGAATTTCCGCAATAATTTACTACTAATTGGTAAGGTAAATTCGCACTCATCACACCAGAAGCGCTACTTGAAATGAGCAAGCTCGCCGCTGCAACATTAGGGGCACCATATAAAGTAGTAACCGGTAACGATCCTGAAACGGTATAACCATCAGCGGTAACCGTAAAATTAATAGTAGGGAAGGTGGTAGTGCATTGAGTCACTAAAACAGCAACATTACCTGCTACTAGATCGGCACGAGAAAATTGTGTAACCGCAGCACCATTTAATAATAGTGTTACTGAAGATGGTGTGGTATTAGAAATATTAAAAATGGTAGTTGTGTCATCGCTAAACGCATCGCCTAATGCATTAATATCATTTAATGTCAGTGTTTTCGCAATGTTTTGTTTAACTGATAAACCAGCAGTATTTGTCCACAGTGTTGGTGCATGTGCGCCTTCTTGCGCAGTTAAGCCAATGTTGCCTGTTAATATGTTAACCAATCCGCCATTAGCATTCCCGTTGGATGTAATGGTATAGCTTACTGTTACATCGGTTATTGCACGAGTTAAATTACTACCACTTCCTTGTGTGAAGCTCGTAGGTGGGAGATATTGAAAGCATGCGCTGTTAAGTGCTATTACCCCTACTGAGGTAAAGTTTAGTCCATTAGAAGTGGTGATAACTGTCGTATTAGCTGGCGAGTTTACCTTGAACAAAGTTCCAGCTGAGTAGCCTAGAGTATTGGGAGTTACGATAAGGCTTACTCTATAAGATACATCAGGTGCATAGATTGCGCGTTGTAAAACAATAGGCAAATTGACGGCGCCACCCGCCTGAGTAAAAGTAGAATTGGTGGGTGCTACCACTAAAGCATCATTCATATTAATGATGTTAAGCACTTCTTTATTATTGCTTCCATTCGTTTCTGTGCTGCGCACAAAAAATTTATCTTTAGTTGACGTGGGCACAACAGCGCCAGATGATTGTGACCATCCCGCACCAAAATTGGATGAAGTAGGAACTGCATAAGGTGTAGACCGAACGGCCATTGTGTTTGCATTTACAAATGCAACTTTAACTTGATTATTTTCAACAATAGTAACAACAACCCAAGGAGTGTTATTCATATCATACTCTAATGCTAGAGAAGATAATGTTTGTGAGTATCCACTATTGAAAAGCATGGTTTCCGATGTTTGAACGGATAGTCCATTATTAGTGGAGAAAACAATTCTCCATGTGCCATCACCTTGTTTTGCTTGAGCTGCTGAAAAATTATTTCCATTCGGCAATGTAAGTGTCATCGGATTGTAATGCACTGATGAACCAAATACTTGAAGCGAACCCGTAGGCGAGCCCATTGAAAATGTTTCTTGGTACACTTGTTGGGCATTTCCTGCGGTAGGATATGCTGAATGAGTTCCATAAATTAATGTGGAATTGTTAGCAGATGTTAGCTTTAGTGAAGGCTCACCGTAATATCCGCCAGGCGTTGTTATTTGGTAGGCAGCTGTTGAGCAAACGGCTACACTAATTTCACACACTCTAGGATAAACAAATAATTGAGCATAACTGCCTGTGTTACATAGCTGTGCTATTCCCCATAATTGAGTGATCACACTATTGTTGGTATAAGGCGAGTTACTGTCTACCGTCCAAGCGCACACATTCGCGCCCGCGAATTTGAATAAAGGTGTTTCAGTTCCTAATGCTGTTCCATTAACATCAAAATATCGGTACCACAAGCCTACGCCTGCTTGAGTAGCATTATATCTGCCACCTGATACACGATAATTTCCCACATCATTTACATACTCTACGTTAGGAAAATATTCAGCATCAGTGGGGTTTGCTGTTAAATTAAAAGAAGGTTTGTAAACACTGCCATCAGCATTCAGCATTATTCCTTTCACGGAAGTAGGTGTATCGCAATACACCATAAACACTTGGCCATTGAGTGGATTCAAAACAGAATTTTGGCAGGCCATTTGAGTGGTGGTTGCTGTCGCTAATATAGTGGATGCGGTGACATTGCTGTAATCAACACACGCAGTTGCGCTTCTGGCTGCTCTTGATAATTCATTAGCAAAAGCTTCTGCATCGTTATCAAAAGTGGGAAATGGGTTGAGTGGATTGTCATCACCCGAATTATTTTCATTGGGACGGCGAGGTGCAAATGAATTAATAGCAGTGGTTAAGAAAGATATTGATACGCCAGTAAGTAAACCACCTATAATAAGTAAAGCAATAAATTGAAGCGCATTAAAACTTTTATTAGTAATCGAATTTTGATTTTCTAGATCTTTATGATCGCGCGACATAGTTACAAGCTCCCGTATAAATCTAAAGTCATTCTTTAAATTGTGTTTGCAACTACCTTATATTAAATAAGACGGATAAACCGACATGCTCTGAAAAATGTGTTAGAAACATTTCATACTATCTTAAGCACATGTTATTTTAATATATTAAAAGCAAGAAAGATAGATAGTAAAGAAAAATAGCGATATGAGTATAAATAATTCACAACATATAGAGCTTATAGCCAGCATTTACTTTGAAAAAACAAGGTAATTTGCTGTTAATTTAATTAAGAATGATAACTAATCTTGTGTGAAGATATTTAAGCGTTATAATGCAAAGATATTCTAGGAGAAAAAAATGGATACACGAGATAGTAATGGCGCGATTTTAAATGAAGGTGATTCTGTGCAGCTAATTAAAGATTTAAAAGTAAAAGGAACTTCTACTACTTTAAAAAGAGGAACTTTAATTAAAGGTATTCATTTAACGTCGAATAGTGAAGAAGTAGAATGTCGAACTAAAGATGTGAAAAACTTAGTATTAAAAACCTGCTTCCTCAAGAAAGTTTGATGAGATCCGTTGCTCTCTAAAGGAAGCGGTATTTTATTCAACGGCTTTTTTAAGACGCTCTAAGGCTTTCTTTAAGTTTTCCATGCTGGTGGCAAAAGAAAGACGTAAATAACCAGGGCATCCAAACGCACTACCTGGAACTAGCGCAATTTCAGCTTTGTTTAACAAGTATTCAGCGAGTTCTAAATCGTTGTTTACGTCAGGTAAACGATCGATAATCGCTTGCACATCAAAGAAAGCATAAAACGCACCATCAGCAGGAATACAACGTATACCATTAATAGCATTTAATCCTTTTACCACAAAATCATGGCGTTCTTTAAACGCTTTTACCATGGTTTGAATACAGCTTTGATCACCTGTTAATGCAGCCGCAGCGGCTTTCTGAGACATTGAAGGTGGGTTAGAGGTACTTTGAGATTGAATATTTTTCATGGCTGCAATCAGCTCTGCAGGGCCGCCTGCATAACCAATTCTCCAGCCTGTCATAGAATAGGCTTTAGAAACTCCGTTCAGCACGATGGTTCTGTCGTATAGCTCTGGGCATACGTTCACGATATTTACGAAAGGAGTGCCGCCCCAACGAATGTGTTCATACATATCATCGGTAGCAATCAATACATGAGGGTGCTTTAAAAGCACTTCAGCCAGGCCTTTTAGTTCTTCAGGGGTATAATCCATACCAGAAGGGTTAGAGGGGCTGTTAATTACCAATAAACGAGTTTTGGGGGTAATAGCCGCTTCTAGCTGTGCGGGCGTAATTTTGAAAGATTGGTCTATAGTAGTTTTAACGATGACGGGTTTTCCATCAGCTAACAAGACCATATCGGGGAAAGACACCCAATAAGGCGCAGGAATAATCACTTCATCACCTTCGTTCAATAAGGCTTGAGCTAGGTTGTAGAAGCTTTGTTTGCCGCCTACGGAAACTAAAATTTGGTTTTTTTCGTAGTTTAAGTTATTTTCTTTACGGAATTTGTCGATAATCGCTTGTTTTAGTTCAGGAATTCCGTCTACCGCGGTATATTTGGTAAAACCAGCTTTAATAGCGGCAATACCGGCTTCTTTGATATGCTCTGGCGTATCAAAATCGGGCTCGCCTACGCCTAAGTCGATAACGTCTTTTCCTTGGGCTTTTAAAGCAGAAGCTTTAGCGCTAACTGCTAAGGTAGGAGAAGGTTTAATACGGCCACTACGTTGGGATAATTTGATACTCACGTGGAAATCCTCATTAAATCGCAATTAATGTTATAATGATACGCATTTTTTAACACGATGGAAAGACATGACCAACACATTTAAGCTCGCATCCGATTTTAAGCCTGCCGGTGATCAGCCCGCGGCCATTGCGGGCTTGGTGGAAGGAATAGGGGCAGGGCTTGCTCACCAAACTTTATTAGGTGTTACTGGCTCAGGAAAAACCTTTACTATCGCTCACGTGATGCAGCAGATTAACAGACCCACCCTTATTTTAGCGCCTAATAAAACCTTGGCGGCTCAACTTTATGGCGAAATGAAGTCATTTTTCCCGGAAAATGCAGTGGAATATTTTGTGTCTTATTACGATTATTATCAGCCAGAAGCGTATGTGCCTTCTTCTGATACGTTTATCGAAAAAGATGCGGCTATTAATGCACATATTGAACAAATGCGTTTATCAGCGACAAAAGCTTTATTAGAGCGTAAAGATGTGGTGATTGTAGCCACTGTTTCGGCTATTTATGGTTTAGGTGATCCTAAACAATATTTAAGTATGGTATTGCATTTAGATCGCGGTGATAAAATTGATCACCGTAGTTTGTTACGACGATTAGCAGAGCTCCAATATATACGCCAAAATACCGATTTAGAAAGAGCCAGTTATCGCGTGCACGGCGATGTGATTGATATTTTTCCCGCAGAATCGGAAGCAGAAGCGGTGCGTATTGAATTGTTTGATGATGTGATTGAGCAATTATCTTTTTTTGATCCACTAACGGGCGAAATATTAAGAAAAGTACCTCGATTAACGATTTATCCTAAAAGTCATTATGTAACGCCGCGCTCCAAAATTTTAGAAGCGATTGATCAGATCAAAATAGATTTAAGAGAACGCTTAGAGCAATTATATTCTTTAAATAAATTAGTAGAGGCGCAACGCTTACAACAACGCGGGCAATATGATATTGAAATGATGTTGGAGTTAGGTTATTGCTCAGGTATTGAAAATTATTCACGATATTTATCAGGTCGAGAGCCGGGTGAAGCCCCACCCACTTTATTTGATTATTTACCAGCCGGATCGTTATTAGTGGTAGATGAATCACATGTGACAATTCCGCAATTAGGTGGAATGTATAAAGGGGATCGTTCACGTAAAGAAACTCTAGTAGAATACGGATTTCGTTTGCCTTCTGCATTGGATAATCGTCCTTTACGTTTTGAAGAATTTGTAAAACGTTCGCCGCAAACTATTTATGTATCTGCAACACCAGGCACCTATGAAATGGAACATTCTAGTGCAGTTGTGGAGCAAGTGGTTCGTCCTACCGGTTTAATTGATCCTATTATTGAAATACGTCCTGCTAGTTCTCAAGTAGATGATGTGTTATCTGAAATTAAAAAACGTGCAGCAGCGGATGAGAGAGTATTAATTACTACCTTAACTAAGCGCATGTCTGAAGATTTAAGTGAATATTTACATGAAAATGGCGTGCGCGTGCGTTATTTACATTCGGATATTGAAACAGTAGAGCGTGTAGAAATTATTCGTGGTTTGCGTTTAGGTGAATTTGATGTGTTGGTAGGAATTAATTTATTACGCGAAGGTTTGGATATGCCAGAAGTATCGCTGGTAGCCATTTTTGATGCGGATAAAGAAGGTTTTTTACGTTCTGATCGTTCATTAATTCAAACCATTGGTCGTGCTGCACGTAATGTTCACGGTAAAGCGATTTTATATGCCGATAGAATAACGGGTTCTATGCAGCGTGCGATGGAAGAAACCGATAGACGTAGACAAAAACAAGAAGAATATAATAAAGCGCATGGGATCACTCCAACAACGATTAAAAAAGCGATCGCTGATATTATGGAAGGGGCTTATGCTAATAAACCTGCTAAAGGTAAACGAAATCGCGTGGCTGAAAATCCACCAGAATATTTATTAGGAACGGCAGATGAGTTGCTAAAACGTATTAGTGTTTATGAACAAAAAATGTTTGCTCATGCGCGTAATTTGGAGTTTGAAGAGGCTGCTTCGCTGCGAGATAAAATTCATCAATTACAACAAGAGTTGATTAAGAAGAGCTAGTAGGGGGCGCGATCGGGCGGCCTGTGAGTTCACTGATTTTGTTTTCTACTTCGGCTAGCAATTTATCTTTTTGATCTAAGCTAAATTGTCCCGCATCAATCGGTTCACCTACATGAACTTCTATATTTTCACCTGTTGAAAAATTCAAGGTTTGTGCGGGTAAAATATGCTCTGATCCTCGTATGCCTACGGGAATAATAATCGCTTTTGTTTTAATAGCCAAAATAAATCCGCCTTTTTTAAAAGGGCCTAAATGAGCAGGATCTACTGATCGAGTGCCTTCGGGTGCTACCCACAATACAATGCCGCTACGCATAATTTTTTCAGCGGTTTCTAAATCGAGAATTGCTTGTTTTCGATTGTTTCGATCGATAGAAGGAAATTCATTTTCACGCATCATTCGGCCGAACAAAGGAATATCGAATAATTCTTTTTTGGCCAGCATTCGAATGCTTCCAGGTATGGTTTGAAAAATGATAGGAATATCGTAATGACTAGAATGATTGCTCATAATAATATAGCAACGATCGGGTTGATAAACGATAGGTGCTACCCATTTTACTGGCGCAATTTTCACATTCACTACTTGTAATATACGACGTGCCCATTCATGAATATAGTGATCGGCCATTGCGCGCGTCATTTGATTAAAGCGTACGCGAGCAATCGATTTTACGGCGGTATTGATGGTGACACCCGCTGTAGCCAGCATAAGCCAGATTTTTTTTAAAAAACCTGGCTTATGTGATGCGGAGTGTTCAGACATGCGTGTGATCCTTAGTTCTGATCGTTTCCAGGTTCATTTCCACCAGAAGAAGGAGTTTCACCAGGCTCTGATGAGGCTGAACGGCGTGGTTGTGGATCGCGTTGGCGTCTTCTGCCAGGACCGCGGTAAGGACGCTGTTGTTTGCGTTTTTTATTTTGCGCCGTGCGTTTTTCGCCGCTTTCATTTCCGTTGATATCACCGTCGCCATCGGTTTTATCTTCCGTGGCTGGATGTTCAGATTCATCTTCTGAAGGTTCGCTTATAGCATCTAAATGAGATTCTTCAAACATATCTTGAGAATGTTTAGAATGGGTTTCATCAGTGATTATTTCTTCGTGCTCTGTTTCTTCTCGGTGAACAATAGGTTCGCCAAATAAATCAACAGGCTGATTATTTTCACTTGGAGCATTCTCAGCAGAGAAATCACCTGAAACTTCATTCGCTCCATTCGCTTCGCGAGCAGCCTGTGCAGCCGCTTGAGAAACTTCTAACGCAGCAATGGCTTGTTTCATTTTATCAAGGTTATCAGGATTATTACTAAACGTATAAGTGGTAATTTCTTCCTGTTTTTCGGTTTCTGCTTCTTGAGCAGGGCGTTGCTGACGAGGTGCGCGCTCTTGTCGTTGTTCGTGACGAGAGCTTTGCTCTCTATCAGAATGACGAGATGAACGTTCTTCAGGTTGGCTATTCGCCTCATATTTTTGTTGCAATAAAGCATCTTCGCTTAATGATGCCGATCCATTATCTTGTCTGTTATCAGAGCGTGTATCTGGATTATCATTACGACGTTGACGAGTGTTAGGCTGACGTCGTTGATTATTTCTTCCTTGTCTTGAACGATCGTTGGAACGCTCTTGGCTGCCGCCTCGAGCAGAGCGACGGTCAATAGGCGCTGTGCGTACAGTGGCTTCGCTAGAAGAGGTTTCAGACATTGAAGTAGAAGAAGATTCTGCTTCTTTGTTCTCTCCAAACAAGTTAGAAATGATACGTTGAATAATGCCAGGTTGACGTTGCGAGCCTGAACCACGTAAATCTTTTAACACCGGTTCAGCGCGACGTTCCACGATATTTTCTTCAGGATTTTGATCAGAACCCGGTAGACGAACCAATTTAAAGCTAGGCGCTGTTTGATTAATGGCTTCTTCGCCACGAATACGAGCGAGATCGTAATGCGGACGATGAATATATTGGTTAGGAATAATAATTATTTCTACGCCATGCTTTTCTTCCATTTGCGACAGCTGTTTGCGTTTTTCATTCAGCAAATAGGTAGCTACTTCTACAGGAAGCTGAGCATGAATTTGCGCGGTATTGTCTTTGATGGCTTCTTCTTCGATTGCTCGTAAAATAACCAAGGATAAAGACGCAACGCCGCGAATAGTGCCATGGCCGCTGCAAGTAGGGCAAATGTCTTCAATAGATTCTGCCAATGTAGGCCCAAGACGTTGTCTGGACATTTCAAGCAGACCGAAACGAGAAATTCTACCAATTTGAACGCGCGCTCTATCGTCGTGCAATGAATCGCGTAAACGATTTTCTACTTCACGTTGATGATGCGCTTGTGACATATCGATAAAGTCGATCACAATAAGACCGGCGAGTTCGCGCAAACGTAATTGTCTGGCAATTTCTTCGGCGGCTTCTAAATTGGTGTTGAAAGCGGTTTCTTCAATATCTACTCCTTTGGTCGCTTTAGAGGAGTTAATATCAATACTCACTAAAGCTTCGGTACGATCGATTACAATAGAACCACCAGAAGGAAGTTTCACTTCACGTTGGAAAGCCGACTCAATAGTGGATTCAATTTGATAACGGTTAAACAAAGGCACGTTATCGCGATAAAGCTTAACGCGGTTGACACAATCAGGTCGTAAGCTGCGTACATATTCACGTGTCTTGTTAAATACTTCAGGATCATCAATTAATATTTCGCTGATGTCTTCGCGTAGATGATCGCGAATGGAACGAATGATCACGCCGCTTTCTTGATGGATTAAAAGTGGACCGCGTTTTTCTTTGGCCACTTCTTGAATATTTTTCCAACGGTCGATTAGTGCTTGTAAATCCCAGGCAAGTTCTGCTTGGCTTCTGCCTGCGCTCGCGGTGCGGGCAATTAAACCCATTTCTTTAGGTAAGGGAAGTGCTTCTAAAATTTCTTTAAGGCCACTTCGTTCATCGCCTTCTACTCGTTTAGATATTCCAGCCGCTCGTGGATTGTTAGGTACTAATACTAAGTAACATCCGGCTAAGCTGATAAAAGTAGTAAGCGCTGCACCTTTAGAGCTGCGTTCTTCTTTTTCGACTTGAACTAATATTTGTTGTCCTTCGACCAATACATCGCGAATATGAACGCGACCATGAGAATCATCCATTGGACGAATGTAAACATCAGGCGCTACATCTTTAACAGATAAGAAACCATGACGCTTAGCGCCGTAGTCTACAAACGCTGCTTCTAAGCTAGGCTCAATGCGGGTAACGACACCTAAATAAATATTAGATTTTTTTTGTTCTTTACCGGCGCTTTCGATATCTAAGTTGATAAGTTTTTGACCATCAACAATGGCTACGCGCAGCTCTTCACGCTGTGCATTAATTAACATTCTTTTCATAAAATATATTCCGCTTATGTGAAGCGGCGAGAATGACTTTGATATAAAGCCGAACAGGATCTAAACAGCGTAGACTGAGGAGTGGGAGATTTGCACTGACGAATGCGCGGCTTTTCACGTGTTAAAACGTGAAAGAAGTTATTGATTCCAACGGTGGAATACAATAGATTTTTTGCCGATGATCGTTATCATTTTAAGCATTTTTCCATTTCCGTAAATACTCAATCGTATGTATTGGTATAATGGCAGGAGAAAATATTTTTTCAGCCCTGCGTTTTTTTACGATTCGTACACGGATATTTATTAATGGGTTATCAGTTAAATCACCTATTCACTTAGGTGCTGTTCGGATAGTGTTCTTATCTCACCACTATCGTATTATTTAAACTCGTTCCGCTCATACCCTTATCAGCGAAACCCCTTATTTGTTAAAATCTGTATAAAAAAACAGTTGTTCTAAATCCCTTAACGGGATGATTAATCAAAGATAATAATTTTATCTATCAATAAGTTAAGCCTCAGTATAACATATAATAGCAAGTTGCTCAATTTTAGGGGTTAGGTTCATGGAATCGATTAAACATGGTGTGCGACAGGTTGATATTACATCTGAAGATGCTGGGCAGCGCGTTGATAATTTTTTGCTCAATTTCCTCAAAACCATTCCTCGTAGCCGGATCTACCGCTTAGTTCGTAAGGGAGAGGTCAGGGTTAATAAGAAAAGAATAAAGCCCGACTACAAGCTTCAAGCGGGTGATGTGCTGCGAGTGCCGCCCGTTAGCCAAAACCCTGAGCAGGCTATTCCTCAGGTACATACCAAACAACTGGATAAATTGGCAGAGCGTATTATCTATGAAGATGAAGGCTTAATTATTTTAAATAAACCTTCGGGAATAGCGGTGCATGGGGGGAGTGGTGTTCAATATGGCGTCATAGAAGCATTAAGACAGCTCTATCCTAAACACTCATTAGAATTAGTGCATCGTTTAGACCGAGACACATCGGGTTGTCTGTTGATTGCCAAGAAGAAATCGGTATTGAGAGAGTTGCATGAGGCATTAAGAGAGCATGAGATTTCTAAAACTTACACTATTTTAGTTAAAGGCCATTGGCCTAAACGTTTGCAACAGGTGAATCAACCCTTGCAAAAGAATCAATTACGTTCAGGAGAGCGTATGGTGCGTGTGGATGAAGAAGGCAAAGATGCGCTGACGTATTTCCAAGTGAAAAAATGTTTTCATGATGCCAGTATGGTAGAGGCGCGTATTGTCACCGGGCGTACTCATCAAATTCGTGTGCATGCGGCTTATTCTGATCATCCTATCGCAGGCGATGAAAAATATGGTGATAAAACATTTAACCAAAAAATGAAGCAACATGGTTTGCGACGCATTTTTTTACATGCGCATGAATTGCAATTAGTTTTACCCGGTAGCAATTCAAGTAAACGGCAAACTTTTACAGCGCCGCTAGATGATGAGTTAATCGGTGTGCTACAATCATTAGATAATTAAATATCTGTCAGCTAATGAAAGGAATCATTATCATGAGAACAGGCCAGTCAGCAAAGGATTTGGAGCATGAATCGTTAGAGAAGGTATTGCATGCTTCTATTGTCGAGCAAAGAAGAACCCGTCGTTGGCGGATTTTTTTTAGATTGGTTTATTTAAGTCTGTTTCTTTTTGTGGTGAGTTTATTATTTCGCCCTGCATCACCTCCCATTCATTCTAATACTCGACATGTAGCACAAATTAATATTGATGGTCTTATTGCGGCAGAAGCGATTGCCAGTAATGCGGATAGTATTATCGCTGCACTTACAGAGGCTTATGATAATGCCGGCACCACGGCTGTTATTTTACGAATTAATAGTCCCGGTGGTAGTGCGGTAGAGTCTGGACGTGTTTACGATGAAGTGATGCGTTTACGAAAACTTCACCCGGATATCAAAGTGTATGCAGTGGTGGATGAAATGGCTGCATCAGCCGCTTATTATATTGCTGCGGCTACTGATGAAATTTATGCCAACCGTGCCAGTATTGTGGGATCGATTGGGGTGATGATTGATAGTTTTGGTTTTGTGGAAGGTATGAAAAAATTGGGAGTAGAACGCCGATTGATTACCGCAGGTGAGCATAAAGGTATGTTAGATCCTTTTTCTCCCATGAGCCAACACGATCTCACTTTTGCGCATGGTTTAATTGATAGTGTTTATCAACAATTTATTACGGCGGTGAAAGAAGGAAGAGGGGATCGCTTAGCGGATAACCCTGAGATTTTTAGCGGCTTAATTTGGACAGGCGAACAAGCTGAAAAATTGGGATTGGTTGATGGTTTAGGTGATGCTCATTATGTAGCAAGAGAGTTAGTAGGAGTGGATGATATTGTGAGTTTTAATCCTCCCGTAAACTTTTTTGATATGTTTGCCATGCGTTTAGGAGCCACTTTTGCCGAAACACTGACAAAACAGTCCGGTTTTCAGTTTTGAGGTAATTGCAGATTTTTTCTGGGTGAGTTAAAGTTGGCAACTCAATAGACAAATTGGGGTAGATAGGATAGGCGAAAAGATATAGAATACGGGCAGTTATTGGAGAGATGGCAGAGCGGTTGAATGCGGCGGTCTTGAAAACCGTTGAGGGGCGTCCCCCCTCCCAGGGTTCGAATCCCTGTCTCTCCGCCAAGATTTAAATAAATAGCCTTTTAGGCTATTTATTTAAATCTTTGTGGAAGATTCGAACTTCCCGATGGAGGGTTCGACAAAACGGCAGGATTGCCGTTTTGGACGCGCAAAGCGCGCCCGTTAGGGCGAGCGCCAGGGATGGCGCGAGTCACTCCCTGTCTCTCCTCTATATTTGAAAGTGCTAAATTTTTGTACTAAATATCCCACTATAAGAAAATGGCTTGTGTCAGGTAACACAGAGTCTTATACTTTCTTAAGTTGGCTGTATGCGGAGGAAATTCCTTGATAAATGTATTGATTGTCGATGACCATGACTTAGTTCGCGTGGGAATTCGTCGTCTACTGACCGATGTAAAAGGTCTAAAAGTAGTCGGTGAAGCGCGTAATGGAGAAGACGCCGTACGGTTATCTCGCGAGCTTCAGCCAGATGTCGTTCTAATGGATGTCAAAATGCCCGGAATTGGTGGTTTAGAAGCGACACGAAAAATTTTGAGGATACAACCTGATGTTAAAATTATTGCCGTTACAGTGTATGGTGATGAACCTTATCCCTCCCGCCTCCTTCAAGCTGGGGCCGCGGGCTACATTACCAAAGGATCAAGCCTAGACGAAATGGTTCATGCCATTCGTACCGTGTGTTCAGGTCAACGATATATTAGTCCTGAAGTAGCGCAACAATTAGCGCTTAAACATGTAACTGATCAAGAAGAATCACCTTTTGATTTATTATCAGAACGTGAGCTACAAGTGATGTTAATGATCACCACTGGCCGAAAAGTACAAGAAATTTCTGAGCAGTTGTATTTAAGCCCTAAAACTATTAATAGCTATCGTTATCGCTTGTTCGAAAAATTACAAGTGAGCAATGACGTAGAGTTAACTCATTTAGCCATGCGTCATGGCATGATTGATAGCGAGTGGGCTTTAGAAAGCCGCACACCGAATAATCAAAATCAGAGCCAAAACAAAACCTCTTTTTCTAGAGACGATGAATTTGAAGAGCACGATTCTAAAGAATAGACACTGCCTACACCCATTTACCGACACACGATTTTACATGTCGTTATCCAAATGCCAAAAAATAAACCATTAACATCTCTGCAAGAATATGTGCGTACGATCACCGAACATCCTGGTGTTTATCGTATGTTGGATGAACACGGCCATATTTTATACGTAGGAAAAGCGCGGAACTTACGTAAACGCATTACTAGCTATGTACGTTCGCCTCACTCTTTACCGCCTAAAACTCAAGCGCTAATGACTCATGTAACGAGTATTGATGTAACCGTTACTCAAAGTGAAAGCGAAGCACTTTTGCTTGAGCACGCGTTAATTCAAAAAAACCGCCCTAAGTACAATATCCTATTAAGAGATGATAAAAGTTATCCTTATATTTATATTTCAGCGCACCCTAAATTTCCTAGGCTGGAATTACGCAGAGGCCAAAAACTGGAAGCCGGCGAATATTTTGGGCCTTATACCAGTTCGGGATCTGCCAGAGAAAGCTTAAATTTATTGCATAAAATATTTCGTTTGCGCCAATGCAACGAGAACTTTTTTAGTAATCGCACTAGGCCTTGCCTTCAATATCAATTAAAACGCTGTACAGCGCCTTGTGTGGGCTATATAGACGAAAAAGACTATCAACTTGATGTGACACATACCCGTTTATTTCTTCAAGGTAAAAACCAGCAAGTGATTGATGATTTGGCTACTAAAATGATGGAGGCTAGCGAAAATAAAGATTTTGAACAAGCAGCACTTTATCGTGATCAAGTGGCTAGCCTACGTCATGTGCAAACTCAGCAATATATTACGCATGGCGATAAAGAATGCGATGTGTTTGCTATTTCATTTAAATTAGGCCAAGCCTGTGTGCAATTATTATCAATTCGTGGGGGGCAATTGTTGGGTAATAGACCTTTTTGGATCACCGCACCCTTAGAGCAAGAGCCTGGTGATATTTTGCAAAGTGTGATGGAGCAGTACTATCTTAATTTTGAAAATCCACAAAGTATTCCTACCACTATTTTAATTAGCCATCCTCTGCCTGAAAAAGAATTAATTTCAGTGAGCTTAAGTAAAATCTCTAAACATGCCGTAAAAATTTTAGAGCACCCTAGAGGCGAGCAAGCACAATTATTAACCATGGGTATTCAAAATGCAGAGCAAGCGCTTAATAGCCGCTTAGCGAGTCTTTTGCATTGGCAAGAACGATGGGCCGCATTGCAAGAATGGTTAAAGCTTGATAAAGAACTTCAGCGAATTGAATGTTTTGATGCTAGTCATACTATGGGTGAAGCCACCGTCGTGTCGTGTGTGGTGTTTGATTCGCAGGGTGCGAGCAAACGCGCGTATCGCCGATTTAATATTGATATGACAGATATTGCACCCGGTGATGATTATGCGGCGTTAGCGCAAGCGTTACAGCGCCGTTATACCCGTTTACTCGAAAGTGAAACTCCATTTCCCGATGTTGTCATTATTGATGGTGGAAAAGGGCAGTTGCATACAGCTGAAAAAGTATTTGAGGCTTTAGGAAAAAAACCTCAGGTGCTAATGTCTATTGCCAAAGGTGCTAGCCGTAAACCTGGGTTAGAAGAATTATATTTTTCAGGCAAAAAATTACCGGTGGTGTTGGCGTCTGATTCACCCGTGCTTCATGCTTTACAACAAATTCGAGATCAAGCTCATCATTTTGCGATTACTGGGCATCGCAAGCAACGCGCTAAAAAACGCGTAGTGTCTGCATTAGAAACTATTCCCGGGGTGGGTAAAAAGCGCCGTCAACTTTTACTGCAAGCGTTTGGCGGGATCACGGAGCTTAAACGCACGAGTGTAGAAGAAATAGCAAAAGTACCAGGGATTAGCGAAGAACTGGCTAAGAAAATTTACCAAGCGTTGCGTTAGTATCCGTCATGGGTTATTCTTTTTATACATTTATATGGAGATATATTGTGGCTTCTAAATCTTCACTCAATATTCCTAATGTGCTTAGCTTGCTTCGAATCGTCTTGATTCCAGTATTGGTTATATTATTTTACGCGCCGATTCCTGCCAAGCATCTTATTTGCGCATGTATTTTTGCACTAGCGGGGGTGACAGATTGGTTGGATGGTTACCTCGCTCGTAAATTAGATCAAATGTCGAAGTTTGGTGCTTTTATTGATCCCGTCGCCGATAAATTAATTGTGGCGGTTGCGTTAATGTTGCTAGTGTCTCAAGATCCTTATCCTTGGTTAACCATTCCTGCATTGGTGATTGTATGCCGAGAAATTGTAGTATCGGCTTTACGTGAATGGATGGCGGAATTAGGTAAAAGAGCGAATGTTGCTGTAAGCACTATTGCCAAATATAAAACCATGATGCAAATGGCGGCTATTTTTTTATTGCTGTTAAATGATCCAGCCAGCGCCAGCTTTTTCCAACAAACTATCCTGTCTTTAGGTTATGTATTCCTCTATTTAGCAGCAGGACTGACCCTGTGGACCATGATTATTTACCTCAAGCTGGCATGGAAAGATCTCTGGTATTAGTCGCCTAAGTCACATTGTCGTTGACACATTGAACCCTGATCGTTAAAATGCGTATTCTTTGCGGGAATAGCTCAGTTGGTAGAGCACAACCTTGCCAAGGTTGGGGTCGCGAGTTCGAGTCTCGTTTCCCGCTCCATTAGTGTTTGCTCAGAGTATGGGCAGAGGACAGCATTGATTACGGCTAGGTGGCAGAGTGGTTATGCAGCGGCCTGCAAAGCCGCGTACGTCGGTTCAATTCCGTCCCTAGCCTCCATATTATCCCCTTTACGCCCGGGTGGCGGAACAGGTAGACGCAAGGGACTTAAAATCCCTCGAGGTTTTCCTCATGCCGGTTCGATTCCGGCCCCGGGCACCATTACGCTTCGCTCCATTCCTTTTTATTGATGCTTAGCCTGGCAAAGCCGCGCTTTGCACATAGCACACCATAATGACGCTGTCATTACGGTGTGGCTATGTTTGGCAAAAGGGCTAGTTCTTAAGTTGGAGCAGGTGTCGGTTGAGTAGAAGGAGTAGGGGCTTCTGTAGGGGCGTCTGCTGCGTCTAGGTTTAGACGACTAAGCTGTAAAAAAAGCTCTTCAAGAGGCACTTCATCATTTTTGGTGTCTAAAGCTTCGGCTTTTAGCCACTTTCTTTGAGTAGAGGTTAATGCTTTGGCTATGCGTAACACTTCAGATTGATGGGCTTCGAGAATCACTTGTGCTTTCGACCCTCGCTCCATCAATTTGGTGTGCCGATCAAGCTGTAGTGCCATAGTCCAGGCTAAATTTTTAACTTCCTCATTTGTTAAAGAAAAAGCTTCTTGTCGAGATAAATATTCGGAGCGATGTCCTGTAATGTGGCTTACTATTATAATAGCCCTATACCCCTCGTACTCTGTTTCTGGCGTTGATAATGCTTGATCAAGGGACATTCCATGGCAAATAAGGCTAAATACTATGGGATGGGCAATTCTTTGTAGTGTTTCTGGGGTAAGGGTTAAAATTTGTTCTTTAGTGAGGTGTTCACCAAGAAGACGAATATGTTCATTGCTGAATAATGCATATTGCTCATCAGTTAAGGAGATGCACTCTTTCAAGCTAAGTTTTCCAGCTTGAATAAAAGGTAAAGTGCTTTCAACCCTACGGACTTGATCAGAGGTTAAATTTAAAAATTCATCAACAGTACAAAAGTTAGGAGTTCCCAATAGCCCTGGTATTGAATAATGGCTGAATAATGCATATTGCTCATCAGTTAAGGAGAGACACTGTTGCAGACTGAGCATTCCCGATTCAATATAAGATAGAGCTCTTTCAACCCTACGGACTTGATCAGAGGTTAAATTTGAAAATTCCTCAACAGTACAAAAGTTAGGAGTTCCCAATAGCTTTTGTATTGATGAATTATTGCTGAATAGTGCATATTGCTCATCAGTTAAAGGGAGACACTGTTGCAGACTGAGCTTTCCCGATTCAATATAAGATAGAGCTCTTTCAACCCTACGGACTTGATCAGAGGTTAAATTTGAAAATTCCTCAATAGTACAAAAGTTAGGCGTTCCCAATAGCTCTGGTATTGAATAACGGCTGAATAGTGCATATTGCTCATCAGTTAAGGAGAGACACTGTTGCAAACTGAGCTTTCCCGATTTAATAGAATATAGAGCGTTTATAACCCGACTCAGTTGAACAGGGGTTAAATTTGAAAATTCCTCAACAGTACAAAAGTTAGGCGTTCCCAATAGCTCTGGTATTGAATAATGGCTGAATAGTGCATATTGCTCATCAGTTAAGGAGAGACATTGTTTCAGAGTGAGCTTTCCCGATTTAATAGAATCTAGAGCGTTTATAACCCGACTCAGTTGAACAGGGGTTAAATTTGAAAATTCCTCAATAGTACAAAAGTTAGGCGTTCCCAATAGCTCTGGTATTGAATAATGGCTGAATAGTGCATATTGCTCATCAGTTAAGGAGAGACACTGTTTCAAACTGAGCTTTCCCGATTTAATAGAATCTAGAGCGCGATTAGCCCTATGCAGTTGAGCAGTGGTTAAATTTGAAAATTCCTCAATAGTACAAAAGTTAGGCTCTTCCAATAGGTCTTGTATTAATGGATTCTTGCTCAATAGTTCATATCGCTCGTCAGTTAAGGGGAGACAATATTTCAAACGCATCTTTCCATATTTGATAGAAGGTAGAGCGCTTTTAATCCGACTTAGTTGAACAGGGGTTAAGTTTAAAAATTCATCAATAGTACAAAAGTTAGGCGTTCCCAATAGCTCTGGTATTGAATAACGGCTGAATAGTGCATATTGCTCATCAGTTAAGGAGAGACACTGTTGCAAACTGAGCTTTCCCGATTTAATAGAAGGTAGAGCGCTTTTAATCCGACTCAGTTGAACAGTGGTTAAATTTAAAAATTCATCAATGGTACAAAAGTTAGGCGTTCCCAATAGCTCTTGTATTGAATTAAAGAACGCAATGCCATTTTCGAAATGGAGTAGATTTTCTATTTGGAAAATGCCGTATGTTCTTAAAATATTTCTCACTTGGGTCTGCAGGAGTAATTTTATTTGTTCTACCGTTAATTGCTGGATCTGAGCCCAATTTATTTCATTATTTTCCACTAGTCGTAAATCAGCCAATACCTGTAAGACGTAATACATGTGGATAGGCAAATTATGGGCTTCTCTTTGTGTTAATTGCTGGGTAGCAACAAGATGTTGAAGCGGGGAACTATCCCATTTAAAGAGTTGTTCTCCGGTGAGTTGACTTAAATCTGCTAGAGGAGCCAGATCAGAAACCAGCAATCGGCGCCATTCTGGAGAGTGGTAATTGACGGTTTTAGGTTCAAACAACGAAGGGGTGAGCGCTCTAAAATAATTAGCAACCGCTGAGTTTTCATTGGCCCCCGGCGCAATCACAGTCATGCTAATGTTCTGATTTTCTAAATCAGGGGCTATTTCTAATATATCGCCCACTCGTTCAGACAAATAGTTTTGACCTGCGTGACCTAGAAGGCGGTAATAAGGTAAACGGTGCTCCGGATGTTTAAAGAAAATGTCTCTCGCTTGGCCAGGCACTTTAGTTCTTGCTCCCTTTATGAGGTAAGGGTTCCAAAAAGCGTTATCATTTAATAGGTCATTGAATGTAGTTGAGGTGAGGCGCAGTGCTAAGAAAATGGCGACAGCGTCAGTAGGCCTAAAATAGCGTCTAACAATGCGCAAAAGCAATTCGGGCGCGAGATTTTGTAATGTTTTAGGCATAAATCAGGTTCTCTTTGTAAAAGTTCAAGATAGTCTACCGCAAAGCTTGTTAAAAGTCAATCGGCTTACTTTTGTTGTGGCTTTTTGGGGTTAAAGGCTGGCTTTGAGGTCATTTAGAGTAATCATTAATAACATGGGATCGAGTGGAGATGCGCTAAAGCCGACTTGTTCATAGAAAGCTTTTGCTTCATCAGAGATGGCATGTGCGATTATTCCTCTTATACCAATAGTGTCTGCCGCTTGTAATACTCGGAGGCCTGCATCTCTAATTAAAGCACGGCCAATGCCTTTTCCTTGAAATGTTTTATCAATGGCCAGGCGACCTAATATTACAACAGGAATGGGAGTTGGGGTATTGCGACGCAAGCGTCCGGTTGCTTCTTCGGTGCTAACAGCACCTGATGCGAGCGCGTAGTAGGCAATGATTCGATTTTTTTCTTGGCAGGCGACGTAAACGCGAGAGCCGCCTGTAAGTTGATTCTTTAAGGCTCGCTGTTTTAACCAGACATCTAAGCTTTCCACACCTGATACAAAAGCACTCGCTTGGTGTTCTTCATTGAGGAGCTCGGGTGGGGTAATCAGCATAATCCATGTCTCGGATGACTTTAGCTTATATTATCCCATGGAGCAGGCGTTTGCATAGTTTTTCTTAATTTAGCATTAAGAATAGGGCGGCTATCTAGTTTTTCCAGGAAAGAAGCATATGCTTTGGGACTGGTTGTAATAACGAGTTGATCCAATAAAGCTCCTTCTGCAGCGATACGCGCGGCTTCTAAGATAAAGTCAGTTCGATTTTTACCCTGCATTTTAGCGGCGCGATCGATCAAGGTTCGCTCTTGAGGTTTAATACGGATATTAAGCGTTTCTCTTTTGCTATCTTTTCGGTTATGGGATGATGTTGGCATAATTTGCACCGTCTTTAATAAGTGAATATATAACTGTATTAGGTATGCAGTATAGCATGCCGTAATGACGCTGTCATTACTCTTTCTGGCAAGATGGGAAGTCATTTCAAAATAGGTCTTTGTACCTCTCGCGATTAGCAGGTAAAATAAGCCCAGCTTGCGAGAGCTTAATCAATAAAAGGATCTACAATGAATAACAACGCGGATGTTGAAGTTTTTGTCCTCGTTTATAACGATGGAAAAATTGCCACCAAAGCGATAGAAAGCGTTTTGGCACAGACTTATAGTAATGTCCGATTGACCATTCTTGAAAATGGATCGGATGACGATACTAGAAGTGTTATTGAAAAATACGCTTCCGATAAAAGGGTAAAGATAGTTTGGAACGAACGAAATATGCGATCGGGGCTAGTCACTCCTTATACGCTCAAATCGGATGCTGAGTGGATATCGGTTCTGTTTGCCGATGATTATTACAGTGAGACAAGAATTGCAGAAATGATCGAACAGGCTGGAGATAACGCCGCCGTATTTTCCAATAACCTCTATGTAGATGAAGAAGGGAAGCCTACAGATCCGCCTAGATATATATCATCGGTAAACGATATATCCATTTATACTATTGATGAACATTTGCGAAGATTCTATATATTAGGTAATTCCTTGCATCCTTGCGCCATGATGATAAGAAGCCAGGTATACAAGGAATTAGGCGGTTTTCCAACCTATCTTCATCGGTTAGGCGATATGTATCTTTTTACCAAATTGCTGGCGAATTACCCCGTAAAACTTATTCCGCAACGATTACAATACATCACCATATGGAAAGACAAGCGAAATGAAAGCGCTTTGAATGTCGTTAACCCTATGCCTACGGCGTTAGAGTCCTGCAATTTTGTCGATCTGTATATTATGGCCCCTTTATTCAACAGGATGGAGAGGATATTTGCCAGCCATCTTGAAAATATTGAGCTAAATACAGAAGCAGAAAGATTTTGGTATTTGGGAAACATCACACTCCGATATTGCGGAGTATTTCGTAGAGAATTTGCGTTTCGTTGCTTGTATAAGGCTATCGAACTGGATGAGCCCAGAATAAGTAAAATGATCCAGAATGCATGCGGTGTGTCGGCCGGAGTATATGTAGGGCTGCTGACAGAGATGCATTGGCCGTATCAGGCGCCTGCTGATCCTGTGGAACCTCCTCCTGTCATTCCAAGCACCATAACCTTCCGGCAATATCTGAGACAGTTCAAGGGGCCTTTCGTTTGGGTAATTCGTAGATTAAAAAGGGAACTGAAGTCTTGGCCTATATTGAAAGAGAAGGCGTAGACTTTAGACATCTAGGGTTGATTCCTTTTCTATAAAAATTTTACTTTCCCTGTTTTTACATCGTACAGGGCGCTTAGTAGGTTGACCTGTTTTTTATTCACTAACTCACGTAAGGTTTTGCTTTCTTTGCAGAGTTCTTTTCTCGATAATTCTACGTTGTTACAGGTCACATTTAATAAGAATTTTTTATTCTTACTGGTGCGGTTTGTTTTCGTTTCTTTTTCTAAATCGATGGCTGGTTGAATTTTATGCAGCAGTTCAGGTAAGTGTTCTCCTTGGGAGGCATTATCGCAAGCAGCTTTAATAGCTCCGCATTCTTTATGCCCTAGTATCATAATCACTTTAGCGCCTCCCACTTTGCAGGCAAATTCTATACTCGCTAAAACGTCGGAGTTAATAACGTTTCCGGCTACACGTACGACAAATACATCGCCTACGCTTAAATCAAAGATAAGCTCGACGGGAACTCGAGAATCAATACAACTTAATACCACTGCAATAGGGTATTGCGCATCAGAAGTGGCTGTAATTTGTTGTTTATAATTTTTATTGATGGGGGTATTTTTAATAAATCGATGATTACCTTCTTTCAACACTTGAAGGACGATGTCAGGCGTCATAGCGGATTGCACATCATAAGTGGTTGCCGTAATAAAGCGGGTTTTTTCAGGAATATTATATTTCCTTTTAAAGCCTTCTAAGTTTAAAAGAATACTTTTGTTGGGTGCTTGTGAGCGGTCGAATTCTTTTATGATACTTAGAATGTCCTGATCGATATAATCGGTAGAATTAGCATCAATAATAACTTTAGTGTGTTCAGGTAAATGGTCTAATTCTTCTATAATCGCGGCTTTATGTAGGAAAGTAACTTGAGACGGTAATATCAAGCGCAATACTTTTCCGCAAGGATGAATTTCATCCACTTGTGTAAAACAAGCTTTACTATTACGGCGCAATATAAAGAATATACTAATAATTAAGCCTATGATAATACCGACTAATAAGTTGATAAATACGATCGCGATTATGGTCACAATAAATGGAATAAAGTAAGTGGCTCCTTCTTTATATACTTCTTTAAATAAAGCAATATGCGCCAGTTTATAACCGGTGTGAATTAAAATGGCGGCTAATACGGGTAAAGGAATATAGTTCAGATACTTAGATAATACAGTCACAGAGAAAAGTAAAAAAATTCCATGCAAAATGGTCGATAATTTACTCGTTGCGCCCGCGTTGATATTGACTGATGAACGAACAATCACCGAAGTGATGGGCAATCCGCCCACTAAACCGGAGGTCATATTACCTATTCCCTGAGCGATTAATTCTCTATTAGGAGGGCAATATTCGTGTTTAGGATCTAATTTTTTGACCGCATCAATATTTAATAATGTTTCGAGTGAGGCAACAATAGCGATGGTAATCGCAAAAGTATAGAGCTTAGGGTTTTCCCAGGCAGAAAAATCCGGATATTTAAATTGCGAAAAAAAGTCATTAATACTACCCATATGAGGGATGTTAACTAAACTCGCAGCAGTTAATGCATGCTCCGGATATACGGAAGTAAGAAAATTATTAATGGCCACCGTAGCTACAATAGCTAATATTGCTGCAGGGAATACTTTAGCGGCGTTAGGGAAAAGTTTCCCCCAGCTAATGAGCAGGCTCAGAGAGATTAGCGTCATTAATAACGCAGTCATATGAAAAGATAAAAAGACATTTTGCCAAAATTCCCAACTAACAACGTGTTCTAAATCGGTAAGCGAAAAACCTAAGTTTTCTGTTTCGGGAAAGTATCCTAAAGCTAAAGGGAGTTGTTTAAAAATAATCAATATCCCGATCGCGGCTAATAAACCTTGAATGACGGTGGTAGGAACGAAATTAGCAATAAAACCTATTCGTAATAGGCCGGCTATGGTTTGTAAAATACCCGCTAGCAATAGTGCAAATAAAAAAACCTCAAAACTCCCGAGCTGAGTAATAGCTGAAACCACTATGGCAATCATTCCGGCAGCAGGCCCGCTGACACTTAAATTGGAGTGACTTAATGAGCCGACGATAATCCCGCCAATAATGCCTGAGATAACACCTGAAAAAAGAGAGGCGCCAGAAGCTAATGCAATCCCTAAACACAAAGGAATGGCCACAAAAAAAACCACAATACTCGCTAAGATATTCTTTTGTATGCTAGCAAATGGCATTCTGAGCTCCTTCTATGTGTTGGGATTATATGCATAAGCAAGCATAGTCAGACATGCCTAAAGACTCAAGCGAGGTGACAGCGGCTAAATGCCAATCTGGGGTATTTTTCCTTGGTTTCTTGGCTATCTCGATATAAGCCGACCAACTAATTTTGTTTACCCTTAAAACTCGGTTTAATCTATCACAGAAACACTATATATCGTATAGATGCCATGTTATAATTTGGAGTCATAGGTGCCCCACAGCAGTAAGGGGTTAGTTCCCTTTAAGGGTGACGACTTACAAGTACTTAACTATGCGCCTTAAACATATACAACTCTCAGGGTTTAAATCCTTTGTTGATCCTACCCAGGTAAGCTTTCCAGGCCAGCTATCGGGCGTTGTAGGCCCTAATGGTTGTGGTAAGTCTAATATTATTGATGCGGTTCGCTGGGTAATGGGTGAGTCTTCTGCCAAGCATTTGCGCGGAGAATCGATTGCCGACGTTATTTTTAACGGATCAGGCGGGCGTGCTCCAGTAGGACAAGCCAGCGTAGAACTCGCATTTGATAACTCTGATGGCAAATTGGGTGGAGAATACGCTCAATATAATGAAATCGCCTTACGTCGCGTAGTGAATCGTGACGGACAATCCATCTACTATTTAAATAATACTCGTTGCCGTCGTCGTGATATTACGGATATTTTCCGTGGTACCGGCTTAGGCCCCCGCAGTTATGCCATTATTGAACAAGGTATGATTTCTCGCTTAATCGAAGCGAAACCTGAAGAACTGCGCGTTTACTTAGAAGAAGCCGCTGGGATCACCAAATACAAAGATCGTCGTAGAGAAACTGAATTACGTATTGAACATACCAGAACCAATTTGGCGCGATTATCTGATTTGCGCGAAGAGTTGGGCAATCAATTAGAGCGTTTACAACGCCAATCTAAAGCCGCTGAAAAATATAAAGAATATAAAACAGAAGAGCATCAATATAATACTCAACTTCATGCTTTACGTTTTCAAGAACTTAACAAAAAAATTGAAGAGCAAAAGCAAAAAGTAAATCAATTAGCAGTAGCTTATGAAAAAAGCGCGGCTGAGCAAACTCATACCGTTTCGCAAATAGAACAAATTCGCGTGACTTACAGTAATCAAAACGAACAAGTACAAGATCGCCAAGCAGAATACTATTCAGCTAGCGCTGAAGTGAGTCGTATAGAGCAAGAGATCAATCATCTTAAGCAACGTAAAAATTCATTAGAAAATGATTTATCAGAAGCTCAACAACAATACCAAACAGCACAAGCGTTAACGCTGACAGATACTCAAAGTATTCAACGCTATGAAGAAGCCTTAGCTGAAAACACTCCTTTGCTAGCCCAAGAGCAAGAAAAATTAACGGTGGCTCAAGAAGCATTACAAAAAGCAGAAGAGTCATTAGCGAAATGGCAGCGTCAATGGGATGAGTTGCAACAAGCATTAGCATTACAGCAAAAAAACACAGAGTTATTAAGAGTTCAAGTTAAGCATGCGCAAGATCAGTCAGCTGATTATAAGCTACGCATGGATAGGCTGAAAGAAGAGCAAGAAAAGCTGAATATACAAGAATTAATTTCTGAGCGTGAACAATTAGAAAAATTGTTTAATGAAGGCTCTGCCCGTCATGAAGAATTATTGAAACATATTGATGAAAAATCGGAAGCGTTAACACATCAAAAAAACACTAATAATGAAAATCGTCAAAAACTTCATGAAAATCGTGTTGTATTGCAGCAATCGCAAGGCCAACATGCTTCATTAGAAGCGTTACAAAAAGCAGCATTGGGTCATGATAATAAATCGCTGACTTCTTGGTTAGAACAACAAAAAATGTTGGAGTATCCTCGTTTAGCTCAAGGTTTGAAGGTGACTTCAGGTTGGGAGCTAGCAGTTGAATTTGTGTTAAAAGAATTTTTACCGGCAGTGGTATTAGAAAAATTAGAAAGTTTATCTCAAAGCACAACATTGCCTGGCCAATTAAGCATGTATTTCCCCACTGGAAAAACCAGTGCAGCAAGCAATAATCATTCTGGCTGGAAAACATTACGCGATCATATTGAAACTCAATGGGCGCTTCACGGTTTAGTAGCCGATATTTATTGTGCTCCTGATTTAACTACAGCATTATCATGGCGAGATCAATTATCGGGGCAAGAATCGATTGTGACTCCAGAAGGGGTTTGGTTAGGACAAGATTGGTTGCGTGTATATCAACCGGATGCGGCTAAAGATGGTGTGATTGCCAGACAGCAATCATTAACTGATTTAAATCAGCGTATTTCTCAAATTAATAAAGAGGTAGAAGATCTGGCTGCACGCTTACAAGAAGGCGAGCAACAAGTGCTTTCTTTAGATAAAGAAAGAGAAGCGTTGCGTGAAGCCTACCAGCAACATCAGCGTGATCAGAGTAAACAACAAGCGGGTATACAAGAAATTAATTCAAGAATTAAACATCAGCAACATCGCGAGCAAACCATTACGCAAGAATTAAATCAATTAGAGCAGCAAATTGATAGCACCGAAACTCGTTTGCAACAATGGCAAGAAGAGTTGATTACTAACCGTGATCAATTGGATCAAACCTTGGCAAAACAAAATAGCTTATCGCATGATCGTGAAGTAGAGCATGAAGAAGTGCGTAAAGCGCGAACCGCTTTAGATACGCAGCGCGATCAATTACATCGTTTAACCGTAACGATTAACACCTTAACCAGTGAATTAAATGCTGCTCGTGCGAGTTTAGCTAGAATTCAGCAGCAGGTCAGTGATTTATCACACAGACAACAACAAATAAAAGATCAGTTAGGAACTATTGCAGAACCTTTAGAAACGGCTGATCAAAAAATTACAGAAGCATTAACGCTTAAAGTAGAAAAACAACAATATTTAGCTGATACTCGCGACAAACTGGCTGAAATTGAAAAAGAATTACGAGATTTAGAGCAGTTACAGGTCACGCAAACTCAAGCGATGGATAGAGCACGAAATGATGTGGAAACAGGTCGTTTAGCTTTAGCCACATCAGAAGCTCGTTGCACCACTATTGTTGAACAATTGGCTGCATTAGAAGCCGATTTATCAGAAGTGATTGCAAGCCTTCCTGAACATGCGAATGAATCAGAGTGGGCGATAGAATTAGAAGCAATAGGCCAACGTATTAAGCGTTTAGGTGCCATTAACTTAGCCGCTATAGAAGAATACGCAACCAGCTCAGAGCGTAAGCAATATTTAGATAGTCAGCATGACGACGTTTTACAAGCGTTAACTACATTAGAAGAAGCGATTCAAAAAATTGATCAAGAAACACGATTAAGCTTTAAGCAAACCTACACCACTATTAATCAGCATTTAGCGGAATTATTCCCGCAAATATTCTCAGGTGGCGAAGCTTATTTAGAATTAACAGAAGACGATATCTTAAATGCTGGGGTACGTATTATTGCGCGTCCTCCTGGCAAGAAAAATAGCAGTATTCATTTGTTATCGGGTGGAGAGAAAGCACTAACCGCTATTGCATTGGTTTTCTCTTTCTTCAGATTGCAACCTTCTCCTTTCTGTATGTTGGATGAAGTTGACGCTCCTCTTGATGATGCTAACGTAGGGCGTTATTGTAACTTGGTTAAACAAATGTCTAAGTATGTGCAATTTATTGTAATTACCCATAATAAGATCACCATGGAAATGGCGGATCATTTAACTGGGGTTACAATGCGTGAACCGGGTGTCTCACGTTTAGTTTCTGTTAGCATGGATGAAGCAGCGACGTTGGTTGGATAAACCAATACAATAAGCTGAAGGGGTATGATAATAATAAGCTCACTTAATGAGCCCTAAAGTAGGAGAAGAAGCGATGGGTATGGAAATTGGATTACGTTGGATTCTTATTTTAATTAGTGTTGCTGTTTTAGGTTTAATCGTATTTGATGGCTGGCGCCGTATTAAACGCCAGAAAAAAAGCAATAGTAAAAGCTCTCTCAGAAACTATTCTATTATAAATCAACCGACTGATGAACTTGCAGCTGCTGCAGGCAACGATGATATGTTGCTCGATGGCTATGAAGAATTTGATGACTATGATGACGATATGTTGAATGAAAGCGAAACTATGGCTGTTGCTTCTTTAAATATAAAAGCAAGTCCGAGTGCAAAAATGAGTCCTTCTATGAATGCTAGTACCGCGAGCACTTGTACGGCAGAAATTAATTATGACGATGAAGAAGAACCCAGCTATGGAAGTAAAAGCATTCCGGAAACCTATTTCATCTTAAATATACTGGCACCTCAAGGCGCACAATTTAGCGGCGCCCAATTACTTCCAGCTTTATTAAGCTTAGGCCTACGATATGGAGACATGTCTATTTTTCACAGACATGAACATATTAACGGAACAGGTAATATTTTATTTAGCTTGGTTAGTGCCACTGAACCTGGCATATTTAATTTAAATACCATGGAAAGCCAGTATTTTTCAGGCCTGACTTTGTTCTTGAAAATGCCAGGATTAACTCATCCAACGAATGCTTTAAATTTAATGGTACAAACCGCCAAAAGACTAGCCAAAATGTTGGATGGTATTATTTGCGATGAAACCCGTGAGCCAATTTCTGAAAGTGGGTTAGAACAACGTTATACTTTTAGAATGCGTCAGATTATAGGACGGTCATAAAATTATTATGAGCAAGCCAGCGATGGATGCGGACTCTTTGTCTAAACAGCTTCAGAAAGTGCAAAAATTGCGTGAGCAGCTCAACGATTATAATTATTTTTATTATGTTTGTGACGATCCAAAAATATCAGATGCTGAGTTTGATCATCTCTTTCGAGAGCTTCAAGCACTAGAAAAACAACACCCTGAACTGATTACACCTGATTCTCCTACACAACGTGTGGGAGGCCAGGCAGCTTCTGCATTCTCTCCAGTCACTCATCATGTGCCTATGTTGTCTATTGAAAATGCTTTTACAGAAGAAGAGCTTCAAGCATTTGATAAGCGGATCAATGATCGTCTTGAGTGTGAACATTATGAGTTTGCCTGTGAACCTAAATTAGATGGATTAGCAGTAAACTTACTTTACAAAAATGGAGAGTTGATAACAGCTGCGACTCGAGGCGATGGTTCAACAGGCGAAGATATTACCAATAATATTCGTACTTTAAAAAGTGTTCCTTTACGTTTACGAGGTAAAAACCACCCCAAAGAAGTAGAAGTAAGAGGGGAAGTATATATGCCTAAAAAAGGTTTTTTTGAACTGAACGAACACGCCAAAGCTCATGATGAAAAAGTATTTGCTAATCCCAGAAATGCAGCCGCAGGAAGTTTAAGACAACTCGATCCCAAAATCACCGCTAAGCGACCTCTCATATTTAGTGCTTATGCACTAGGTTATGTGGAAGATGCTTATTTACCTAAGACTCAAACCTTGTTATGGAAACAACTAGAAGAATGGGGTTTTCTAGTGTGCCATGAAAATAAATTAGAACCTACTATTGAAGAGTGTTTAAAATACCATGAAAGGCTTTTAAAACGTCGCGAAAAACTCCCCTATGAAATAGATGGTGTCGTTTATAAAGTTAATAATTTTAAACAACAAAAAGAATTAGGTTTTGTTTCTAGAGCACCCAGATGCGCTGTTGCCCATAAATTTCCAGCCGAAGAAGCAACTACCACAATTAATGCGGTTGATTTTCAAGTAGGACGCACAGGCACATTAACACCGGTTGCAAGATTAGAGCCTATTTTTGTGGGTGGTGTTACGGTGAGTAATGCTACTTTGCATAATATGGATGAAATAGAACGAAAAAATATTCATATTGGTGATACCGTTATTGTTCGACGGGCAGGTGATGTGATCCCTGAAGTCGTTTCTGTTGTTGCTGGGAAAGCGCATACTCATTTAGTAAAAATTACATTACCAGAAAAATGTCCTGTTTGTGGAGCCCCAGTAGTCCGTATAGAAAACCAATCCGCTGCTCGATGCACGGCCGGCTTAAATTGCCCTGCACAGTTAAAACAAGCCATTGCACATTATGCTTCTAGAAAAGCGTTAGATATTCAAGGATTAGGCGATAAAATAATTGACTCTTTAGTCGATGCGAATCTCGTAAAATCCTTGCCTGATATTTATGAGCTGACTGTTGATCAAGTCATTCTTTTAGAAAGAATGGCCGAGAAATCGGCTGAAAAAGTTATCTTATCTATTCAGAATAGCAAAAAAACAACTTTACCTCGTTTTATTTATGGTTTAGGTATTCCTGAAGTAGGTGAGGCTACAGCCAAATTGTTGGCTAAGCATTTTGGCTCTTTGCCTGAGTTAGAAAAAACTAATAAGGAAGAATTGTTGAAAATTTCTGATATTGGAGAAGTGATAGCGGAAAGAATTATTGATTTTTTTCATACACACTATAATAAAAACGCAATAAAACGATTAATCCATGCAGGAGTTCATTGGCCTGATATTAAAAAATCAGAAACCAAAGTGACTGCCATCACAGGGAAAACATTTGTGGTTACTGGAACACTGACACATTTTTCGCGCGAAGAAGCCAAAGAAAAACTAGAAGCTTTAGGTGCTCATGTTAGTGGTAGTGTATCTAAAAAAACGGATTATCTGGTTTGCGGAGAAAATGCAGGCAGTAAATTGGCAACGGCGGAAAAATTAAAGATCCAGATTTTGAATGAAAAAGCATTTGTTAAGTTATTAGAGGAATTATGAGAAAAAAGAACACGATACATTATTTGTCTGATTATAAACCTTCTGATTATCTTATCGATTCAACGGATCTGACTTTTGATATATTTGATGAATATGTTGAAGTAACAGCTGTTTTACGAATAAGAGCTAATTATTTATCCAAACAAATTAGACCATTAGTGTTAAATGGCGATAACTTAGAGTTACTGTGTATTGCTTTAAATAGTAAAGATTTAGTAGAGTCAGAATATGTTTTGGATGATAAACATTTAACGATTGCTCATCCACCGCAGCAATTTGTTTTAACCATTAAAACTCGAATTTATCCCGCTAAAAATAAAGCGTTGATGGGGCTTTATAAAACGCAAAATGTTTTATGTACTCAATGCGAACCTCATGGGTTTCAAGGAATTACTTATTATCTGGATAGACCAGATGTAATGGCTGTATTTACTACCACTATTATTGCAGATGCTAAAAAATTCCCATTGCTATTATCCAACGGAAATAAAGTAGATAAAGGAACCTTGTCTGAAGGAAGACATTGGGTGAAATGGAGCGATCCATTTAAAAAGCCTTGTTATCTTTTCGCATTAGTGGCTGGAAAGTTGGCCTGTGTTCAAGGCTCTTTTACTACCGCTTCAGGAAGAAAAGTGTCATTACAACTTTATACCGAAAAAGAAAATAGAGATAAGTGTGATTTTGCTTTACGTTCTTTGCAAGTGGCTATGCGTTGGGATGAGCAAGTGTTTGGGCTTGAATACGATTTAGATATTTATATGATTGTAGCCGTGAATGATTTTAATATGGGTGCTATGGAAAACAAAGGATTAAATATTTTTAATTCACGTTATATATTAGCTAATTCTGCTATTGCAACTGATACAGATTATCAAGATATTGAAAAAGTGGTGGCACATGAATATTTTCATAATTGGACAGGCAATAGAGTTACTTTACGTGATTGGTTTCAATTAAGCTTAAAAGAAGGTTTAACCGTTTTTCGCGATCAGGAGTTTAGTGCTTATCAATGGTCAACGGCAGTAAAACGCATTGAAGATGTAAAAATTATTAAAACCTCTCAATTTGCTGAAGATGCTGGTCCGTTAGCTCATTCAGTGCGTCCTAAATCTTATATTAAAATGGATAATTTTTATACATTAACCGTATATAACAAAGGTGCAGAAGTAGTCAGAATGTTGTACCGCTTATTAGGCGCAAACGGTTTTCGTCATGGTATGGATTTATATTTCTCTCGATTTGATGGCCATGCTGTAACCACCGATGATTTTGTTCGTGCGATGAGCGATGCCAATCATACGGATTTAGAGCAATTTAAACGTTGGTATAGCCAAGCAGGAACACCTGTTTTAGAAGTGGATTGGAAATATGATGCTCATTACCATACGCTTACTTTAAATGTGTCTCAATCATGCCCTGAAACGCCAGGTCAACCTGAAAAATTACCCTTCCATTTACCCTTAGCAATGGCTTTGTTAGATGAGCAAGGAAATGAAATGGCTTTAAATTTGGCTGGTGGCGAGAAAGCAGATACCGATGAATTTATATTGAATATTACCAAATCAAAACATCAATTTCATTTTTATAATATTCCAAGCAAACCAGTTCCATCTCTATTAAGAGGTTTTTCGGCACCAGTACGTTTAAAAGCGCCCTATACAAAAGAAGAACTCTTATTTTTGTTAATACATGACAAAGATCCTGTTTCACGTTGGCAAGCCGCACAAAACTTAATGAGCAAAGAAGTAGATCGTTTATTACTGTTATGGGAAAAAAATGAACCTTTAGCGCTGGCACCAGAATTAGTTAATGCATTAAATGAGATTGTAAATAATAAACGTTTAGATGCTTCTTTTGCTGCACTTTTATTTCAACTTCCTGATCCGGTTACTCTCGCCGCTGAAAGAGAGCATATTGATGTAGATGGATTGTTTCATGTTTATAAAGCGATGTGCAGTTCATTGGCTCATCATTTAAAAGAAGATTTGGTAAAAACCTATGAGGCTAACCACAGTACCTCGGCTTATCACATTGATGCTAATTCAGTTGCAAAACGCAGCTTAAAAAATACTTGTTTGCGTTATTTAGGAAGGATAGCTTCAGAAGATGAGCTAAAATTAATTGAAGAACAATATTACCAAACAGACAATATGACCGATCGTTTAGCTGCACTGCAAGCGATCAATCATTCCGAATCACCGTTACGTGATACTTTGCTCGCGCATTTTGCAACTCAATGGCATAAAGAACCCTTGGTGTTGGATAAATGGTTTGCCTTGCAAGCGGTCAGTGAATTGCCTAGTACTTTAGAAAATGTAGAGAAATTATTACATCATCCTTATTTCCTTAGGGAAAACCCTAATAAGCTTTATGCCTTATTAGTGAGTTTTAGCCAACGAAATCCTTATCATTTTCATGAGGTCAATGGAAAAGGCTACCGATTGGTTGCCGATGAAATTATTAGAATAGATGCTTTTAATCCGCATGTCGCCGCTCGTTTAGTAACGGCTTTTGCTTCCTGGCGTAAATATGACAAAAAACGTCAAAAATTGATTAAAATGGAATTAAATAAGATATTAGCGAGCCCTGCGATCTCAGGGGAAGTAAATGAGTTGGTTAGCAAAACATTAGCGTAGAGGTGTTTGTTAGTCTAAGGTCTAAGGGGTATAATATGCTATCTTAAAAGGTAGCCCATACCGAATATAAAAAATTGTAGTTAGGAGAGATTTATGCCAGGAAAACACTCATTCCGTGACCAGATCATTGGAAAAATTAACGATGAGATGCATAAAAAAGTCTCTGGCAAGATGGCCAAAGAGGCGGATAATTTTGTAGAGCAATACTATAGTGTTGTTTCAGAAGATGATCTAAAAGAATTTAATCCTGCTGATCTTTCTGGCGCTGTGATCTCCAGCTGGGAATTTTTGAATGAGCGTAAACCTGGCGAAGTAAAAATTCGTGTATTTAATCCTGAGCTAAAGAAAGATAAATGGCAAAACGGAAATACTATTGTTGAAGTGATTATGGATGACCATCCCTTTTTGGTGGATTCCGTTCGAATGACACTTATTCACAAAGGATTTAATGTACGTTTGCTGATTAGTCCTCCTGTATTGTCAGTGGTTCGAGATGAAAAAGGCAAATTAGTGAGCGTAGATGCGGCTGCTAATGAAAAAAATACGAATGGTAAAAATGCTAGAGAAATAAATGAAGCCATTGTTCATGCTGAAATTGATCAACAATTGGATCAGCAAGTATTAGATGCAATTGAAAACGAATTAAGCCACGTGCTGCGAGATGTAGAGCTAGTCGTTAAAGACTGGCAGCCAATGACAGAAGAAGCAAATAAAGTGGTTCAGCTTTTAAGAAGTTCTCATTTTAATAATACCAGCACCGAAGAATGCCAAGAAGTGATTGATTTTATCGATTGGCTAGCGAGTGGTAATTTCACCTTTTTGGGAAGTTGCGAGTATACCTTAAAACATGAAGGTAAATTTTTGAATCTTGAACCTCAGCCTAAAACAGGCTTAGGACTGCTAAGAGATGCTGGTAAATTGGCTAAGCCAGAATGGTTGAAAGATATTCCCATCAAAATTGAATCTAAAGTCGTATCTGAAAGCTTATTGCTTATTCGTCGTTTAATTCATCCTTCTACCGTTCATCGTCCAACAGCGCCTTATAGCATTGGAATACGCCGTGTAGATGAAAATGGAAAAACTATAGGAAAGATCCGCTTCGTTGGTTTGTTTACCTCTGCTGCTTATAATAGCGATGTGCAAGCTATCCCTGTGCTTCGTTTAAAAGTAAAACATATTATTAAACGCTCTGCTTTATCTTTAAGAGAACATTCTGGAAAAGAACTACTAAATATTTTAGCTACATATCCTCGTGATGAATTATTTCAAGCCGACGAAGATGAGCTATATGAAAACGTGATTGGTATTATGCATATGCAAGAACGTCCTCGCGTACGTTTATTTGTAAGAAGAGATTTTGGTAATCGCTTTTTCTCTTGCTTAGTTTATGTGCCTAGAGAAATATTTACATCCGATCTACGCTACCGTATGGGCGAGATCTTAATGGATGCATTTAAAGGCTCCTCTGTGTCTTTTCAAACTCGCGTGTCGGAATCCATGTTGGCGCGTATTCATTTTATTATTTTATTGCCGCCTGATTCTCCTGAAATTCCTTATGACACCAAAGCATTACAAGACGTATTGGTTCAAGCTAGCAGAACCTGGGAAGATGATTTAAAAGATACCTTAGTTGAAAAAGCAGGCGACAAAGATGGCCGTTTTCTTTTAAATAAATACTGCCGGGCATTTCCAGCTGGTTATCGTGAAACGTATTCAGCACCGATTGCTGTATTTGATATCGAAAACTTAGAAATATTAAGTGAAGAAAATCCTTTAGGTATGAGTTTTTATCGTTCAGAAGAAAATCCTAAAATCTTAAACCTTAAATTATATAATGTGCATCACTCATTACCTTTATCTGATATTTTACCCATGCTGGAAAATATGGGACTAAAAGTGATTACCGAAGCATCTTATCAAATAAATCCTTCTAATGGCCGCCCTATGTGGATTAGCGATTTTGCTATGCAACATCCACAAACAGAAACTATTGATGTAGAAAATGTACAGCAAGTTTTCCAAGAAGCGTTTGCACAAGCCTGGGCTGGCAATATTGAAAATGACGGTTTTAATAAGCTGGTATTAAACGCTGGATTAACCTGGCGCCAAGTAAATGTATTACGTGCTTATGCTAAATATTTTCGTCAAATTGGTGTTGCTTTTAGCCAAACCTATATCGAACAAGCATTGGCAAAACATGCTGCTATTACGGGTATGCTGATTGATTTGTTTGAATCCTATTTCAATCCTGAACAAAAAGCGGTTAGTGAAGCGAAAATAACTGAAAAAAGTAATGCTATTTTACACGCGTTGGATAATGTGTCTAGCTTAGATGAAGATCGTATTTTACGTCGTTATTTAAGTGTGATGGCCGCCACCATGCGTACCAATTTTTATCAACTGACCGAAGAGGGCAATTATAAATCTTATTTGTCATTTAAAATAAAGAGCGCTTTAGTCCCTGATATGCCTTTGCCTCTTCCTTTGTATGAAATCTTTGTTTATTCACCTCGTGTAGAAGGTGTGCATTTACGTAGCTCTAAAGTGGCGCGTGGTGGTTTACGTTGGTCTGATCGCCAAGAAGATTTCCGCACAGAAGTGTTAGGTTTAATGAAAGCCCAACAAGTGAAAAACAGTATTATTGTTCCTGCTGGCGCTAAAGGTGGTTTTGTATGTAAACGCTTACCCACCGATGTAAATCGTGATGAAGTGATGAAAGAAGTAGTTTCTTGTTATTCTACTTTTATCAGCGCACTTTTAGATATTACCGATAATTTAGATGGTGAAAAAGTCATTCCGCCTTTACGTGTAGTACGTCGCGATGATAACGATCCATATTTAGTAGTAGCAGCCGATAAAGGTACTGCAACTTTCTCAGATACTGCTAATGCGATTGCTGCCAAATATAATTTTTGGTTAGGCGATGCTTTTGCTTCAGGTGGTAGTGCAGGATATGACCATAAGAAAATGGGTATTACTGCTAAAGGCGCTTGGGTATCGGTTAGCCGACACTTTAGAGAATTGGGCATGGATGTTCAGGCTCAAGACTTTACCGTGGTTGGCGTGGGTGATATGAGTGGTGACGTATTTGGTAATGGTATGCTTTTATCTAAACATATCAAATTAATCGCCGCGTTTGATCATCGTCATATTTTCTTAGATCCGGATCCGGATCCTCAAACCAGTTTCAAAGAACGTAAAAGAATGTTTGATTTACCCCGTTCTTCTTGGGACGATTATGATAAAAAATTGATTTCTAAAGGCGGCGGTGTTTTTAGCCGCTCTGAAAAATCCATTAAGCTTTCAAAAGAAGTGCAAAAAGCCTTAAAAATAAGCAAAGAATCGGTAGTTCCTACGGAGTTAGTGAAAGCTATTTTAACCGCTCCTGTCGATTTATTGTGGAATGGTGGTATTGGAACCTACGTAAAAGCGTTTTCTGAAAGAGATGCGGATGTAGGCGATCGTTCTAACGATGCGGTGCGTGTAAATGGTAAAGATTTACGTTGTCGAGTGGTGGGTGAGGGCGGTAATTTAGGCTTTACTCAACTAGGTCGTGTGGAATATTCACTTCGTGGTGGTATTTGTTATACTGATTTCGTAGACAATTCAGGTGGTGTAGATTGTTCAGATCATGAAGTTAACCTGAAGATTCTGTTAAATAGTATTGTGGTTGCCAATGAAATGACAGAAAAACAACGCAATGCTTTATTAGTAGATATGACAGATGAAGTATCTGAGCAAGTGTTACGTGATAATTATCAGCAAACACAAGCTATCAGCTTTGCAGAATCTAGAGCTAAACGCACTATCGATGAAAATATTCGTTTTATCGATACGATGGAGCGCTGGGGACGTTTAGATAGAGCCTTAGAGTTTTTACCTAACGCTGAGCAATTAGCGCAACGTAAAGCCAATGGTATCGGTTTAACACGCCCTGAAATTTCCATTTTGGTCGCTTATGCCAAAATGTATTTGAAAGAGCAGCTATTAAACTCGGTCGTTCCTGAAGATGATTATCTGACCGAAAAACTACATGCCGAATTCTTAGGTAATTTGGGTGTGAAGTATGCCAAATATTTAGATAAGCATAAATTGAAACGAGAGTTAATCTCAACCCATTTAGCCAATGCTATTTGTAATGAAGTGGGTCCTACCTTTATTACCAGACTTTATGATGAAACCGGTGCTTCTGCGCCTGAAATAGCCAGAGGATTTGTGGTGTCTAGAGAAGTATTCTCTTTACGAGAAATCTTCGATTTAATTGAAGCTCTGGATTATAAAGTAGCTAGTAATGTACAAAAGCAAATGATGACGGATATTATTCGTTTGGTACGTCGTGGAACTCGTTGGTTTGTACGTAACAGACGTTTAGACTTAGATATTGCTGCATTAGTAGCTGCGCTAAAACCACAAATGGTTAGCCTAGAAAAAGCGATCCCTAAATTGGTAACAGGCTTAGATAAAACGCACTTGAAACGTAATTTAGAACATTATATGGCGGCCGGTGTTCCTGAAGCCACGGCATTACGTGTTGCCTCAGCAAATCCTATGATTTCTGCGTTAGATATTATGGAAGCCGCTGATATTGGTAAATTACCGTTATTACAAGTGGCGGAAGCTTATTTCTCTATCGGGGAGCGCTTGAAACTCGATTGGTTCCGCGAGGAATTAGATAAGCATTTAGTAGCAAACACCTGGGATGCATTAGCGCGTGCAGCATGTAAAGATGATTTGGATCGTCAACAACGCACTATCACAATGGCTGTAATGCGTTATCCTGCTGCTAAAGAAGATATTCATTCTCGTACGGAAGCATGGATGGTCGATCATCATGCCATGATTGAGCGTTGGGAAATGATTTTATCTGATTTGAAAACAACTAAAGCCAAAGAGTTTACGATGTTTACCGTGGCTCTGCGTGAGTTGTTAGATTTGGCTCAGGCGTCAATAAGAAAGATCGGAAAAAAATAGCCCGTCATTGCGAGGCCCCTTTGTTAGGGGGCGAAGCAATCCATATCAAAAGGACGTGACATTTTCATGGATTATTATTCACTTCTTCGTTATGTGTTGTTTAGGATGCCGCCAGAAGTGGCGCATCGTTTTACCTTGCGAAGTTTAAATGCATTAGCGAAAGCACATCTTTGGAAAAGGCCGCCTGAATCTAAAAAGAAAGTGTCGTTGTTAGGCATGAATTTTTCGAATCGGTTAGGTGTAGCCGCGGGACTCGATAAAAATGGCGATTATTTTACGGGGCTTGATCAGTTAGGATTTGGTTTTATTGAATTAGGCACAGTCACTCCTTTCCCTCAATTAGGCAATGCTAAACCCCGCTTATTTAGAATTCCTAAAGCAGAAGCACTTATCAACCGTTTAGGCTTTAATAATAAAGGAATTGATCATCTGATTAATCAATTAGAAACTCGTACTAGACCTTCTGCCAAAATTGGCATTAATATTGGAAAAAATGCGAACACTAGCCCAGAAAATGCGGTGAGTGATTATGTAATGGGTTTGAAAAAAGCGTATGCTTTCGCTGATTATATTACTATCAATATTTCTTCACCCAATACCAAACACCTGCGTGAAATGCAGCATGGTGATGCGTTGATTGAATTACTCGAAAAATTAAAACAAGAGCAACAATCGCTTGCCGAAGAAACAGGTGTTTATAAACCTTTGCTTGTTAAAATTGCGCCAGATTTAGGCGAAATTGATATTAAATGGCTTGCCGATCAACTTAGATATTGGCAAATTGACGGTGTGATTGCTACTAACACTACCATCGATCATTCTAAAGTAATAGAGTTACCTAATGGAAAAGAAGAGGGCGGATTAAGCGGGAGACCGCTAACTGAAAAAGCGAATTATGTGGTGAGTATTTTACGCCAAGAATTAGGTGAAGGTTTTCCTATTATTGGAGTAGGTGGCATTATGTCTGCCCAAGATGCTAAAGAGCGTATTAATGCAGGTGCTGATCTGATTCAAATTTATACCGGGCTTATTTACAAAGGACCTGGTTTAGTCAAAGATATTTTGCGAGGGTTATAACATGGAAACCATAAATTATGGGGGAACTAAAAAAAGAATAGATGGTATTGGAGTTACTGGAGCTTGTTCAGATACTAAATATTTTCTGCCAAAATTTTGGTGGCCAAATTCAAGTGCTTCAATTATTTCCCCAATTTTTGTGGACGCAGTAGTATGACCAATATGAAATCTTTCAAAGAAAGGAGTACGATGTATAGAGATCAGATCGCTTGATTTTAGTTCATTTAAAAACCCAATTAATTTTTTAAACTGATCAGGAGAAATCGTGGCCATATGGATCATAACACTTTGATGCCCCTCATCTAATAAATTAAAAGAAGCTCTCGAATATAAAGCCTGTAAACAAAAACTTGACCCCATATACTTATTTATAACATCTTTTATTTTGGTGCATATTTCAGTTCGAGCATTCTGTATGATTCTATCTGTTTCGTTTCCTTCGTATGTCCATGATAATACGCTGAGCGTATATAAACTATCGTTTATCATCGTATTGATTAAAGCTGTTTTTTGTTTCGCATCTTTTTTTGATTCAGCTTCCTGTTGAATTTCACGGATCATTTCCGAAACGATATCGGTATTGTCGTTATTAACTACTTTAATTTTTAGTTGATAAAACGCATCTGTAATGGTATCAATACATTTTTGATTGACATTAGACTGGCTATAAATAGATTGTAAATGATTGATAAACTCAGAAAGCTTTTTAAGAATGCTTAAGATTTCTTTAGGTGTGAATTCTGTTTCTGGAATTTTCTTTAATAGAAATAAGAAAGCCTCTTCAAAGCTTTTCGTTAATCCATTTTTCTCGGTTAAATCAAAAATAAAAAAGATATTTTGGCGTGCTTGTTTAAGAAAGTTATCGTTTTTCTTGTCAATAAGTTCTACTAGAAAAGCAGCTGCCGCCTTGTTTCGTGATTTTGGAGTAAAATAATTGATCAGATCCCTTAGGTATTCTGATTTATCATTATTAACTCCTCGGAATCTTTCATCGAGAGAAGCATAATCACTAAAAGCATTATTTGAGCCGTTTTCTTCTGTGGCATTTATCTCAACTAGGCCAACGTCTAAACCAATTGTATCTTTCATATTATTGTCTTCTATTTAAATCTATTACGCTGGAGCTGCAGTAGGTGCCGGTGTTATAGGAGTAGCCGCCATACTTTGAATAGAAACTAAATGGCCTTTACCAAAGGAATAATAGCCATATTTAAGTGCATCAATTATCTTGTCTATTTCCTGAACCGCTCTGGTGGGATTAATACCAAATTGCTGAAAAAACAGAGTACGCTCCAAGGCCATTAGATCACTTTCTTTTAATTGGGTTAAATAAGAAATGAGATTGGTAAACTCATCAGGAGAAATTTCTGCCATTTTTAACATAATTCTTTGATGATCACTATTCAGTAAATTAAAAGCAGTTTTTGAAGATAAAATGTCCACAGTGCCACCTTCAATGCAGTGTCCTATAGCTAGGTCAGCTTCTAGCAAAATTGATGTTCGAGCCCATTTAATCATATTATCTGTATAATCATCTTGACCTGAAACCATGCTAAGTACCCATGGTAGACCACCTTCATTCAATTGAGCTCTTATTCGTTGAGTTTCACGTATAGCACCTGTATGTGATAAAACAGTGGCTTCAATGCGATCAATTATATTTTTAACTATATTTGTATTTTGATTTGGGGCCACATTGATTTTTATTTTAAAAAAAGCATGTTTAGCTGCTTCAATAAAACTAATATTAGATCCAGAGTAGTTAGAAGAATTAATAATTTTCATCATAAACGAAGAGAGATCTCTAAGAATTCTTGATATTTCATAAGAAGTAAATTCAGTTTCGGGAAGTTTATTTAAAATAAATATAAAAACGTCTAAAAAACTATTAGTTAACCCGTTTTTTTCTGAAACATCAATTCCAAGGAAAGTATTTTTACGTCCAAGTCTCAGAAAGTTATCAGGGTTATTAATAAGTCGTATCAGAAAATAAATAGCCATTTTATTTCTGGTTTTCAATGAAAAATATGATTTTAGCGCTTTAATATATTGTTCTTTATTATTACCATGTCCTTTAAATTTTGCATCAAGTGCCTGATATAAGCTGAGTACTTTTATAACAGAATTAAATTCTGATGTTATAACTCCAATTTCAGAAAATAATCGGTCAATATATTTTTCATCTAAAATAAAAGACTCATTTCTTATCCAGTCTAATAGCTGGTTTTTAGTTTTATATGAGGTTAAAGGGGTTGTTAACGCTTTGACAATATTTTCTTGTGTCATTACCACTTTATCTTTCAATAATCCACTGGTAATGCTATTAATGATAGCTTCATTAGCTAGGCTTAAATTAATTTGATATTTAGGTTTGGCATTTTCTGCTACATATTTTTCATCGCCTAATGTGCAAGCCATTTGAAAAAGCCTTTCTTTGGCTTTTTCTGATAGTTCCACGTCACTAACATGAATTGTTAATAACAAAGAAAGTTTTCCAGAATTATCTGTACTATCTGTATCAGCTAATATATTCCCAACTTTTCTGTGGATCAGTGAAAGATAGTATTCTTCTGCTCGTCTGTTTTCTTCAGAAGGACCTGCAAATTGCTCTTCATAAGCGATAGAATCTTCATCAGTAGTGTTTATATCCACCAAAACAAGATCCGTAGTATCTACCCTATTGTCTGATATCATGGGGTTAAAATCGAGGTTCCCAGCATCGTCGCCAGACATGGTAGCAATATTGGCACTATTCAAATACCCTGCTTGTGAAGCAGCGGTTGGAGCAAGGGCAGGAGTAGGAGCTAGCTCAGGTGATACTTTACTGGTCTTTATTTGAAATAGAGGGGCTTGAAACATAGGACACCATTTATAAAATTTAATAAATAAGCTATAAGACTAACACGGCTCCATGTATATTGTCAATAAATGCTAGTACCTAGCTCTTATTATGGAGCACTGATGAGGGTTTGGGCCTGAACAGGCGGAAGAGGCCTAGAAGTATGATATTGATCATGTACTCTGCGTAACCCTGTTATTAGGCTGCCTAGCCTTTGAGAAGTAGTCGTTGGAGATAGAGAAACTACTCTGGAAACATATCCTAAATGTACTCTAAATAAATCAGAGTTTCTTAAATCCTCTAGATATCGAATAACTCTCTTAAAATCTTGCTCGGGGAGGGAAGCGATTTTTTTTATAATAAATTGGCTTTCTTTATTGAAAGGGGCATCATGAGCAAGAAAATCTTCTAGAAACATTTGATTAGATGGGGAAGTTAGAACTTGGCTTAAATGGCTTAATATAACCGAATAAGCTGCTCTTCTTAATTCTGCTCTTGTGCTGTAACTAGTAGAGTCGCTTGGATAGGCTATAAAAGGATCTATGGAATCTATAATATATTGAGCAGATAATCCATTTTCATTATCTACCTCTGATTTAAAGTGCGAGCGTAGAATTGATGCGATTCTAGCAGATTCTTTAAAGCCAGTGATGCTTTTTTGGATCTCTGAATAATCTGTTGGGTTAGAGCGCTTTATAGATTCTAAAAACGTGGATAAAATTTCTAATAATTTTAATATGTGATTCACTGATGAATCGGATGAAGATTGGGTATCCTCTATTTTTTTACTGATATTTTCCAATACAGCCGTTATTAGTCGTTTTAGACTTTTTGTGATTCCATTTTGAGCGATTAAAAAACGTCCTCTTGGGATCCGCAATGGATGATTTGGAATGGTCAGTAGTCTTTCTAGCTGTGTATTGAGAAGATCTAATGTTTCATTGCTCAAAGGAGCATTGAAAAAATGATGAATAAAACTTTCAATATAACTATTTTTATCAAAGTTTTCGATAATTTCATCATATAGGTAGTCATTTTCTTGTGTGAATGAGACTAGTAAATATTCATCCATTCCGGTTCTTTCGCGTTCAACAACTACAGGTTGCACAGCTACAGGTTGCACAGCTACAGGTTGCACAGCTACAGGTTGCACAGCTACAGGTTGCACAGCTACAGGTTGCACAGCTACAGGTTGCACAGCTACAGGTTGCACAGCTACAGGTTGCACAGCTACAGGTTGCACAGCTACAGGTTGCACAGCTACAGGTTGCACAGCTACAGGTTGCACAGCTACAGGTTGCACAGCTACAGGTTGCACAGCTACAGGTTGCACAGCTACAGGTTGCACAGCTACAGGTTGCACAGCTACAGGTTGAGCAACTACAGGTTGAACTACAGCAGCTGAATTGTCTTCTTCGTCTGAGCTAAATTCTTCATAACTGAGAATTGAGGCAATTTTAGGAGATTTTCTAAAATCACGAATGCTTTTTTTGATATCAGCATAATCCGTTGGATTAGACAGTTTTATGGATTCTAAAAAGACCGATAAGATGCCCAATAGATGTACAAGTCTTGCTCTTTGGATTATATAAGGTTCGTCCGATCCTGTCGGAGCCTCTATTTTTTCAATAATATTTTCCAATATGGCCACTATTAATGTTTTTAGACTTTTTGTCACTCCATTTTGAGCAGTAAAAAAGTACCCTCTAGGGATCCGCAATGGATGATTTGGGGAGGTCAGTAGTTTGCGTAACTGTGTATTGAGAAGGATTAATGTTTCATTGGTTAAAGGAGCATTAAAAAAACGGTGAATAAATCTTTCAATAAAAACAGTTTTATTGAAGTTTTCTGTTATTGCATCACTTAGATAATCATCTTGATTTGTTATTGTAGCATGTAAAAACAAATCCATTCTTGCTGTGTCAGACAAAGGATACTCAGGTGGGCATTCTGTTAATTTTTGTTTTAAAGACTTATCTTCATCTGATATGGATTTTATGAGTCTAACATAAGTCATTTCAAATTTTTTGTAATAAAAGTCACGCAGTTTATCTTTTTGTTTTTGTGAAAATTTTATTTTTACTTCTGTCCCATCTATTTTAATAGTTTCTGATATTTCCTTGAAATTAAGAGAAAATTTGGGTTTTTTTTGAATAGCGTCGTTTTCTCCTGTGTAAAAAAACATATTTCCAATTTCTTCTTCAATTTCTTGTTCTGTTGGGTTTGTATTATTTCTTATAGATCTTGCTAAAATATTTTGCCTGGCGGTTTCTTTCATAAAATCAAAGGAGTTTATAATAGCTTCGTCCATTTCTGAAAGAAAGTGGACTACTGTGTTTTTAACTTCTTTTTTTATAACTTCAAGATTTTGGGCTTTTTCTGGTTCCAGAAGAATCGGTGGAAATGGGATTATTTGGCTTGATGTTGTTTCAAAACTCTTAGGCTCATCATTTCTTTGTAATAAAAAATATGCGAAGGCAAAAAACCTTTCTTTATTGCCTTCGATTATTTGTGATATAAATTCGTCGTCAAGATTTAATGAGTCCCATATCAATAGTCTAAATTCTTTTGAATAATCATTGAAAGGAGCTTCTAGATCAGGGTGTGTTGAAATAGATATCGATTTGTCAATAGGGTTTTTTCTCAAAAATCTTTGGACAAACTTAGGGTCTTTAGCTGAAATAATAAAGCCGATCAAATCATTTTTTGATGTGATGGTATATTTCAGATTAGACAAGGTCCATTTTTTTATTTTTGTTAAAAGAACCTCATCATTTTTAAATAAACTAGCTAAAAGATGAAAATCGGATATGGATTTGATCCATAACTGAAAACCCATTCTTTCTATTTCTGCTCCTATACTGGAAAGTAAAAATGAATCGGTTATTTCATGCTCACCTAGTTGATTGTATAGATTTTTAGTGGGGGATTCTTCATGTTGCACGGATAATAATAAATCTCTAATGGTTTCAATATCACCATTTCTTAAAGTTTTATTATTTTCATAAGCACAGTGGCGTTGAGTATCTTTTATTTTTTCGATTAATGTATGGTCGCCTTCGTGTTTTTCTTGGGGCTGTTCTTTTTTTTCTTTTTTCTTTTTTGAAACTTTAAGCTGGAAAAGTTTTTTTAGTTTTTTATCATCTTTAAATATTTCATCTATAATACCGGCATTCATGTTTACACAAGCAGACAAATCGCTAGCAGGTTTTCTTAAACGGATATAAATGGTTTCAATTCCGGTGGTTTGTAATGTTTTTTTTTGGTCATCTGTTGTGTGTTCGACTAACTTAAAAAAGTTTTCGGTAGCTCGTTGTGCAGGAACCGTAGCCCGCTCTTCTGAGCCGCCTGCGCTACCTGAACCACCTTGATTGAGTCCTACGTGAAGTAGCATTAAGTGGATAATCATTGATTGGCTAGAGACGAACTCTGTTTCAATATTTTCGTATATATCAGGACATACTCTAGAAATATTACTTGAGTTTTCAAGCAATGGAGGATTCTTCTTATCAAGCTTCGCTCTTTCCAAAATAGCGAGTGAGCCATCTTCATCAGCTATGTATGGAGCTGATGCTGGATATCGTGAAATTAAAATATTTCTATGTTTCAGTACAGCACTGGCATCGTTGAATTTATAGGTGGTTTGACTTTGGTCATTTTCATCTACAACTGTATATTGATAGGTTAAAAGACCCGCGGCAAAGGCTGCAGGCCAGACCGAAAAATATTCTTCGTAAAGGCTGTTCCATTCATTTTCATCAGTGAATGGAGGTAATTCGTTTGGCTTTTGAGCAAAGGCATCAGGGGTTAATACATATGAAGCGATCCGGCTCCATAAGCGAACATGCGGGTTAGATGAAAAGGCCAATATATGCAGCGCGTCTAATAGTTCTTCTTTTGGTTCAGAATTAGTATCAAATAGCTGGGCTATATTTTCACTTGGGTCTTCAGCTGGGATGTTTAACGATATTAAAAACTCACGGAGATATTGACTAAATTCCTTAGGAACGGACTTGTCCTGCCATTTTTGAAAAAAGCCTTGGAACTTTTCCCATTGAGAAACGGGAGCATTTTCTATCGTTTTTAGTAGCAAAATCATAAGATTCATACTGAGTTAAGTTTGAAGTTCTTATTCTACCATTGTTAGTCGATAAACTCAAATTTTCTTTGCTAGGCAATCAAGTCTATTCGTTCTTGCCTCACCCCCCCTAGAACTGGTATATTAGGCAGTTAAGTCGATATATTTTGGAATGAGTAGGTATTGGTGTCAGAGGCGCGTAGCTCAGTGGTAGAGCACCACCTTGACATGGTGGTGGTCGGTGGTTCGATCCCACTCGCGCCTACCATCTAAGCCCAGTACTGTGAGCAGTATCGAAGGAAGCGAAAATGCCGATAATTACATTGCCAGATGGCAGTCAACGACCATTTGATAAGCCTATAACCGTGGCTGAGTTGGCGTCTTCTATTGCAAAAAGCCTGGGTCAAGCCGCATTGGCCGGAAAGGTAGACGGTAAGCTGGTGGATATCAGCGCTGTTTTGGATAAAGATGCGAAGGTTAGCATTATTACGGATAAAAATCCGGAAGGCTTAGAAGTGCTAAGACACTCAGCCGCTCATTTACTGGCTCATGCGGTAAAGAGTTTATACCCCGATGCACAGGTGACGATTGGTCCTGTGATTGAAGATGGGTTTTATTATGATTTTGCGTATTCCAGGCCGTTTACGCCTGAGGATATCGCAGCGATTGAAAGCAAAATGCAGGAATTGGCCAAGGCTAATTATCCTGTGACACGCGAAGTGGTGCCTAGAGATGAAGCAGTGGCTTTCTTTAAAGGCATAGGCGAAAAATATAAAGCCGAGATTATTGGGGCTATCCCTGAAGGCGAAGATGTATCGCTGTATCGCCAAGGCGATTTTGTGGATTTGTGCCGTGGGCCACATGTGCCTAACACGGGCAAGCTGAAAGCCTTTAAGCTGACCAAATTGGCCGGCGCGTATTGGAGAGGCGATCAGAAGAATGAAATGCTACAGCGGGTTTACGGAACCGCATGGCCTAGCCAGACGGAGTTGCAAGAGTATTTGCACCGAATTGAAGAAGCCGAAAAGCGAGACCATCGCAAATTAGGCAAGGCCTTGGATCTCTTCCATATTCAGGAAGAAGCGCCCGGCATGATTTTTTGGCACCCTAAAGGGTGGATAGTGTGGCAAGTGATTGAGCAGTATATTCGCCAATGGCAACGCTTTTGGGGATATCAAGAAATTCGCACCCCGCAGCTATTAGATAGAACCTTGTGGGAGCGTTCAGGGCATTGGGAAAAGTTCCACGAGCATATGTTTACGACTTCCTCTGAGAATCGTGAATATGCTGTAAAGCCCATGAGCTGCCCAGGCCATATTCAGGTGTTTAATCAAGGTATTAAAAGTTACCGCGATTTACCCTTACGATTTGCCGAGTTTGGATGCTGCCATCGCAATGAAACTTCGGGTTCTTTGCATGGTTTGATGAGAGTGCGTAGTATGGTGCAAGATGATGGCCATATTTTTTGTACTGAAGAGCAAATTTATAGTGAAGCCATTGCGTTTATTGAGCAAGTGTTTCAGATTTACTCTGATTTTGGGTTTGATAAGGTAGAAATGAAATTATCTACACGACCCGAAAAGCGAGTAGGCTCTGATGCCATCTGGGATAAAGCTGAGCGTTTATTAACGCAAGCCCTAGATGATAAGCAATTAACCTGGGAGTTAAATCCAGGCGAGGGCGCGTTTTACGGTCCTAAAATTGAATTCTCGTTAAGAGATAGCTTGAACCGAGTGTGGCAATGCGGTACCTTGCAGCTAGACTTTTCGTTGCCTGAACGCTTAGGTGCGCATTATGTGGCAGAAGATGGTAGCCAGAAAGTGCCGGTGATGTTACATAGAGCGGTGCTAGGCTCTTTTGAACGTTTTATTGGTATTCTGATTGAAGAATACGCGGGTGCTTTTCCTTTATGGTTAGCGCCGGTTCAAGTAGTGGTGATGACCATTACGGATGCTCAAGCCGATTATGCTGAGCAAGTAACGAATGAATTGATTGCTGCTGGCGTACGCGCTAAGGCAGACTTGAGAAATGAGAAGATAGGCTTTAAAATTCGGGAACACACTCTAGAAAAAGTGCCTTACTTAGTGGTGATAGGCGATAGAGAAAAAGAGCAGAAACAGATCACCGTGCGTAAGCGCGATGGTACTGATAAGGGCGCTTATAGCGTAAACGACTTTGTAGCAGAATTGGCGACTGAAGCTCAGCAGCTTGGTCGGATCAGAAATTGATAGGGAAGGATAAGTAAAAGACACATGAAAAAAACTGCAGAAAAAAGAATGGTATCGGTAAGAGATTTAAATGTCTCAGAAGTTAGGCTGTTAGGAGTGGATGGCAGCCAGCTAGGCGTAGTCTCTGTTGCAGCCGCGGAAGATGCTGCACAAACAGCAGCGGAAGAAAGTGGAGATGATTTAGAATTAGTAGTTATTTCTCCTACTGCTACACCGCCCGTGTGTCGAATTATGGATAAGGGCAAGTTTTTATACGAGCTGAATAAAAAAGCGCAAGTGGCTCGTAAAAAACAAAAAATGATTCAGATTAAAGAAATTAAATTTCGCCCAGTAACAGAAGAAGGCGATTACCAAGTAAAGCTGAATAATATTAAGCGTTTCTTGGAGCATGGAGATAAAGTAAAAATCACCGTACGTTTTCGTGGTCGGGAGTTGATGCACAACGAATTAGGTATGGGAATTTTACACCGTATTGAAAAAGAGCTAGCTGATCTGATTGTATTAGAGCAGCAAGCCAAATTAGAAGGCCGTCAATTAGTCATGATGATTGGCCCTAAAAAGAAAAAATAATAATAAAGAATTAGGACGCACTAAAAACGATGTGAGACTAGGCAAAGGGGTTTCGGAAATGAGCAGCATACTTGGTTTGTATGTGAGCAATTTCCGGAACCCCTTTAACGACATATCACACGGTTTTAGAGCGTCCTAGAGCACGGCTTGGTTCGGTGGACACCAGCCTGCTCATTGGGACAAGATATTTATATCTTGTTTATTTGTAACAAAAGGTAAGGAGTTAAATCATGCCTAAACTAAAGACCCACCGTGGTGCCGCTAAGCGTTTTAAACCAACAGCTTCTGGACGTGTAAAGCATCGACGGGCGTTTCGTAACCATATCTTAACGAAAAAATCATCTAAACGTATGCGTCAATTGCGTGCGATGGGTGTGATGCACAAAGGTGATGAGCGTCACGTTAGGGCAATGTTAATAGCCAAAGGGGGTTAATCATGGCCAGAGTTAAACGTGGTGTCATTGCGCGTGCAAGACATAAGAAAATATTAAAACAAGCGAAAGGCTATTATGGCGCTCGCAGTCGCATTTTCCGTGTGGCTAAGCAAGCGGTTATTAAAGCTGGACAGTACGCATTTCGTGACAGACGTCAACGTAAGCGTCAGTTCCGTGCGCTTTGGATCATTCGTATTAACGCAGCAGCTCGTTTACACGACTTAACATACAGTCGTTTAATCGCGGGTCTGAATTTAGCGCAAATCGAAGTGGATCGTAAAGTGCTTGCCGATTTAGCAGTTCATGATCCGGCTGCCTTTGCTGCAATTGCTGAAAAAGCAAAAGCTGCACTTGCTCGCCATTCTTCTGCTAAAGCAGCATAATTTCCTAAACTATGGAATATACTGCTAAGGATGTAGGCACTTTCATAAACCAGGCGCAAGCGGCAATCGCTGCTGCGCCTGATTTATCTTCTCTGGATCAAATTCGTGTTTCTTATTTAGGTAAAAAAGGTGAACTTACTCTTTTGTTAAAACAATTGGGCGAATTACCTCCCGATCAACGTGCAGCCGCAGGCCAGCATATTAATCGTGCTAAACAAGAAGTGACAGCTTTAATCGAACAACGTCTTCAAGAATTACAATCTTCAGAATTATCAAACTCACTAGCCAAAGAATCTATTGATGTGACTTTACCAGGTATTGGAATGGAATATGGTGGCTTACATCCTATTACCTTAACCCGCCAACGTATTTGTGATGCTTTTTTGCAATGGGGTTTTCAAATTGCGGAAGGGCCTGAAGTAGAAACGGAATATTATAATTTCACCGCGCTCAATACACCTGAGCATCATCCTGCTCGTGCTATGCACGATACTTTTTATTTTGGCGATGGCCGTTTATTACGTAGCCATACCTCGCCTGTACAAATTCATGTATTAGAAAATCTTGTATCTGAAAAAAAGACACCGCCGGTGCGTATTATTGCCCCCGGTCGCGTTTATCGTTGCGATAGAGATGCTACGCATTCACCTATGTTTCATCAAATAGAAGCTTTGATGATAGATGAAAATGTAACTTTTTCTGATTTGCGTGGCATGTTACAAATGTTTTTATATTATTTTTTTGCGCGAGACGATATTGAAATTCGTTTTCGTCCTTCTTATTTTCCTTTTACTGAACCTTCAGCCGAAGTGGATATTCGTTTCCCCGGAAACTCTCGTTGGTTAGAAGTGATGGGTTGCGGCATGGTTCACCCTAATGTGTTAACCAATTTAGGTATTGATGCTAAACGTTATAGTGGTTACGCTTTTGGTATGGGTATTGAGCGTATGGCTATGCTACGTTACGGTGTAGATGATTTACGTTTGTTTTTTTCTAATGATTTACGCTTTTTGCGAGAATTTAATTAATGAAAATTTCATATGATTGGTTAAAAGAGTTCGTAAAAATAAATGCGTCCGCACAAGCGTTGGCCGATCAGTTATCTTTATCTGGTTTAGAAGTAGATTCTGTTAGTCATGACCATGTGTATGATATTCAATTAACCCCTAATCGTGGTGATTGTTTATCAGTTCAAGGTTTGGCAAGAGAAATTTCAGCCATTAATTCTATCGCTTTTAATACGCATCAACATGTCACACCTAAAGCGAGCTCTAAAAAAACAGTTCCCATAAAAGTTGCTTTAGAAAAAGCGTGTCCGCGTTATACCGCACGTGTGATTGAAAATATTGATAATACTATTAAAACTCCAGACACTATTAAAAAACGCCTACAACAATCAGGTATTAATAGTATTTCATTGGTAGTGGATGTGATGAATTATGTGATGATGGAAACAGGGCAACCTTTGCATGCGTTTGATTTAAATAAAATTGATGGTGAAATTGAAGTGCGTCACGCAAGACATGGCGAGAAGTTGGTTTTATTAGATAATAAAGACGTTGAGCTAGATATTAATACGTTAATTATTGCTGATAAGAAAAACCCATTAGCCATTGCAGGTATTATGGGTGGGCTGGATAGTGGTGTTACGGAAAATACGACAGCTATTTTAATTGAAAGCGCTTTTTTTGCACCCGAAGCTATTCATGGCCGTGCGCGTTATTACGGATTACAAACCGATGCATCTCATCGATTTGAACGTGGTGTGGATCCGGAATTACCTATTAAAGCGTTAGATAGAGCCACAGCGCTTTTATTATCTATTTCTTCTGGAAATGCTGGACCGATTATAAAAGCAGAAGCTGAAAAATATTTGCCGAAAAATCATTCTGTTAAATTAACGAGCGAACACGTTACTCGTTTATTAGGCGTAAAAATTCCCGATAGCGAAATAAAAAATATACTAGAGCGTTTAGGAATGGATGTAAAAGGTAAAGCAGGGGCTTGGGAAGTAAAAGCACCTTCATATCGTTTTGATATTCAATTACCTGAAGATCTGATTGAAGAAGTCGCTCGTGTTTATGGTTATACTAAAATTCCGGCAACTGCACCCTATTTATTGATGACTCTCCCTAATGAAGCGCAACAACATTTAACCGCTGATAAATATTCAACGGTTTTAGCTGATAGAGGTTATCAAGAAGTTATTACTTATAGTTTTGTGGATCCCATGATTCAAACACTATGTGAACCTCATCTAAAACCTTTAGATTTAGTCAATCCTATTGCTAGCGATTTGTCAGTGATGAGAACCAGTTTGTGGCCGGGGTTACTCAGTGTTTTACAATATAATATTAATCGTCAACAAAATCGTTTTCGTTGTTTTGAAGCGGGTGTTTGTTTTCTTCCACAAAAAAATGAATTGTTACAACAACCGCGTTTGGCGGGTGTAGTGATGGGCTCCTTATCTAAAGAGCAATGGAAAAATAAAACCGATAGTGATTTTTATACTATTAAAGCAGATATGGAAACATTATTAGCTTTAACCCATAAAGCAGATGAATTTACTTTTATTAAAGGCGAGCATTCTGCTTTACATCCGGGTAAAACAGCCGCGATTGTTGATAAGCATAAAAAAGTGGTTGGCTATTTGGGGGCATTTCATCCTCGAGTATTACAGGCACTAGATATTAAAACGCCTGTGTATGGGTTTGAATTAATATTATCAGAGTTACAATGGGCTGCTTTGCCTCAGTATAGACCCTTATCTGTGTTCCCTAGCGTGCGCCGTGATATCGCTGTTATTGTAAAAGCCGATCTTTTGTCTTCAACGATAGAAGAGGTGGTAAGAGCCGCAGCAGGCGAGCAATTAATTGATTTCACTGTGTTTGATGTATATCAAGGTAAAGGTGTGCCTGATGATGCTAAAAGTATTGCGATGGGCTTGACACTACAGCATTCACAACGTACCTTAACGGATGCTGAAGTTGATGCTTGTGTTCAACGTGTTATCAGTGCTTTGGAACAAAAATGTTCAGCACTGTTGAGAAAATAGGTTCGAAAATAAGCAAAATAAGATGAGGCTAGAATGGTTGCTTTAACTAAAGCAGATATTGCAGATCGTCTTTTTTCAGATCTGAATGTGAGTAAAACCGAAGCAAAAGAAATTGTGGATTCTTTTTTTGAAGAGATCCGCGATGCTTTGGCTCATGATGAAGAAGTAAAACTGTCTGGTTTTGGTAATTTTTTTGTCAGACAAAAAAAGCAACGCCCAGGGCGCAATCCTAAAACAGGCGAAGAGATCCCTATATCAGCTCGTAAAGTGGTAGGATTCCATGCCGGTCAAAAATTGAAGTCTAAAGTCGAAAACTCAAGGAAAGTGGAAGTAGATGAAAATTCAGATGAAGTAGATACGGGAGAGGAAGAATAAGCACTAACAAGAGGGATCTTAAAATGAAACTAATGTTTCCGTCCAACAGCACTTCAAGAACTGATGTCTTAGTCAAATATATTTTGTTATATTCATTTTTGGTTGCCTTAGGTGGTACTTTATTAGCCTTTGCTATTATCTTTATAGAAGATAGTTTAGGGTATACGCCTCCTGTTATCACTGGTTTTATTACCAATATTGTGATGTGTTTTGTCAGTGCGACCATTGTTCTTAAACATTTTAAGGATAACTATCACCGAGTTTTTTCGAAAAACGAATATTTTAAAATAATTCTTTTTTCGGCGCTCATCGTTAATATTTTCTCTTTTGTTGCTTTTGAAGTATTTGCCCCAGCACCACCTGAAAATTTCCCACAGCATATTTATATTGAATTTTTGGCGGCGGCTTTTATATTTTCGCTGATCACGCAAGTGTTTTTAATTTGGATATCTTTTTATTTGAACATGCGTTTTTTCACCATGAAAACAACCGTGAAAAAAGAATATGTGCCTAAACCATCATGGGATAATAAAATAACTAAAAAAGCCCCTGCACGTAAAAAAGCAGTGCCTGCTGCTATGGTAGTGGAAACTACAAAACCCGCTAAAGCGAAAAAGAAGCCGGCAGTTAAAGCTAAGCCCAAGAAAAAAGCAGCACCTGCTAGTAAAAAAAAGAGCAAAAAAGTGACTAAGGTGATCAAAGATGGATCAGAGGCTTAATCACTCTTTAATTACGCTTTAAGAGCTGCAGCTGTTTCTTTGCTACACGCATCCGTTTATAATATGAACAGTCGCGGGGCGTAGCGCAGCCTGGTAGCGCACTTGCATGGGGTGTAAGTGGTCGCAGGTTCAAATCCTGCCGTCCCGACCAGTTTTTGAACAAGAGAGCTAAGCTCCTGTTTTTTATTAAGTAACTCCGTTTATACACCGAGTTATCCACATGTTTACCACTTTTTTTGTGGATATCTTATTCCTACCTGGCGAGGAGAGCGGATAATGCAAAGACGCATCACTCTGTCGACTACGGTGCTTTCTGCCTTATTGGGTATTTTCTTACTTTTCCCTGTTATTTCATTTTCAAATGAGATTACGCCACCTATATCGGCGGAATATTATCGAGACTTAGGGATCCCCGCTATTAATCAATTTTGGACTCCGGCGGATTATATTCAAATCGCTTCTTTATTAGGGCCCATTGCCCAACAAACTCCGCAATACCTTCCTCATTATTCGGATCAAACCTCTGCCATGTATATGGCTCATTTAGCTGATGGTCGTAATATTTATGAGATTTTGCGTTTTAGTACCTCTCATGAACAGCGTTTGGAATTAATTATGTTGTACTTAGATGGCATTCAGCGTTTGCTATCTATTTATCAACAAGCCTTAAGTCCTGCAACGCCTTATTATGCGGAGTGGTTAGACTTGGTCGCGCTAAGCAGTTACTTGGCAGCACTAAGCACTTCCGAATGGCAATATTATTCTGGCCAAGCGGAAAACAGCGATCCTGATGCAAATAGAAAACGAGAAGCCATTGCGGTGATTCAAACCGCTTTAATTAATCCGGTGATTATGGGGGTGCAAGCGATCCCTCAATTACCCGCGCAACTCGCATGGCGCTTAGTTCAAAATTTACAGCATACAATGCCTACATACGCCGCCACACTACCGCTAGGTGCGCAACAGCAATTATATCAAGCATTACAAACAGCGTTTCAGCAAACCACGGATATGCAAATTCGCCAAGGAATTTATCAGTTAGCTGAGCCATTTAATATGCCCGCATCTCCTTAGAGCTTAGATTTTGCTGATGATCGCGACTGGTTCTTCTCATAAAATTATGCTAACCTCTATGGGAATATTCCACAAAATAAGTACATCGCTGATTGCACAAGGAGTGTGTGTTTTATGTTAACCCTTCGTCACCATTTTTCAATTTACCTTTCGGTTTTTATGGCTGCTTTTTGCGCCGCTTCTATTTCTATGGCCGGTGAAGGTTGGTATGCAGGTGCGGGTGTGCTTTATACCGATGTAATGGAGCAGGTGAAATATACTTCTGTAGCGAGTAACGGTGCTCAGTTTGTTGATATAGATGAAGGTATTAGTGAGTCAGGCGCAGGCGGTCAAGTGCATGCGGGATATCAGTGGTTAATTCCATTTAATTTAGGTTTAGGTAGTTTTGCATTAGAAGTTGCCGGCGAATTCCAGAAAGAATCGCTACATGCAGAGTCTAAAGGAACTATTCCTGGAGGCGTTACCAAGGCCTCCGTGGATATGGATTTTGATAGCTCAGTGATCATATCGGCAAAGCCTGGTTTTTTTATTGCTAATAACTTGCTTGTTTATGGCGAAATTGGTGGCGTATATTCTCAAATGAGCAGTATTGAAACTAATTCAGGCCTTAACCCGCTTTCCGGGGGTAATATTGCTCTAGGTGAATATGGAGATAGAAGTTTATGGGGCTTAAGAGTAGGTGCTGGTATAAATTTCTTAGTGACCAAAGTGTTGTCTATTGAAGCCGGTTGGCGTTTGACCATGTATGATGATTTTACTGAAGATAGAGGCACTAATACTGGTAATAGTGTTGCTAGTGAAATTGTGGATATTAGTGATATTCAAACAGAGCAAGCCTATTTAGGGTTTCATTATTATTTTGATGAGTTGCTGGGCTAGCGTTTATTGGCAGTATGTCAAAGAGTTTTTTTAGCAGGTTTTTAGCTAATACTTGTTTGTGGTTGATGTTTATACCGTGGTATTCTAATTCAGTCATTAATAAAAGTCGCAAGAGGAACATATGCAAAAAACTATTTCGGCCATCGCTGTTGTTACTGGTTTAATTGCGGGCCCCAATGCACAGTCTAGTAATCAGCTGATTATCGACTTTGAACAGATGAATAGTGATTTTGCAGTAGTGCAGGTGCTGGAAGAAACCTATGTTCCCACAGGATTACTACCTCAAGTTTTCCCCAAATTAACCACTACACCTCTTGCTTTTCCTTCTGAGGAAAGAAATTATAATTACAGAATTGAAGCCATCTATGCAATTGATGATGGTACTACAGACGGCAGCAATAATATCAATATCATCATGGACAGAACGGCTCAGGCTTGCTTAGTTAATGGTGTTCCTCTGACTGAGTTTTATACACAAAGAGGCCATTATGAAGCCACGGCTGTTGGCGTGAATATGGGTATAGATAATGCAGCTGAATGTACCATTAGAATTATTGAAAAAATACAAGGCGCTAACGATTTTAATATTACTGTGTCATCACAAAATATGCCAGCCGGTGGTATTAGCTTAAAGAGCTCTCCTGTGTGCTCTGGCATTAACGAAGACTGTAATACGGTTGTCCCTGATACCGTATTGCCTGGCGAAGATAAAGGTACTCAATTTACGGCCACCGATGTTGGTACGGGTGCATTTTCACTACAAGGTACTTATAAAATTGAAGATGGTGGAACTGCCAGCACCAATCAGCTGGATGTACGTGCTGATTTAAATACTTGTACGGTGAACGGCAAATCTGATCAAGCAACCGTATATGCTGGAAATGGTAAATATTATAGTGCCACTGTAGTAAGTTCTTTAGGAACGCCAAACGATGTGAGTTGTAGTGTGACTGTTGCTTCAGTGGGAAGTATTGCAAATTCCTTTACTATCACTTCCGCGGATGGCATGCCTACGATGACTTTAAATAGTGGGCATAAACATGACAATGTAGAGGCAGGAAAAACCTTACCTGCCTCAGTAGCGCAAGGTGAACATAAAGTAGAATTTACGTCTACCCAAGAGAATGGTGCCTTTTTAATGGAAGGTACATACGCCATTGATGATGGTGGAACAGAGAAAGCTAAGCCTGAAGTTAAAATGGAGTTGAACAGTTCAGGTGCCGTTACTTGTACGGTGAATGGCAGTACAACCACCTCTGAGTTTAATACCGGCGGTGACCCAGGCCAAATTAAATACTATTTAGCTACGGTTAATAATAGTACCTCTGCTATACCTGAGGCAGCTACTTGTTCTATTACTATTGAACCCGTTGATGCTCCTCCGATTACTAAAGCCAATGTAATTATCAGCAACCAACAGTAATCGTCTTAAATCACCTCTCCCTTGAGGGAGAGGTCGGTCACATAGTGGCCGGGTGAGGGGGAATCTTCTTAATCTTGAACTAAGAATCAAATCATGCTATCGTGTATTAACTCATATTAAGCCGTTTTTACCATGATTTACCTCGATTATGCTGCCACTACACCTCTAGATCCTCGCGTTTCTGCTGTTATGTGTGAGCTATTACAGGCTGCCGATCTGTATGGCAATTCAGCTTCTGCGCATGAGCTAGGATGGAAAGCGAATGAAAAAATTGAACAAGCTCGAAAATATGTAGCCAATGCTATTGGTGCTGATCCTAAAGAAATTATTTGGACATCCGGTGCAACTGAATCAGATAATTTAGCCATTAAAGGCGCTGCTTATTTTAACCAGTCTCGCGGCAAACATCTGATTACTCTACAAACAGAGCACAAAGCCGTATTAGACACTTGCCAACATTTAGCGCGTGAAGGCTTTGACATCACCTATTTAAAACCTCAAGCGAATGGCTTGTTAGATATTAACGATCTTAAAAGTGCTTTGCGTGCTGATACTATTTTAGTTTCTATCATGCAGGTAAATAATGAAACAGGCGTGATCCAAGATATTAAAGCCATTGCGGATGTAGTAAAAAGTCATGGCGCATTATTTCATGTGGATGCTGCGCAAAGCATTGGAAAAGTTTCTATTAATGTGCAAGAAATTCCGGTCGATTTAATTTCATTATCGGCACATAAAGTATATGGTCCTAAAGGTATTGGCGCATTATATGTGCGCAAACAACCTCGCGTAAAATTAATACCCTTAATTCATGGTGGTGGGCAAGAGCAAGGTTTACGCTCTGGCACATTAGCGACTCACCAAATAGTAGGAATGGGTGAAGCATTTAAAATAGCAGTTTCAGACTTTGAAAAAGATCAGCAACATATTACGGCATTACATCAGCAATTAATAAAAGGTTTAGAAACTATTCCTGGCATTATTTTTAATGGCGATCAACAACATTCGGTGCCTGGTATTATTAATATCAGCTGCGAAGGAGTAGAAGGCGAATCTTTATTACTCTCATTAGAGCTTGATTTAGCGATATCCAGTAGCTCTGCTTGCACCACGGCAACTATTGAGCCTTCTCATGTTTTATTAGCGATGGGTGTGTCACCCGCATTAGCGCATAGCTCTTTACGTTTATCGTTTGGGCGTTTTACTACGACAGAAGAAATTACCAAAACCATAGAATTATTGCGTGAACAACTAGGACGATTACGTGCGATGAGCTCAGCTTGGGATCAGTAATATGAAGTACGGTACTTTGTTGTTAGAGCATTTTCGACATCCTAGGCAAGTAGGGCAGTTGCCTGCCGCTCCGAATGTATATAAAGCCGAAGCCGCTATTCCGGGTGGTGATAAAGTACAGCTTTTTATTCAAGTATCACCCCAAGGAAAAATCGACGATATTAAGTATCAAGTACAAGGTTGTCCTTCTACTATTGCCTGCATGTCGTGGATGGCCAGTGAGCTATTAGGCAAGCCAGTAGAAGACGCGCGTCGCCTTACACCAGGCCAGATTAAAGCTGGCATATCGGTGCCTACCCCTAAAAGCCGCTGCGCTTTATTGGCCTCTCAAGTGCTACAGAAGACTCTCTTAGAGATAAAGTAGGCCATTAAAACAGTGTATAAAGGCAGTACCATCGTTTATAATACCCTCTCATCAGCATTAGTTATATAAGGAGCGCTCGTCTATGTCCAATTCTATGAAAGCACCCGTTCATGCCCCAGTCCATGTAGCCGTTACCGGAGCCTCTGGCCAAATAGGCTATAGCATTGTTTTTCGTATTGCTTCAGGCGCTATGTTGGGCGCTGATCAACCTATTATTTTGCATTTGCTTGATCTTCCACATGGGATGAAAGTATTAGAAGGGGTAGTGATGGAGTTGGAAGATTGCGCATTTCCTTTGTTGAAAGAAATTCATATCAGCGACGATCCTAAAGTGGCTTTTAAAGATTGCGATTATGCGTTATTAGTGGGTGCAAAACCTCGTTCAGCCGGTATGGAACGTGGCGATTTATTAACGGCAAATGCCAATATTTTTAGCGTACAAGGAGCTGCTTTAAATGAAGTTGCTAAAAAAACCGTGAAAGTATTAGTAGTAGGAAATCCCGCGAATACTAATGCCTTGATTGCTCAGCATCATGCACCGGATCTACCTGCAGAAAATATTCATGCAATGGTACGTTTAGATCATAACCGTGCGATGGCTCAAATTAGTAAAAAATTGAATTGCCCTATTAAAGATATTAAGAATGTTACGATTTGGGGCAATCATTCTAGCACTCAATATCCTGATGTGTTCCACGCGTTTGCGGCAGGAAAACCGGTAGCGAACCAAGTGAGTGAAGAATGGATTGAAAAAGATTTTATTCCTACTATTCAAAAACGTGGTGCTGCAGTGATTGCGGCTAGAGGTGCATCGAGTGCAGCAAGTGCGGCTAATGCCGCGATTGATCATATGCGAGATTGGGCTTTAGGCACTGAAGAAAATAGCTGGGTAAGTATGGCCGTTCCTAGTGATGGCAGCTATGGTATTGCCCCAGGTGTGATTTATGGTTTCCCTTGCGAATGTAAAGATGGGAAATATAAAATTGTTCAAGGTTTAGAAATAAATGAATTTAGCCGCAAAATGATGGACGCTACTTATCAAGAATTAGTAGAAGAAAGAGAAGCGGTTTCAGGATTGTTGGTGTAATAAAATGCAAGAAACTATAAGAGAAAAACTGATATTACCAGAGCCAGGTGGCAAGTTGCTATTGCATTCTTGTTGCGCGCCTTGCTCAGGTGAAGTGATGGAAGCATTGCTTTACTCTGACATTGATTTCAGTATTTTCTTTTATAATCCGAATATTCATCCTAAAAAAGAATATGAAATTCGAAAAGATGAAAATATTCGGTTTGCTGAAAAGCACAATATTCCTTTTATTGATGCGGATTATGACCGTGATGAATGGTTTGCCCGTGCCAAAGGCATGGAGTTTGAACCCGAGCGAGGCATTCGTTGCACCATGTGTTTTGAGATGCGATTTGAGCGTACGGCACTTTATGCGCATGAAAATGGTTTTCCTATTATTTGCAGCTCTTTAGGTATTTCTCGTTGGAAAAATATGGAGCAAATTAACGATTGCGGTATTCGGGCAGCAGGACATTATCCGGGAATTACCTATTGGACTTACAATTGGCGCCGAATGGGCGGTAGCGAACGTATGATTAAAATCTCTAAACAAGAGCAATTTTATCAGCAAGAATATTGTGGATGTGTTTATTCCTTGCGTGATACTAATCGTTGGCGCTTAGAAAACGGCCGCGAAAAAATTGAAATTGGCGTGAAATATTACCAAGAAAAATCACTAAATCAATAACAAATACTGTCCTTTTTAAGAAGGACAAATATTAATATTGACTTAATAAAAACCGGCTGATAGACTCCATAGAAAAGATTTAAAAGGAGTTTAGTCATGAAAGCACAACACGCGCATACGTTTGATAGTTTAAAAATTACTCAGCACCTTAAGCAACATGGGTTCGCAGAAAACCAAGCTGAAGGTTTATCGGAGGCTTTTTCAGAAATGTACACAGCAACGGTAGATGATATTAGAGTGGATATACATGCTTTTGATAAACAATTTTCAAAATTGGAAGATCGATTAGAGGGTGTAGAAGAACGAGTGGGTAGTTTGGAGCAAAAAGTAGTTGCATTGGATCACAAAATTGATATGAGATGTGATGCATTGGATCACAAAATTGATATGAAATTTGACGCATTGGATCATAAAATTGATATGTTGGATCATAAGTTCGATATGAAATTTGGTGTAATAGATCAAAAGTTTGAAGTGATGAATCAAAAGTTTGCAGTGATGGATCAAAAATTTGAAGGTAAACTTTATGGCTTGGAAGGCAGCCTCATAAAATGGATGGTGGGGATCAGTTTATCGTTTTCCACTGCTGTTGTTGGCCTTATAATCGTATATATAGATTATTTAGTTTCTTCTATTAAATAGGTAAGTGATGAGTATTAAATTAAGTGAATCGGCCTCTAAACATGTGCAAAATATGGTGCAAAAAACGCCAGGAGCCATTGGTTTACGCGTAGGTGTTAAGCCTTCAGGTTGTGCTGAATATAGCTATGTGATCGATATTGCTAAATCCGTTAATGCGGATGATGAAGTGATTGAAAGCCATGGTGTAAAAGTAGTGATCGATAAATTAAGCTTAGAAAAAATTGATGGCACCGAAATTGATTATACACAGCAAGGTTTAAATTCTACTATTGTATTCAACAATCCTAAAGCAGAGCATTCCTGCGGCTGCGGCGAAAGCTTCAGCTTAAAAGACTAATTCCCTGAAATATACAAATAATATCTATTGTTATTGAGGGCTGCATTCGTCCTTGGGTTTAGCCGCTGAAGGTGTTTGAGTCATAGGTTCTGAACCGGTACTGCGTATTGAAATAGTTCTCGTAGAAAAAATTCCAAGACATTGATCTTTAAATTCAGCTGCCCTTCTGTAATCACTAGTTGACATACGAATATCCATGATATAGTCAAAACTCTCGTTACTAGTGACTAAAATAACTCCTCCATTCCTATAAGCAAAAGATATGCAGTCTTTAAAATATTGTTTAGTGTTCTCATTAATATTATGTATGTCATCAAAAATATAAACAGATGGCTTGCCCGATGGACTTAGAGATAATTCTAATCTTGGGTGGATATTATCGGAAATATAATAAACAGAGTGACCTTGTTCATTTAATGCTTTTGCCAATGCAGTAATAAGATGTGTTTTTCCTTGGTTTGCATCGCCTGATAAAAATACACCCCAATATTTTGAAGAAGGAGGATGAGTGATAAGTTGTTTTATAGTTCCATATGCTTCTGCCTGTTGCTTATTAGTGGCTTGAGGTTTGAAGCTATCTATAGTGCTAAAAATATTTTCAGAAGATGCTCCTGGATGTCTAAAATAAAAAGATAAGCCTTTTATTAAAGAAGATAATGCTTCAGGTGATATATGTGATGCATCAATGCCTATTTGGCCTGCACTAGGTTCAGAAATAATAATATCGGGAAATTCGTATTGAATTCTTAAAATAATGGCTGCATTCAAGTTGGGTTTATTTGTTTTTATTAGGTTATTTAACGCTTCTAATTGACCTTTGTCGTGATTATAAGCGACTGGTTCTTCACTTTTTTGTTTTCTTGATTGAATTCCTCGCGATTGCCATCCAAAAATATCGTGAGCTCTGCTATTATACATTCCCAATGTTCCTGGGCTTGTAAAGCATAAATCTTTGATCACATATTCATAAGACTGATTGCTGGTTACAAACAAAATGCCACCCATCTTATGTATATCTAAAAGCGCTTTTTTAAATACTAGACTTTTTGCTGTCTCGTTTGCACTATTTAAGTCATCTATTATAATGCACGTTTTACCTAAGGTTGGTTTTTCCGTTCCATCACCAATATATGTCCAAAAATTACTTTGGGTTACAGAAGAGACAAAAAGAACGTTAAAGTTCTGTCTCATCAATTCTTTTGCTACTGCAATAGTAAGATGTGTTTTTCCTATAGCAGCAGGACCTGATAAATATGCCCCAGTAGCAAGATATAAATTGGGAGCATTAACGATTTTCATTGCTATTTCCCACCCTTGCTTACGTTCAGGAGTATCAGCAATAAAATTATTTAATCGTGCACAATAATCTTCTGGATTAATTCCTGGAACTGCAAAGTTAAATTGTAAATCTATGAATAAATCAGAGAGTTGTGCTGGGGTTAAATATTTCACATCAAAGTTTAAGTCTTTTTGCAGGGTGTTGGAAATTATAAGAGCCGGAAATTCTATTTTTAGTTTTGTTTGAATAGCAAAAGTAATTTTTTCTTGATTTTGTTTTACTAAGTGTCTTAACTTCTGCAGTATTTTCCAGTCATGTTCGTAGATTTTGGAGGGCGTAGGTGCTAATGGAGAGACTAATGCATTTCCAAGACCTCGTTCTAATATTCCAAAGGCATTTAGTGCTCGGCTATCATATTTAGGAAGTTCAACTGTTGAGTTAAAAAAGACTTCACGGATTAACTTTTCATAGGTCTGGGGAGAAAATACAAATAGTGGAAGCTGGTGATCAAGAGCGTGTAGGAATAGGCTTCTCATTGGTTCATTCCACCCCTTTTCATAACCATATAAAATAATGATGGGCTGAGTGTTAAGAACTGTTGCTACATCGGCTTTGCTTGGCCAATATTCTTTAGCATTGTCAGGAGTTACAACTAGTATCTGTTTTCCAATTTTGTTGCATTTTTGAATTGTTTCTAGTAGTTCATTCCGCTGTTGCAGGGTTTTTCCGGAATTTAGTTCTTCTGGCGAGTTATAAAAAAAGCCGCCGCAAATAATACTTCTACCTGCAAAATAGGTTTCGATCCGGCTAGTGATGATGGTATCTAGGGGCATGACTCACCTTGGTTTATTGATTGTTTAGTTATATTACTTTTTTATAAAAGGGAAGGGAACTGTTTTTTTTATCAGTTTTTTTTAAGCTTACGGACTGGTTAATACACCGGCCACATCGAATTCGCTGTGAGAATCTTGGTCTGGAAGCGTGATAAATTTCTTATTTTCTGTGCCTGTGAAATGAGTAAATAATTTTTCACCTTGGCTATAAGGCACAACTGCATCATCTTTATCATGATATTGTCGTACTTCGGTATAGACATAAGGCGCGTATTGCGCGGTATTAAAAAGCGATTTAGCAAAAACACAGCCTATGCTCCATCTGTCCCAACACATATCGTACATGCTGTTAAAGGTATTCACGATAACGAGTTTGCCAGCCATAGGGCGCTGAGCTGCCGTATAAACTGCCGCTGATCCGCCTAATGAATGTCCAAATACAATAATATCTTCGTGTTGATAACCTTGTTGAATAAGATAATCGTAAGCGACTAAGCCCGTGCTATAAATATCTTTATTGCTAGGTTTTCCTTCGGATTGATGATAGCCCGGATAAGCCGGTGCTAATACTTTAAATTTTTCTGTCATGGGCGGAAAGAAATGGCTTAATCGCCCGCGATTACCATGCAAATATAAAACGACTTTTGATGCACCTGGATTATCAAACCACAAGGTATCGAGTTTTCTATTTTCATTATCAATAAGCCATAGCTGTTCGTAAGGCACATCAACGAGGGCGGTTTTACTATCATGGGTGTTAAATATTAGCATAGAAGACATCGTGAATAATAAAGTGGAAAACAGTAACCACGTTGCCAGCGAAAAAATGGCTAAGGTGCTGGCTGCTTTGTAAGGATGTTGTTTTGTCCATACCCATAGTGATTTCATAATCAAAATACTATTTAAGCTTTACAGGCAACATGCTGCGCAGCACATTATCTTTCAACGAAAAATGATGGTGTAACGCACCAATAATATGTAAAGCCACTACACCTATAATAGCGTATGAAAGAAGTCCATGTGCTTGATAAAAGAAACCGGCCCACGCTTTATCAGGGGTAACCAATTCAGGAATAGTAAATAATCCAAAGAAACTAGCAGGGCGGCCTGCAAATGCTGACATGAGTAAACCTGAAAGTGGCATTAAAATAATTAGGATCCATAAGAGATGGTGAACACTTTTTGCTAAACGCATTTGCCAGCGTTTCATTTCATGGGGCAATGCAGGTTTGCTGTTGTAAATGCGCCAGGCTAAAAATAAAACACCTAAAATGATAAGCAAGACGCCAAAAGATTTGTGCAGTAAAATATACGCTAAATGATCAGGATTGGTTTCAGGAATATAGTCTCGTCTATATACTAAATAAAAATTACCAAAAAACAGTACAGCAATACTCCAATGAAATAATTGGCTGATAATGCCGTAGCGTCGGGTAGTGTTTTTAATCGGTAGCATAGGATCCATCCTTTGTTGATCAATGTTTAATGGTCACGGTGTACAGCAAAATCAGCGAGTGCTACTAAAGCATCACGATAAGGTGATGCGGGCAATGATGCTAATACCGTAATAGCACGCTCTGCTTGCTCTGACGCTTTTTGTGCTGTGTAGGCAAGTGCACCTGAGCTTTCAACGATTCGAATAATCTCTTTGATATCGCTAGCATCTGAGTTTTCAATGGCTTTTTGAATTTTTTCGCGCTCTGCTGGCTTAGCATGTTCTAATGCATAAATGAGAGGCAATGTAGGGCTGCCTTCTGCTAAATCATCACCAATATTTTTTCCAGTTTTTTCTGGATCAGCGCGATAGTCCAACATATCATCTACTAATTGAAAAGCAATGCCTAAATGTTTTCCGTATTCGCAAGCGGCATGTTGAATATGAGGAGGAGCATCGCCCAGTAATGTTCCAATATGGGCTGCCACTTCAAATAATTTTCCAGTTTTGCAATGCAAAATGGTTAAATACACTTCTTCGGTAATATGTGGATTATGGCGATTAATTAATTGGATTACTTCGCCTTCTACAATTAAATTGGTGGCCTTAGACATGGCTCTTAAAATGGCTGTGATAGGGATATTTTCTAAATGGGCAATTTTTTGAAAAGCACGCGAATATAAAAAATCACCCACTAAAATAGTAGAAGCATTATTCCAAACTACATTAGCGGTCTTGCGACCTCTACGCATTCCTGATTCATCAATCACATCATCATGCAATAGAGTGGCAGTGTGAACAAATTCGATGGCAGTAGCCAAGTGCGGAGCTGCTGTGCCTTCGTAACCTAAGGCTTTAGACATGAGCAATAAAATAAGAGGGCGCAAATGTTTGCCGCCGCATTGAACGATATAGTCTGTAATTTGGTTAATCAGTGGGACTTTAGAATAGTAGTCATTAGTGATAAGTTCAGTGACTATTTTGAGCTCTTCGGCCACGAGCTCGCGTATACTTTCCAATGTAAGTGTTGGTTTTGATACCATTAATGGGCTGTTTAGAGCTGACATTATTCGTCCTTTTTTAAGGCCTCGATTATAGCATGAAGTGGGTAGGGAACAAGCTATACCATAACTGTTGATTACTTCGGCTAAACAGGCTAAAATCGCTACCTAAACTCATGAAAAGTAACAGATATAGGAAGGAAAGCATGTCCTTAAGTAGTGTTGAAAAAAGTACCGTTGTTAAAAAACACCAGCGCAGCCCTCAAGATACGGGTTCTGCTGAAGTTCAAATCGCCTTATTGAGCGCTGAAATTACGCGTCTTACTGAGCATTTTAAGACCCACAAGCAAGATCACCATTCTCGCCAAGGCTTATTACGCAAAGTAAACCAACGCCGCAAACTGCTTACCTATTTGCAGCGTATGCAGCCTGAAGTCTATACCCGCTTAATCGCAGATCTAGAGCTTAGAGGCTAAAGTTGAGCTAAGGCTGGATGGTTGGCATTTATGCCTCTCATTTGGCCTTGGTAAACTCCCAGAGCTCATTGGAGCTAACCTGGGCTTTTTTATCTCTATAGAGCCCCCATATTATTAATAAATAAAGGATACTTAAAATTGAACGCTATTACACAGACATTTAAATACGGCAATCATACCGTTACTCTAGAAACTGGCGAAATCGCCCGCCAAGCCACAGCCTCTGTTATGGTTAATATGGACGATACCGTCGTATTAGTGACCGTAGTAGGTATTCCAGGCTCAGGCGCTGCCAAAGACTTTTTCCCCTTAACCGTACATTATTTAGAAAGAACCTATGCCGCTGGCCGTATTCCCGGTGGCTTCTTTAAACGTGAAGGCAAGCCTGCTGAGCGCGAAACCTTAACAGCTCGTTTAACTGACCGTTTCTTACGTCCTTTATTCCCTGAAGGCTTCCGTGATGAAGTTCAAGTGGTTGCTACCGTTATGTCTTGGAACCCTGAAGTGGAGCCGGATATCGCTGCTATGATTGGCGCGGCAGCGGCTGTTAGCTTATCTGGAATACCTTTCGATGGCCCTTGTGGTGCTGCTCGTGTAGGCTATATAGACAACGCGTATGTATTAAACCCAAGCGTAACTGAACTCGAAAAATCTTCTTTAGATTTAGTAGTAGCAGGAACCGCTAAGGCTGTGTTGATGGTGGAATCACAAGCTGACCAATTAAGCGAAGAAGTGATGTTAGGTGCTGTGAATTATGGTCATCAGCAAATGCAGATCATGATTGACGCTATTAAAGAATTAACCAAAAAAGCCGGCAAGCCTACTTGGGAATTGACTGTTGATCATACCGCTGCTGCTGTAGAAGCAAAAGTGGAAGAGCTTTTTGGAAAAGCGTTAGGCGATGCTTATTTGATTAAAGAAAAACAAGCGCGTAAAGAAAAAGTTGATATCGTACGCGGTGAAGCTTTAGGAGAACTTTCTTTAGAAGATTCAGAATGGGATGCCAAACAAGTATTGGCAGCCTTTGCTAATGTGGAATATAAAATTGTACGTGAGCGTATTTTATCCGGCCAACCTCGTATTGATGGTCGTGATACTAAAACTGTGCGTCCGATTACCGTTAAGCCAGGCATATTGCCTCGTGCACATGGTTCTGCTTTGTTTACGCGTGGGGAAACTCAAGCGATCGTGGCTGCGACTTTAGGTACTGAGCGCGATTCTCAATTATTAGATGTTCCTACCGGTGAAGTAAAAGATCATTTTATGCTTCATTATAATTTCCCTCCTTATTCTGTTGGGGAAACGGGTATGGTGGGTGCACCTAAACGTAGAGAAATTGGTCATGGTCGTTTAGCGCGCCGCGGTATTCAAGCCGTGTTGCCCACCATGGAAGAATTTCCTTATGTTATTCGCGTGGTTTCTGAAATCACTGAATCCAATGGTTCAAGCTCAATGGCTAGCGTATGCGGAACCAGCTTAGCGTTAATGGATGCGGGCGTTCCAATTAAAGCACCTGTTGCAGGTATTGCGATGGGCTTAATTAAAGAAGGCGAAAAATTTGCCGTTATCACCGATATTTTAGGTGATGAAGATCATTTAGGTGATATGGACTTTAAAGTTGCCGGTACTGCTAAAGGTGTTACTGCTTTACAAATGGATATTAAAATCCAAGGTATTACCAGCGAAATTATGGAAGTAGCATTAGGACAAGCGCATACCGCACGTATTCATATTTTAGATATTATGAATAAAGCGATTACCGCACCTCGTGAAGAAGTATCTGAATTTGCACCTCGCATTACGACCATTAAAATTAATCCTGATAAAATCAGAGATATTATTGGTAAAGGCGGCGTGATGATCCGTGCATTAACCGAAGAAACTGGCACCAGCATTGATATTTCTGATGACGGTACTATCAAAATTGCCGCAGTAGAACGTGCAGCGGCAGAAGAAGCGGTTCGTCGTATTAAAGAATTAACTGCTGAACCTGAAGTGGGTAAAATCTACGAAGGTAAAGTGGTTAAAATTATGGACTTCGGTGCGTTTGTTAATATTATGCCAGGCCGTGATGGCTTAGTGCATATTTCTGAAATTTCACCTGAGCGTATTGAAAACGTGACTGACGTTTTACAAGAAGGCCAAGAAGTGCAAGTGAAGTTATTAGAAATCGATCGTCAAGGTCGTTTGAAACTCAGTATCAGAGCTGTCAACGAAGACTAATGATAGAAATCACCTCTCCCCTTGAGGGAGAGGGTGAGCAGGAAGGAAAAAGCTAAGCTTTTTCCCTGCGAACGCACTGCCATGGATGGCAGGGCAGGCGACTCTGCTAATAGCACATTACTTCGCCATGGATGGCAATGAAATCTGAGAGGGTGAGGGGATTCTATTTCATTTCAAATGCAGCAGCTGGATTTTCTTTAGGTTCAGGAGCCACCGCTTTTGGTTTTTGAGCAGAAGCAGGCGCTGCAACAGTGGTATTTACTAATTCTACATTTTCAAAATGAGCAAATGATTCAATCCCCGCTTCGCTTTGTAAAGAATCAATTTTTCTTAAAAGAGTCGTTTCATCCCACATTACAACATTGCTATTATCAAATGGTTTAGCAGCGGTCGCTATATTGCTTAAAGCACGAGCACTGTTGCTAGCTACATTTCCTGCAACGTTAGAGATGCTGCCTGCAAGATTCCATACTAATCCTACTAAATTAAAACTATTGCTTGGTGCTGGCTGTGCAGGAGTTGTTGCAACAGGTGTAGGTGCCGCATCAGCTGATACTGCAATAGGAGCAGTAAATGCTTCATTATCATTTAACGCTTCTGTTAATAATTCGAGATCTAATGCTGTAGGTGCTACGGTTTTTTGTTCTAGGGTTTGAAGAAGGGCTGCTGGAGCAGGAGCTGCTTCATGCACTTCCAATGCTAATGTTTCAGGAGAGCCAGTAGGTGCTTCAGTAAATTCTGATAAGTCAGAGACCGGTACAGTTTGTACTGCTGCTATGTTGTTTGGGGCTTCCACAGCTGCTGCTTGAGTAGCACTAATGTCAGTGCCAGTGTTAGAAAAAGCCTGCTGCATTGCAATTCTGTTGGCGCGTATTACCCTTAATAATGCTCTGTAACGACTACTAAGAGGAATACCCGTATTTCTTTGCGAAGAAGGTTCTGTAACAGCAATACGATCGCCTTCTACAGAGACAGTTTCTGAAGAATTCGTAACAGCGTCCGTAATAAGAGGACGAGTGCGCAGGGAAATGGTTCTTTCTAAAAGTGCTATTGAAGAGCCCACAGCTAAATAAAGCAAATCAACGGCTAATATAACTGCATTGACGAATACATTTCGCGTAGAAGAAATAGCCAAATACATCAGACCCATGCCTAGCATAAGGGCATCAGTGATTGATGAGAAAATCTCAGTATCTGCTAATGAAGGAGCGGCTTCTTGTATAGGAACTGTTCTTGCCACGTTACTTCTAGGAGCTTGTTGGACTCTAGCAGGAGCAGGCGTTTCTTGAAACATAGTAGATAGGCGCATAAATAAGCCTCAAAAGTTAGTCGGTTTACTATATCAGGTTGAGAGGTACCATGTCAATGGATGGCCAGGCCTATATTGGCATTCCTGGCAGTAATAAAAAACCCTGCTACACTCTGGTCATATTAAGTAAGCCCAATTTCATAAAATGAGGATTAATTATGCCAAATGCTGAAAAAACACCTGTTACTGCACTTCCAACCCAGAGTAATTCTCGGGGTTCATCATTTTTAAGTCCTGTTTTACGTTTATCGGTAATGGCTCTAGGAGCGGCCTATGCGCTTTACCTAGCAACTCGCGAGCATACTACAGGTAATGAGAATGATGTTAATGAAACCTCGCTGAGCGAGCTGGGAAATGCTGTGGCTGAAGTAGGAAAAGTGATTGGAACAACTGTTGTTTATGCCTCTACTTTTTTACCGGCTATTGCGGGATTGGCTTATCATCAGCGCCATCAGGCAAGCAGAGAAATGGGTTTGACTATTGCTGTGTTAGGTGAGGCCGTGCGCAGTTTACCTATGGTGCAAGCGTATACGGTTTTGGCTCAGGATCTAGGTTTAAATAATAACTTGAACAATGAGATTGCACAATTAAAAACAAAATTACAAGCAGTTGAGAGAAAACTTCAACCTATACAAGCCACACTTGATGCATTTAAAAGAAAATATGAAGATCATTTGAGAGAGTCTGAAAGAAGTTATTCGGTACCGTTTACTCCCGGTGGTGGTTTGAATTCGGCCATGACTATTGGTCAGAATGCTTTGTTTCAAGCAAATAAAAGAGTAAGAGAGCAAGACTGGGCTAATTTTTATGCAAGAGAGCATGATAATGTATTGCGTGATCCAGAAACGAAAAGGTTAGTAAATGAATGGGAAACTTTAAATGAACAGATTATGGAAAAGCAGGATATATTCGCGGGTCTAAAAAATTGGCAAAATACTTGCAACAGTTTTAGTTATCTTGCCTCTAAAATTGGCACTATCGAATATTTAATAAACGATCAGGATCAGTTTTTATTTAGATTGCCTAGGTTTGAACACCTCTCTCTTACTGGAATGACACTAGCCGATGGAGACCGAATAAACATGAGTTTTCCTGCTCTTGATCAAGAAGCATCAAAACAGGGTTTAGCGAATCAACATGGTGTTTCGTTAAAAGAGATGCACCTTTCATATAATGTTGGTTTTAGAAGAAGGGGTGATACTATTGTGGGAGAAATTTTAGAGCTGAATTTTAAGCCTAATTCAGATGTAAATAAAGCTCCGGTACCAGTAGCGAGATACAATCATCCTGATTTATAAAAACTATAATCCTACATTATTTTTTTGAAGGACTTGCTCGGCGCGATAACTGGAACGTACCATCGCGCCGGATACGCATTCTAAAAAGCCTTTTGCTAATCCCCATTCGCGGTAGCGCTGAAATTCTTCAGGGGTTACATAACGAGCTACAGGCAGGTGATTAAGCGTAGGGCGCAAGTATTGGCCTAGAGTAACAATATCCACATTCGCTTTGCGTAAATCGTCCATGGTTTCTGCGATTTCTTCTTCGGTTTCGCCCAAGCCTAAAATAATACTGGTTTTGGTTAAAATATCGGGGCGAGATTTTTTAGCATACGCTAATACTTGTAGTGTTTGTTCGTAACCAGCGCGTGGATCACGCACAGGGTGCGTTAATCGCTTTACGGTTTCTACGTTTTGTGCAAACACAGTAATGCCTGAATTTAATACGGTATCAATGGCGTTTTCATTACCATTAAAATCAGGTGTTAATACTTCTACATCGGTTTGAGGGCTTGCCAGTTTTACGGCTTTAACACAATCGGCATAATGTTGTGCGCCACCATCGGGTAAATCATCGCGATTTACTGAAGTGAGCACCACATAATTTAATCCCATGGTTTTTACGGCATATCCCGTCGATTCGGGTTCTTTTTCATCAAGCCAGCCTTTAGGATTTCCGGTATCGACTGCACAAAATTTACAAGCGCGAGTACACACAGCACCCATTAACATAATAGTAGCGGTGCCGGCTTCCCAACATTCGCCAATATTTGGGCACATGGCTTCTTCACAAACGGTGCTGAGTTTTTTTTCTCTGACTAATGTTTTAAGTGATTGATATTTTTTGCTGCCAGGCGCTTTTACTTTTAACCAAGAAGGTTTGCGTAAAAGAGGCGCTTCTTCAGGCGCATCTGTTTTGCGCTTCATGCCGTTTTTAATAGCGGTAACACCGTGTTCGGTTACAAATTTTTGTCCGCTTTCAATCACTACTGGAATATCACGCAGCTTCATATAAACCTCGGCTGGGTTTTATAGCAATGTTATATTTTAATTGTGTGGCTAAATGGTCGATTAATTTGTTTTCAATAGACGTTTGGTCTACATCTTTTACTAGATGAGATAATTGTGTTATTTCTAAATGTTGATAACCACAAGGATTAATATAAGTAAAAGGACTGAGATCCATATTAAAGTTAAAACTTAAACCATGATAAGTGCAGCCTTTTCGTACTCTAAGGCCTATAGAAGCGATTTTTTTTCCCTCTACATAAACACCCGGCGCACCTTCTTGATGCTCACCTTTAATATGATATTCGGTTAATACATTAATAATCGCTTTTTCTAAATCGCATACTAAATGGCGAATGCCTTGTTCACGGCGGCGTAAATCTAGCAATAAATAAATAACGATTTGGCCAGGCCCGTGATAAGTCACTTGTCCTCCGCGATCACTTTTAATAACGGGAATATCATGTGCATTTAAAATATGCTCTGGTTTTCCTGCTTGGCCTTGTGTAAATACGGGCGAGTGTTCTACTATCCAAAGTTCATCTGCACTGTTTTCATTACGTTGATCGGTAAACGAACGCATAGCGTTCCATACGGGTTCGTATGTTTGTTTACCTAAATGACGTATGTAGAGATCAGACATATTTAACTTCTAGAACCATTGGCTGAAAAATAATTTAATGCTATCCCATAATTGAGTGAAGAAACCGCCTTTTTCTACTGCGTTTAATGCAATCAAGGGGCGCTCGGCTAATACTTTATCACCTGAAATTACTTGAACGGTTCCTAGCTCTTGTCCTTGTGCAATCGGTGCTTCAATCATGCTGCTAACAGAAACTAAAGTTTCTAAATTGTTTTCACTACCATCGCGTGGCACTACTAAACGTAAAGGTTCAGAAACACCAATAGCTACCGTGTCTTGTTCGCCTTTCCATACGGGTTCAGAAAGTAGTTCTGTGTTGGCCGCATAGAGTTCTTTGCTTTCATAAAAACGAAAACCATAGGTGAGTAATTGTTTGCTTTCTTCGGTACGAATTTTTTCAGTTTTAGCACCCATGACTACGGTGATTAATCGCATACCATTTTTTTCAGAAGAAGCCACTAAACAATAACCCGCATCTTCTGTGTATCCGGTTTTTAAACCGTCTACATCAGAATCCCACCATAATAAGCGATTTCGATTAGGCTGACGAATGTCGTTATAAACAAAATATTTTTCGCTATACATAGGATAGTAAGTGGTTTCAGATTCTTGAATAATGGCGCGCGCTAATAACGCCATATCATAAGCGGATGAATATTGTTCGTCGTTAGGTAATCCTGTGGCATTCATAAAATGAGTGTCTTTCATACCAAGGCTTTCGGCTGTTTGGTTCATCATGCCAGCAAAGCTGTCTTCGCTGCCGGCAATTTTTTCAGCCATGGCAGTACTAGCATCGTTGCCAGATTGAATAATAATACCGCGTAATAACTCTTCTACCGTGACCTCAGTGTTCACATTAACGAACATACGAGAGCCGCCGGTGCGCCACGCATTTTCGCTAATCATTACCGGATCGGTTAGTTGTAGCTTGCCTGAATCAATTTCTTTTTCAACGATATAAGCGGTCATGAGTTTGGTTAAGCTAGCAGGAGGAACTTGCTCATGAGGGTTGTGGCTGGCAATAACCTCGCCGCTAGCATAGTCCATAATCACAAAAGATCGTGCGCTTAGGGCAGGGGCGTCAGGCACGGTCGCTTGAGCCATGTTAATTACCAATGGCAGAAAAATGACCAAAAGAGCTTTGGAGCGGCTAATTAACATGAATAAATCCCCTTAAAATGACCAGTATAGTGCTTATTATGAGGTTTGCTGGCCTTAGACGCAACTGGCTAAGCTCTTTTTTATAAAAACATCATTTTCTTGAAATTATTTTAATAAATGGCGTTTGGCTTATGGAATGGCCAAGGCTTCCGGGTTTAAGATAAGGCTAATATTAGTAAATCAAGGACGTGTTATATGGGATTACGTGACTATGGGTACAAGGATATATTTTCTCACAGAGAGATGGTTCAGAATTTAATTAATCAGCCTTTTACTGAAGATTGGTTTGAGGAGATTGAACCTACATCTTTAGAGAAAGTTAATGGTCATTTTATTAGCGGGCGATACCGGAGGCGAGAAAGCGATGTTGTATGGAGGATGCGCTATAAGGGTAAATGGTTATATCTTTATCTATTATTAGAGTTTCAATCAGATGTTGATCGATATATGAGCGTGCGGTTAATGTCATATATTGGGCTTTTATATGAGGATTTAATTAAATCAAAAGGCCTATCGGAAAGTGGGGAATTACCTCCTGTATTACCTTGGGTTATATACACGGGTAAGACTAACTGGTCAGCGCCTTTACATTCACATTTGCTTTTAGAAAAGGAAGTTTCGTCTGAAATGAGGAATTATTTTCCTCATTTTAAATATCACATTTTGGATGTAGGACATCATGTTTGGGAGGAAGGGTTCAAGCAAGAAGAAAATTTAGTATTGTTATTGATTGAGTTAGAACAAACTGAATTTAACTGGAAGTTAGCAGAGCCTATAATTGCTAGATTGGAAAACAGATTAAAAGGGGACGAACATAGTAGCTTGAGGCAGGCTTTTGCGAGATACGCCTTTCAAGTGCTAAAATTGAAAGGAAAAGGGAAGGCTTTGCCAATGGAAAAAATAGACCTAAAGGAGGTAAAACAGATGCTAGCAGAACGTATTGAAGCTTATGAAAGTAGCTTAATTCAGCAAGGTATGGAACGAGGTATTCAGCAAGGTATGGAAGCGGTAGCTCGTGAAATGCTAAAAAGGGGGGTTGATTACCAATTTGTTTCCGAAATCACCCATATACCTTTGGTCTCCCTAGAGAAGCTAGAGACAAAATAAACCCTAGACATCACTTCAAAAGCAAGCCCCAATGGATTGCAATGGCTGGTATTTTGCAGTACAATTGCCGTTCCCTGCGAGGGGATATCTCTATTACAGACAACGAATTAAGGGCTAATCATATGTACGCGGTAATCGAAACGGGCGGAAAACAATATAAAGTCGCTCCCGGACAGAAGCTAAAAATAGAAAAATTGGAAGCCGAAGCGGGAAAAGAGATTCTTTTCGACCAAGTTCTTTTGGTCGCTGCGGATGACAACATTACAATCGGAACTCCTTTACTAGAAGGGGCTCATGTAGCGGCTCAGGTGCTTAGCCATGGCCGTCACAAGAAAATTAAGATTATCAAATTCAAACGCCGTAAGCATTACGATCGCCAATATGGCCATCGTCAACACTTTACGGAAGTGGAAATTACCAATATTAAAGCATAGGGGATAGCACCATGGCACATAAGAAGGCGGGCGGTAGTTCGCGTAACGGTCGCGATTCGCATTCCAAACGATTAGGGGTTAAGCGTTTTGGTGGTGAAGATGTAGGCCCTGGCATGATTATTATACGTCAGCGTGGAACTCAGTTCCGTGCAGGCAAGAATGTAGGTATGGGCACTGATCATACCTTGTTTGCGAAAATCGCGGGTAAAGTGAAGTTTACTCAGCGCGGCGCAAACTCTCATAAGTATGTGGATATTGTTGCGGACGCAACTGCTTAAGATAGCTCTTAAGAGATAGGACAAGGAAGAGCCCCATATTGGGGCTTTTTCATTTTAAAGGTATAGAAAAATGCGATTTGTAGACGAAGCGATTATTAAAATTTATGCAGGCAACGGCGGTAACGGCTGTGCTAGCTTTCGTCGCGAAAAATTTATTCCGCTAGGTGGCCCTAATGGCGGAGATGGTGGCGACGGGGGTAGTATTTATTTAGCAACCGATGCCTCTTTGAACACCTTGGTGGATTTTCGTTATCGCCGACTTTTTCGTGCCAAAAATGGCCAGAAAGGTATGGGGAGCAAATGTACCGGTAAATCGGGCGAAGATATCGTTATTGCTGTTCCGGTCGGTACCTTGGTATACGACGATGAAACCAGCGAATTAATTGCTGATTTAACCAAGCCTAATCAAAAAATATTAGTGGCCAAAGGCGGTCATCATGGTATTGGTAATGTGCACTTCAAAAGCAGCACTAACCGCTCTCCGCAGCAGTTTACCGAAGGCAAGCCTGGTGAAGAAAGAATCCTACGTTTAGAGCTACAAGTACTCGCTGATGTGGGTTTATTAGGTTTACCTAATGCTGGTAAATCTACTTTGATTACGGCAGTATCCGCTGCCCGTCCTAAAATTGCCGATTATCCTTTTACTACGCTTTATCCTAATTTAGGGGTGGTATCAGGTGGCTTAGGCATGAGTTTTGTGATGGCTGATATTCCAGGGCTTATCGCAGGAGCGGCAGAGGGTGCCGGTTTAGGCATACGTTTTTTAAAGCATTTACAGCGCACCCACTTATTATTGCATATGGTGGATTTGTCCCCTACGGCCGAGTTAGATCCCATTTCTCAAGTGAAGTTGCTTTATGAAGAACTGGTCACTTATAGCGAAGAGTTAGCTCATAAGCCGCGGTGGTTGGTGTTAAATAAAATTGATTTATTTACCCCTGAAGAAATAGAAGAGAAGAAAGCTGAGATGATTAAAGCGCTAGATTGGAAAGCTCCTCTATACTGTATTTCAGCAGCGGCACATCAAGGCTTAGAAGGGCTTACTCAAGATATTATGGCTTATTTGGCCAACTTGAGAGAGCAGGAGCTGGAACAAGAAGAGTTAGATTCTAATGAAGAGTCAGAGAGTTAAGAGCCGGAAACCCAGAGGTCTCCGGTCTTTCTTATCGTTTATTTGGCTTTTTGAACCAATGCTTTGATATGAGCAGCTAAACGGCTTTTATAACGAGCCGCCGCGTTAGGATGAATAACGTTCTTGCGAGCTAATTTATCCATTTTGCTGCTAGCTTCTGCATAAGCCGCTTTAGCGGCAGCCGCATCACCTAAACCTAGGGCTTTACGAACGTTTTTCACAAAAGTACGCATAGCAGACTTTTCGCTAGCGTTGTGTTGACGGTGTTTTTCAGACTGACGTACTCTTTTACGTGCTTGTATGGTATTAGCCACTACAGAACTCCAAATAATTTAAATAGACCCGTGATTTTGCCCATTTTTACCCTTCTTGTCAATAGCGCTTTGGCTTAGATACTATAAGCCAGCTTATTGCTGATGTATCGGTTTAGGCTAATGCCAGCTTCGGTTGATTTGATAATCAGTAAGCGATGGAGCTCGGGTGGAATTCGCACCTGAAATTTTCCACTATAGTGTTGATCAGTAATAGGTTGAGGTACCTCTTCCTGATTTTCTATCAGTTCAAGAACAACTTCTTTGGCTAATTGTATGATTCCTTCGAGCGCTTTTGTATGAACTTCATCTAAATAAGAAAGGCTAGGCAATTCGGCGCAGAGACCTACATATTCTTGATCTTCTTCAGACCAGAGTACTCGGTAAGTATAATGTTCAGGATTTACCATGATTCATTCCCATTATTTTTTTGATAGCGATTAACACTTGTTTCACTTGGTAAAATTTAGCTTTACCATTTTTTCCTTCCTGAATATTTACTCGAGGATCACCTCGCCAAGGTGTTTTATAAATACAATGGCTTGTCCCGCTTTGTCGTCCTTTACCAAAAAAATGCTCACACAATTTAGTGAGCTCAACAAATCGTACATCTTTAGGATTTTGTTGAGCTCTCTCAATTAGCTGTTGAATAGCTTGTTTAGTCATAATTTTAGTATCGTTATTAGTATCATGTCAATATTTAAGTTAGCGGCAATTGCTGGGGAGGAAGTAGGGGTTGATTGTCAGTGAGTAACAATCCCAGAGTATTTGGCCTGCATTTCCTAATTCTGCAGTTAAAATAACGGATTGTTCGGCAACGCCATTACCTGCTTTTTTATTAAATGTAGCGATGACTTGATTTAGTTGTACTGCAATTTTTTCTATATAATTTCCATTCATTTCTTCCGGTAGCGCAAGTCCTGCTTGTTGATTATCAACAGGCCAATCGCCAGTGGTTTGTTGAAATTCGGCGATGGCTAATTGAGCAGGTGAACTTAAACTAAATACTTCAGCAAATTTTGCGCGTGTGACATAGGTTTGATATGCAGGAAGACCTACCGCAGTAAGGATGGCAACAATGCCCAATACAATCATTAATTCCATTAAACTAAAACCTCTAAATAACCACATGACAACTCTCCTTTAAAAAATTAATATTATTTTAATTTTATAAATAATATGAGTGCTATAATCAATCTGAAAATTTACGTCGATATGGCTGATAAAAAGGAACCCTTTTTAATTGTTTTTTAGTAAAAAAATGATTTTATCATTTAGTTATTATCCTCAATTATCAATTAATATTTTCCTGTGTTTTAGTTGATAGAAAATTTTAGATGATAGGGGTAGTGTAGTGAGTTGCATTTATGATTGTATGGGATCATAATCATTTAGAAAACAAGGAGCGTATTATGTTGGATTTTTGGCGTTGTTATTTGTTGCCAGGTTTTATTTTCCAATCCATTATTATTGCGGGTGGCTACGGAACAGGCCGCGAGTTTGTTGAATTCTTTTTACAATTAGGCCCAAAAGCAGGCTTAATGGGCATTATTCTCGCCACTATCATTTGGTCAGTTGTATGTGCATGCACATTCTCTTTAGCCAGACATTTCCAAACTTATGATTACCGTCATTTTTTTCAAAAATTATTAGGTCGTTGGTGGTGGTTATTTGATATTTCTTATGGTTTAACCTTAATTTTGGTTTTAGCTATTGTGGTAGCAACAGCAGGAAGCGTTTTGCAATCTACTTTTGGATTTGCTTACGGTTGGGGCGTAGGTGGGCTGATCGCTTATGTCGCTATTATGGTTTACAAGGGCAGCAGAACTATTGAGTATCTTTTATCATTTTGGTCATTAGCTCTTTACACTGTTTATGGTTTGCTCTTCTTTTTTGGATTTCAATATTTTGGCGATCAAATTACGGTGGCTTGGAACAATGATGTGCTTGCCGATCACCAAGGCTGGTTACTGAATGGGATTAAATATGCCGGATACAATTTAGGCTTAATTCCAGCGGTATTGTTTTGTTTAGTGCATTTAAAATCTCAACGCCAGGCCGTGATTTCAGGATTAATGGCAGGTGTAGTAACTATATTCCCAGGGTTCTTATTTTATATTGTGATGGTGGGAGAATATCCTCATATTATTAACGAAACAGTGCCTTCTCTTTATTTAATTGGCAAAATGGAGTTAGCGTGGCTGGAAATTGGTTTTACCGTCGTTCTGCTAGGGACGTTAATAGAAACAGCTACTGGTTTGATCCATGCCTTGAATGAAAGCATCGCAGGCCAATTAAAAACTAAAAATAAAGAACTACCGGGCTGGATGCGAGCTACGTTAGCAACTACGATTTTATTAAGCTGTATGATGCTGGCTCAAGTGGGCTTAGTGAATTTGATTTCTAAAGGGTATGGCTGGTTAACGTGGTTAGTTATTTTGGTATATGTGTTGCCTGCTTTATATAAAGGATTGCCATTATTGTTTTGCACACACAAAAAGCATTTGTCTAAATCAGAGAGAGTTGAACACATTCCTTGTTTGTTGAATGTGCTTATCAAATAAATAATGGCTTTAGATTACCGGGTGATCACTACAGGTGATACATCTGGATACATTTTGCTAACAAAAGCGGTAAACTCTTGAGCAAAAGAGGGGCTGTTAAAAGGCCCTACACGCACTCGATGTACGGGTGAATTATTGCTATAGCCCGATTCAATTTCAATTCCCGGTACTTCTGGCAAGTTTTGTAAATGGTTTGCCATTTCTTGTGCGCGAGGTTTTGAGTTAAATGCGGCTACTTGTAAATACGCTTGCTGATTAGCAGCGTCAGAAACGACTGGCGCTTGAGCGGTAGTCGTGGTATTTGGTGCAGATTGTGCAGGTTTTAATGAAGGTTTAGCCGGAGAGGCTTGTGCTGTCATTAAAGGCGCGCGCGCGGGCTGTCTAGGATAATTATCCTGTGTTGGTGTAACCACAGCAATTTCTACGGGTGCTGTGCCACTGGCATGCACGCCTAATTTTTTAGCGGCAGCGTATGATAAATCAATGACTCGTCCTTCATGAAAAGGTCCGCGATCATTTACTCGCACAATCATACTTTTTCCATTCTCTAAATTGGTCACGCGCATATAAGAGGGAATAGGCACTGTTTTGTGAGCTGCCGTCATTAAATACATATCATATGTTTCTCCACTGGAGGTACGACGTCCGTGGAATGGGTGTCCATACCAAGAGGCTTGGCCTCGTTCTCTAAAACCTTCTGCTGTATTTTCTACATAATAGGTTTTGCCCAACACATGATAGGATTTAGGGTTACCGTATTTGCTTTTAGGCTCATGTCTAGGTACTGGATCGGGAATAGAATTCGCATCAATATCGTGATATCCGCTATGGCTAGCATGACTGCTATGCGAAGGACGGCTGCCAGAAGAAGCACAGCCGGTTAATCCAGCTGCTATGCATAAAGTACCAATTAATAACCAATATTCCATTATCCATTTCCTTTATGAAATTTAAGGATGTCTTGGCTTAACTGATAAACGGCCATGGCATACATATTGCTATGATTGTAACGAGTGATGGCATAAAAGTTATTAAAGCCTAACCAATATTCATTACTGTTTTCATTTTTTAACTCAATGATGCTGACTTTCATATTTCCTGGAACAGGAGTTTCAGGATACACACCATATTTCTCAAGTTCTTTTACGGTAATAAAAGGTTTCTGAGGTTTGATAACATCGGTGCCTGCACGTAACTCATTGCTAATCAGCTCTTGAAATCCTTTGCCTTTCGTTTTAGCGCGAACAGCAATAAAAGATTCGTCCGCTTTCCAGCCATTACGTTTTAAGTAATTACCTACACTGACAATGGCATCTTCCATATTGTTCAGTAAATCAATATTGTCATTGCCTTCATAATCAACAGCATAGCCGCGGTAGCTACTAGGCATAAATTGAGGTGGTCCCATCGCACCTGCATAGCTGCCTTTAATTTCCATGGCATCTAAGTTTTCGTCGCGAGTCATAATTAAATATTCCACTAACTCGTTACGGAAAAAAGGAGCACGTCTAGGATAATCAAAGGCTAAAGTAGTTAAGGTATCAAACACGGGAAAGTTACCTACATTGGTTCCGTAACTGGTTTCTGCACCAATAATAGCCACAATAATTTCAGGGGGAACGCCGTAACGTCTATGCGCTTCAGCTAATTCTATTTTGTACTTATCCCAAAATGCTGCCCCTTTTTTTGCGCGATCATCGGTAACGAAAATAGGGCGGTACTGATACCATTGTTTAGATTCCGCTTGGCGGTTCATCAGTTCAATGACTTTGTCTTGCTTTTCAGCTTCTGCAAACATCGCTGTTAATTTTTCTTGGTTGTATTGATGTTTAGCGTTCATTTCAGCAATAAAAGATTGCACGGCTGGTTTTTGTGAATAATTAGTGGGTTCGGCATGAGCAATGCCAACCAAAGCTAAAATAGCGGATGTTAAAATAAGACGAATACGCATTAAAAACTCCTTTTATAATATCTTGCGATGCGTTTGTATAGACATAAGCATACCAAATCCTGCTGCCAAAGTAACCAGCGAGGTACCCCCATAGCTTAGCATAGGCATGGGTATTCCGACCACTGGAAGCAAGCCTACTACCATGCCAGCATTTACCATCACATAAAAAGCGAGTGTAAGAGTAATACCACCAGCGAGTAAACGAGTAAAAGTTTCTTGTGCCTGGCTTGCAATAAAAAGTCCGCGGCCTATCACTAACAAATATAAAACAAGTAAAACAATGGCTCCTATAAATCCAAACTCTTCACCATACACGGCAAAAATAAAATCGGTAGAACGTTCCGGTAAAAATTGTAAATGAGATTGCGTACCGTTCATCCAACCTTTGCCATACAAACCACCCGAACCCACTGCAATTTTAGATTGAATAATATGATAGCCGGTTCCTAGTGGATCGCTTTCGGGATCAAATAAAGTAATAATGCGTTGTTTTTGGTAACCGTGCATTACGCTCCATAATAATGGTACGCAGGCAGCACCGATGGCGCCAACCGCTAATATCAGTCGATAACTAATGCCCGTGAGAAATAAAACAAAAAGTCCGCTGGCGGCAATTAAAATACCCGTACCTAAATCGGGTTGCTGCGCAATAAGCACGGTAGGCACGGCGAGTAAAGTTAATCCAATAATTAAATCTTTTAAATGTGGTGGTAATTTTTTATTACTAAAATACCAGGCCAACATCATAGGCACAGCGAGCTTCATTAATTCCGAAGGTTGGAAGGTGGTAAATCCTAAGTTAATCCAACGTTGCGCACCTTTGCGTGATTCACCGATGATGGGTACTGCCATTAATAAAACTAATCCCACAGCAAATAGCCAAGGTGCCCAAGTACGATAATAAGTGGGAGGGATTTGTGCAAGCAAAACAATAATGCCCATGGCTAATCCCAAACGGATTAATTGTTTTTGTAACAATACAAAACTACCTGAGCCTGAACTATAAATAATCATCAGGCCTATCAGCATGAGTAAGCCGATACCGCACAGCAAAGGTAGATCTAAATGTAAACGTTGTGCCCAACTTCTATTCGAAATCAACATAACCATTTCCTATTAAATAATAGTCCATAACAGTGCGTGCGATGGCGGTTTGGCCAATATCATTTTCTACCAAAACCGCCACTGCAATTTTAGGATCATCGGCAGGTGCAAAAGCAATAAACAATTTGTGATCACGCAAATGTTTGGCCAGCTTAGATTCATTATAGGAGCCGCCTGCTAAATTAAATACCTGCGCCGTTCCTGTTTTGCCGGCAATACGATAAGGGCTGTTGTAACCAATACCAGCAGCAGTACCGCCTGAACCATGTGCCACACCTTGCATAGCGCTATTCATATAATCCCAGTTTTTTTCATTTTTGATAGGTATTTCATCAATAACGATAGGATCAATCAGTACGGGTTCTTCACCTAAGGGTGCTGTTGCTCTCACCATGCGAGGTTGCATGCGTTGACCTTTATTGGCCATGGTTGCAGACGCATTCGCTAATTGAATAGGTGTGACTAAAGTATATCCTTGCCCAATACCCGCGCTAATCGTTTCTCCTGGATACCAGGGTTGTCCATGCGCTTTTTCCTTCCATTCAGGTGAGGGGACAATTCCTTTTGCTTCTCCAGGCAAATCGATGCCCGTAGTTTGCCCGTATCCAAATTGAGTAGAAGCATTGGCTAAATGGTTGATACCCATTTTATGTGCGAGCTGATAAAAATAAGTGTTACAGGAAACGGTAATCGCTTTATGTAAATCTACTTCGCCATGCGCACGCCAGTCACGAAAGCGTTGTCTGCCACCTAAAACAAAATGGCCTGGATCATAAATGCTATGGCGCGGTGTTGCAAACTCATTTTCTAATGCATAAAGTCCAAAAATCGGTTTTACTGTGGAGCCAGGCGGATATTGCCCAATAAGGGCTCGATTAAATAAAGGACGATCAGGAGAAGTATTGAGTGCTGTATAAGATTCTTGATCAATTCCTTGAATAAATAAATTGGCATCAAACGTAGGATTGCTGACAAAGGCTAGTATTTCGCCTGTGTTAGGATCCATCGCGACTACGGCGCCTTTCTTTTCACCTAAGGCTACTTGTGCAACTCGTTGCAAATTAATATCGATGCCTAAATATAAATCGGTGCCTGCTTCAGGCGGATTATATTCTAGTACGCGAACCACTCGACCGCCTGCATTCACTTCTACTTGTTGATATCCCACGGTGCCGTGCAATTCTTTTTCATAGGATTTTTCTACGCCTACTTTTCCCATATGCAATGAAGCGCTGTAATTGGATTTATCAATCACTTCCATTTCTTGCTCGTTAATGCGTCCCACATAGCCTATAGAATGTGCGGTAAGAGCAGGGTAGATATAATGTCTGACTAAACCGGCGTTGACTTCAACGCCTGGAAATTCGTGTCGTCTTTCAGAGAAATTCGCCAATTCTTCATCTGTTAATTGCAAGCGAATAGGAATTCCTTGGAAACGTCTTTTCTTTTTGAGTGTGGTATAAAATTCTTCTTTATCTTCTTTGGTAATGGCAACAATATAACTGAGCTCTTCAATGATCAGCTCAATATCATCCACTTGCTCTGGAATAATTTCTAAACTATAAGCGGGAAGATTTTCAGCTAATAAGACGCCGTTTCTATCGTAGATAAGTCCGCGATTAGGTGCCACAGGAACAATTTTGACGCGATTATTTTCAGCTAAGGTAATATAGCGGCTATGATCAACGAGTTGTAAATAACCTAAGCGAATAATGATCATGGAAAATATAATCCCAATCACAATAAAAGCGGTGACAGCACGATTAAAAAATAATTCTTTTTCTTGTTTTTGATCTTTTAACGCAAATTCATGTTTCATACGCGATGGTAAGGATGATTTTGTAAAATACTCCAGGCACGATAAAGTTGCTCGGCAACCATTACGCGCACTAGTCCATGTGGTAATGTCAGAGGTGACAAAGACCATAGTTGTTTAGCCGCTTTTTTACAGCTATCGGATAAGCCATCTGCGCCGCCTACTAATAATGCTACTGATTGGCCTTGTTGTTGCCATTGTGCGAAGTGCTGAGAAAGTGTCATGGTATTCCATAACGTTCCGCGCTCATCTAGTGCAATCACATGACAATTTTTAGGGATCGCTTCTAATAAGCGTTTGCCTTCTTCTTCAATCGCTTGAGCCACAGGGTAATTTTTTGCTCTTTTTACAGCAGGCAACTCTACTAAGTGTAGCTTACATTCGGGCGGTAATCTTTTAGCGTATTCGGCAAACCCTTCATTAATCCAGTCGGGCAACTGTTGTCCTATGGTAATGAGATGGATTTTCAAAAGTTGCCCCAAAGTTTTTCCAGTTGATAAAATTCACGCGTGGCTTGCGTCATCACGTGAACCACGACTTCGCCTAAATCCACTAATACCCATTCTCCATGGGTATATCCTTCAACGCCTAGCACCACATAATTCGCTTTTTCTACTTGGCGTACGACTTCATCGGCAATCGATTTGACGTGACGTGTTGATGTACCTGAGGCAAGCACCATAAAATCGGTAAAACTAGATTGTTTATGCACATCTAGCACGACTATTTTCGTTGCTTTTAAATCTTTCAATGCTTGTTCTACTACTGTTAATAGCGCCTGGGATACTGAATCAGGTTTACTCATAATACTTCCGTTTGATAAAGTTGATGTTGTTTAATATATTCTGCAACTGCGGTGGGGAGCAAATAGGGTGGCACATGCCCCATGCCGCATAAATCGCGAATTTGTGAAGAAGAAATGCCTAGGTGAGTAGTGGCTGTCCAACACACTCCACCCGATTTTTTATCTCTCAGTTCTTGAGAGGTTTCCATTGAACGTCGTTTTAATTCTAAAACCCATGGCGTTTCTTTCAAATGATAACCAGGTCTTGTCATCACAATTAAATGAGCCATGGATAATAATTCTTGCCAGCGATTCCATTGAGGTAATTGTTCAATCACATCAATGGCCATAATCAAGCAAAGATGATGTTTGGTATACGTTTGGCGCAAGCTTTTTAAGGTGTCGATCATATAAGACATTCCACCGCGTACTATTTCGCGCTCATCTACTTTCCAACGGGGTTGGCCTTGTATTGCTAATTCCAACATTTCTACGCGTTGATCGTCGCTGGCTTGGGGTTTTTGTTTAAGCGGCGATTGGGCACAAGGAATAATATGAACATCATCTAGAAATAATTTTTCAGTCACTTCCCATAAACTTTGTAAATGACCTAAATGAACCGGATCAAATGACCCACCAAATACACCTAATAATGGGGTTGTCATAATCTGATGGCCTCGTAAGTAAAGTTTTTTAATGCTATCCAATTGTCCAATCCGTTATTGCTTTTCACCAATGATTCTACTTGGCTAAGCAAAGGCAATATTTTTTTGGCGGCAGCTTTATGAAAAGTTCTGAGTGCTTGTGCAAGCTGCCATATAATCCATGTAGGCTCAACATCGTGTTGTTCTAGCCGATTAAGAATATGCAAGCTTTTAGAATAATTGCGTTGCAATAAATGCTGAACAAAATCGCTTACCGCATATTGCGCTTGATCTGAAACAAACGCCTGTAGTTTTTCTAATGTGATGGTTTGATTCAATAAGGATAATTGTTGTAAAGCGTGCTCCGCGGCGGCTAAATTGCCTTGAGTGCGATCTAACAATTCTAAAAAAGCGGGTTGTTCAATATTGAGTTGATAATGCTGTGTACGTTGGCGTAACCAGGCTGCGGTTTCAGCGGAAGAAAAAGACCAAATAGGCATTAATACACCATTGGATTCACACTCATTGACCCATTTGCTTGATAACAGTGCTTTATCAATTTTTTCGGTGGTAATAATAATAATATGATCATCAATAGGTTGTTGTGCATATTTGTATAATTGTTGTATCCCGTATTGGCTGGGTTTTCCATTAGGGATATGAATTTCTATTACCTGGCGCTGAGAGAATAAATCTAAATTGGTGTAGAGGCCACTGATCTGTTGCCAATCTTCTTGGTGCGAAGGGCATAGCCATTGTCTATCGGTATATCCGGCTGCATACGCTTTTTTTCTAATAGCCACCGCGGCTTCATGAACCAATAGAGGTTCGTTACCCATTAAAATATAAAAATGGGAAAGCGTGGTTTCTAAGTGTTTTGTTATTTGTGAAAATGTTACTTTCATAATTATTTTTCAAATGCTGCTTTTTGTGGACCATTAGGTGCGTGTCGTAAACGCTGTACCAATTGGTTAGCCACATCTCGTCGATTTTCTATTTTTACTATTTGTGCTTCCATCGTTTGTGCTAGCGCCAGATCCGGATCAAATTCAATTAATCGCTGACTTCTTACCGACTGTACCGGTAGCAGCGTTTGTCCTTCCGGCGTTAATAACTCGAAGGAAGATTGGTAAGTATAGCTTTTTTCTCGGATCCGGCCATCAGCGCCAATACTGGTATCTTCAGTAATAAATTCATCGGTAATAATATGTAAAACCGCATCCGGTTTTTGCGAAATATCCACTACTTGTACACCATTATTAACCAATAAATTTCTAATTTCGGTTTGAAGCGGTAAGTGTGGTGTATTGGGTTGTATGGCTATTTTTTTTAAATAATCAGGCATGGGTACAGTGCCGCGCAAATGAAAGCCGCAAGCAGCCAAGGTAAAACTAAAAAATAGAGTGAGAATTATTTTTTTCACCAAGTTTGTCATCAGGCCACCACAATATTAATTAATTTGCCAGGTACTATAATTATTTTCTTAATCGCTTTACCTTCAAGGAATTTTTTGACATTAGCATTTTCACAGGCAGCCACTTCTACTTCAGGCGCTGGCATATCAACGGGTAGGGTAAGTTGCCCGCGCAGCTTTCCATTTACTTGTATCATCCAATTAATTTCGGTTTTTACGAGTGCTTTTTCATCAACGATAGGCCAAGCGGCATCAATAACGTCTTCTTTATGTCCTAATTCTTTCCATAACGCATGGCAAATATGGGGAGCTATAGGGGAAAGCAGAAGAACTAAATGATTTAATCCCGCGCGTAATAAAGCTTGAGCTTGGGGGTGGCTATCGGTAGTTAATGGCGTTAAAGCGTTGGTTAGCTCCATCATAGAAGCCACAGCCGTATTAAACATTAAGCGTTGCCCAAAATCTTTGCTTACCTTTTGAGTGGTTTGTTGCACTTGTTGCCAAATTTTTTGATGTTCAGCGCTAAGCTGTGCTGTATTTAAATGGGGTACTTCCGGTTTAGCTGTGTGCTGGTACACCAATTTCCATAAACGATTTAAATAACGGAAAGCACCTTCAACAGCTGCATCATTCCATTCTAAATTTTGTTCGGGAGGTGCTGCAAACATAATAAAAAGTCGTGCCGTATCAGCGCCGTATTTATCAACTAAAAGATTAGGCTCTACCACATTGCCTTTTGATTTTGACATTTTAGCGCCATCTTTTAATACCATTCCCTGGGTGAGCAGCTTAGTAAAAGGTTCACTGGTTTTTACTAAACCTTGATCGCGCAATACTTTATAAAAAAAGCGGGCATATAATAAATGTAACACCGCATGTTCAACGCCGCCTACATATTGATCTACTGCTAACCAATAATTAGCGCGTTCATCTAACATTTTTTCGTTTTGATCAGGGCAGGTGTAACGAGCATAATACCAAGAAGATTCAACAAAGGTATCTAATGTATCTGTTTCTCTATGTGCATCTTTTCCACATTGTGGGCACTTGCAATTGAAAAATTCAGGCATATCTTTAAGCGGAGAACCGGGATGGGTTAGCACAACATTTTCAGGTAACACCACGGGTAAATCTTTTTCAGGCACAGCGACTGCTCCGCAGCTATCACAATAAATGATGGGAATAGGCGTACCCCAATAACGTTGGCGTGAAACACCCCAATCGCGTAAACGATAATGCACTTTTTTACTACCAGCACTATTTTTTTCCAGCGCTTCCGTAATCGCATTCAATGCTGCTTCTGAGGTTAAACCATCAAAACCTTCCGAATTTATTAATATACCGTTATCTAGAAAAGGTTCTTTTGTATAATCAATGGTTTTATCGTCAGTGGGTTTTAGCACTACTTGAATAGGTAGCGCATATTTTTGAGCAAATTCAAAATCTCTTTCATCATGTGCAGGAACAGCCATGACAGCGCCTGTGCCGTATTCCATTAACACATAATTAGCTACCCATACAGGAATAGATTTCCCCGTTAATGGATGTCGCGCATGAAACGCAGTAGCTATACCTGCTTTTTCTTGTTTGGCTCTGTCTGCTTCGGCAACGGCGCCCGCTTTACATTGTTCGATAAAAGCTGCAACAGCAGGATCGGTTTCAGCGGCTTTCAATGCTAAAGGGTGTTGAGGAGCAATGGATAAATAAGTAACCCCAAATAAAGTGTCTGCGCGAGTGGTGTAAACAGTCAGTGGAGAGTGGTGAGGTTCAACGATTTCAAATTGAATATCAGCACCTACAGAGCGACCAATCCAATTACGTTGCATGGTGCGAACTTGCTCTGGCCAACCGGTTAAGGTATCAAGATCGTTTAATAATTCTTCTGCGTAAGCGGTAATTTTAAAAAACCATTGAGAAATTTCACGGCGTTCAACCGCGGCGCCTGAACGCCAACCTTTGCCATCAATCACTTGCTCATTTGCTAAAACAGTTTGATCAACCGGATCCCAATTCACAAAAGACTTTTTGCGATAAACTAAACCTTGTTTAAATAATTGTACAAATAACCATTGTTCCCAGCGATAGTATGATGGATCACAGGTGGCTAGTTCTCGGCTCCAATCATAAGCAAAGCCTAAGCGTTTAAATTGCTCTTTCATATGGGCAATGTTTTTTCGAGTCCATTCACTGGGCGCAACTTTGTGTTTAAGAGCTGCATTTTCTGCAGGAAGACCGAAAGCATCCCAGCCTATAGGTTGTAGCACTTCTTTACCTTGCATACGCTGAAAGCGGCTGACTACATCGCCTATGGTGTAATTACGCACGTGTCCCATATGGAGCTGTCCGCTAGGGTAGGGCAACATAGAAAGGCAATAGTATTTTTCTTTGCCGGTATTTTCTTTAGCGATAAAGCTTTGATGTTCCACCCAGAAGGCCTGGGCTTGTTCTTCGGTCAGCTGCGGGTTATAAGTTAATTCCATGTGTACATACCATTCTTAAACTGTTTTTTATTTTAGCAGGGATTTCCTTAATTTATCATTAATCCAGGAAATAGAGCTCAAAAGAGATTTTGCCCCCTTATTCTGCCTTTTAGGATCCTATTGTGTTAGAATTTTGGGCTGGAAATTTCATTTTAACCTAAAGAGTAAAAATATGCGTATCAAAAACAACATTTTAGAAGCAATTGGCAATACCCCTTTGGTTAAGCTAAATCATGTGGTTTCTCCTAATGATGCGACTGTTTTGGTTAAATGTGAGTTTATGAACCCATCAGGTTCTATAAAGGACCGTATGGCGCACTATATTATTGAACAAGCTGAGAAAAAAGGGCTATTGCAGCCAGGTGGAACCATTGTAGAAAATACCTCAGGCAATACAGGGTTAGCCCTAGCCATGATAGCCGCGGTAAAAGGATATCGTTGTATTGTGACGCTCCCTGATAAAATGAGCATGGAAAAAATTAATATGCTCAAAGCCGCTGGTGCTGAAGTAATTGTAACCCCTACGGATGTGCCAGGGGATTCTCCTGATCACTATGTTGAAACCGCTAAGCGAATTGCTCGTGAAACGCCTAATTGTTTTTATGTGAATCAGTACCACACCCCGTTTAATGCCGAGGCGCATTATCATTCCACTGCGCCTGAAATTTGGGAAGATACTGCAGGAAAACTCGATTATTTTGTGGCAGGTACGGGAACGGGTGGTACTATTTCTGGTGTGGGTAAGTTTTTAAAAGAAAAAAATTCTGCCATCAAAATAGTGGGAGCAGATCCTATTGGTAGCATACATTATGATTATTTTTATACCCGCAAATTAGTCACTCCTAGCGTTTATAAAGTAGAAGGTATTGGAGAAGATATTTTATGCGATGCTTTAGACTTTTCGGTAATTGATGAAATGATCCAAACGAATGATAATCAAGCATTCACTATGAGCCGTCGTTTAATCAAAGAAGAAGGCTTATTTTGCGGTGGTTCATCTGGCGCTATTGTTCATGCGGCCGTTGAATTGGCTAAAAAAGTAGGGAAAGATAAAATCATTGTTACCGTATTAACAGATTCTGCTTCGCGTTATGTGTCTAAGTTTATTTCCGAAGATTGGATGATCGAATACGGTTTTTTATAAGGGAACATTATGAAAAAAGATACTACTAAATTAGGTTTTTCTACTCGTGCTATTCATGCAGGGCAACATGCTGATCCAACTACGGGTGCAGTGATGACGCCCATTTATCAAACCTCGACATATGCGCAGCATAGTCCTGGGGTTACTTATAATGGCCATGAATATTCTCGTACCTCTAATCCTACACGCGATGCTTTAGAGCAAAATTTAGCGTCTTTAGAGCAAGCACAATATGGATTATGTTTTTCTTCAGGATGTGCGGCTTTATCTACCTTGCTTCATCTTTTTAAATCGGGTGATCATGTGATTGTGGGCGATGATGTTTACGGTGGTACTTTTAGAATATTTGACAAGGTTTTTAAACAGTTTGGTGTTGAATATACGCAAATTGATTTAGGCGATCTTGCTGTTTTAACATCTTCTATCAAACCAAATACCAAGTTAGTCTGGACAGAAAGTCCTACCAATCCTATGCTTAAAGTGGTAGATATTGCAGGAATAGTAAAAGCGGTTAAGAAAGCCAATTCCTCAATTTTAGTGGCAGTAGATAATACGTTTGCAACGCCTTATTTGCAAAATCCTTTAGTCATGGGCGCTGATATTGTTTGCCATTCTACTACTAAATATTTAGGTGGCCATTCCGATGTGATTGGTGGCGTTTTGGTTATGAATGATAAAGCGCTTTATGAAAAATTAAAGTTTTTACAAAATGCCATAGGCGCAGTACCTGCACCTCAAGATTGTTTTTTATTATTGCGCTCTACTAAAACGCTATCTTTGCGAATGCAGCGTCATTGTGAAAATGCGCAAAAAATTGCGGAACATTTAGAAAAACATAAAAAAGTGGAAAAAGTAATTTATCCTGGATTAGCTTCGCATCCAGAACATGCTTTGGCAAAAAAACAAATGAAAGCCTTTGGTGGCATGATTAGCTTTTATATTAAAGGCGATAAAAAAGCGGCTACTGACTTTTTAGAAAAATTAAAAGTATTTACCTTGGCAGAGTCTTTAGGGGGTGTTGAATCTTTAGTAGAGCATCCAGGTATTATGACTCATGCCGCTATTCCAGAAGCTCAGCGTGATAAATTTGGTATACATGATAATTTAATTCGTGTGTCTGTTGGAATAGAAGAAGTGGATGATTTAATCGCTGATTTAGATCAAGCTTTATAAAATATAATGTTAGACCATAGATTGAGGTAAGGAATGCCCATTCAGATTTCAAAAGCCGTATTGACGGTAGCTGATATCGCTCTCACTTATACTATCAAGCGTAGTAAACGAAGACGTAGAACGTTAACGCTTTCTTTACACCCTCACGAAGGTCTTATCGTACTGACACCGTGGCGCACTCGCGACCAAGAAGTACAAGCTTTTTTAGAAACCAATCAAGAATGGATTTTATCCAAGATGGAAGGTTTTACACCTTTGCCTCGCTATGAACTTTCTCATGAAGAGTCACTGTTTTTTGCAGGTATGCCTTGCTCTTTACATATTGGTGAGGCCAAGCGTTCCAAAGTGATCTATGAAGATCATAAGCTTTCTGTGGCGGTTAAACCTTTCGAAAATAGTGATGATCATAAAAAAATGGTTTACCAACAAGTCAAAAAATTCTGTTACCGCTCCGGCTATGATTTTTTGTGTGATCGTTTAGATTTTTGGAAAGAAAAACTAGGTGTGCATTACCATTCAATGAAAATAACCGATCCTAAACATCGATGGGGATCCTGTGATACTAAAAATATTATTCGCTTGAACTGGCGCATTATGCTAACACCTTTAGATTTAATAGATTATTTAATGGTGCATGAACTCTGTCATGTGAAATTTAAAAACCACTCTAAAGATTACTGGGCATTTGTAGCTTCAGTGATGCCTGATCACCGAGAACGCCGCCAATTACTTCATCGCGATCCTGCCGGTTTTTTAAGATATTAAATACTCATCCTTGACTTGTGGGAATACCTGGCTAACTTTAAAAGATACATTGTGGAGAAAAAATGATGGAAACTTTTTTGCATGAAATAACGGGAATTCTGATATTTTCAATTAGCTCCATCAGTGTGGTGTTGATTGTGGTCGGGGTGATCATTGCTCTTTATACTTTGTTGAGCTCTATGCATGCCCATAGCAAGGCTGATTATTATGCCAAAACGCGTTTGGTACTTTCACGGTTTTTATTATTAGCCTTAGAATTTCAAATTGCCGCCGATATTTTATGGACAGTATTAAAACCAGGTTGGGAAGAGTTTGCCCAATTAGCAGCAACCATCGCGGTGAGATCAGTGCTCAGCTATATCCTAATGCTAGAAGGGCGTTCTAAAGCTTAAAATGATTCCCCCTCACCCGGTTTCGCTTCGCGAAACCGACCTCTCCCTCAAGGGAGAGGTGATATTAGATACGCGGGTTGTGGCGGATAACGCGGGTATGCGACATCAGATCATACCAGGTTTGTTTTTCAGCATTAAACAACATATACCAAAGGCCCAAGCCTGCGGGTAATAGAGTAATAAGCGCGTAGAAAGCTCGTAGCATGCCTTGTTTCCAAGAAAGAGGGCTGCCATCACTATTGACCACTTTAATCCGCCAGGCGCGCATGCCTACGGTTTGCCCGCAATAAACCCAGAAGCCCACATAGTAAAACCCTCCCAAGAGCAGCAAATAGAGTTGATAGAGTAGTACGCCAGGGCTGACAGGGTTTCCATTGGTAAAAGGCATAATCAGCCAGGTGCCCAGCATAAGAATGGCCAAAAGGATCAGGGAGTCATAAAAAATGGCTCCTAATCGGCGAATAAGGCTGGCAGGCTGCGTAGTTGGTGTGATTTCCAAGTTAAATATCCAGTTAATGGTTGGTTTACACCCCGTTTGCACCAAGATGTAGTATAATTATGACCAACTTATGTATTCAGATCAGGAAAAATTCTAACATGCCCCGCAACCGTTTCCCAGAGGATCCCTTTGCTACCCGCGAAGCGGAGAAATACGAAAACCCTATTCCTAGCCGTGAGTTTATCTTGGACTGCTTAAAAAGGCAGAAGAAACCCATGCCTTTGGCGGCTATCGCTAAGTCTTTAAAAGTAAAGAAACCTGACGCACTTGAGGCCTTAAGACGTCGTTTGCGCGCTATGGAAAGAGACGGGCAGTTGCTATGTAATCGTGCGGGTAGCTATGGCTTACTGAATAAAATGAATTTAGTTCGAGGACGCGTAGAAGCGCACCGAGATGGTTTTGGTTTTGTTATTCCTGATGATGGTAGCAAAGATCTTTATTTAGCGCCGCAGCAAATGACACGTGTATTTCATGGTGATACGGTATTAGCGAGTGTGGTTAATAAAGATAAAGGTGGCCGCCTCTCAGGCAATATTGTTGAAATTTTAGTGCGTGGTGTTAGCGAAGTAGTAGGACGTTATGTCGTTGAAAACGGCGTTCATTTAGTTATTCCTGAAGATAGACATTTGCGTCACGATATTATTATTCCTCACCAATATACCAATGATTGCAAAGAAGGCGACATGGTAGTGGCTTCTATTACCAAATATCCTGATAAACATGCTCCTGCTACTGGAAAAATTACCGAAGTCATTGGTCAACATTTAGGACCTGGTGTAGAAATTGATGTGGCCATCAGAAGCCATCAATTACCTTATGTATGGCCACAAGCCGCATTGGCACAAGCTAAACATTTGCCTACAACGGTACCTGAAAGTGATTTAGAAGGTAGAAAAGATTTACGTGAATTACCTTTTGTGACTATTGATGGTGAAGATGCCAAAGATTTTGATGATGCCGTATATTGTGAAAAAACACCTAAAGGTGGTTGGATTTTATACGTAGCCATTGCTGATGTGAGTCATTATGTTCCTATAGGCACTGCATTAGATGAAGTAGCTTACGAACGCGGAACTTCTGTTTATTTTCCTCAGCGCGTTATTCCCATGTTACCCGAAGAATTATCTAACGAGTTGTGCTCATTAAAAGCCAATGTAGATAGACTTGCTTTGGTATGCGAAGTCGCTTTAGATGCTGATGGGCATGTTAAACGTTTTCAGTTTTATCCTGGCGTTATTCATTCAAAAGCACGATTAACTTATACGATTGTGGCTGAATTATTAACAAAGAAAAATGAAGAGCCGGAAAAGCAGTATGAAAGAGTATTGCCTCATTTACATGATTTGCACAAACTCTATAAGAAATTGTGGGAACGTCGCGAAGAGCGACACGCATTAGAATTTATTACCACTGAAACCAAAGTGAAATTTGGTGATAATAAAAAGATTGAAGCCATTGTTCCTGTTGAACGAAATGTAGCTCACCGCATTATTGAAGAATGTATGTTAGTGGCTAACGTATGCGCGGCTAAATTTGCTGAGCAAAATAAATTTCCTATATTGTATCGTGTGCATGAAAAGCCGACCATGGAAAAAATCACTGATCTTAGAGCGTTTTTATTAAGCTTAGGCTTTAAATTGCCAGGTGGAAAAGAACCGACTGTGCAACATTTTTCAGAAATGATTAGTGAAGTGCAAGATCGCCCAGAAGCTACTTTAGTTAATCAAGTATTATTAAGAACCATGAATCGCGCTCAATATTCTCCTGAAAATATTGGTCACTTTGGATTGGCTTATCATGAATACACGCATTTTACTTCACCTATTCGTCGTTATCCTGATTTGCTATTACATCGTATGATTTATTGGCAAATAGACCAACGAAATAAAAAAACGCCAGCGCCTTATACACTAGAAGAAATGAAGCATTTAGGCGATCAGTCTTCTTTATGTGAACAACGGGCGGATGAAGCAACTCGTGATGTGATGTTATTTCTAAAATGCGAATATATGCTTGATAAATTAGGCGAAGTTTATAATGGAGTTATTAGCGGTGTGGTAGGGTTTGGCTTTTTTGTTACCTTAGAAAATATTTGGGTAGACGGTTTAGTGCATGTAGCTACTTTACCTAATGATTATTATACGTTTGATCCTAGCACTCAAAGCCTTGGCGGCGAGCGCGCGGGTAAAAAATATCGTTTAGGCGATAAAGTAAAAGTGTGTGTGGCGAGAATTGATTTAGACGAACGAAAAATCGATTTAGAGCTAGCTTAAGTGTAGTGAGGTCATGTGTGCGAGTAGATGATTTTAATTACGAATTACCTAACGAATTAATTGCCCAATATCCCTTATCTGAACGAACCGGTAGTCGACTGTTATGTTTATCAAGACAAACAGGTCAAGTCTCTCATCAACAATTTTCCGATCTGATTGATTTAATTCACCCTGGTGATTTATTGGTTTTTAATAATACCAAAGTGATTCCTGCGCGTTTATTTGCCAAAAAGGAAACCGGCGGCCAAGTAGAGATTTTAATTGAGAGATTAGTGGATGAGCACCAAGCATGGGCTCATGTTAGAGCGAGTAAATCACCCGGCTCAGGCGTTCGTTTATTTTTAAATGAAACAGTATTTTTAACGGTAGAGTCCAGAGATGACAGTTTGTTTCTACTGAGTAGTATCTTACCTTTAACAGAATTATTACAAACGTTTGGCCATATGCCATTACCTCCTTATATGGAGCGCGCGGATGAAGCACTCGATCAAGAGCGATATCAAACCGTTTATGCCAAAACCGCCGGTGCTGTGGCCGCTCCAACGGCCGGATTACATTTTGATAAAAAAATGCTAAATGCATTGCAAGAAAAAGGTGTTCAATTTGCAGAAGTCACATTGCATGTAGGTGCAGGTACCTTTCAGCCCGTGAGAGTGGAACATATTGAAGATCATAAAATGCATTATGAATATTTGGAAGTGAGCCAAAGCGTTTGTGATCAAATAAAAAGAACAAAAGAGCAGGGTGGACGTGTGATTGCCGTGGGAACCACCAGTGCACGTAGTTTGGAAACGGCTGCATTGAATGGCGAATTAAAACCTTTTTCGGGTGAAACCAATCTCTTCATTTATCCTGGTTTTGAGTTTCGTGTGATTGATGCCCTGTTAACAAACTTTCATTTACCCAAATCTACACTATTAATGCTGATTTCTGCATTTGCAGGACGAGAAGCCGTGCTAGCTGCTTATCAAGAAGCGATCAAAGAGCGTTACCGCTTTTTTAGCTATGGCGACGCTATGGTGATTTTTTAGGGTTTATTTCTTAATATTTCTTCTGTTATTGTGAATTTTTCTCAATTGCATTTCGACAAATACTATCTATACTGCAAAAAGATTATTAAAATTACTTGAGCCAAGGACGGTTTGTAATGAGAAGTTACCAGCGATTATCTATTTTATTTTTTTCTATGCTTACTTCATCACTTGCCATCAGTGATGATTTTGTTTATTTCGATCGTTTTTTTGATAGGGTACGTGAAATAGAAATAGAGCCTATGGCTGCTGTCATGGGCGGTTTAGCGTTTGCTAAGGTGGATGCTTCAGCCAATTATGATGTGGGGTTTACCACTTACGATTATGACTCCCATCAAGACACTCAAACCCGTGGCGCATGGGGTGCTTTGTTGGGAGGAGAGTTTGAATGGAATGATGATTGGTTTTTACAAAGCGGTATTGCGTATTATCAAACATCCCCTTTTTCATCCAAAGGAAATTTAACTCCCGATGCAGGTCAGCTTTCCCCACCTGTTTACGATTATCATTTCAAAATTAGAACGTATCAAATTATGTGGGAAACTAAATTTCTGACGGAATGGAAGGAAAAATATCATCCTTATTTTATTGTAGGTATAGGAGCTGCGATCAATCGTTCGGAAGAGTATAGCGATAATGTGGATCCCTTGCTTATTTTTACACCACAATATGAGGATAAAACGGAAACCTCTTTTAGTTATAGCGTAGGTTTAGGTGTGGATTATGACATTATTGAAGAATCATTGCGCTTAGGTTTGGGCTATAGGCTTACTGATTTAGGAAAAGCTGGATTAGAGAAATCGAGTTTAGATGCGACTAATCTAGAGCATAGTCTTGAAAAACATCAGCTTTATAATCAAGAAATTTTGTTGCAGTTAACATACGTGTTCTCGTAAAAAAGGAAAGCCAACGTGTTTAAAACAAACCAGTTATTTTTTTTTATTACAACGTTATTATTCGTTTTTAATGTTAATGCTTCAGATTTACCTTTTGATATTGTGCCTGATGGTGCATTGCCCACTACTGTTCCAGAAGATGGTACGGTGGGGGCGACTTATACTGTCACGAATAATACGCGTTATGATCGCACGAATAATTTTGTTAAATATTTACCTGAAAATGTGGTTAATGCGTTAACTGGTACTTGTGGAACTACCTTTAATTTACCTGCATTTGCGAGTTGTACTTTAGAGTTAACTATTTCAGGCCCTGTTGATCCGAATCAGGGCGGGGCTAGCAATCGTTTGTTTGTATGCATGTCAGATGGAACTACCTGTGCGGGAACGAATTATCCATTGAATGTGACACAAACGTCTCCTATTCCTCCTGGAACGAATACCGGTTTAGGTGTGGCTGCTGGTATAACGCAGGGAATTACGCTGAATGGCGAGATGGTTGGGGGCGTTCCTTTTTTAGTATCGAGTAACGATGAAGGAGTTAATTGGACCAATCAACAAGATGCCATTCCAGGGAGTGTAACGGCAGGAAGTATTAATAGCACTAGCTGCACAGGTCCTAGCAGTACCGCTATTTGCGTGGGCGTTGGTGGTAATAAAACGTCTACTCCTACTTTGCCTTTTGTCATAACCAGTACGGATGGTGCAAATACCTGGAATACTATTAGCTCTGGTTCTCTACCTGCTACAACAGGGTTTTTATATGGCGTCAGTTGTACCGGAACTCCAGGAATTTACGTGTTATGTGCGGCTGTAGGCCAATCAACTACTAATGCCCCGACGATATGGCAAAGTAGAAATGGAACCACGTGAACTTCCGTGAGTGTAACACTGCCTGCTACTACCATTATGAATGCGGTTAGCTGCACAGGAGGCGATTCTCCTTCTACTGCTACTTGTGTTGCGGTGGGAACGAATACAACAACACCTTCTACTCCTCAACCTATTGTGGCGCAAACGACTAATGGTGGCGTAAGCTGGTCTAGAGCTACCGTAAATAGTATTCCGGGTGCAGGTGCACGTTTACAAGGAGTGAGTTGTACCAGTATTTCTCCAACCGCTCCTTATTGTGTGGCTGCAGGTTCAAGTTCTACGGGTCCTTTTTTAATTAGTAATACGGGTGCAGCTGGGTCGTGGAATAATATTAGTAGTGTGGCTCCAGGGGGAACCGGTCATCTTACTTCAGTAGCATGCACGGGTAGTGGTGGTTCAGATACGGTTTGTGTAGTGGGATCCGGTGATCCTATAGTATCTGTAGAGAAAGAAACATTAAGAGCACCTTTGGTATTACTGGTAACTCAAAATGGTGGAACGAGTTGGTCTAATAATGTTCCTGGAGGGTTTGCCGACTCTTCTCAGCTAGTAGCAGCCAGTTGTGCAGGCAGTGGTTTAACTGCTAAATGTGTAATGGTAGGATATAACCCCTCGCTTGAGCCTATTTTATTGACGAGTAATAATGCGGGTTCTACGTGGTACAATCAGGTCGGTTCTATTTTTGGTTTACCTTCTTCGGCGGTCTTATCTGGTGTTAGTTGCACCCCGTTCCAGGGAGGTGCGTTATGCATAGTAGGAGGAGGAGATATTACTACTAATCCTCAAACGCCGGTATTAGTTGTTGGCTTTCCAGATAATTTTTGGGTGTATAAAACAGCTGCTATTGATACCATTCCTGATGGTGGATTTTTTGTTGGAGCAGGAACAGCAGGTGGACCTACTTCTTCAATGAATGCTACTGCACAGTAACACTTCCCAAACCTATACCCCAACGGTATACTGTGCTTCATTTTATGAAAGGGGGTTTGTATGTTTAATTTTATTAGCTCGGCTTATGCTTCTGATGCAGCTACTGGCGCAAGCATGATGGGCGGTGGCGATATGACTCAAACTATGATTATGCTGGCTGTTTTTGCAGTATTAGTCTATTTTATTTTGTTACGCCCTCAAAATAAACGCGTAAAAGCACATCGTGATTTAATATCAGGTTTAGAAGTAGGCGACGAAGTGGCAATTAACGGTGGTATTTTAGGTCGTGTAACTAAAGTGGCTAGTGATTTTATTACATTAAGTATTGCTGATAACGTTGAAATTAAATGCCAACGCCAAGCAGTAACCACGGTATTACCTAAAGGAACGTTAAAAACGATTTAATTATGCCGCTTAATCATTATTCATGGTGGAAAAATGCTTTAATTGGTTTCGTCTTATTGATGGGACTTATTTACGCGCTGCCTAATGTATTTGGCGACGATTCGGCTTTGCAAATTTCTGCCATGCGTAATGCATCGGTTACCGACCAAACCGTGACACAAGTCACACAAGTCTTAAATCAAAACAAACTGTCATATAAAAACATTACCACTGATCAATACGGGATCACAGTACGATTTTTTCAAACCGATACACAACTCACCGCCATGGAAGTGGTTAGAAAAGCCTTAGGTGAAAATTATATTGTAGCGTTCAATTTAGTACCTTCTACACCTAAATGGTTAGCGGCTTTTGGTGCTGCACCTTTAAAATTGGGTTTAGATTTACGAGGTGGCGTTCAATTTTTATTAGAAGTGAATGTTAAAGAAGCCGTTGAATTGCGTGAAGAAAGCTATTTAAACGAGTTGCGTACTCAGTTACGCGAAGAAGGGATCCGTTACAGAGGAATGACAATTCAAAAAAATGGTGGTATTGCTATTCGTTTTTTAGATGAATCACAAAGAGAAGCGGCTGCCGCCTTTATTGCTCAGCGTTATATAGAATTTACTATTACTCCAAAAGAGTTAAATAGCGCATTTTGGTTAGATATCAATTTAAAACCCGCCGCGCAACAAGAAATTGAAAGTTATGCGGTAGAGCAAAGTATGACTACGTTGCGTAATCGCGTAAATGAATTAGGGGTAGCGGAAGCCGTCGTGCAACGCCAAGGTGCTTTTCGTATTATTGTGCAATTACCGGGTATTCAAGATCCCACCCGCGCTAAAGATATTTTAGGTAAAACCGCGCGAGTAGAATTTAAATTAGTGGATATTCAGCAAGATGCTAATACTACTTCCATTCCCCCAGTGGGAACCACTTTGTATCGTGATCGCCAAGACCGACCTTTATTTATTGAAAATCGTGTTTTATTAAGCGGTGATAGTATTGTAGGTGCGCAATCAGGTTACGATGAATACGGCAAGCCCGAAGTACAAGTGCAAATTGGTGGAAGCACTAGCCAATTTAGTAAAGAAACAGGTGACAATATTGGCAGGCCGATGGCAGGCATTTATATTGAAACTCGTTTGCAAGAAGAAGCAGGAGAAGGTGGAGTTGTTGTTAATAAGCTGGTTCGCAAAGAAGAAGTGATCAGTGTAGCAACCATTCAAGCCGCATTAGGTAATCGTTTTCGTATTACCGGTTTAGATAATGCAGAAGAAGCACGTAACTTGGCTTTATTGCTTCGCGCAGGTGCATTGCCTGCTACGGTGACTATTATTGAAGAGCGAACCGTTGGACCTAGCTTAGGCCAAGAAAATATTGATTCAGGAATTAAATCCGTTATTTTAGGATTGGCTTTGGTGTTGATAGCCATGATTGTTTATTACCGTTGGTTTGGTGTGTTGGCGAATGTGGCTTTACTCGCTAATTTAATTTTATTAGTAGCCGCTCTTTCTTTAATTCAAGCTACGCTCAGTTTACCTGCGATAGCAGCAATAGTATTAACACTAGGTATGTCTGTAGATGCTAACGTATTAATTTTTGAACGTATTCGTGAAGAGTTGCGAGCGGCCACTGGAATAAATAGCTCCCCTCAAAAGGCAATTTATTCAGGTTTTGAAAAAGCGTTTGTTACTATTTTAGATGCCAATATCACCACCTTTATTGCAGCGATTGTTTTATTTAGTATTGGTAGTGGTCCCATCCGAGGTTTTGCTATCACTTTAATTTTAGGTTTAATCACCTCTGTGTTTACAGCCGTGATGGTCACGCGTGCTTTAGTGAATGCGTGGTATGGTAAGCGTAATGTTCAAAAACTCTCTATTGGAATTTAACTATGGAATTCAGCTATGGAATTTTTTAGGCGCACAACGCAAATTGATTTTTTAGGCATTCGCCGATGGACAGCTGTGTTTTCGGTTTTCTTAATTCTTTTTTCTTTAGGATCGTTATGGTTTAAAGGTATTAATTGGGGTTTAGATTTTACCGGTGGAACGATTATTGAATTGCATTATCCTCAAGCAGTCAATTTAAATGATGTGAGAGATCAGTTAGCTGCCGATGGTTTTCCAGGTGCTGTGGTGCAACAGTATGGATCACCTAATGATATTTTAATTCGTTTATCGCCTACGGCTAATAAAACCGAACAAGAAGTGGCTAGCCAAATTTTAGCAACCGTTAAAACCCAACAAACGAATGTTGAATTAAAAAGGGTAGATGCTGTTGGTGCACAAGTAGGCTCTGAATTAGCTCAACAAGGTACTCTCGCGTTATTATTGGCTTTAGTATTTACAGCCGTTTATATTGCTTTTCGTTTTCAATACCGTTTAGGTGTGAGTGCAGCTGTAGCACTGGCGCATGATCCTATTGTGGTATTAGGGGTGTTTTCATTTTTCCAATTTGAGTTTGATCTGCCTACTTTGGCCGGTATGTTAGCGGTAATTGGTTATTCGTTGAATGACACTATTGTGGTATTTGATCGTGTGCGGGAAAACTTTGTTCAAATGCATAAAGGTACACCGGTTGAGATTATGAATTTGTCTATTAATCAAACCTTATCTAGAACCATTATGACATCAGCTCTCACTTTGCTCGTGGTTATTGCGTTATTAGTATATGGCGGACATGCTTTGTTCGGCTTCTCTTTATCTCTAGCGGTAGGTATTGTGATAGGAACCTATTCCTCTATTTATGTGGCAGGGGCTTTGGCTATTACTCTGGGCTTAAATCGCCAAGACTTGCTGCCTACGCCTAAAATCGAAGTAGATAACCGCCCTTAAAAGATCAAAAAAGACGCTAAATTGACTGGAAATTCTTCCAGTTTTTCTTGCTTTTTCTAATAGAATGATCGTTATTTGTTGCTATTTGCTTGTAATTGCACTGATCTACCTGTATTTGCTCATAAAAAAACCGTTCAAAAAAACACCACTTTTCTTGGTTTTGTGATATATTAACTTATCAAGATAGCTTGTTTTATAAGTTTATTTAATTATTTGGGAAGTAAAAAAATGCCATTTACAGCAGTTAAAACCAAGGAATTTAAATTAAATGTGACCTCATCTGCCTCCAATGTGCAGGAAGTTCAAGGCCAGTTTATTAATCAAGAGTTACTTGCGCCTAATAAAACCTATATCTTGCTAACTTATGACGAAGCGGCTCAAACCCTATATTTTGCTAAGCAGACCTCTGCTCAATTAGAAGCCCTAGAAGAAGACAACAGCAAAAAGCGTCTTTTAGTTCCCCAGCATTTATTCGAGCAATTTTTAGAAGAAAATCCTGAGATCTCCAAAAATCTCGCTAGCTATGACTGGAATAGCGCCTTAGGTGCTGGTTTAGCTATCGGTGTAGGTGATGGCGTTTGGATGCTTTTATCTAAAGTATTAGCACCTACTATTACTTCTTTCGGTACTAATTTAGCTGTCGCTGCGGCTGCTAGTGTAGCTTTGGTTGCTATTCCTTTTATTGTCTCTGCACTTTTTCATGCTCAACAAAGAGATATTATTAATAACACTTCTGGTTTAACTAAAACCGAAAAAGATGAACGTGTAAAAGCGTTATGGGTAGATACATTACTTTTTTACGGTAAAGTGGCTATGTCAGTGATTGGTTGGAACGCAGGTTATTATGCGGTATATGCCACTATTGGTATTGATGGCGGTTTAAGTATTGCTGCTACGATTTTGGCAACAGGTGTTGGTTCCTTTGGTTTTCTTTTTGCGGCTGCTTGTGCGGCCAACGTGATTAAAGCACGAAGTGAAGGAAAAACCTGGAACGAAGCTTTTCAATCTATTGAAGTAGGCACTAATTTAAAAATTGCTGTTGCCGGCGGTATTGCTGCCATGGCATGGACAGCTTCTGCTTTATTACTTTCACCTGCTGTTTCAAATGCGATGTCTCATTTGGCAATGCCATTAGTAACGGCATTAGTAAGTGCGGTAGTATCTTCAGTTACTACTTTTATTGCTGCCACTGCTGCATTCTTTGTGGCATTGAAACCAGCTAGCGTACAAAAAAATCTAGTAAAAACTGAATCTAAACAAAACGATTCTGGTGTTCTCAGTACGACCACCTCTGGGTGGAATATATTTAAAGCTCGTCCTGATGTCGATGCGAAAGAGGTGGGAGATGATGCGAGCACGTATGAATCAGACGCATGTCCTGTTGCTGAATTGCCTAAGTGCCAGTCTCCATCTCCACGCTAAACTAGTTTAAACAAGAGGTGGCTGATAACCTTGTTGGATCAATGGTAGCAGTTGTTTAAAGAGTTTAGGGTTAGTAGCGAGTATGCTGCAGTTATCGGGTTTCAAACAATCCGGATTTCCATTCCAATCACTAATAAATCCACCGGCTTCTTCAATTAATAAACTGCCGGCTGCTACATCCCAGATTTTTAAATCATTTTCCCAGAAGGCATCAAAACGACCTGCAGCTACATAAGCCATATCCAGTGCCGCCGCACCCGTATGACGAATACCGCCGGCTGGGGTGTAAATTTTAGCAATAGCCGCTAATTGGGCTTCTGCGGTTTCAGGATTGATAACCGGAAACGATCCGGCCGCTAACATATCATCTAATGCGGTACGCGTAGAAACGCGAATGCGACGATTATTTAATTGTGCGCCTTTTCCTCTTGCTGCTGTGAATAAATCTTGATGAATAGGATCATAAATCACCGCATGGGTAATACGATTTTTATGCTGTAACGCCATTGAAATACAAAAATAAGGAAGATTATGAACGTAGTTTCGGGTGCCATCTAGAGGATCGATAATCCAGGTGTAATCATCACCCGGTATGGCTTCTCTTTCTTCGCTGATAATACCGTGATTAGGGTAGGCCTGATGGATTTGCTCAATAAGCTCAGCTTCCACATCATGGTCAACTTTGGTGATCAAGCTGCGATCGTCTTTAAGGCTGATCGCTTTGTCTGGTAATTGCTCATAAAAACGGGTTATGATTTTACCCGCGCTTAAAGCGGCTTTAGTAGCAATATTTAATAAAGGGCCCATGGTGTCTTCCAATGATTGGTTAGACATTGTAGTCTTGCAGGGTAGGTAAAGCAAGCCCGCTTCCCAACTTTACAGAAGGCTTATAGGATAGTTATGTTAGATCATATTAGAACCGTATTATTAAAAACCACCCACACGGGGAATATAGGCGCTGTAGCCAGAGCTCTTAAAACCATGGGCTTAAGCCAGCTCTATTTGGTCAATCCCAAAACATTGCCAGATGAGGAAGCCGAAGCCAGAGCCTCGGGTGGAATTGATGTGCTCAAAAATGCCCGGCTATTTACCGAGCTAGATGAGGCCATCAAAGATTGTGGATTGGTACTAGGAACTAGCGTGAGAGAGCGTTCTATTGGCCTTCCTGTACTTACTCCTAGGGAAGCTGCGGAATGGGTGAGAGCACATGCTGGCAATATGCCTGTGGCTATTCTGTTTGGACGTGAGCGAGATGGACTTAGCAATGAAGAGCTAGATCGCTGTCAGCGAGTGGTGACTATTCCTACCAACCCAGAATATGGCTCGCTCAATATTGCCTCGGCAGTTCAGATTATGGCGTATGAACTAAGGATCGCTTTGGATGAAAAAGTGCCTGCAACTTTTAATGAAGAAGAGCAACCTGCTACTGCTGAAGAGCTAGCCTCGCTTTGGAAGCATTTAGAAGAAACGCTGATTGCTACCGAGTTTTTAAACCCCGATCATCCAGGCCATACCATGCGCAAATTACAGAGAATGTTGGTAAGAGCCGATCTCACTGCGGTAGAGGTACGAATACTGCGTGGCATTCTATCAAGTGTGCAAAAGAAATAGCATTATTTTATACTTATATTGAGAATTATCTGTTGCGTAACTTGAGTTAGGCTGCTATATTCAAGATATGAGTAAGAAGTACCACTTTATAAATACTGTATTAATAACCAGCCTTCTAAGTGTAAGTAGTATGGCAGCAACTGCTTATGCCAATGAAAAATCCGGTGAAAAGATTAGTTGCGAAAACCCAGAATCTTTAATTCAAAGCCACAGCCAAGAAGAACTTCAAACTCACAAATGGGTGGTTTTATACGAAACCCCTGATGCGTGTGCTACTGGCAACTGGCAAACCTATGATATTTATTCACAACAATCGGTAGCTATTCGATTTGAAGTACCTGAAGAAGAGCAAAAATATAGTCTACAAAAAGTAGAACTATGGATGATGAATAATTCTCGTTTAGGTCATGCTCAAGTATTTGTGAGTATTCGTAGTCATGATGAAACCACGAATGCACCAAGCGATAAAATTTTAGAAAGTTGGGTGCTGACTTTAAGCCCCGATAGAAAAGTGCCTGAATTAGAAGAAATGTTATCGACTACTCATCCTATTTTAAAGAAAGGTAAATTATATTGGGTAGTGGCAGAAGCGTTAACGCCTGATGATGAATTCCATGTAGGCTGGAATAAAGTGGCACCTGTTTTTGATGGCCCTGAATTCGGTGAAGAAGAATATCATGTCGCTTTAAAAACCAGCGGTAAAGACTGGGAAACACTGTCTGGTACCGAAGTCTCTCCTGCAAGCGTAGTCGTTAAAGGCTCTATTTCTAAGTAATTTGATCTGGATTACCACGCAAGCTGCGCTTGCTCGTAATGAAGGTTCCAAATAATACTCCTACTAATAGCAAAATAATCACACCATGGCCTAGGCGAGTAATAGGGGTAAAACCTTCTGTCATTTCTACTTTGGCGGTTAGCACATCGGTTATAAACGGATCTATTCGCGCCGTTATATTTCCATGATGATCAATAATGGCTGTATATCCACTATTCGTAGCACGAACTACATAACGCCCCGTTTCAAGCGCACGGAATTGCGCAATTTGTAAATGTTGTAATGGCCCCCATGAACGTCCAAACCAGGTATCGTTACTTACCGTTAAAATAACATTACCCTGTTCCGCGGCTTCACGTGCAAGAGAGGCATAAGCAATTTCATAACAAATTAAAGGGGCTATTCGCCAGTCACCATTTACTAAAGGTGCTTGGTTAGCCTTTCCTGGCATGGTGTAAGAAGAAGGTAAATTAAAAAATTGAATAATATTGCGCAATTGATTTTCAAATGGAATATATTCACCAAAAGGAACGAGATGTTGCTTATGGTATAAACCACCATCTTCGCCTACCGCAAACACCGCATTATAAAAGCGATCACGAGTATTCGTGTATTCTAATGCGCCCATAATAAGGGTGGTGTGATGCGATTTGGCTTCTTTATCTAATCCTGCCAATATCGGCGCTGCATCAGGCAACGGCACCGGTAGAGCGGCTTCAGGCCATATAATAAAAGCGCTGTCCCAATGTTGTTTTGTTAACGAAACATAACGTTGAATAATGCTTTCAACAAATTGTCTGTCCCATTTATTTTCTTGAGGAATATTACCTTGAATTAAACTAAACGATTTGGCTTCGCCTACTGGAGTAGTCCACGAAATAAATGAAAGTGCAAAACCACTGATAAGTAATGCCACGGCTAAACTGGTTGTTAATAAGCGATGTTGAGTGGTATAAAAAATAGCGTAGGTAATAAATGCTCCTACCATGACGGTAATAGCAGTGGTGCCATAAACACCAAAGAGCGGAATAAACCCTGCTAGCGGGCTGTCTATTTGGCTGTAAGCTAAATAAAGCCAAGGGAAGCCGGTAAATAAAGTGCCGCGGATCCATTCCCATAAAGCCCATATTAATGCAAAACCGATACACCATCCTATAAAAGAAAGTTTAGGAAATAATAATCGGTAAACCAATGCTTGTGTAGCAGGTACTAATGCTAATGCGGCAACAAACAAGAATGTTAAAAAAGCGGCGAGTACTAATGAGGTATGACCGTAAAAATGAATGCTCACAAATACCCATGAAATACCTACACCAAAAAAACCGAGTCCAAATAAAAATCCGCGCCAGAAAACTCGCTTAAGAGCAGGGTGGCTCCAGAGTGGAATTAATAAAGCAGGAACAAACCAGGCCAATGGAAAAAGATGTAAGGGTGCAAATGCGAGCGGTAGTAACGCACCTAATAATAAACAAAGACCATCAAATAACCAAGGACGCTCTACGGAAAGCGAATAAAAACGCGTCATAAACATCCTTGTTTATTTTAATGAGTGGTTTTTTCCAAATGATCAGGTGATTTTACGGGGTGCACCATTTTTACAGACAACCATATAATACGACGCGCATCAGAATTGGTTACTGAAAAAGTAAACTCTTCCAATTCTACTGTTTCTCCTACTTTGGGTAGGTACCCTAAATGTTGCATCACTAATCCACCAATCGTATCAAATTCAGCATCGCTAAATGTGCAATGAAAGAAATTATTAAAATCTTCAATCGGTGTTAACGCGTTTACCGTGTATTCGCCGGTGGCTTTAGGAATAATAAATTCTGTTTCTTCGGTATCCGATTCATCAGAAATATCGCCTACAATTTCTTCTAGAATATCTTCGATGGTGACTAATCCTACAACACCGCCGTATTCATCTACCACGATAGCCATATGATTACGGTTATTGCGGAATTCTTTTAGTAATACGTTGAGTCGTTTGCCTTCGGGAACAAATACAGCAGGGCGGATCAAACTTTTAACACTAAATTGTTCTTGATCGCCTAATGCATATTTCAGCAAATCTTTGGCTAACAAAATACCAATCACGTCATCTTTATCTTCGCCAGTTACGGGAAAACGAGAATGCGCGGAGTCTAATAAAATAGGCAATACTTCGCCTATGGTTTGATCATATTCTAGCGTAACCATTTGCGCACGAGGAACCATAATATCGCGCACTTGAGTTTGAGCCACTTCTAATACACCTTCGATCATATCAAATGCTTCGGTGTCGATTAGTGAGCGTTGTTTAGCGGCACGCATAATAGCGAGCAGATCATCACGATCTTGAGGTTCGTGAGATAAAAAATGAAGTAACCGAGCTAACCAGCCGCGCTCGTCTTGTGATTGAGAATGATCATCTTGCATAAACGTTGCCTTCTCCTAGTTTAGTAAGGGTTTGTATATCCTAGTGTGGATAATAGTTGAACTTCTAACGGTTCCATAATAGCGGCGTCTTTATCTGTTATATGATCAAAACCGGCTAAATGCAAACTGCCATGGATCACTAAATGTGCCCAATGAGCCAACTCTTCTTTATTTTGCTCTCCTGCTTCTTTTGTTACTACTGGAGCGCAAATAATAATATCACCTAATGCATCATCATCCGCCACATCGGTGCTGCTTAATGGAAAAGCCAGTACGTTAGTCGGTTTGTCTTTTCCGCAATAATGACGGTTTAATTCTAGCATCTCTTTTTCATCTACGATGCGTAAAGTAACTGTTGCGTTGGAAACATAATGCATTAACGCTTTTTGTACCCATTCTTGCAATAACGTTTCTTCGGGTAAGTCTTGCTGCACACTAGCGTATTGCACATCAATGGTAATCATGATTCATGTTTCTCAAAATCGGCATACGCTTCTACAATTTTTTGTACTAACGCATGGCGAACCACATCTTGGGCTTCGAAAAAGGTAAAGCTTATTTCTTCTACATTCTGCAGCACTTCAATAGCTTGGCGCAAGCCTGAAGGTCGGTTTTTGGGTAAATCCACTTGCGTGATATCCCCCGTAATAATAGCCACTGAATTAAACCCTAAGCGGGTTAAAAACATTTTCATTTGCTCTGGGGTGGTATTTTGGCCTTCGTCCAAAATCACAAACGCATCGTTTAAGGTACGACCGCGCATATAAGCCAAAGGAGCCAGCTCTATTATGCCGCGTTGAATTAATTTGCCCACATTTTCAAAACCATACATTTCGTAAAGTGCGTCATAAAGTGGGCGCAAATAAGGGTCAATTTTTTGAGCCAAATCACCTGGCAAGAATCCTAGGTTTTCGCCAGCTTCTACCGCAGGGCGTACTAGCACAATTCGGTTCACTCGGCCTTGCTCTAGGGCGCTAACAGCCTGAGCCACCGCTAAAAAGGTTTTACCGGTACCGGCAGGACCAATACCGAAGTTGATATCAAATTTGGCCATATTCGCCACATATCGCTGCTGATTAGGGGTTCTGGGCTTAATCAGTAGTTTAGGTGTTTGAATGGATACTGAATGAGAAGGAGAGCGGGCTATTTCTTTTTTGGCCTTGCTGCCTGCCCGTGCTTCGGCTTCTCTTAAAAATAAGTGTACGCGTTGAGGGGTTAGAGGTTCTTCATTCGCGGTTTCGTTATACAGTTCTTGGATGAGCTGGTTAGTGGCTTTGGCAGCAATAGGCGCTCCAATGACCTGAAAGTCATGGCCTCGGGCGTTAATTTGTACGGCTAAGTGTTGCTCGATAAGGCGCAGATGTTCATCGAATTGACCACATAAATTGGCCAGTCGTCGGTTATCAGAGGGGGCTAAAGTAAATCCCACTTGATAGGGTTGTGCGTGTAACAGAAAAAGACCTCAATATTAGGGAATTACCCACATTATAGCGAGATTTACGGGGGAAGGAAAGACCGCTAAGTGAAAGCTCTTATTTATTGGGTAGGTCGTCTTGTGTTAGTGGCCGGAGGTATAGCCGCTTCATTATGTTGATCTCGGCGATCATTCTTACAACTATCAAATATGCCTTGTGCGATACCGAATAAACAAGCTAGCGGGAATGCCGCTGCGATTGTTATTACCAATCCTTTCCCCATGCACTCTACCATGCCCAGCTCAGATTGGGAGTACAGATATGCCCCGAGAAATGGAGCGCCGAATCCGCTAGCGACTCCTATCATTAATGAGTAAAAATGCGGATCTAAGAGGTCTTGATATATTCTATTGTTGGAATGAGAGGCCACAATTAAAGCACCATTTACTAGAACGAGGGGCAATGTCAGATAAAAATTGCCTAGGGCTACCATTTTTGCTAACTCTGAAGGGGGAAAGACATTACCCCAAAGATTTCCCAGTTCACCGATAATAATGCCCTCAGCTGTTGCTATTCCGTACGCTAAGGTGGTAGATAAAGCTATTTGATTGATTGGGTTGGGTGTTATGCTTAAAAAACTGGAAAGCTCTCTAATAATATATTGTCGAGAGCGTAGAGCTTCTTCTGCGGTTATTACCGTATTAATTGTGGCTAGCGAGGCTTCTAGGTCTTGTGGTACAGGTGCAATATCAGCCGCATATACATTAATAGCGTCGTCGATCAGAGGGGTTCTGTCTGTATGTCTTTGGAGATTGCTGTGCATTTTATGTTCAAAAATGTTAGTTGACTTGTATTGTATAGTGGTTGAATACAATAAGCAATCTAGCTAAGGAAGAGCCTTGCTTTAGGCGGGTATGCCTCTTAAGGAGTTAGGTAGGGCTTCGGTAATAGTAATAGGCACTATTTGGCCGACTAAATCGATTGAGCCGGTAAAGTTCACTACCCGGTTATTTTCGGTGCGGCCGGTAAGTTTATTAGGGTCTTTTTTAGAGGCGCCTTCCACTAATACCATTTGCTGTGTACCTACCATGGCTTGGCTAAAGCGCATGGTGTTTTGCAAAATACGTTGTTGCAATAAGGCCAGGCGTTCTTTTTTTTCTTCCATTGAAATAGGATCAGGCAAATTAGCCGCCGGCGTGCCTGGGCGTGCGCTGTAAATAAAACTAAAGCTTAAATCAAAATCGATAGCGGCAATAAAATCCATCGTGGTTTTAAAATCTTCGGCGGTTTCACCGGGAAAACCTACAATAAAATCTGAAGATAAACTAATATCAGGGCGAATAGCACGTAGCTTACGAATTTTGCTTTTATATTCTAATGTCGTGTGGCCGCGCTTCATTAAACCTAAAATGCGATCGCAGCCGCTTTGCACCGGTAAATGTAAATGATTTACTAATTCAGGTACTTTTGCATACGCTTCAATTAAGCGATCTGAAAACTCTACAGGATGAGATGTGGTATAACGAATGCGTTTAATACCATCAATGGCGGCTACATATTCGATTAGTGCAGCCAAATCAATTTCAGTGCCATCATGCATCACACCACGATAGGAATTTACATTTTGGCCTAGTAAATTCACTTCTCGCACTCCTTGCTCTGCTAACTGAAAAACTTCGGCAATCACATCATCAAATGGGCGGCTGACTTCTTCACCACGCGTGTAAGGCACAACACAATAAGTACAATATTTACTGCAACCTTCCATAATAGAAACAAATGCAGTGACGCCATCGACAGAAGGCGCAGGTAAACAATCAAATTTTTCAATTTCAGGAAAGCTAATATCCACAGCCGCTTTTTTATTTTGTTTGGCTTGGCTGATTAAATTAGGAACGCGATGTAAGGTTTGGGGTCCAAAAATAATATCCACATAAGGCGCGCGTTTTAAAATAGCATCGCCTTCTTGGCTAGCTACACAACCGCCTACACCAATCACGAGATTAGGATTTTTTTCTTTCCATTTACGCCAGCGGCCTAATTGAGAAAATACTTTTTCTTGGGCTTTTTCGCGAATGGAGCAGGTGTTTAATAATAAAATATCGGCTTCTTCGGGTACCTCTGTGTACACAGCACCATGGGTAAGCTTAAGCAGATCGGCAATACGAGAAGAATCGTATTCGTTCATCTGGCAGCCCCAGGTTTTGATATAAAGCTTTTTAGGTGTGGCAACAGTCATGAAGTTCTTAATACCGCTTTAAAAGAAGCTATATTACCTGATTTGTCATCCCCGCGGAAGCAGGGATGACGTGCAGATTATGCGGGGCTTCTAGCTGGCGCTGGTGTTGTTGCAGCTAGAGCAGGATTCAAAGCGCTCTGATATGCCGCAGAAATCTCGCTGTCAGAGGTGGCCAATGATGCATTCGATAATAAGCTGTCTGTGTCGGCAGTTTTAGCAACGGGGGCGTTTGAGCGTGTCATAGGTTCTCTCCTAATATAATGAGTAATTCTTATTCTCTGTTCTATTTTTGCACAGCTTATAGTGAGATATCAAGCAAAACTTATTTATACTGGTCGGTTTGCATTTCCCAGAGACGGCTTACGGTGCGCTGGAAGCCATGCTGGAGCAGCTTTCCTTGGTACAATTCTAGCAGGGGAACGGCGGCCGAAATGATAAGCAATACTCGTTGGTCGTAGCATACGTCGACCAAGCTCATCAATCGTCGCGCTTCATTTTCTTGGTATTGATCCAGTAATGGCACATGGCTGACGAGTAGTACTCTAAACGCTTGGGTTAATGTTAAATAATCTTGTGCGCTATGAGCGGTGCCACATAAAGCGTGAAAATCACACCACAATACTTCATGGCTTTTTTTCTTGATCGCTAAAATATGATCGTTTACATCTACGGTAATATTTTCATCATAAGGCGGTTTTGCATAATGCAAAAACAGGTTTTCCATTTGATTATCCACTTCTTTAGAATCAGGAAATAAATAAGTGGGATAAATAATTTCTTGTTGGCGTCGGTAATCTTCGCTGTTTTGAATATGCACTATATATAAATGTTCTTGTAATAATTCTATGGCGGGTAAAAATTTTTCTCGTTGAGTTCCTTTGGAATAGAGCTGGTTAGGGGCTAAATTGGCTGTCATTACCACAAATAGTTTTCTAGCGAGTAGCTCTTTAAAAAGGCTGGCGAGTATCATGGCATCGGCTACGTCTTCGACTAATAATTCATCTAGGCAAAGCACATCGATGTGTTTGCTTAAATCCGCTGCTATTTTGGTTAAAGGATTTTTTTTGCCTTGGTACTCATGAAGCTGTGCATGAATGTAACGCATAAATTCTTGAAAATGCAGTCTTTGTTTGCGCTCGGTAGCCAGGTTGTTATAGAACAGATCCATTAATAAGGTTTTACCGCGCCCGACTTCTCCCCATAGGTATACTCCTTGGTAAGGGGTGTCTACTTGCTCAGTGTGTTCGCGATAGGCCCTATCGAGTACCGTGACGGCGTCTTCTTGAGAGGGGTTGGGGCTTAGCTCCTGGTTTTTAAGAGCGGTTTGGTAATGTGATATAATAGTGTTCATTTTTAAGTCAACTTGTGCGTGATCAATATGTTAAATGGCACCCGATACGTGATCGTAGGTAACTATGGTAATGATACGATAGCACTCATTCAATGGGCTGGCGAGCAATCTCTGGCGCCTATGACTACTATAGTTTCAGTAGATACCGGCTGGGCTACCGCGGATTGGAATGAAGAAGTAGCCAAAAGAGAAGCCTGGGCAAAAGCACAAGGGCATTCAGTCGTGCGCTTAGTTTCCCCCGTTTCATTTCCTGAGCTTATTCAAAAGCGCGGACATTTTCCTAATACTAAATTTCAATGGTGTGCCGATGTATTAAAAGGCGCACCCATTTTGCAATGGTTAGATCAATATGATCCTAAAGCTGAAGTCACTTTGCTGCTAGGTCATCGTAAAGCCAGTTCACATAGCAAAGAAGATTTATCTGCTGATGTGTTTGAAAGTGAAGTATGGGGTGATAGAAAAGTTCATTATCCTTTAGTAAATTTTTCTACTGAACAACGAAACGAATTAGTGCAACGTGCAGGTTTAAAATTACTAGCACATCGGAGTTTAGAATGTATGTTATGTGTTAACAGTAATAGTGCAGAATTGGCTCAGTTAAATCCTGATGTTATTGCACAAGTTCAAATGCTAGAAAGATCGGTAGGCAAACCCATGTTTGAAAGGTTAGGTGATGCTTTAGAAGATTCACAAATTGAGAAAGTCATTAAGAGAGCTAAAAACGCTTGTGATTTACCAACCGGTCGCTCTTCAGATAGCTCAGATGTTTTGGAAAATATGGGTTGCGGTGATTTTTATGGCTGTGGAATATAACCATTTATTGTTGGTTTGTAGTCATAAAAAATTATACTGGCGCTTTTCTCTAAAAACTTTGGTAGAATAGTTGCACTTTGTAATTTACCTGTTACAATTAAAAACAGCAATCATATGACTAGTTCATATGATGCAGTATGTGCTTGCACATGCTTTCACTTTATTGATATCGAGAAGAGGATAAAAAAATGAAAAACTGGAAACAATTAGCGCAATTTGGTTTAGTTGCTGGTAGCGTTGCTTTATTGTCTGCTTGCGGTCCAATGTGGGCTTGCGGAGATGATTGCGATGATGAAGAAGAAGACTTAGTTTATATCGAAGTTGATAAAGACGGACACGGAAACGTTGACCGTATCATCGTTGAAGAACGTGAAGAACGCATCCATCATGGCGAAGCTTACAAAAGATAATTAGTTATCTTTAGTAGAGCGAGTCTAAACAAGCCAATCTGTTAGAAATAGCAGGTTGGCTTTGTTTTATGTGCTACAGAAACACGGAGGAGCTATGCACAGAACTCAATTATTTTCTAAATACCTAATCATTCCCTCAATGCTGACAAGTACTTTAGCATTTGCGGCGTGGGATCTGGATAATAGCAAATCTGCTTTATATTTCACTTCAACTAAAAACAATACGATTGAAGAAAAAAGCCAGTTCACACAGCTTGCCGGTCATATTGATGATAACGGCCAAGCAACGTTAACCGTAAGTTTAAATAGTGTAGATACGCGAGTGCCCATACGTGATGAACGTATGCGAGAAATATTATTCCAAACCGTTTCTTTTCCTCAAGGCGTTTTCACTGTGAATGTAGATCCTGCGCAAATGTCTTCATTAAGCGACAATCAACCTCATACCATTACCGTAGACGGTACATTAGATTTGCATGGAGTGCAGCATGAAATTAAAACCAATATTATTGCTCAAGAATTATCAGACAATACCTTGCAAATAAAAAATGCAGAGCCTATTGTTTTGAATGTAGGTGATTATGATATGACAGGTGGCGTGGAAGAATTGCGCACTCTTGCTGCATTACAAAGCATAGCGCCTACAGTGCCTGTTAACTTCACATTAGTGTTTAATAAAACATCCTAAAATAATGAAGCGTAATGCGCTGAGTCTTTTCTTAATTGGCCTACAGGCATGGGCACACCTAGCGTGTGCTCGTGATATTGTTTAATCAACGTCCAGTTAATATCAACATCTTTATCGCGTGTAATGCTGCTCGTTAAAGTTTTAAGGCCATCTAAACTATAGTCGCCGCGGTGTTGGTAATCATGCAATGGCTGATGCGCTTCCAACCATAAATATCCATCTTTCCATCCCATTTTAAAAGGGTGATGCACAATATTAACAGCAGTTCCATTAGGTACCATTGCATAAAGTTGCTCAACATCAGCAGGATACATATTAATGCAACCATGGCTCACTCGACGTCCAATGCCCGCAGGTTTGTTGGTACCGTGAATTAAATAACTATGATTGGATAAACGCATAGAATATTCACCTAAGGGATTATCAGGCCCTGGAGGGACAGATGTGCGCACAGGCAAGCCTTCTTCTTTTTGTTCTTGTTGAATAGAAGCAGGCACATACCAGGTAGGTTTTTCTTTTTTAGCAATAATGGTTAATTTTCCTAACGGAGTGATCCATCTTTCACGTCCAATACCTAATGGATAGGTATAAACATTTTTTCCATCTTTAGGAAAATAATACAAACGCATTTCAGAAAGATTAATCACAATGCCTTTTCTTTCGGCGCGTGGAGGTAATACATGACGAGCAGGAATAACAACGGTTGCACCATCTCCGGGTACCCAAGGATCAATACCAGGATTGGCCTGGACAAGCTCTTCAAAGCCTATATCATATTTTTCAGCGAGGGTAATAAAGCTGTCTTCAAATTTTGTGATGGTTAAGGAAACATCGCCTACTACATCAGTATCAGGTGTTAATGGATAAACAGCCGCAAAAGCAGGCGCTGAAATAAAAGCAGCGACGCTTAATAAAGAAGAGGATAAATGTAAGAACATCCTTTTTAAAAACATAAACTGATTTCCTATAACATGATTCACAATGATGAAAATTTCTTGTTATTCTAGCTGACTTTTTATCTTGCAGCAAATGCTATAAGCATTTTTTAGGTTTAGGAAGTCCTGCTATTTTTGCTATTTGCAAAGCAGGGCTTAATGGAAATAAACGATGAACAGCAGCGCTATTCATATCAGGATATTTTAGGCGTAAATGGGTAATAATAGTTCGCATTTTTGGGATATCGTGATGAGATAAGTAATATTCGCGCGCAAAGCGAATAATCTGCCAATGCAGCGAGCTTAATTCAATCTGTTCATTAGCAGCGAGTTGTTGTGCGAGTTCATCAGTCCAATCGCTAGGATTGAGCAAATATCCGTCGTCATTGATAAGGGTTGAAAGTGGGTTCATAAGTGTTAAAGAGACAAGCGATCACTTGTCTCTTTGTATCATAGAAATTAATCGCGATGAGAGAAAGCGCTGATAAGTTGTATAAGACTTACAAACAAGTTGTAGATCTGTACATACAAGCCTACAGTAGCCATCACATAATTGGTTTCACCACCATGAATGATTTCACTGGTTTGCCATAAGATCCAACCAGAAGAAAGTAGAACGATAACACCTGAAAATGCTAAATAAAGCGCAGGTACTTGGAAGAAAAACAAAGCAACCATAGCGATTAAAGCAAAAATAGTCCCTACCGCTAAAAAGCCGCCCATAAAAGAAAAGTCTTTACGAGACATTAGCACGTAACCAGAAAGACCTAAGAAAATAGCGCCTGTGCCAGCAAGAGATAACATAATAATTTCTTGTCCGTTAGCAAAGCCCTGCATCACGCTATTAAGCAATGGACCTAGGGTATACCCCATAAAGCCGGTTAAAGCGAAAACAGAGATAATACCGCCTGTGCTGTTTCTCAGTTTATAGGTAAGAAACATAAGACCATAAACGCCTATCAGCGTCAGAATAATACCAGGATAAGGAGCATTGGTAGCCATTGCAAACGCGGCAACCGCTGCACTAAATAGCAGGGTTAGCGAAAGCAAAAGGTACGTGTTACGCAAAACGGTATGAGTAGCGAGCAGGCCAGGTTGGCGTGCGGTAGCGACTTGAGCTTGATAATCATTACGTTGCATATGAGTCCTCGTTGTTAAAGGCATAGTGCCTATTTGTCTAGTTTACCCGGCCATTGTAGCTGAAAATACCGAAAAAAGTCCAGTTATTCTCTTGTCATTGCGAGGCCGCAGCGGCCGTGGCAATCCATCTCATTAGCTTAGGCTATCAACCAAGCTTTCTAGCTCTTCTTCCGCAGTAAGGCGAAGAGCATCTTCATCTAATGTGAATACACTCGCATAGTCTGCTTTAGAAAGCCATTTTCTGTTGGGATAATAGGAAAGCACAACACTACCATGTTCTAAAAGCTCGATCACTTCGGCATTCACTTCATCGCCGATAGCGGGGCAACCCCAACTACGGCCTAGCTTCCCATTTCTTTTCAAAAAGTCTTCGCTAGCATAATCAGCTCCGTGCATGACTATGCCGCGTCTTTTAGCATTATGGTTAACTCCGTGATCCAGTCCTTCCAAGCGTAAAGAATAACCGTTTCGCCCGTCATAGGTATTCTCGGTTACAAAAAGACCTAAGCTGGTTTGTAGGCTGCCATTACGGTTAGAAAACTTTTTGGAATGAACTTTTCCGGTATTAACACCATGCGTCACATGCAAATTATAAAGTAATTCATTTCTGTGTAGATCAAAAATCCACATGCGTTTTTTGTAAGAGGGTTCAGAATAATCAATAACCACTAGATAAGGTTTTTTGGCATGGCCTTCTTTATAAGCTTTACGGTAACCATTCACTGCTAGTTCCAGGACATCTGAATCAAGATTGCGGGCTTTTTTATGCAGGGCTTTATGATCTAAGCGAATAGACATGTACTCAGATTCAGCCACTACTGAAAAAGAAGCAAAAAATAAAATGAGAATAGAAAAAAACGCACGAACCCCTTTCATAACGAAGCCTCCTTACTTTTATCATTGAGGGAATAGATGCGGTAAAAGTTAACATGCCAGCTTATAAAAGGCAAGTACCTAATGAAGTAGATAGGCGAAATAAGGTTGGAAATAGCTGGACATACAACTGCTTTTGTTTATAATCCCCCGCGAACCTAATTAAGCCCGAAATAGAGAAGCCGGAAATGAAGTAAGAGAGGTATTCATATGATGTTACGTAAAAGAGCACTTACTAATGCAGCTACGGTTGTTGCAAGAACAGCTAGAAAGGAGTTGAAATACAGTAATGCAAGTATAACCGATGCTACGATTGCGAAAATATTGGCAGGTGCAGACAAAGGAACTGTCTTAGTTGATTTTTCCCATAATGCTTTTGGTCCAGCCGGTACTAAATTAATTAGCGATTTTTTGAAAAGCCATCTGGGTGTTGTTAATTTAAACTTATCTAATAATCAACTGGTGCTGTATGTTTGGGAAATTCCTTTTAAAGTAGCCTATACATCTCTTGATATGCCAAGTCGTGCGGATCAAAGTGTGCGTATCAGAAAAGATGGAATTGTTGAGCTTTGCTCTGGAATAGGATCTCTTAAATCATTAGACTCTCTTTTCCTATCAAAAACAGGGGTTGATGAGGAAAATATTGTTCCATTAAGTATATCTCTAAATAATGTGACAACATTGAAGGTGCTCGATCTTTCGCATAATAAAATTAATTTTAAAAGCATGGAGCACTTGTCAAAATCGTTGGTAAGAAACGCTGCTAACCTTCAAGTTTTAGATTTAGGACACAATGAGCTGGATGATAAAGAAGATCCGGCAGAAGCGAAAACTTTCCTTGAAAGCTTATCCCGATTAGGTAATTTGGTTGAGCTAAGACTGGGTGGAAATTTTTTCAGTTTAGATTTTTTAATGCAATTATTTGAACGCTTAACTTATCTGAAAAAAGTAACCTCGCTGGATCTTTCAAATAATAAATCGGGAGATGATATCGTTCAGGTATTTGATACGATGAGCTTCAAACTTTTTCATTTGAAGGCACTCGATTTAAGTGGAAATCTCTTAGACGATATAGCTTTAAATAATCTTCTCTTTTCTTTCATGGATATAAGACTGACCACATTAAATTTGTCAGATAATTTAGGTGGGGGTAGAGCAATAGCTTCCGTCATATTTTTTCAAACAGGTTTGAAACACTTAGATATTTCTTCCAATAAAATTGATGATAATGAGGTTGAATATTTTGCAAAACAGTTGGAACGTTTAAAAGAGCTAGATGAATTAGACATGAGTGGAAATCCTTTTAGCTCAGAGGGTGCTTCTATTATTTTAGATGCGTTGGAAATCAGTGGCGCCCCATTAAAATACCTGAATTTGGGTGATGATATAGGTGATGTTAATCAATCACGAGTGCGGGCTATACTCGCTAAATCTTTGAAAGCTGATTTGACTCATCCTACTGCAGCAACGGCGGCAGCCTTACATCCTAGTTAAATTTTAGCGTTGTTATTTTAATAGCGCTTTTAATTGATAAAGCACATCCAATGCTTGTTTAGGTGAAAGTTCATCTACTTGAATATGTTTTAGCGTTTTAATTAATTCGCTATCAGGAGTTGCTATTGAAACCATCGTTTTTTGAATGGGTTCTGCTTTGTCATTAGTTTCAGTGATTTCCAATTCTTTTAATTTCTGATGCGCTTGTTGAATAATACTGTCAGGGATCCCTGCTAATTGTGCTACTTGTATACCGTAACTTTGCTCTGCAGCCCCCTCATGTACTTGATGTAAAAATATTAATTGTCCTAGATGCTCGCTCGCAGTGACATGTAAATTTTTAATGTTGGATTGTTGCTCAGGTAAAAGAGTAAGTTCGGCATAATGTGTGGCAAATAAAGTTAAGGCTTTAGTATGCTCTGTTAAATGGTTGATTACTGCCCAGGCGAGTGCCAAGCCATCAAATGTGCTGGTACCTCTACCAATTTCATCTAAAAGCACTAGGCTTTTTTCTGTCGCGTATTTTAAAATATGCGCTGTTTCTGTCATTTCCACCATAAAAGTAGAGCGCCCACCCGCTAAATCATCGGCGGCTCCTATACGAGTAAAAATACCATCAATATTTCCCAAGTTTGCTGATTCTGCAGGAACAAAACAACCGATATGCGCGAGTATCACTATCAATGCTGTTTGTCGCATATAAGTGGATTTCCCACCCATATTAGGGCCAGTGATAATCATCACTCGTTGTGATGGTGTAATAATAAGATCATTCGGTACAAAAGCAGAATCACTTATTTGCTCTACTACTAAATGTCTTCCTTGTTTAATATCCAAACCGATCTGATCATGTAAAGTAGGGCAGTGGAGTTGTAAAGTATGTGAACGCTCAGCAAAATTAGCCATAACGTCTAAAATGCTTAAATAACTCGCGGTTTGTTGTAATGCTTGCAAATACTGGCTAATTTGATTAAGCAGTTCTTCATACAAATATTTTTCACGAGAAAGTGCTCTATCTTGCGCGCTTAATACTTTATCTTCAAATGATTTTAGTTCAGGTGTGATATAACGCTCTGCATTTTTTAGCGTTTGCCGTCTGGTGTAATGAGTAGGGGCAAGTTCCCCTTGCTGACGACTAAGCTCAATATAATAACCATGAATACGATTATATCCTACTTTTAGCGTGCTTAATTGAGTCTGTTCGCGCTCACGGTTTTCTAGATCCAATAAAAATTGTTGTGCATTTTCGCTAAGATCTCTTAACTCATCAAGTTCAGCATCATAACCTTTGGCAATAACACCGCCATCGCGTATTAAATGCGGTGGGCTTTCAATAATGGCTTTTTGCAGCAAGTCATAAAGTTCAGGAAAATGATTAATTTTATTTTGTAATTCTTGAGACAACCCATCTTTAAATCGCGTTAAAAATAATTGCACAGTGGGAATAACGCTTAATGCTGAGCGTAGCTGAGCGAGATCGCGGGGTCTAGCACTTTTTAACCCCACCCTTGCCAAAATACGTTCCATATCACCTACAGAGTGCAAGGTGTTTTGCAGTAATTCGTAATCTTCTTCCATCAGATTTTTAAGCAGCGTATATCGTCGTTGTAATTCTTGATGATCACGAATAGGTCTTACCAACCAACGTTTTAATAAACGACTGCCCATAGCCGTTTGTGTTTTATTAATGATTTGGTTTAGCGTGTGCTCTGAACCTCCGCGCAAATTAGCGAGTAATTCTAAATTACGTTGACTTGCTGCATCAATCATTAGCAAATCATGTTCATTGATAAGATTAATGGGTTGTACGTGTAATAATGAGGTTCTTTGTGTGGTGTGAGCATAGGATAATAATGCGCCCACCGTTACTTTGAGTAACGATGATAAAGAAGGGGGTAGCGTAATGGCAGAAGGTAGCAAGGAAAATTGCTGCTCTGCTATACTGGAATCAAATAAAGTGCGTGCTAAGCGTGTGATACGAAGCTGATGATTGCTAATATCATGATCGTTAAGATCATCAGCCATTAATGTTTCTGCCGGTTGCAGATGAGCAAGTGCATTTAATAAACCATTTTTATGGGAAAATTCTTGTGCTTGTAAACGTCCGCTGCTTAAATCAAAGCTTACTAATGCGTAGTGAGAGTTTTGTTGATGAACACAGGCTAATAATGAGTCTTGTCGTTCTTCAAGCAATGCTTCATCGGTAATTGTGCCTGGCGTTACAATGCGAACCACTTCGCGTGCCATAGGGCCTTTTATCGCTGTATTGGCTTCGCCGATTTGTTCGCAAATAGCAACGGCTTCGCCGAGCTTGATGAGTTTTGCTAAATAATTTTCAGCTGCATGGTAAGGAACGCCTGCCATCGGAATTGGATGTCCAGCGGATTGTCCGCGGTGAGTTAACGTGAGATTTAATAAACGCGCAGCGCGTTGTGCATCTTCAAAAAAGAGCTCATAAAAATCTCCCATGCGATAAAATAATAGCATGTGTGGATATTCTGCTTTGATGCGCAAATATTGTTGCATCATAGGCGTGTGCTGATTTATTTTGCTGGGCTCTAATATTGCTGTTGTCATAAAAAATAGGGGAATGAGAAGATGGATGATTTATACCATATCGCTGATAGTCTGGGCAATTTTTTACGTGAGCACAAATTAATGCTTTCTACCGTAGAGTCTTGTACAGGTGGTGGGTTGTCTTATGAGTTAACAGCTGTTCCCGGAAGTTCGCGGTGGTTTCGGTGCGGATGGGTAACTTATTGCAACCAATCAAAGCATGATCTTGTTGATGTGCCAGAAACATTACTGAATGATCATGGTGCTGTCAGTGAGCCTGTGGCTAAAGCAATGGCAGAAGGCGGCTTGGCTCGTGCTCAATCAGATGTATGCATCGCTATTACTGGAATAGCAGGGCCAGGAGGCGGCACTCCTGAGAAACCCGTAGGAACTGTTTGGTTAGCATGGGCATGTAAAAAAAAGGAAGGGGATGTTGCTGTGAATACCCAGCTTTTAACTTTATCAGGGGACCGAGCCAGCATAAGAAAACAAGCGATTATGCAGGCTATAAAAGAATGTGAGCCTTTTGTTAAATCCTTATATTCGTAGTTTTACTTATTTTTACACTCTGGTTTATTGCTTTTTATTTTTTATTATTTTAATCTTTTGTTAATGATTAAATCACTCCTTCTCATCCCAAATTAATGAAAAGTGTGCGATAATACAAAACCAATAGTAGTAAGTTGGAAAATCAGGATGAATCTTAGTTTTTATGAGGAAAATATATGGATACTAATAAACAAAAAGCATTAGAAGCAGCACTTAGCCAAATTAAACGTCAATGTGGTGCCGGCGCCATTATGCGTATGGGAGACTCTACCGTTAGCGAAGATATTCAAGTGATTTCAACAGGCTCTTTGATGTTGGATATAGCCTTAGGTCTTGGTGGTCTACCTCGTGGACGTATTGTTGAAATTTACGGGCCTGAGTCTTCAGGTAAAACCACTTTAACATTGCATGCTATTGCACAATGTCAAAAAATTGGTGGTACGGCTGCGTTTATTGATGCTGAACATGCTTTCGATCCTGGTTATGCTCGTAAGCTTGGCGTTAATGTAGATGATTTATTAGTGTCACAACCTGATACCGGCGAACAAGCATTAGAAATTGCCGATATGTTAGTGCGTTCTGGTGCTGTTGATATTGTTGTTGTCGATTCTGTAGCAGCCTTAACCCCTAAAGCTGAAATTGAAGGCGAGATGGGTGATAGCCATATGGGCTTGCAAGCACGCTTAATGTCACAAGCTTTACGTAAACTCACCGGAAATATTAAACGTTCTAACACCTTGGTTATTTTTATTAACCAAATTCGTATGAAAATTGGTGTGATGTTTGGTAATCCTGAAACCACTACGGGTGGTAATGCCTTGAAGTTTTATGCTTCTGTGCGTTTGGATATACGCCGTATTGGTTCTATTAAATCTGGCGAAGAAGTCGTAGGTAACCAAACGCGAGTGAAGGTAGTAAAAAATAAAGTGGCACCGCCGTTTAGAGAAGCTGAATTTGATATTCTCTATAACGAAGGTATTTCTCGCACGGGAGAAATCATTGATTTAGCTGTTAAATTAGGCTTTATTGATAAAGCAGGTGCTTGGTATAGTTATCAAGGCACTAAAATTGGTCAAGGTAAAGATAATGTACGCCAATTCTTATTAGAAAATACGGCAACAGCTGCCGATTTGGAAAAGAGAATTCGTGCAGAATTGCTAACCAAACCTTCGGCGATTCCTGCTGATGCTAATGCTGCAGCGGATATCGAAGAAGAGCTTGAAGCATAACAGTGGCTGATTCTAATCATTGCTATAATAGAGCACTGAATTTATTAGCAAGACGTGAGCATAGCCAGCAGGAATTATTTTTAAAACTGCTGGCTAAAGGTTTTGAAGCGTCTGAAGCAAATCCTGTTATTCAGGCATTAGCAGCTAAGAGTTTGCTGAGTGATGAGCGATTCGCAGAACTTTATACTCAAAGCCGTATTCAACGTGGATATGGGCCTGTGCGTATTCAGCAAGAATTACAAAATAAAGGGGTTAAACCTCTATTGGCGGAAGAAACCTTAGCGGTTTATAAAGTAGACTGGGTAACGCATGCTAAAAAAGTTTTGGAAAAATATATGCGTTTACACCCCGATGTTGAAGTAGTAAAACAACAACGTTTTCTATATCAACGTGGATTTACTTCTGAACATATTCGTATTTTGCTAGAGACTTTTACAGAGAATATAGAATGAAACATAGTACCTATAGCACTGATGAGTTACGTAAGCGTTTTATTACGTATTTCGAGTCAAAAAACCATACCTTAGTTCCTGGAAGTTCACTGATCCCGGGTAACGATCCCACCTTATTATTTACTAATGCCGGTATGGTGCAATTTAAAGATGTATTTCTAGGGCATGAACAACGCCCATATAAAAGAGCAGTAAGCTCACAAGGCTGCGTAAGAGCAGGCGGAAAACACAACGATTTAGATAATGTAGGTTACACAGCTCGTCATCATACGTTTTTTGAAATGTTAGGCAATTTTAGTTTTGGTGATTATTTTAAAAAACAAGCCATAGAATTTGCCTGGGAATTTTTAACTCAAGAATTAAAGCTCCCTCCCGAAAAATTATGGATCACTGTACATATTACAGATAAAGAAGCCGAAGATATTTGGATAAATGAAATTAAAATCGATCCTAAACGTTTGTCGCGTTGTGATGAAGATAATTTTTGGAGTATGGGCGATGTAGGCCCGTGCGGGCCTTGCACTGAAATTTTCTATGATCATGGTGATCATATTGAGGGTGGTCCACCCGGTAGCGCTGATGGAGATGGTGATCGCTATGTAGAGATTTGGAATTTGGTGTTTATGCAGTTCAATCGAGCAGCTGACGGTAAAATGACGTCTTTGCCAAAACCTTCAGTAGATACCGGTATGGGATTAGAGCGTTTAGCTGCTGTAATGCAAGACGTAAATAGCAATTATGATATTGATATTTTTAAAGAATTAATTGCTGAAGTTGCCAACATTGCGAAAACAACTGATTTGAACCAGCCTTCATTGCGTGTTATTGCGGATCATATTCGTTCTACGAGTTTTTTAATTGCTGATGGGGTTCGTCCTTCTAATGAAGGTCGGGGTTATGTATTACGCCGAATTATCAGACGTGCGGTTCGACATGGTTACAAACTAGGTATTCAACAAGCTTTTTTGCATAAATTAGTGAAACCCTTATTCCATATTATGGGTGATTTTTTTGTAAGACAAGCCAAAGAAACTAAAAATATAGAGCAAGTATTGTTGCAAGAAGAGCAGCAATTTTCTAAAACCTTAGCTCAAGGTATGAAAATTTTTCAGCAAGCCACTGCCAATCAAACCAATAAAGAAATTGCTGGCGATGTGATCTTTAAGCTCTATGATACTTATGGTTTTCCCGTCGATTTATCGGCTGATATGGCGCGCGAACATGGCTTTACTATAGATATTAAAGGTTTTGAGAAATGTATGGAGCAGCAGCGAGCTCAATCGCAAGCACATAGTTCTTTTGTGATGGCTGAGCGCATGCCACTAGATGATTTGTCAGCAACTGAATTTACTGGCTATACTCAGGGAACGGATAAAGGAAATATAATTCGAATATTAAAAGCCGACGAAAATACTTTTAAATTAGTGGAAACCTTAGCTGAAGGTGATACCGGTATTATTATTTTGGATAAAACACCGTTTTATCCTGAAGGTGGTGGTCAAGTAGGTGATACCGGTTACTTGATTGATGGTAAAAATCGTTTTGTTGTTAAAGACACCACTAAACAAGATGGTATTATTTTACATCATGGTGAGATTGAGAAAGGCGAATTTGCTGTTGGAAAGATATTAACAGCAGAAATAAATATTAAAGCACGTGAAGCGACTCGTTTGAATCATTCGGCCACTCATTTATTGCATGCGGCTTTGCGAAAAGTATTGGGCACTCATGTGGTTCAAAAAGGTTCTTTAGTAAATCCAAATTATTTGCGATTTGATTTTGCACATTTTTCACCGGTAACGCCACAACAGATCCGTGAAATTGAATGGATTGTGAATGAGCAAATTTGGAAAAATTCACCGGTATGTGCAGAAGTGCTTGATAAAGAGCAGGCAACTGAACGTGGTGCTTTGGCCTTGTTTGAAGAAAAATATGGCGATAAAGTGCGCGTACTGACCATCGGAAATACAGCCACGGAAAATAAACAAGATGCATTTTCTATTGAATTATGTGGTGGTACACATGTTTCACATACAGGAGATATTGGCTTGGTTAAAATAACACAAGAAACCGGAATTGCAGCCGGAGTGCGACGCATAGAAGCAATTACAGGTCCCACTGCGTTTGAATATATTGCAGAGCAAGACAAAAACATGTCAGAAATGGCAGGTTTGCTAAAAACATCTAAAGATCAGGTGCCTGTAAAACTGCAGCAACTATTAGATCGCAATCGCGAGCTAGAAAAAGAAATAGAACGTTGGCAAAGTAAAAATATTCGATATGCTATTGAAGAGCTTATTCCTAAAGCTAAAAAAGTAGGTGACATTATGGTGTTATCAGCTACTTTTAATGAAGCAGGTCGTAAAGGCTTAAAAGAAGCGACTGAAATGTTGCTCAGCAAATGGGACAAAGCGGTAGTTTGTTTGGCTGCGGTAGAAGAAAATCAAGTGGCAGTTGTAGCTGCTGTGAGTAAGTCTTTAGCTAGCACATGTCCTGCTAATCAATTAGTGCAATCGATTGCTGAACAAATTGATGGTAAAGGCGGTGGTAAACCCGATTTTGCACAAGGTGGCGGACAACCAGAAAAATTACCAAGCGCATTAGCATCAGTAGAAAATTGGGTAAAAGATAGAGTGAAATAATTATGGCGTTAATTGTACAAAAATTTGGTGGCACTTCCGTTGGTGATCTAGAGCGCATCAAAAATGTCGCTAATAAAGTGAAAGCCTCTAAAGAGGCAGGCCATGATATTGTTGTTGTGGTATCTGCCATTAGTGGCCGAACCGATGAATTAGTTCAGAAAGCACTTACGATTGCAGGAGAAACCCCTCACCTACGTGAATATGATGTGTTGTTAGCTACCGGCGAACAAGAAACAATTGCTTTGTTAGCCATGGCTTTAAATCAAATTGGTTGTCCTGCCAAATCGTATATGGGACACCAAGTGCCCATTATTACCTCTGATGCTTTTAGTAAAGCCAGAATTTTATCTATTGATGCAGACAAGATTGAAAAAGATTTAGCAGCAGGCTATGTAGTAGTGGTAGCTGGATTTCAAGGAATTACAGAACACGGTGATGTGACTACATTAGGGCGTGGTGGTTCGGATACAACAGCCGTTGCATTAGCGGCCGCGTTAAAAGCAGATGAATGCCAAATTTTTACAGATGTGGAAGGGGTGTACACCACTGATCCTCGTATTGAGCCTAGAGCGCGTTTATTAAAACGAGTAACTTTTGAAGAAATGTTAGAGCTAGCCAGTTTAGGCGCTAAAGTATTGCAGATCCGCGCCGTTGAATTCGCAGGCCGTTATAAAGTGCCTTTGCGTGTATTGTCTACATTTGTAGAAGGTCCTGGTACATTGATTTCAGTTGAGGAGCAGAAAATGGAATATCCACTTATTGCAGGTATTGCCTATAACAAAGACGAAGCAAAATTAACCGTTCGTCATATTCCTGATAAACCCGGTGTGGCATTTAAAATTTTAGGGCCTATTAGTGCAGCCAATATTGATGTGGATATGATTGTTCAAAATGCGTCTGCTGATGGAACCACTGACTTTACTTTTACGGTTCATAAAAATGATTATAAAGCGGCAAAAGATATTTTAGAAAAAATTGCCAAAGAATTAAAAGCAGGTGAAGTGATAGGCGATAAAAAAATTGTAAAAATATCGCTGGTGGGTGTAGGTATGCGCTCACATGCGGGTATTGCCAGTACAATGTTTAATGCCTTGGGTAAAGAGGGTATTAACATTCAACTGATCACCACTTCTGAAATTAAGATTTCAGTGGTAGTAGAGGAAAAATACTTGGAGTTGGGGGTTAGAACTTTGCATGAAACCTTCCACTTGGCAGAGGATCCTTATGAGGAATAGCCTTTGAGATCGCTTTTTTAAACGTTCAGGCGGTAGGTCAACTCTCCCTCTTAGAATAATTGCACAGCTTTCTATCTTGCAAACATCCTCAAACTCGCTATACTTTAATGTGAAATTGGTCGATTTTGCCAGTTTTATAACTATAAATAATGCGCTTACCGGACTTAAAAAAGCAGTAAAGAGTGGTTGGACATACGCTCTAAGAATGGAAGCACAAGAAAAGGAGTTTAGTACCATGTTAATTTTAACCAGGCGTGTGGGTGAAACCCTGATGATCGGTGACGAAGTCACTGTGACCGTGCTTGGAGTGAAAGGTAACCAAGTGCGTATTGGTGTCAATGCGCCTAAAACAGTATCTGTACACCGAGAAGAAATTTATCAGCGTATACAACAAGAAAAGCAGAATCCATCTGCGCAATCTGATTCCGATCACGGTTCAGACGAATCCAACTAATTAATTTCTGTCATTGCGAGGCTGTCCTTTATTTATAAAGGGCAGCCGTGGCAATCCACATTAAATACCTGGTTTTTAATAAACTTTTAGCTTTCAGAAGTAGCGAGTTGCTCAACTATTGCGTACAATTATATTTCATTATTTTTTAGTAAAATGGCATTATTTATGAAACAAGCAATTCGCAAATCAAAGAATGGCGGCTCACAGCGTCATTCCGTGTGGGGAAATCAAATCCATCAACGTATACGCGAAGGCCAGCTTATTTTATTTTGCACGATTGGTTTATTTTTTCTCGTCAGTTTAAGCACTTATAGCCCGGCCGATCCGGGTTGGTCTCATCCAGCTATCACCGACACCATTGCCAATGCGGGCGGTTGGGTAGGTGCATGGTTTGCTGATATCACTTTATTATTACTAGGCTATATGGCCTATGCTTTTCCTTTGATGCTGGGATACACGGGTTGGACACTTTTTCACGATTGGCGAAATCCTGATTTAGCTCATAGGCATTTAGTATTAGTGCGTATTGCGGGCTTCTCTCTTATTTTTCTTTCAGGTACGGCTTTACTTCATTTACATTTTCCTCAAATTGGTTCTAGTTTCCCAGTAGGCGCGGGTGGTGCTTTAGGCGTAGTGGTGAGCCAAACATTAGTGAACTTATTAAGCTATCAAGGCACAACATTAATATTACTCGCATTGGCTTTAGTGGGCATCACTTTAGGAACTGGATTGTCGTGGATAAGAGTAGTAGATGATATTGGTAAAGTTATTTTATGGATGTGGCGCGGTTTGATTTATTATTGGGATCAAACACTGAAAAATGCTTATGAGCAGTATGAAGAATGGCGTGAAGAAAAATTGGATGAAGAAGAAATGAGAGAGCCTATTATGGGTTCCAAAAAAACACCTCGCTTACCTCGTGTGATTGAAGCAGAAGAGGAAGAGTACGATGAAGACGACGATGAGGAAGAAGAATACGACGAAGACGACGAGGACGAAGATGAAGAATATGATGATGAGGAAGAAGAGGACGATGAGCCAATAGAACCCATTATCAGTAAGCCCGTTATCATTAAAGCGAGAGCACCTGCTAAACCCCGAAAAGTATATTCGGGAGAAGCCGGATTACCTAGTGTCGATCTTTTAGATGAATCGCCCGTGCAAGACACAGAGCAATATACTGCCACTGAATTAGAGCAAATGTCGCGTGACGTAGAGAAAAAATTAGCCGACTTTGGTGTAAGCGCTCAAGTAGTAGGTGTAATGCCTGGCCCTGTGATCACCCGTTTTGAATTGTCTTTAGCGCCAGGTATTAAGGTAAGCAAAATTGTAGGATTAGCAAAAGATTTAGCGCGCTCATTATCTATTGTCAGTGTACGCGTGGTTGAAGTGATCCCAGGTAAACCGTATGTAGGTTTAGAACTACCCAATCGACACAGAGAAACGGTAAGCTTACGAGAAGTTTTAAGCTCAGAAGAGTATGAAAAGTCTACATCACCTGTTACTTTGGCTTTAGGTAAAGATATTGCCGGAAATCCTGTAGTAGTAGATTTAGCCAAAATGCCTCACGTATTAGTAGCAGGTACAACAGGCTCTGGTAAATCGGTAGGTGTGAATTCTATGTTGCTGAGTTTACTTTTCAAATCTACACCTGAAGATGTGCGCATGATTTTAATTGATCCTAAAATGTTGGAATTGTCAGTATATGAAGGTATTCCACATTTATTATGCCCTGTTGTCATCGATATGAAAGAGGCCGCCAACGCATTAACGTGGTGCGTGGCTGAAATGGAAAGACGTTACCGTATTATGGCCGCTTTAGGCGTGCGTAATATGGCCAGTTACAATCGCAAAGTAAAAGAAGCCGCACAACGTGGGGAACCTATTCGTGATCCTTCAGTGAATATTCCTGGTGAATTACCCCCAGCGTTAGGTCCATTCGCCAATATTGTAGTGGTGATTGATGAGTTCGCCGATATGATGATGGTCGTGGGTAAAAAAGTAGAAGAACTTATTGCGCGTATTGCTCAAAAAGCGCGTGCTGCCGGTATTCATTTAATTTTAGCGACACAGCGTCCTTCTGTGGATGTTATTACGGGTTTAATTAAAGCGAATATTCCAACTCGTATTGCATTCCAAGTGGCTTCTCGTATTGATTCACGCACCATTTTAGATCAGCAAGGTGCTGAGCAATTATTAGGGCGAGGTGATATGTTGTATTTACCAGCAGGTGCGGGTGTTCCTGTGCGTGTACATGGCGCATTTGTGGCGGATCAAGAAGTGCATAGCGTAGTGCATGATTGGAAACAACGTGCAGAGCCGCAATACGATGAAAGCATTATTCGAGGAAGTGGTGGCGATTCAGGCGGTTTATTTGGTGGGTATGGTGAGGGAGATGCTGATAGAGATCCTTTATACGACGACGCCGTGCGTATCGTAACAGAATCACGCCGCGCTTCCATTTCAAACATACAACGACGTTTAAAAATTGGTTACAACCGCGCTGCTCGTTTAGTAGAAGAAATGGAGTTAGCAGGAATTGTATCTCCTATGCAAAATAACGGTAGCAGAGAAGTATTAGTATCAGCACCCCCTACCATGGATATGATGGATTAGTTATGAATAAAATAGTAAAAGTGATTGGCAGTATTTTTTTAAGCAGTATGTGTTTTTTAGCTCACGCAGATTCGGCTGCGTTAAATGAATTAGATTCTTTATTATCTCGCTGGAAAACCTTAAGCGCTGATTTTAAACAAACCATTATCGATGCTAAAGGTGATCCGCAAGAGCCTTATGAAGGTCATATTTATTTAAACAAACCTAATCGTTTACGTTGGGTAATTACAGAGCCTGAAAAGCAATTAGTGGTAGCCGATGGTAAAAATATTTGGATTTATGATGAAGAACTAGAGCAAGTGACGGTGCAGCCGATTACCACTCAGCTGAGCGAAACGCCTGCTTTATTTTTAAGCGGCGAATTCACACAAGTAGCGCAAGGATTTAATGTAGAAGCTATAGAAGGCCAACAGCGTCAGTTTATTTTAAAACCTAAAAAAGATGATACTTTATTAGAATTTATTATTTTACGATTTGACACCCAAAATCGATTAACAGGCATGGAGCTAAAAGATGTATTTGGTCAAACCACGGTTCTTACCTTTACTCGTATTCAAGTAAATCCTAAGTTAGAACCTTCCTTATTTATTTTTGTTCCTGCGAAGGGAGTGGATGTAGTAGGTGAAGCTCAGTAATTCCAATATGTTTTCTCAATCTCATATTATGGAGCCTTTAGCGGCTCGTATGCGCCCTAGTGATTTATCTGAATTTTTTGGACAACAACACATTATTGGTGCAGGCAAACCTTTGCACACGGCATTACAGCAACAACGTTTGCATGCCATGATTTTATGGGGACCACCCGGTACCGGTAAAACCACGTTTGCTCAATTGTTAGCAAAACAAACTCGCACTGAATTTATGGCACTTTCTGCGGTATTGGCCGGTGTTAAAGAAATTCGTGAAGCATTAGAGCATGGTAAAGAGCGCGTATTAAATGGTTTTTTACCGCCTATTTTATTTGTAGATGAAGTACACCGTTTTAATAAAGCCCAACAAGATGCTTTTTTACCTTATGTAGAGCAAGGCTATGTGGTGTTTGTGGGAGCTACCACGGAAAATCCTTCCTTTGAACTTAATAATGCATTGTTGTCGCGTGCGCGCGTTTATCTGTTTAAATCTCTCACTACCGACGATATTAAGGGTATTTTACAACGCGCTTTGCAAGATAGAGAGCGTGGCTTAGGTAATGCATTTTTTAAGATTGAACCTGAATTATTAGAAAAACTGGCGGGTAGTGCTGATGGTGATGCTCGCCAAGCATTAAATTGGTTAGAGTTGTTAAGTACTTTAGTTGATGAAGATGGGCATGTAGGTGAAGAAGAATTGTTGCAAGTGGTAGGCGCCAGAGTAGGCCGATATGATAAAACCGGAGATTTGTTCTATGATCATATTTCTATTTTGCATAAAGCGGTGCGTGGCTCTCATCCTAATGCCGCTTTGTATTGGTTAGCTAGAATGATAGAGGGCGGATGTGATCCATTGTATATTGCCAGACGGGTAGTTCGCATGGCCACCGAAGATATTGGCAATGCGGATCCACGCGCGCTACAATTAGCATTGAATGCCTGGGATGTGCAAGAGCGTTTAGGCAGCCCAGAAGGGGAATTGGCCATTGCTCAAGCGGTAGTGTATATAGCGTGCGCTGCTAAAAGTAATGCGGTGTATGTGGCATGGGGAAAAGCCAAGCAAGATGCTCAAACGTATCCTAATATGGATATTCCCGTGCGTTTTAAAAATGCACCTACTCGCTTGATGAAAGAGATGGGGGCAGGCAAAGAGTATAGGTATGCGCATGATGAACCTTATGCGTATGCGGCAGGAGAGTCTTATTTTCCGGATGAGTTGGAAGAAAGAGAATATTATCAGCCTACAGATTTTGGGTTAGAGAAGAAGATTAGAGAGAAGTTGGCGTTTTTACGTGAGTTAGATGAGAATAAAAAGGAATAAGGAGATTTATGTTAGATCCTAAGTTGTTACGTCATAATACATCGGAAGTAGCGAGAAAATTAGCGACACGCGGTTATAAACTGGATGCACAGATTTTAGTGCGTTTGGAAGAGCAGCGTAAAGGTTTGCAAGTAGCGGTTGAACAATTACGAAATATGCGTAATTTTCAATCTCAAGAAATTGGTAAAGCTAAAGCAGAAAATAAAGAAGTAGGTACCTTGTTAGCAGAAGTAGCGGGCTTAGGTAATGCCTTAAAAAATAAAGAAGATGAATTAGACCAAGTGCAGCAGCAGTGGGATCAATACTGCATGCAAATTCCTAATCTTCCTCAAGATAGCGTTCCAGTCGGTAAAAGCGAAGAAGAAAACGTAGAAATTAGACGTTGGGGCGAACCCCGCGCTTTTGATTTTCCTGCTTTAGATCACGTGGCTTTAGGCGAACAATTACAATCGCATAATGCATCTATGATGGATTTTGCAGCTGCTAGCAAAATTTCAGGTGCACGATTTGTCGTATTACGCGATGGTTTAGCACGATTGCATCGTGCGTTAGGGCAATTTATGTTAGATGTGCATGTGAGCCATCATGGTTATGAAGAAATGTATGTGCCTTTTTTAGTAAAATCTGAAGCCTTATATGGCACAGGACAATTGCCTAAAATGCAAGAAGATTTATTTTTTGTAGTAGGTGATAAAGATTTAGCCTTAATTCCTACTGCTGAAGTATCGCTGAGCAATTTGGTTCGCGATCTAATTATTGAAGCGGATCAATTGCCAGTTAAGTTAACCAGTCTTACGCCGTGTTTCCGCTCAGAAGCGGGATCTTATGGTAAAGATACTAAAGGCATGATCAGGCAACATCAATTTGAAAAAGTAGAATTGGTGCAAATTACACGTCCGGAAGAATCAGAAGCGGCGCATGAAGCACTGACTGGCCATGCTGAGCAGATTTTGCAATTGCTAGGTTTGCCTTATCGTGTCATGTTGCTGTGCACAGGTGATATGGGTTTTTCTGCCTCAAAAACCTATGATATAGAAGTATGGTTACCAGGCCAAAATACGTATCGTGAAATTTCTTCTTGCAGTAATACTGAAAGCTTTCAAGCAAGACGTATGCAAGCGCGATGGCGCCCACGCTCAAATGGTAAACCTGAATTAGTTCATATTTTAAATGGTTCTGGTGTGGCTGTTGGGCGTGCGCTAGTAGCGATTATGGAAAACTATCAGGATGCAGAAGGGCATATTCATATCCCTGAAGTGCTACATCCTTATATGCATGGCCTCACCGTCATTTAATGGCCGAACAATGCGTTTTCCGTTGTTGCCGCAAAAATAAACGGTAACGCAAATAAAATAAGTCCCACAATTAATTCTGTAATCGGGCGGCTAATAGGCATATATTGTGGGCTGCGATAATATTCCTGAAATTTAATCAGAGCACTAATAATAAAAGCCGTCCCTGTCATAAACGCAATCACATTAGCCAGTGTAGATACTTCGCTCATAATGTAGGTAACCATATCCGATATTTCACCGGCCGTGGTAGCAAACACATGAACAGGGAATAGTCCCAATAATAAAACTAGCAACTGCTTATAGAGTGACATGTGATCTCCTTTAATTACTTAGGAATTATAGCTTTAATTCGTAAAGCATGTATTTCGTTGCCCATCATAGAATCTAATGCTTCATACACTAATTGATGGCACTGCAATAATGATTTACCTCTAAATGCTTCCGCTTCTATGGTAATGGCAAAATGTCCTGCGCCTCCATGTCCTGAATGCCCTATATGCAAATGGCTTTCATCAAGTACTGTTAAATGAGCAGGGTGAAATATTTCAGTGAGTTGCTGTTGAATCATGGCTTGGCGTTCTTCTGGGCGCATGGTTAATCTCTATAATCGATTCATATGTTTAGAAATATAAAGCCCTTGCGCCGCAATAAATATAAACATTAATGCTAGTACGCCGATTAATTTAAAATGTACCCACACATCCGTGCTAAACATATAGGCAATCACAATATTTAAAAAGCCGAGCAGCGTGAAAAAAATCACCCAGGTCATATTTAATTGGCGCCAAATAGTATCGGATAACATTAAAGCCTGATCGCCCATGCGCTGTAATAAGGTTTTGTCGCTCACGCGTGCCGCCACAAATAAAACAACGGCCAACACCCAATACACAATGCTAGGTTTCCATTTAAAAAAGAGTTCGTTGCGAAAGAGTAGAGTGGCGCTGCCTAATATTAATACCAAGCCCACAATCGCCATTTGTACTTTATCAATTTTACGTTGGAATAAAGACTGTAGAACAAACTGTAAAAAATAAGCTATCATAGTCACACCTACTGCGGTATAAATATCATATAGCTTGTAGCAAATAAAAAATAATACTATAAGTGCAATATCAACGAAAAATTTCATAAGCAGGCCTCTAATGACCAAAGTGTATCATATGGATCCCGATCAGCTTGATTGGCGTGTACTACGCCAAGCCGCTGAAGTTCTGCGAGAAGGTGGGCTGGTAGCGTATCCGACTGACGCTTGCTATGCGCTAGGCTGCTTGCCCCAGTCCAAATCGGCTATCGAGCGTATTTACACCTTCAGACAACTAAAACGCTCTCATGATTTTACTCTGCTTTGCCCTGAACTTAAAGTGGCAACCGACTATGTAACCATCGATAATGCCGCTTTTAAGATATTAAAAGACTATACCCCAGGCCCTTATACCTTTATTTTGCCCGCTCAGCGCCAAGTGCCGAGTTTTATCAAAGAACTTCACCAAGGCAAACAAAACGATAAAACCATGGGCATACGTATTCCTGACCATCCCGTTTTAACCGCTTTGCTGGAACTACTAGGCCAGCCGATTGTGACCAGCTCCTTACAGCTGCCTGGTGCTACGGATCCCCTGAACCAAGATGAGCTGACTGCTGATGATTTACGCCTTCCTATAGACCTGGTGATTGAAGCAGGGCCATGCCTGAATATAGGTTCTACGGTTATCGATCTCACCGTAAATCCCCCCGTACTAGTCCGCCAAGGTGCTGGCGTATGGTCACATTGACACCTACCTTAAAGTAGGCTACAGTGCATTGACTAACTTTTCCAGCCAGGTTTTTATGCTAGATTTTTCTGATAATCCCCCTATAGTCGATTTTTTTAAGCTTTTTGTTTGGTATACCAATCAATGCTTTTTTGAGCGTAGAGTACAGCGTCTGTATAATGTGAGTATAAATGACTGGGCTTTCAATCAAGGAACACTGGATAACCAGGCTCCCTCTTGTGTGGCTATTTTTTCTTCAAAACCTATTAGCTATGAGAAGGCAAAGCTTTATTTAGAATCTATAGACGAGCTTCCTCTTGTCACTTTAATGAAGAATGCAGGTGTTTTACATATTATTTTGAATGAAGGGCGTCAAGCTAATACTTTTCATACCAATATTAGAGTCAATATAAATATTGTAAAAGAACTTACCATAAAAAATTTGCATAATTCTTTTAAAGAATTTTTATTAAATAAAGGGATAGGTTTTATACCAGGACAAGAATACAAAGTATTAAAAATCAAAAATGGATCTGAAGTTTATTTTTTAAATATACATAATCCTTCTCAATCTGTTAAATTGTCTAATCTTGAATATAACCTTTTAGTAGAAGAATGGCGCGCAAGCTTGCCGCCACATTATCCTCGTGATAGGCGTCCCGCTGCAGTACCTACATCTCATCCTGCTCGAGTAGAGAGAGAAGTGCTTCCACCTGCTTACCGTGACAATTTATTGACGTGTCCTTTAAGTGGAAGAGTTTTTGAGGATCCTATTACTTTGAACGGTGTTAACTATGATCGCGAAGGTTTGAGAGCTTGGGTGCAATATAATTTAAACAGAATGCCAGCTTTTATCACTAGAGAGGGTTTCTTTATTGTTCCAACGGGGGATATTGAAGAAACTTGGCCCATGACTGCGATAGATACCATGCCTACTAATCATCTTCTGAAAGCATTGATCATAACGTTAAGAACCGCTCAAATCCCACCTTCACCCAGAGCTCATCCGGTAGGCAGACCTGCCCAGGGCTAATTGATAAGTTTCCCGGCCCTGGCCAAAAGCTGTCTTAAAAATACTTCTATCCAGGCTCTTGAGCCTGCCATTCTGGCTTGGGGGATCAGGGATTTCCAGGTATAATCATCACTACATATAGTATACCAGGCAAAATTATGACAACGACTAATATAATATCAGGGGCTGTTGCAGTGGCTGCTGTTGCTGAACCCCCAGCCGTTGTTAATGAAATATCGGAATTTAATGTACTGGTTCGCGGGCTGCCGTTTACGACGCTTCCTCAGGATTTGTATATTCCGCCCGATGCACTAGAAGTGTTCTTGGACGCTTTTCAGGGCCCGTTAGATTTAATGCTTTATCTTATTCGCAAACATAATTTGGATATTCTGGATATTCCTATTGCCGAAGTGACTCGTCAATATGTGAAATATGTAGAATTAATGAAAGAAATGAAATTAGAGTTGGCGGCCGATTATTTAGTGATGGCGGCGATGTTAGCCGAAATTAAATCTCGCATGTTATTGCCTAAATTGCCTACGGTAGGCGAACAAATAGAAGAAGATCCACGTGCAGAATTGATTCGCCGTTTACAAGAATACGAACAAATTAAAAAAGCGGCAGAAGATTTAGATCGTGTGCCTCGCTTGGAACGTGATTATTTTGAAGTGAGCGTGCAAGTACCTGAATATGCACAGCGTATTGCATTACCGGATGTGGATCTCAAAGATTTATTAGCAGCCGTGCAAGTGGTAATGAAACGTGCTGCATTAGTGATTAATCACCAAATTCAACGCGAACCATTAACGGTGCGTGAACGTATGGGGCAAGTATTGGCCGTGATTAATGCAGAAAAATTTATTGAGTTTATGGAGCTTTTCCCTTTAGATGAAGGACGCATGGGCATTGTCGTGACCCTATTAGCGTTATTGGAATTGGCAAAAGCAGAGTTAATTGAAATTGTGCAGAATGCAAATTATGCACCCATTCATGTAAGAGCAAAATAAAACAGGTGCCCAATATGATAGTAGATAATGAAAAAATCGAACTGATAGAAGCAGAAGATATAGCAGCTGTTGAAGAAAGTGATGCTGAAGAAACGTCAGCTCAAGCTCTTGATTCTGAGATTGCAGTGATTGAATTATCAGAAGAAGAAAAAGCAGCGGCTGCCAAAGAACTTAAATTAAAATTAGAAGGCATAATATTTGCTTCTGATAAACCATTATCACCTAAGCAATTAAGCGCGTTATTTCCCGAAACAGAAGCGCCTTCTGTGGGCGAAATACGTGGCGTGCTAAAAGATTTACAAAAAGATTATGAAGATAGAGGCGTGCATTTAGTAGAAATATCGAGTGGTTATTGTTTTAGAGCCACTGCATTAATTGCCCCTTATGTAGGCGAAATGATAGGTGAAAAAGCACCTCGTTATTCACGTGCTTTTTTAGAAACCTTAGCGATTATTGCTTATCGCCAGCCTATTACGCGCGGTGAAATAGAGCAAATTCGCGGTGTGGCAGTGAACAGCCAAATTTTAAAAACCTTACAAGAGCGTGATTGGATACGTGAAGTAGGGCATAAAGAAGTACCGGGTCGTCCTGCTTTATTAGCGACTACTCGCGTGTTTTTAGATTATTTTCATTTGAATCAATTATCTGATTTACCACCGTTAGCAGAGTTATTATCGGAACAAGCGCAAATAGAGCAAGCAGAAAAACAAATTACCATTATGATGGAAGAGCAAGAATTGCCTGCAGCTGAAGCTCTAGCAGAAATAACGCAAGAAATTGAAGAACCTGTCTCTGAACTTTCTGATGCTTCAGAAGAGAATGAAAATGAAGCGACACACTTGGCATGAGCGTAATTGAACAGCCGAAGTTGCAGAAATTGCTCGCTAATGCAGGCTTAGGTTCTAGACGAGAAATTGAGCGCTGGATCCAAGATAAACGTATTTCTGTGAATGATCATACCGCGGAAGTAGGCGAAAGAGTTTATCTTGATGATATTATTTTATTAGATGGCCAAAAAATTTGGCCACTGACTGAAAGCAAAAGCGAATTGCCTTCTACAGTTTGGGTTTATCATAAACCCGTAGGTGAAGTGTGTACCCGAAACGATCCGCAAGGACGTCCTACCGTATTTGATCATTTGCCTCCTTTATCTCATCAGCGTTGGATCAGCGTAGGTCGTTTGGATCTTAATACCTCTGGTTTATTATTATTTACCACCGATGGTGAACTGGCGCAGCGCTTAATGCATCCTTCATCTGAAATTCCTCGTTTGTATCATATTCGCGTGTATGGAAAAGCCGATCCTAGTATTTGTAAAAAATTACTGTCAGGCGTTTTATTAGAAGATGGTATGGCGCGCTTTTTGAGTTTAAAACTCATTAAAGGTGAAGGTGCCAATCAATGGTATGCCGCCGAGCTAGCGGAAGGGCGAAACCGAGAGGTTAGACGAATGTGGGAAAGCCAGGGTATGAAAGTAAATCGCTTAGTACGAAAAGGCTTTGGTCCTGTTTTTCTACCCGATGATTTAGCGCCGGGAGAAGGGCAGTTTTTAGAGGCTGAATTAGTACAGAAACTGAGCTCTGCAGGGCAGAAATAGGCCAGAGAGTATACATATTACGGGCATTTTGCTACACTTTACAAACTATTTCTCAGACAATCAGGAACTTCATGCTGTTTTCTTCACTATCAAAAAGTTTGGCAAAAAATCTTTCTGTTTTTATGATGGCGCTTAGCCTATTGGCATGTGCTCATGCACAAACCTCTTCGCCTAGTGAAGATGATCCACTAGAGCCTTTAAACAGACAATTATTTTCATTTCACAAATGGGCTGATGAACGTTTTTTTAAACCTATTGCGCTTTCTTATCGAGCCATTGTTCCCCCGGCGGTGAGAAAAGGCGTGAATAATGTTTTTGCTAACGTAGACGAAATTCCTATTACTGTTAATAATGTATTGCAAGGCGAATTTAAGCGCGCAGGTGGAAGTACCCGACGTTTTGTGATCAATACCATTTTTGGTGTGGCGGGTATTTTTGATGTAGCCGGTGATATGGGGTATATACGCGAACGTTCAGACTTTGGACAAACGCTTTATCATTGGGGTTGGAAACAATCCAGCTATATTTTTGTTCCCTTATTTGGGCCAACCACTATTCGTGACGGTATAGGTGTAGTCGCGGATGTGTATATGATGCCATGGCCTTATCTGGAAGAAAATATTGAATGGGCAGCTTTTGGTATTTTTGCGGTTAATCAACGAGCTAAGTTCCTTGATACAGAAGTATTATTAAGTGTTGCCGCGTTAGATGAGTATTCATTCTTACGTGATGGATATTTAGCAAATCGCAAAATGTTTGTGAAACAAGATCCTATATCGGATTTAGATGAGACACAAGAAGATTGGGGTGATATTTTATAATGGTAAAAGTCCCTAAAAAGATTTCTAAAAGAGGTATTTATTTACTGCCTAATCTTTTCACTAGTGTTAATTTGCTAGCGGGTTTCTATGCCATTATTGCGGGTATGCAAGGCGAATTTGTTATGGCCGTCACTGCTATTTTTGTAGCTATGGTGATGGATACATTAGATGGCCGTGTAGCTCGTTTAACACACACACAAACAGCATTTGGCGCGCAATATGATAGCTTGGCTGATATTGTAGCGTTTGGTTTAGCGCCTGCTTTAGTGGGCTATAGTTGGTTAATGGTAGATTTAGGCAAAATAGGTTGGTCTATTTCTTTTTTATATTTAGCTACTGCTGCATTACGTTTAGCACGATTTAATACCCAATTAGGATCAACCGATCGCCGTTATTTTATTGGATTACCTTCACCTGCAGCAGCAGGTTTGGTTGCCGGTTTTATTGGATTAGTTCATGTGTTAAATATTGAAGGCCCATGGACAGCCTTTTTATTGGCAATTTTGCTAGTATCAGCGGGCTTACTCATGGTCAGTAATTTCTATTTTTACAGTTTTAAAGATATCGATTTTCGCGGCCGCGTTCCATTTTTTGTGATATTGGTTGCGGTGTTAGGATTTATTGCTGTTTCGTTAGATCCGCCCACTATGTTATTTGGCGTGTTTTTATTATATGCCGTCTCAGGTCCTATTGGTGCTATTTGGCGCCGTCACAAGAAAGGGCGTTCGGAAAAGAAACGTTAAACGATAATCCTTTTTCTCCTGCTGTATCTAAAATAATCTTGGCATGATGTAACAATGTGATTTGTTCCACAATAGAAAGTCCTAAACCGCTTCCTGTGGCAATATGTCCTAATCCTCTATAGAATCGCTCAAACACTCTTTCACGAAGTTCTAACGGTATTCCAGGCCCTTGATCATTCACCTGAAAAATAAATTCATCAGGTTTATTGAGTACGGATACTGCAATATTTTGACCCGCTTCACTATAACGAATAGCGTTATCAATAATATTGCGCATCATAATGCGTATTAAGGTTAAGTTGCCTTGAATTAATGCTTTTTGCTTAGGTTTATTGAGATGTATATCAATATTTTTTTCAATCGCACTAGGGGCTAATTCAGCAACCACTTCAGCGGCAACAGCGCCTAAATCCACTTCGGTAATATCGCGCAATGGTTCTTGTGGTCTTATTTTAGCCAAAATACCCAGCTGATGGATCACATGGGTGCAGCGCTCTACACCTAACATCATTTTTCGTAAAGCATCTTTGCGTGCTTCGGGATCGCTTAAATCCATAGCGACTTGTGCTTGAATTTGTAAGGCGGCCAACGGTGTTCTGAGTTCATGGCTGGCATCGGCTGTAAAGCGTTTTTCTCGTGCAAAACCTTCTTCTACACGCGCGAGCAAATGATTAATTTGATTTACCATGGGACGTGCTTCTAAAGGAACATATAGGGGATCAATCGGTGTTAAATAATCAGAGTGACGTGATGCAATTTCATGGCTCACTTTTTCTAATGGTTGTAAGCTCCAACGAATACACCAGCCACCGATTAATAAAAGTGCTAACCATAAACACGCCATAGGAACGCTTTGCGCTAAAGCAATATTATCTACTAGCATATTTCGTACATGCGCAGGCTCTGCTAATACATAATAAAAGCCATCGCTATCTACTAAGGTAAATACGCGCCAAGAAGAAATATCGCTTTCGTTGAAAGAGGAAAGCCCTGCTTCAAATGAGGTAAGTGGTTTTGCTGGAGCAGTTCCTGATTTTTCGAGTAAGGTGTGATCGGGCGACCAGATCTGAAAAATTTGGGGTAATTGATGAGTTAAAAAATAATCGGGTAGGGCTTGGGTGTTATCGTAAGTAGGATTAACAATAATATCTAAAATAGTGGATTCTGAATCCGGATTGTTTGAAAAATCCGGCAAATTTTTTAAGGCTTGATGTTGTGCTTGTAAGGTTAAACCTTCTTGCACCAATTGATTATCAAAAAGGTTAAGCAGCTCTTCCCGAATATTTTGATAGTTCCAATACGCAGTAGCCGCAATAAGCGCTGTGAGTAAAAACCACAACAATAAAAGTAGCTTACTGCGGATAGTGATCATGCGTTCTTAGAGTTGCTTGTTGTTTTTGTCTATCATATAACCTACGCCGCGAATGGTACGGATAATTTTAATACCCAGCTTTTTACGTAGATTATGAATATGTACTTCAACCGCGTTACTATCAATTTCGTTATCCCAACCATACAAGGTTTGTGCTAACTGCTCACGAGACAATACATGTCCCATGTTTTCCAATAGCTTATGCAATAAAGCAAATTCTTTAGGAGACACATTAATTTGACGGCCACGGCGATACACCATATGAGAAGCCGGATCTAAGCTTAGCTGGCCATAATTAATAGTGGGCTCAGCACGTCCGCTAGTACGACGCACCAAAGCGCGTAAGCGAGCGGCTAGCTCATTTAAATCGAAGGGTTTGGTTAAATAATCATCAGCGCCTGAATCCAGTGCGCTTACGCGCTGTTCTATTTCATCACGTGCGGTGAGTACCAGAATAGGGGTAGCAACACCTTTATTACGAACCGCTTTAATAATATCGAGACCAGAGCGTTTAGGTAGGCCTAAGTCTAGAATAACCGCATCAAAGGCTTCTTTAATCAGCGCATTTTCAGCTTCTTCGCCGTCTTTTAGCCAATCAACCGTATAACCTTTGTTATCCAAACCTGTGCGCAGACCATCACCTAACAACTGATCATCTTCAACTAGTAGCGCTCGCATATTTATTTACCTCATTTGGGATTAAGCCGTACATGCCAAGTCTGTCTAATAACTAATACCGGCATGCCCATTTTGTAAGAGATTCAATGATAAAACTTTATCCTAGCTTGAGCAAGCCCTTAATGAAATATTAATGAAGGTTTGAGGTTCACCTCTCCCTAAAGAAGAGGTGAGTCAGATCTTAGTCTTCCCAGGAGAGGGTGCCGCCGGCTTGGTATTCGATTACGCGGGTTTCAAAGAAGTTTTTCTCTTTTTTGAGATCGGCGATTTCGCTCATCCAAGGGAAGGGGTTGGTTACACCCGCATATTGCTCTGGCAATCCAATTTGTGCGCAGCGACGGTTGGCAATAAATTTCACGTATTCTTGGAATACGGTAGCATTAAGCCCTAACACGCCTCTAGGCATGGTATCGATCGCATATTGGCATTCGAGTTCAACACCTTCGCGTATAATTTTAATCGCTTGTTGTTGGAATTCTTGTGTCCATATATGAGGATTTTCAAATTTAATTTGGTTAATCACATCAATACCAAAGTTTAAATGCATAGATTCATCGCGCAAAATATATTGTAGTTGCTCAGCAGTACCTACCATTTTGTTACGACGTCCCATGGATAATACTTGAGAAAATCCTACATAGAAGAAAATACCTTCAAATACCACGTAGAACGCAATTAAGTCGCGTAATAAGCGTTGATCATTTTCAGGTGTTCCTGTCATAAAAGTAGGATCGCCTAAACTTTGTGTATAAGGCAATGCCCACATGGCTTTATGAGATACCGAAGGAAGCTCGCGATACATATTAAATACACGAGATTCGTCCATACCTAAGCTTTCAATAATATATTGATAAGCATGAGTATGCAGTGCTTCTTCAAATGATTGACGCAATAAATATTGGCGGCATTCAGGATTAGTAATATGGCGATAAACCGCTAATACTAAATTGTTGGCTACTAAAGAATCGGCAGTAGAGAAAAACCCTAATGCACGTTCAATAATCATGCGCTCGTCTTCAGTTAGACCGTCTTTGCTTTTCCAAAGAGCGATATCGGCTGACATGCTAATTTCTGTTGGCATCCAATGATTTGCACATCCATCTAAATATTTTTGCCAAGCCCATGGATATTTAAAAGGTACAAGCTGGTTAAGATCCGCACGACAGTTAATAATTTTTTTATCGTCCACTTGAATGCGTGCAGCACCCATTTCAATGGCTTCTAAACCTGTGTAACCGGCTACGGGTGCTTTTTCCGGAGTAGCAACTGATGACATAAAAAATACCTCACATTATTCTTGTTTTATTGACACGCTTCACAATCTGGATCCAATATAGAGCATGCTTTTGGCATGACTTCTTCAACGGCTGTATTAGCAAGGGCTACTGCATTTAATACACCTTGGTTAACCGTGGATTTTTCAGTACCAGTTGCGCCCATGCTTCGTAGATAATAAGTGGTTTTTAAACCGCGCAGCCAAGCGGTGCGATATAAAGTATCCAATTTTTTACCAGACGGTTTTGCCATATATAAATTAAGCGATTGTGCTTGATCAATCCATTTTTGGCGGCGTGAGCCGGCTTCCACTAACCATAACGCATCCATTTCAAAAGCGGTAGCGTATTTGTCTTTAATATCTTGAGGAATACGTTCAATTTGTTGAACGCTACCATCAAAGTATTTAAGATCGTTAACCATCACATCATCCCACAAATCTCTGGCACGTAATTCATCGACCAAGTAGGGGTTGATAATAGTAAATTCGCCTGACAAATTCGATTTCACATATAAGTTTTGGTATGTAGGCTCAATAGATTGGCTCACACCACAAATATTAGAAATAGTGGCAGTAGGTGCAATGGCCATAATATTAGAGTTTCTTACGCCCACTTTCATGACACGTTCACGCAAGCTGGTCCAATCTTTACTCATAGAGCGATCTTGTTTTAAATATTGTGCGCCACGATTTTCTTCTAATAATCGAATAGAATCGATAGGCAGAATACCTTTGCTCCACAATGAACCTGGGAAAGTAGAATAGGTACCGCGTTCTTCTGCTAAATCAGTAGAGGCTTTAATGGCGTAATAACTAATGGTTTCCATAGAGCGATCTGCAAATTCAACGGCTGAATCAGAGGCATAAGGAATACCTTGCAAATAAAGCACATCTTGGAAGCCCATTAATCCCATTCCAATAGGGCGATGACGCATATTAGAGTTTTTCGCTTGTGGAACAGAATAAAAGTTAATATCCACAACGTTATCAAGCATGCGAACCGCTAGCTTAATCGTTTTTTCTAATTTTGCTTCATTAATAATCGCACCAGCACCGGTTTTAATCATATGTTGCACCAGGTTGATACTACCCAAGTTACATACCGCAATTTCATCGGCAGAGGTATTTAAGGTAATTTCGGTGCACAAATTAGAACTATGCACTACACCTGTATGTTGTTGAGGTGAGCGTATATTGCATACATCTTTAAATGTAACCCAAGGATGGCCGGTTTCAAATAATAAGCTCAGCATTTTGCGCCATAAATCTACGGCCAACATGGTTTTATGATTTCGGATTTTATTTTGTGACGCTAACACTTCATAACGAGTGTAAGCAGTTTCAAAGGCTTCACCGTATAAATCATGTAGATCTGGCACTTCATCAGGAGAGAATAGTGTCCAGTTACCGTTTTCTTCGATCCGCTTCATTAATAAATCAGGGATCCAATTCGCGGTATTCATATCATGAGTACGACGACGTTCATCACCGGTATTTTTTCGTAATTCTAAAAATTCTAGAATATCTAAATGCCAGGATTCCAAGTAACTGCATAAAGCGCCTTTGCGTTTTCCACCTTGGTTAACCGCTACAGCAGTATCGTTAGCCACTTTTAAGAAGGGTACTACGCCTTGCGATTTACCGTTAGTGCCTTTAATTTTCGCATTGAGTGCACGCACGGGTGTCCAATCGTTTCCTAAACCGCCTGCATATTTTTGTAATAAGGCATTGTCTTTAATCGCGCTATAAATACCATCTAAATTATCAGGCACTGTCGTTAAATAGCAGCTCGATAATTGAGGGCGCAATGTGCCTGAATTAAACAGAGTAGGGGTTGAGCTCATAAAATCAAAAGTAGAGAGCACATTATAAAATTCAATCGCCCACTTTTCTTTATCTTGCTCTTGGCTTGCTAAACCCATCGCTACGCGCATAAAAAATATTTGGGGTAATTCAAAGCGAATGCCTTCCCACTGAATAAAATAGCGATCATAAAGGGTTTGTAAACCTAAATAAGAAAACTGTAAATCGCGTTCAGGAACTAAGGCTTTACCTAAACGATCTAAATCGTAATGTTGCATACGAGGATCTAGCAATTCATATTCGATCCCTGCTTTAATAAAGCGTCCTAAGCATTCAGGATAAGAACTTGCCATTTCCGCTTGCCCTAATTGCTCCAATTTATGGGGCATATTTAAAAAGGAGAGGGCTTCTTCGCGTAATTCATTTAAAAGCAAACGAGCGGTGACATAAGTGTAATTCGGTTCGTTTTCAATATGGGTTCTGGCGGTCATCACCAATGCTTTATGTATATCTTGCAAAGGCACGCCGTCATAAAGATTTTTAACGGTTTCTTGTAACATGTCTTCTTTTTTCACATGATCAAGATTAGAGCAGGCTTCCGTGATTAAGCGATCCACATACGCCATATCAAGAGGAGCTAGTTCACCATTTTTTAACGTAACGCGTAACTGAACTTGAGAAGCTTTTTGCTCTGCTTCGCGGGCACGTCTTCTTTCTTCACGATAAAGCACATAAGAGCGCGCTACTTTATGTAAGCCTTCGCGCATTAATTCTAATTCAACTTGGTCTTGTATATATTCAATATGTAAGGTGCCACCTTCAGGCATACGTTTGCTGAAAGTCTCGGTAATTCTAGATACCATCTTGGCTACTGTTTCATGAATACGAGAAGAGTCGGCCGCTTTATCGCCTTCCACCGCTAAAAATGCTTTGGTGATGGCGAGCGCAATTTTACCGTCTGTATAAGGAGCGACAGTACCGTTTCTGCGTATGACTTTAAAAGGACCATTAGTCAGCATATTATTAATTTGTTCTGAAAAATCAGTGGCTTGTGTATTCGCAGCACTGTTATTGTCGTAGTCAACACGTGCCAACGTGGCGATAGGGGTTTCCATGGCATCTTCTCCATTTTTTTTGTACTGTTTAAACTTCCATGTATTACTAGATTTAGTAGCAGAATAGGGCTTACTGAGTAATAAAACACAATATCTAGGGGTTCCCGCCCTGTGTATACAAGATAGCGCGTTTGAAATGAAAAAACAAGCCCAAAACAGTGGAGTAAGCTGTGGATAACTTGTGTTTAACTTGGGTTGTATCTTAAATGAACAATCAAGTAAATCGCCTTTCCCAGAGGGAGATGGGATTCTCATTTTTGAGGCTGTATATGGGGATTTTAATTCATAGTAGTTCTAGGCTTTGGGATGATAAACCTTCCTAAGTCTAAAGGTTCATTTTCCTCACTATAACCGTTAGTCAGTATAACATTTCGAAAATGCAGTATGTAGGGAATAGATAAAAGTATAGATACCATTTAAATATATTTTAAATTTTTAATAGAGCTTGCTGAATTATTATTTCTTATGATCAAAAAATAACCAATCGCTTGACAGAGGCAAAAGCTTTGTTAGAATTGGCACTCTAGGCTGTTGAGTGCTAAATTATTTTTTTTGACAAACGAGGTGGAACATGGGATATAGAAATAAAACTTATGTGATATTTGATGGCGACAATGATATGTGGGCATATGGTTTTATGAAAGGTTGGAATACCCAAGAGCATATAGACTTCGATTTTCATGATGCACATGATTTAAATGAGTTAAGAGATAATTCAAGTGAAGAGACCGTAAAGCGTAAATTAAGAGAGCGCTTGGCAAATACCAAGCAAGCAATAGTATTAATTGGGGAAAATACTAAAAATTTATATCGTTATGTTAGGTGGGAGATTGAGACCTGTCTTGATAATGGAGTTGCGATTGTTGCAGTTAACTTAAACAATAATCGACGGATGGATTCTTCACTGTGCCCTGCAATTTTAGACGGGAAAGGAGCTGTCCACGTACCATTCAAATTAGCCATCATCAAACATGCACTGGATGACTTTTGTGCAAATTATGCACGTCATAAACTTAGAGACGGTGAAAAGAAGAATTACTATTATGAAGAAGACTTATATAAGAAGTTGGGTATAATATGAAAGAGACCTTTTATCCATCCCTTTATCAAACAGCTAATTCTTTAGCTTCTGGTGCACAAAGAAATTTCTTTGTGGCGCTGGGATTTGGGTTGTTTTTCCTATTGGCTGCTGCTATTTCCTCAACTCTTCCTTCTAGCACTCCTGTTGCGATAATCCAAACTACTATTTTGGCCGCTAATCTTTTTGTAACTTTTTACATAGGATATTTTGAGCCTCAAAAAGCCTGGTATGCGCAGAGAGCGCTTGCTGAGTCAATAAAAACAATTACTTGGCTTTATATGATGAGAGCTGAGCCTTACGACATACCAAATACTGAAGCTCGTCAACTTTTTTTAGTAAGGCTGAAAGGTATCTTGAAAGAAAATTCCAGTGTCTTTAAAGAGTCACCTATGAAAGAAGGTGCTAACCAGATATCAAAGTTTATGGAAAATATTCGCGATAAAAGTTTAGATGAAAGGAAAAGGTTCTATAAACAAAAAAGAATAGCGGATCAACTTGGATGGTATAAGGAAAAGTCAAACTTTAATCAAAAAAAAGACACTTATTTTTTTCGTCTACTAATTGCTATTACTTTGGCAGCGATCTTTTTTTCAATTTTAAAGATATGGCGTCCTAGTTATCAGTTTTCAGATGTTTTTATTACTTTTGCTTCGTTAATAATGGTATGGGTGCAAGCTAAACGATATAAAGAGCTATCTGCAACTTATTCTTTAACTACTTATGAGATAGGACTAATTTCGGAAAAATTTGTTGTAAGTACCTCTGAAGAAGAGTTTTCTGCTTTTATAAATGATGCAGAAAGTGCTTTTTCTCGAGAGCATACTCAATGGCTTGCACGGTATCATGCTTAAAAAAACATTTTTTCCATTAAGGAAGATAGAAATGTTTTCCCATCCCTCATAGATGGTAGTGGTAATTTTGTAGGATATTTACCTGCCGAAAAGGAGCCGTTTCCCAATATCTGTAAGTAGACAAGAATGATATACTCAAAAAGTAAGGAAGTTATATTTATTGTAAGTTAATCAACTATTTCTTTAGGTAAGAAGCAAAGATTATGAATTTAGATTTTATCAAAGAAAAGCTTAAAAGCCTGTTTTATAAGACACCAAAAGGTAAGCATGTCTCAAAGAACGCCGCTTCATACCTAAATACCATTATTAATAATGTACCTCACTTTTTGGTATGGAAAAATACTAACTCTGTTTTTTTAGGTTGTAATAAGAAATTTGCTGACACTCTTGGCCTTAAATCCCCGGAAGATATCATTGGTAAAACTGACTATGACTTTCCTTGGACTGAGGAGCAGAGAGCAGCCTATGTTGCTGATGAAAAAGAAATTATTCGTACCGGTAAACCTAAGCTCGATTATGAAGAGACTCAAACGCAGAAAGATGGTTCTACAAGGGTGATGCTTGTTAGTAAAGTACCTATGTATGATGAGCGGAACCGAATATCAGGTGTTTTGATTATTTATTCTGATATCACAGAGCGTAAACATTTAGAAGAAAACTTGAAAAAGGCGAAAGAAGAATCTGAAAGAGCTAATAAAGCCAAGTCTGAATTTATCCGCAATATAAGCCATGATGTTAGAACTCCTTTAGCCGGCATACAGCAAGCAACACGCTTGATAGCTGAAGGCAAGACCCCAGAAGCAGATTCAGCCGAATATGCTTATGCGGCATGGGAAGCGAGTAAGAAGTTGATGGGCTTATTCAATCAAATTATTGATGTTTCAAAGAAGGAATATTTTGATTTTGAAGATCGCATAGTCAAGTTTGATCTATACAAACTCCTCCAAGGCTTGAGAGAAACTTATGAAGTAGTTGCCAAGCATAAAAAACTCAAATTAGAAATAGAATGTGCAGAAGATGTGCCCAATTATTTATTAGGAAAACATTTGCGATTACATCGAGTTTTGATGAATCTATTGGGGAATGCGCTTAAGTTTACTGAAAAAGGAAGCGTGAGGTTATTGGTTGAAAAAGCTCAAGAATCTGACGATAAAATATTATTAAGGTTTAGTGTTATTGATACCGGAATTGGTATTTCAGAAGAGAAACATGATGCTATTTTTGAACCTTTTAGCCGATTAAATCCTTCTTTTGAAGGGCAATATCCTGGATCAGGGCTTGGATTACATGTGGTTAAAGACTATGTCCAAAAAATGCAAGGCGAAATTTATGTTGAAAGTGAAGAAGGCCATGGATCTATTTTTACTTCCATATTGCCGTTTAAACGTTCAATTTTAGAAAACGATAACGATGTTGTAGAAACGGATTATGCTGAGGAAATAGCCCCTGTTGCATTGGAAAAGAAAACCAAAGAAAGTAAAAAAGGTTCGGTTAGTTATGAAGTAGGAAAATTAAAGATATTGTTAGTAGAAGATGATTCCCTGGCTAGAAAAATGGGTACAGTAATGTTAAATAGCATGGGGTTTAAAGTCGATGTAGCTAAGTCAGGTGAAGAAGCCATAGAGCTCAGTTTTATTACTCCATACGATATCATTTATATGGATGTGGGTTTACCTCGAATGAGTGGCATAGAAGCTACACGTCAGATAAGAGGAGATGTTAATAATAAGAGTAAAAAATCTTATATTGTTGCTCTTACAGCACACGCTGATGAGGCCATTGCCAAAGAATGCTTAGCTGCAGGAATGCAACAAGTGCTATCAAAACCTTTGTCTCCAGAAAAATCTGATCAAATTCTTTCTTTATTGAATCAGCCCATTAATACCCAAGAAAAAAAAGTGGTTGTTGATTTTAATTTATGGAATACTCGCCTTGGCGAAAGTAAAAGCATGTTAGAAGAGCTTTTTCATACCCTAGCACAAGATTTTGATGAAAATCGAGAAACTATAATAGAAGCTTATGAAAATCAAGATTTACCTTTGCTACAGAATGTAACTCATAAGTTAAAAGGATCCTTAGCTTATTGCGGATTACCGCGTTTAGAAGCTGTTATTAAATCAATTGAATCTGCAGCTAAGCAAAATAATATGGAAGAAGTGTCTAAATATTATCAAGAAACTATTGATGCGCTAGATGAAGCCAAAGAATTTTATAATGAATGGGCTATCACACATCCTAAGCAGGTATAGCAGTGAAAGATTTTAGTATGGATTTTGGCTCAGGAGCAAGAGCATTAATTTCAGCTACTAGTGAGGCTCTTTGCTGAATTCCTTCCATAATAGTTGCTTTAGTGAATCTATCAATATTTTCAATTTCTGAGGCTATCATATCTGGACTTGATGCATTTGATGAAAATGTTTTCTCACATATAGAACGAGTGGTATCTACAGTGAAGTTTCTAAATACATTATAGAGAATATAATTGTAAAAAGATCCCATGTTTTTTCGACGTAGAAGCTCTCCAACGTGTTTATTAGGTGCTAATGTTGTTGAGCCTCTTTCTAATAATTTTCTTCTTGTAAAAAAGTGGGCTTCAAGCATATTTCCAACCACTTTAGCTCCACCGATAGCATAAGTCATTTTCATACCGGAGAAATCAAAAAAACAAAGACCTTTAGGTTCGACACCTGTTTCTTGTCTTTTATGAATGGCACTATCTTTATCGGTTAATGAATAGCTTTCGCCTTCTTCAACGAAAATTTTCACATGTCCTAAACGTACTTTTTTCACTTTGCATTCCGGACTTCTTAAATCAGGAAAGTATTTAGCACAACCATCCATAATTTTATCAGCAAGTTCTTTTCCTTTTCCAGATTCAGGCACTAATTTTTCTTTATAAAATGCTTGTATATCATCATTAAGAATTACTGTACCTGCTCGATAAGAACCTGCATTGGTGACGGGTTCATAGGTAAGAATAGCGGTTCCATCACCAAGGTTTGTAAAAGAGAAGTGAGGTCCACAGGAAAAAATACAAGTATTAACATTTTTAAGACTAGGAGGAAGTTCGACTAGTAAGCTGATTTTAATTCTAACAACTCTTTCTTTTTTGATTTTTTTAGAGCCAGTAGCAGAGTTAACTATTTGCTCATCTTTTCCAATGTATCCCAGTTGGCGATCCAGTTCTTCAATTTTGTGCCATGAACAGTTGATAATCCCAGCAGTAGTATAAGTATTATGCTTAACGGTTCCACCTTCAGTTGTAACAGTTCCAACTTGATAATTTAAAGTACCTGGATCAAAGCTAAGAGTAGTGACTCGAGTGTTGGGTAAAAATGTATAGTTTTCATGTTTTGCTAACTTTTGCTGTAAATAAGCTCGTAATTTTGAAATGTTAATTTGAGATTCAGGTGTCTCAATAGCAGTTTTTACATATATTGTTTCGATTAAACCTTCTTCGCAAAAAAAAGGATCGTATTTAGATGTAACTGAATAAATGGATTTTTTCTGTGAGGGTGTAAGCTCTTTTTCACCTTCTGATCTTAAAACATTTTTTATTGATTCCGCTTCAGGCATTTCATCATCTGTAATTGAAACTTCCTGAAGTTCTCTTTTTTTGTTAAGCGCTTTGTATTTTATTTGATTGCCTTCTAGATAAAGATATATTTTATGAGTTTTAATATCGGATGGATTGATTGCATAACAAATATCTAAAGAAAAAGCTTCATTAGTGTAGGGGATTTCTTTTGCAATATAAGGATAATCTTCAGGATTTAAGTATTTGATTAAGTCGTCAGGATCACCAAATACAGCATTTCGTTCATCATCTTCTACTTTTCTTCTATATAGATTTACTAATTCTTCACATAGTGGTTCGGGTTGGTATAAAGAATTTGAAACCACATAGTGACGGCCACGTCTCCACGGGTCTCCTATCTTCCCTTCAAGAAACTGGGGGAAGTCTCTGGCGAATTCGATAGAACCTATTAAGCATTGGTAAGCGGTTTGAGCATCTCCCATATAGTGAACACCAAGATGGGCTTTAAAGCATTGATTATCACTTGAGCTGCTGTCTCCAAGAATGCTTGGATCTAGATTAATGTGTAATGTTCTGTAGCCTTTTTTTACCAGATCTACAGCACTAAAAGTACCCGCAAAACCACCCCCAATAACAATGGCATCGTAAAGATCAGGGTTTTGCAAAGATGGGTACAGAGAGATAACAGGTGTCATATATGCCCGCTTTAGGCCTTAAATTAGGTTGAGGTGCGTTGTTTGTCCTATGATTGTAGTTAACTATCATACTATATTCGTAAACAATATTCAATACTATACCAGATTATTGAGCTGCTTGCCTCTATTTTGCCTATCGAAAGATAGGTTTCGGTTCTCTGCAGACTTTGGTGAAACCCAAGGAAATGAGACCTGTTTTGCAGCGGAGTTGTGTATTGAGATTGTACTTTTAAATTAAGGTAAGTTTTGAACTATTTGAGAAATTTTGTTTGCTATATGGCGTACTTCTTCAGATGTAATAATAAGGGGAGGGGCTACTCGTAGGGTGGTGGTTTGTACCATATTGAGTAGCATGCCTTGCTCTAGGCCCGCTGCTAGTACTTCGTCTGCGCAGGGCCTGTCGAGTTCAATGGCTATCCATAATCCTTGGCCGCGTATGTCTTTTACATGAGGACAATCGGCTAGCTGTGTGCGAAATTGTTCTATTAGTTCAGCGCCGCGCTCGGTGGCGTTTTCTAGTAATTGTTCATGTTCTATCACTTTAATCACTTCTGAGGCAACACTAGTGGCTAATGCGTTTCCACCAAAAGTGCTGCCGTGGTTTCCGTATTGAAATAATTGGCTGGCTTTAGGACCTGCAATGCATGCACCTATAGGAATACCGTTAGCTAAACCTTTTGCGAGGGCGACGATATCGGGTTTAATGGTGGTGTGCTGATAGGAAAACCATTTGCCGGTGCGTCCTACGGCGCTTTGAATTTCATCTAAGATCATCAAGCAATCAAATTCATCGCAGAGTGCGCGTACTGCAGCGAGGTAATTATCTCGTGGCACTCTAACACCCGCTTCACCTTGCACAGGTTCTAAAATAATGGCCACTACGTCTTTGTGTTCTTGTAAGAGTGTTCGCAGTGCTTCAGTATTGTCATAAGGCGCGTGAATAAATCCTTCCACCAGTGGCGTAAAGCCTGCTTGAATTCTCGGATTGCCGCTGGCACTTAATGTGGCAAGAGTTCTGCCGTGAAAGGCTCCGTCCATAGCAATGATTTTAGGTTTAGCAATACCTTTTTTGTGTCCGAATAATCTAGCGAGCTTTAAGCTGGCTTCCACCGCTTCGGCGCCGCTATTGCAGAAAAATACATTATTAAGCCCAGAGAGTTCAACTAATGCGGTGGCCAATTTTTCTTGATAAGGATTGCTGACCAAATTGGAGCTATGAATAAGCTTGGTAGATTGGTCTTGGATCACTTTACTGATTTTTGGGTGACAATGTCCTAGGTTGCATACGGCAACACCACTGATAGTATCGAAATATTTTTTACCTTCGGTGTCCCATAGATAGCAGCCTTCGGCGCGTTCAATGGTCATTAAAGGTTTGTAAGTGGACATTAAGTAACTCATGCTGATAATAGCTTTTGGAGTTCGCCTTCTTCGTACATTTCTAACATGATATCGGATCCACCAATCAACTCGCCATTAATATAAAGCTGAGGGAAGGTAGGCCAATTAGCATATTGAGGAAGTACTTGGCGGATCTCAGGTTCTTCTAAAATATTGACATGAGCGAATTCTACGCCACATTCTTGTAAAATATTTACAGCACGAGCTGAAAACCCACATTGTGGGAATTGAGGCGTACCTTTCATATAGAGGATAACAGGATTTTCTGCTATCTGCTGTTTAATTCTCGCTAGGGTATCTGGGGAGTTGCTCATGGTAAACCTCATTGGCCGACTAAATAGCTATTTTAACGATTTCTGGCTACAATGTCACACACTAAGAAATAGGTATAGGAGATTACTATGGCTTTTGAATTACCCGCTCTACCTTATGCTAAAAATGCATTACAACCTCATATTTCAGAAGAAACCTTGGATTACCATTATGGTAAGCATCATCAAGCGTACGTGACTAACTTGAATAATTTAGTACCAGGCACCCCGTTTGAGAATGCGACTTTAGAAGAAATTATTATGAAAGCCTCTGGGCCTATTTTTAATAATGGCGCTCAAGTCTGGAACCATACTTTTTATTGGCATTCTATGGCACCTAATGGCGGTGGCGAACCTACTGGTAAATTGGCTGATGCGATTAATAAAGATTTTGGTAGCTTTGCTCAGTTTAAAGAGCAGTTCACTAAAGCAGCTGTAGGACAGTTTGGCTCTGGTTGGGCATGGTTAGTGAAAAATTCTGAAGGCAAATTAGAAATAGTAGCCACAGGAAATGCAGCGAATCCGATGACGGATAATAAGAAACCGTTGTTAACCTGCGATGTGTGGGAACATGCTTATTATATTGATTATCGCAATTTGCGCCCTAAATATGTGGAAGCATTTTGGGCATTAGTTAATTGGGATTTTGCTGAAAAAAATATGTAAAGATGGATTGTCGCGCGCCCCCCTAATAAAACAGGGGGCGCTCACAATGACCGTACTTTTATTCGTATTCTTCTTGGATTGCTTCTATCACTTTTCTCAAACCATTCGCTTGTAATGGCACATAATCTTTCAAAATATGGTGCGCAATTAATGGCTCTACATGATGTGGCAATGCTTTTTTCAACACGCCATAAAAATGCGGTTCCGCACAAATAATTAAATGTTCATATTCGTGTTGTGTGCGAGCGTGCTCTAAAAAATGCCCAATTTCTTCGGCAAATTTTACTAATTGAATTTGATGCTCGGGAGTATGTTCTGAATAAGCACCTTGAGAAGTGCCTGGTGTGCTGTAATGGCCATCTTTATCACTCACTAAATCTTGAGTGTGCATGCGGCCTTCAGGATGCGTAAAGGTTTTAATCAGCGGCGCTTCATGATGTTCTTTGAGTAAAACAGGTAAGTTTTTTACTGCATCTTCTTGATGCTCTAAATTGTAGATATAAGCTTTAATTGCATTGGCAATCACTAACCACGTATTTTTATTTTTCATGATAATCCTTAAAACTATGTACTATTAACAGTAGAGTATAGTTCTAATTTTAAGGTTAGCAATTATATGCGTTCTTCAAGCAGCGCTTTAGCATATTCTGCAATTTGGGGACGTTTCCACCACAAATGCCATATACGTCCGCCTACTTGATTCCATAATACCGCTGCTCGAATGGCAGAAAGCAGTAGGGCGCGAAGACGGTTTACTTCTACCGGATCTTGAAGGATTTCTTTAGATCCAACCAGATTAATGCGTTTTTTAAAGCTGCCAATATATTCCACATAAAGCTGGGCAAGTTCCGTGCAAATATCGTCTCTATCCAATGAAGGATCGGCCAATTTTTTGGCATGAAGCGCTTCTAACGCTGTGCCTAGTTGTTGCATTCGCATTTTATCTTGTTGTAATAAACGTGCTAATAAAATGCTGCCAAATAAATAACTGGCCAATTCACCGTCATTTTGACGTTCCGGTTTAGGAAAAAAAGCGGTCATGCGTCGTAAACCAAATTCTAAATGTGACATTTTATCTTGGTAAACGCTAAGTACATGATCTGGATTTTTTACAAAAATACTATCAATCGCGATATCTACTATTTGAGGATCTACCCAACGTCCTCTAGCAATATGATTAACTAATGTGCAAGATTGCATAATGCCAGCCAGCGCTAATGTTCTTTCTTTATTATGTATACTCATTGAATAACTCCGCCTCCTAAACAACGATCAGCATCATAAAATACAATAGATTGTCCGGGTGTAATAGCGCGTTGACGTTCAGCAAAATGCACTTCTATTTTACCATCTTCTTTTGCAGTAATAGTGCAGGCTTGATCCGCTTGGCGGTAACGTATTTTGGCAGAGCAGGAGAGTGGTAACACAGGAGATCCGCCACTAACCCAATGTAAATCATCTGCTATTAATGTATCTAAATATAATGCGTCGTTTTCGCCTTGTGCTACTACTAATACATTGTCTTTTAAATTTTTATATACCACATACCAAGGTTCTTCAGATTTATTTGCTAAACCACCAATGCCCAACCCTTGTCTTTGCCCGATAGTATAGTACATAAGACCCTGATGTTGACCGATGACTTCGCCCTCAGTAGTAGCAATGGCTCCCGGTTGAGCAGGAAGATATTGCTCTAAAAAAGTTTTAAATTTGCGTTCTCCAATAAAACAAATTCCGGTGCTGTCCTTTTTATTATGATTAGGAAAACCTAGTTGTGTAGCATATTCGCGAATTTGGGTTTTATGGAGATCACCTAAAGGAAATAAACTATGCGATAGTTGCTCTTGATTTAATCGATATAAAAAATAACTTTGATCTTTTTGAGGATCTACGCCTTTGAGTAATTGATAATAGGGATATTCTGAAGTAGGCGGAATGCAACGGGCATAATGTCCCATGGCAATAAAATCTGCGCCTAAAGTTTTTGCATAATCTAAAAAGGCGCTAAATTTTATATATTGGTTGCAAAGCACATCCGGATTAGGTGTTCTACCATTTTTGTATTCTGTTAAAAAGTATTCAAACACATCGTCCCAATATTCTGTAGCAAAATTGACTTTATAAAAAGGAATATGTAAACGCTCACAAACAGCTTCAGCATCGGCCATATCCGTAGCGGCGGAACAATGGTTTTCAGTATCGTCTTCTTCCCAATTTTTCATAAACAGGCCAGACACATCGTAGCCTTGTTCTTGCAATAACCAGGCACTCACTGAAGAATCAACACCGCCAGACATGCCAACGATTATTTTAGGTTTTGGGTTTGTACTCATCTCGGATCTCAAACTAGTCTTAAACGATTTCATCTTGGAATACTCATGCTATAATTACTCCCTAGAATTAAGTTGAATCTAAGGAGAAGTTCCCATGAGTTTTCAGCACATTACACTTCCCCCTCAAGGAGAGAAGATTTCAGCAAAAAACGGGGTTTTACATGTGCCTGACCATCCTATTATACCCTTTATTGAGGGCGATGGCATCGGTGTGGATATTACTCCGGTAATGCGCAAAGTAGTGGATGCAGCTGTAAACAAAGCCTATGGGAAAGACCGCTCCATTGCCTGGATGGAAGTATATGCCGGTGAAAAAGCCAATAAACTCTATGGTGGCGATACCTGGCTGCCTGATGAAACCTTAAAAGTCGTAGAAGATTATAAAGTTTCAATCAAAGGCCCTCTGACCACACCAGTGGGTGGCGGGATCCGCTCTCTTAATGTGGCGCTTCGTCAGCGCTTAGATCTTTATCTTTGCTTGCGTCCTATCCGTTATTTTGAAGGGTCGCCTAGCCCTGTTGTACACCCAGAATATGTGAATATGATTATTTTCCGTGAAAATTCGGAAGATATTTATGCGGGTATTGAATGGCCTGCCGATTCTGAGGGTGCGAAAGAAGTGATTAACTTTTTACGTAATCAAATGAAAGTCACTCAAATTCGTTTTCCTGAACATTGCGGTATAGGAATAAAACCGGTATCCAAAGAGGGAACAGAGCGCCTAGTTCGCCGTGCTATTCAACATGCTATCGATAATGATCTGCCTACCGTTACTCTGGTTCATAAAGGCAATATTATGAAATATACCGAGGGTGCTTTTAAAAACTGGGGATACGATGTAGCCAAACACGAATTTGGAGCGACTGATTATCAAGGTGGGCCATGGAAATCAATTAAAAACGCTAACACCGGAAAATCTATTATTATTAACGATATGATTGCCGATGCTTTTTTACAGCAAATATTATTACACCCTCGCGAGTTTAGCGTTATTGCTACATTGAATTTGAACGGTGATTATATTTCTGATGCTTTGGCAGCTATGGTAGGGGGAATTGGGATTGCTCCTGGCGCTAATTTAAGCGACACCACCGCTATGTTTGAAGCCACTCATGGAACTGCGCCCAAACATGCAGGAAAAAACGAAGCGAATCCTAGCTCTATTATTTTGTCAGCGGAAATGATGCTACGCTATTTGGGTTGGGCGCCCGCTGCTGATTTGATTGTTCACGCAATGGAAAAAGTGATTCAAGATAAAACAGTCACTTATGACTTTGCACGTTTAATGGAAAATGCTACTTTATTAAGTACTACAGCATTTGGAGATGCACTAATTAAAGCCATGTAATAAGGGACGATATGTTAAATCAAGATTTAGAATTTACCTTAAATTTAGCGTTTAAAGAAGCACATGAAAATCGATATGAGTTTCTAACAGTAGAACATTTATTGTTAGCGCTATTGGATAATCCTTCTGCTGCCAATGTGTTACGTGGCTGCCGAGCGGATCTGTCTTCTTTACGCAGTGAATTAAAACAATTTATTGCAGAAACAACACCTCTATTAGCAGAGGGCGAAAAAATAAAAGAAATACAACCTACGCTGGGTTTTCAACGAGTTTTGCAAAGAGCTGTATTTCATGTGCAATCCTCTGGTAAAACAGATGTAGACGGTGCCAATGTATTAGCAGCTATTTTTACTGAAAAAGAAAGTCAGGCTGTGTATTTACTTAAGCGTCAGAATGTAAATCGCTTAGATGTAGTGAATTTCCTTAGCCAAATGAGTGGTCCTAGCGTGCAACCGCACACCGATCAGCCACCTTCTATGCCAGAAATGGAAGAAGAAATGGAAGATGGCCAGTTATCTTCTCAAGAGTTTTTGCAAAAATATTCTACGAATCTGAATATTAAAGCGCAGATGGGTAAAATAGATCCACTTATTGGTAGAGAAGATGAAATTCAGCGTTGCGTGCAAATTTTATGCCGCAGACGCAAAAACAATCCTTTGTTAGTAGGTGAACCTGGTGTTGGTAAAACGGCTATTGCCGAAGGTTTAGCCAAATTAATTGTAGAAAAGAAAGTACCTGAAATTTTAAATGGTAGTGTGGTTTATGAGCTAGATTTAGCGGCTTTATTAGCTGGAACCAAATATCGCGGTGATTTTGAAAAACGCTTTAAGTATTTTTTAAATGAACTGGCTAAGCAACCCTATGCTATTTTATTTATTGATGAAATTCATACTATTATTGGTGCCGGTGCAGCGTCTGGCGGCGTAATGGATGTGGCTAATTTAATTAAACCGATTCTTTCTTCAGGTGAGTTGCGTTGTATTGGCTCTACCACTTATCAAGAATTTAGAACCATTTTTGAAAAAGACCAAGCCCTTGCCAGACGTTTCCAAAAAATCGACGTGCTCGAGCCTACCATTGAAGAAACCATTAAAATATTAAATGGTTTGAAACCTCAATTAGAAGCCTATCATGATGTGAAATTTTCAGCGGGTGCATTAAAAGCGGCGGCTGAATTAAGCGAGCGTTATCTTCCTGATCGTTTCTTACCTGATAAAGCGATTGATGTGGTAGATGAAGCGGGCGCCCATTTTCGTTTAACAGCAAAAGCCACCGATAAAAAGCTTATTTCGATTAAAGATATTGAAGAAGTTATTGCTAAAATTGCGCATGTGCCTTCGCGTAATGTGTCTGCTGATGATAAAAAAGCGATCTCAATGCTAGATCGCAATTTAAAATTATTAGTGTACGGTCAAGATGAAGCAGTTGATCGTTTGGCGAATGCGATTAAATTAGCGAGAGCAGGGCTGGGTGATCCACGTAAGCCTATTGGTAGTTTCCTATTTACCGGGCCAACTGGTGTAGGTAAAACAGAAGTGGCGCGTCAGTTAGCAAAACTGATGGATTTAGAGCTTATTCGTTTTGATATGTCTGAATATATGGAATCACATTCAGTTTCTCGTTTAATTGGTGCGCCTCCAGGATATGTGGGTTACGAAAAAGCCGGTTTATTAACCGATTCTGTACATAAAACGCCTCATTGTATTTTATTGCTAGACGAATTAGAAAAAGCGCATCCTGATATTTTTAATTTATTATTACAAATAATGGATCACGGAACATTAACCGATAGTAATGGTCGGGAAACTGATTTTCGTCATTTAATTTTAATTATGACCAGTAATGCAGGGGCTTCGCAAATGGCGCGATCGTCTGTAGGTTTTATTGAACAAGATAATAGTATTGATGGCTCTGCTGTTATTAATCATATGTTTCCTCCTGAGTTTCGTAACCGTTTGGATGCGGTAGTGCCTTTCCATTCATTAACACCGGAAACTATTTTGCATGTAGTAGATAAATTTATTGTTGAGCTACAAGCATTGTTGGATCAAAAACATGTGCATTTAGATGTAGATACGAATGCACGTTTATGGTTAGCAGAGCGAGGTTATGATGTAGCGATGGGTGCGAGACCTATGGGACGATTAATAGCAGAAGAGTTAAAGAAACCATTAGCGAATGAGCTGTTATTTGGTCAATTAGTGCATGGCGGCGAAGTGCATGTGACTATTAATGCGGAACAAGCCTTAGATTTTCATTATAAACCAGGCAGTCTGAAACAAAATAAACGCTCGCAATCGTCTGAAGAAGATCAAATGTCTCTGTAGATAATGCGGCCTTTTGTTAAATCGTAAGGGGTCATTTCAACCACTACTTTATCCCCGGTTAAAATGCGTATATAGTTTTTACGCATTTTGCCGGAAATATGTGCCGTGATCATATGGCCATTTTCCAGTTCCACGCGGAACATGGTATTAGGTAAGGTTTCAACAACCGTTCCTTTCATTTCTATTTGATCTTCTTTTGACATACTTTTTCCTTATAATGAAGTTAAATATTTTTCAGCATCTAATGCAGCCATACAACCGGTTCCTGCTGAAGTAACGGCTTGGCGATAAACGGGATCAGCCACATCACCTGCAGCAAATACACCCGGAATATTCGTAGAAGTGGCGGCGGCATGATTATGCCCCGTTCCTTTTACGACTATATAGCCTTCTTTCATATCAAGCTGATCTTTAAAAATTTCCGTATTAGGGTTGTGCCCAATCGCAATAAATACACCATCCACTTTGAGTTCTTGATTCTCATGAGTATGAATATGCTGTATTTTAGCGCCTGTAACCCCTTTAGCATCACTTAAAATTTCTTGTATCACGTGATCCCAAATAACGGTAATCTTTCCTTTTTCTACTTGGTTAAAAAGTTGATCCGTTAACATTTTTTCAGCCCGTAGTTTATCACGTCTGTGCACCAGAGTGACATGAGAGCATATATTAGCTAAATACAGAGATTCTTCCACTGCTGTATTTCCACCACCGACTACCATCACCGCTTTATTACGGTAAAAAAATCCATCGCAGGTTGCACAAGCGGATACACCTTTGCCTAAATTCGCTTGCTCTGAAGGTAAACCTAAATAACGCGCTGAAGAGCCCGTAGCAATAATTAAAGCATCACAAGAATAAATGGCGTTGTCGCCGGTAAGTAAAAAAGGTTTTACCATTAAATTAGCAATATGAATATGATCTTGAATGAGTGTGGTATTGAAACGTTCAGCATGAGCTTTCATACGTTCCATTAGGGCAGGGCCTTGTAGGCCTTCAATATCGCCAGGCCAGTTTTCAACATCAGTGGTAGTCATTAGTTGCCCACCAGGCGCAATACCTGCAATGATCGCGGGCTTTAGATTAGCTCGTGCCGCATAAACGGCCGCGGTATATCCAGCAGGGCCGGAACCTAAAATAATCAACTGATGATGTTGTGTGTCTGCCATATCCTGTCCTTAATGCTATTCCTTGCCAGCATTGTAGGGATTTCTACTGAATAAATAAAGAGCACTTTAAAAATGTCTCAAATAAGGGTGGTCTAGCCAGAATTGGCCAGATCCGCTATGCTAATGGGTTAGAAATGAGAGGATTTACCCCATGACGTGGCTAAAAAAGATTATCCCTAAAATACGCACAGAGTCTACTGAGCGTAAGAAAGCGTTCCCTGAAGGAATTTGGCGTACATGCCCAAATTGCTCTGAGGTGCTCTACGCTAAAGATTTAGAGCGTAACCTAGAGGTATGCCCTAAATGTAGCTTTCATATGCGTGTGGGCGCTAGACAACGTCTGATGATGTTTTTGGACGAAGGTTCGGGTCAGGAGCTGGCTCAAGACGTAGTCTCTGGCGATCCCTTGAAATTTAAAGACAGCAAAAAATATAAAGACCGAATTTTAGCGGCTCAAAAAGCCACGGGCGAAAAAGATGCTTTATTGGTATTTAGAGGCAAGGTAAAAGGCGTAGACTTAGTGGCTACTGCGTTTGAATTTAGTTTTATTGGTGGCTCCATGGGAACTGCCGTGGGTGAGCGCTTTGTGATAGGTGTAGAAGAAGCTTTAAAAAACCGTACCCCTTTTATTTGCTTTGCCACCAGTGGGGGTGCGCGTATGCAAGAGTCAGTTTTGTCATTATTACAAATGGCAAAAACCAGTGCTGCTTTGGCTAAACTTAGCGCTAATGGCTTGCCTTATATTTGTATATTAACCGATCCGACTTATGGTGGTGTTACCGCCAGTTTGGCAATGTTAGGCGATATTAATATTGCAGAGCCTAAAGCCATGATTGGTTTTACAGGCCCGCGCGTTATTGAACAAACGGTACGCCAAGTGTTGCCTGCAGGTTTCCAACAAAGTGAATTTTTATTAACACATGGTTTTGTGGATATGATTGTAGACAGACGTGATATGCGCGATACCATCGCTCGTTTGTTAGCTAAGATGATGCACTTACCAAGCCCACAGTAAATATGCCAAATAAAAATCTCTCGCAATGGCTTTCCTATTTAGAAACGCTGCACCCTAAGTCTATTGATTTGGGGCTAGAGCGTGTGCGCGAAGTAGCGCATACCTTAGGCATTCAAAAAATCGCTTCACATGTGGTGACAGTGACAGGAACCAATGGAAAAGGAACCTGTGTCACTAGCTTAGCATCTATTTATAGCGAAGCAGGTTATCAAGTAGGTGCATACACTTCGCCACATTTATGGCATTTTTCAGAGCGTATCGCGATTAATAGTCGCGTAATTGACGAAGAAAAGTTATGTGAAGTGTTTGAAAAAATTGAACAAGTAAGAGGGGATGTGAGTCTCACTTATTTTGAATTTACGACATTGGCTGCATTTTATATCTTCCAGGAAGCGAGTTTAGACATTGTGATACTCGAAGTGGGAATGGGCGGGCGTTTGGATGCTGTGAATATTATTGATCCCGATGTAGCCGTCATTACGACGGTGAGTTTAGATCACCAAGAGTGGTTAGGCGATACAGTAGAAAAAATAGCCATAGAGAAAGCCGGCATTTTAAGAAAAAAGATCCCATTGGTGGCAGGGCGTCACCTGCCAAACAATATTGATGAAGCCGCCAAGAATTTAAACTGCACCGTTTTTACACTCGGTGATCAATTTGAAGTGACAAGTAAAGATCATGATGTTTTCACCTGGAAAAGTGCTAAAAATATTTTTAACGATATACCCAAAAATCACTTGCTAGTTGATAATATTGCGCTAAGCTTAATGGTAGTTGAGTTACTTCAGCATGAATTGCTGGTTTCTCTTGATCATATTAAGGCGGCATTAAAAAAATGCCACTTGCCAGGACGGCAGCAAGTGATCACTGAGCCCGTGTGGCAAATGTTTGATGTAGCGCACAACCCTCAAGGTGTTGTAGAATTGTCGGCCGCGCTGAAGGGTGAAAAGGAAAAAAATCCTTCTTATCATACGGTAGCGGTTTTTAGTATGCTGAAAGACAAGGACATTAGTGCTTGTGTTAAAGCGATGAACAACACCATTGATGAGTGGCATGTTTCAGGTTTGGATGTGGATCGTGGATTGAGTGCGCAAGAGCTAGGTAAAATAGTTTCTTCGCAGGTAAATACCACAGTACATGTGCATCCCAGTATTAAAAAAGCATTTGAAGTTGCCTTAGCAGAAGCAAAGGTAAAAGAAAGAACGAAGCTGGTTATTTTTGGTTCGTTTCACACAGTCGCTCAAATCATCATTTGAGTTTTTTCATGGATGAAGTAAAGGAAGAAAAAAAATGGACTTTTTAAAACAGCGCCTCTTAGGTGCCCTATTTCTATTAAGCTTAGCTAACGCCGTAATACCCGCTGTATTCGATGGCAATAATACCGTATTGCTAACACCTGAATACAGAGATGTTACTTCACATCCTTATCAAGTGGCTTTAAATCAACAATTATCTCATAGTAAAAATACACCGGCTGGCAATGTAGCAAGAGCGGAAGCATTATCTTATGCCGTGTCTGAAGAAGGTGCTGAAGCATGGAGTATTCGTGTAGGATCTTTTTCTGATCCAGCTATTGCAAAACAATTAGAGCAAAAATTGCAGCAACAGGGTTATGCGGCTTATTTGCAAGCATCAGACAGTGATTTGTATAATGTATTAGTGGGGCCTGAATTAGCAGCGGCAAATGCGCATACCGTGCAGCAACAATTGAATGAACAACTTCAATTGAAAGGTGTTGTGGTTCCTTATGAGCCTATTTTATATGTATTGGGTGATGTAAATCAAAGAGGGTAAAAATGGATGTTACGTGGATTGATTGGTTTCTGATAGCGGTTATTACCTTATCCACGGTGATTAGTTTAATACGCGGTTTTACGCGTGAAATTTTTTCTCTGCTGACCTGGTTAATTGCTATTTTAGTGGCTGTTCATTTCACGCCTGCGCTTTCTATTTGGCTTGCGGATCATATTGGCTCTAATGAAATTCGAATTATGGCGGCATTTGCTGGCCTTTTTATTGCCACTATTATTTTAGGAAGTCTCATTAATTATGCCGTGGGCCAATTAATTAACGGCAGTGGTTTGAGTGGCACTGATAGATTATTAGGTAGTATATTTGGTGTATTAAGAGGCGTTTTTATTAGTGTGATTCTGATTATTGCGGCTGGTCTTACTCCTCTAGTTAATCAACCCGTATGGAATGAAGCTAAGTTGATTCCTGCGCTACAACCATTTACTCAATGGACTTTATCTTTTGTGCCTCAAGAGGCTACTTTGGCTTGGGTGAAAGCATTAAAGCCTAATGAAAATAAAGAAGAAAAAAAATCTATGTTAGCAGCGCCTCCTAAAGCGCTAACGGAAAAGCCACCGGCACCTGCTGTTCCTCAGCAGCCACCAGCAGCTCAACAACCGGCAACACCTTCTTTTTCTTACCCAGGAAAAGTGCAGCCTGCCCAACCGATTGCACATACGAAAACTCAATAGTCACTTATAAAACTAGCGCAATAGCCACTATTGGGTGTATAATGGCACTTCCTTATTTGTCCCGTCATAGGTAGCAAAACGTATGTGTGGAATCGTAGGAATTGTCGCTCATCATCCTGTTAATCAGGATCTTTACGACGCCTTAATGGTGCTCCAACATCGTGGACAAGACGCTGCGGGTATTGCTACATCAGATCAAGCTCACTTATATCTTAGAAAAGCCAACGGTTTAGTTCGTGACGTATTTCGCAACGAACATATGCTTTATTTAAAAGGCACAATGGGAATGGGGCATACTCGTTATCCTACTGCGGGTAGCAGCTGCGAAGCAGAAGCTCAACCTTTTTATGTCAATTCACCTTATGGGCTTACCTTAGCGCATAACGGCACGTTAACCAATGCGGATGCTCTCAGAGAAGATTTATTTCGCACCGATTTACGCCATATTAATACGGGCTCAGATTCTGAAATTTTATTAAACGTGTTTGCACATGAGCTGCAGGCTCGCGTTTCTCAAACTTTAACCCCTGATATTTTATTCGATACCGTGACCGCAGTGCATAAACGCTGTTTAGGGGCTTATGCGGCTATTGTTATGATTACCGGCCAAGGTGTTTTAGGCTTTACCGATCCTCATGGTATTAGACCTTTAGTTTATGGTTATCGTGAAACACCAGAAGGTCGTGAATATATGCTGGCTTCTGAAAGTGTAGCGTTAGACGTATTAGGCTTTACTCGCATTAGCGATGTGCAGCCAGGTGAAGCGGTATTTATTGATGCGAAAGGGCAATTACACCAGCGTCGTTGCACTAAAGCAGAACACACGCCCTGTATTTTTGAATATGTGTATTTAGCACGTCCTGACTCTATTATTTCTAATGTATCGGTTTATAAAGCTCGTTTAAATATGGGGCTTAAATTAGGTGAGAAAATTTTAAAAGAATGGCCTGATCATGATATTGATGTGGTAATGCCTATTCCCGATACTAGCCGTACATCGGCACTTCCTTTAGCTCAAGTGCTCGGTGTAGAGTTAAGAGAAGGGTTTGTTAAAAATCGTTATATTGGTCGTACCTTTATTATGCCTGGCCAGAAATTGCGCAAAAAATCGGTTCGCCAAAAGCTAAATGCTATTACCGATGAATTTGCAGGCAAAAATGTCTTATTGATGGATGACTCTATTGTGCGTGGAACGACCAGCCAACAGATCATTCAAATGGCACGATTAGCCGGTGCTAAAAAAGTATATTTTGCTTCAGCGTCTCCTCAAATCCGTTACCCTAATGTGTACGGTATTGATATGCCGGCAGTAGATGAGCTTATTGCGCATAATCGTACGGATGAAGAAATTCGAGAGTTTTTGGGTGCTGATAAATTATTCTATCAAGATTTGGATGACCTCATTGATAGCGTGCAACAGCTAAACCCTGAGCTTAAGCAGTTTGAATGCTCTATTTTTACCGGGGAATATATTACAGGCGATATAGATAAAGCGTATTTGGAGCATTTATCTAGCAAACGTAATGATAGTGCTAAACAATCGCCTTCTTTCTACTTTTAGGAAAAGAGGGTGAATAGCCATTTAATGCTGCTGGCCAGCAAGAGCATACCTAGCATTCCAGCTGCATACAGCCCGATAAACCAAGCCCAAGATTTGTATTTTTTAAGAATAGCCATATCATTATGTTACCACACCTAACCCCAGAAGCATTGATTGAACAGTTTAAGGTTTTTGATGACTGGGAGCAGCGGTATGCCTACTTGATTGATCTGGGCAAGAAGTTGCCGCCTTTCCCTGAAGAGGCTAGAAACGATGCCCATAAGGTAAGAGGTTGCGCTTCACAAGTGTGGATTACCGCAGAGCAAAACGAGGAGAAAACCTTGAGGTTCTGGGGTGATAGCGATGCCTTTATTGTTAAAGGGCTGATAGCGATTGTGTTTATTTTGTGCAATAACCAAACGCCTGCCACCATTTTAGCCCTGGATATTCCAGATATTTTTAATGAATTGGGATTAGCCCAGCACTTAACGCCTAGTCGAACCAATGGATTTTATTCCATGATCAATACTGTGCGCCGTTTAGCCCAGGCTAAGATTAGCTAGCGAAGCGGTTGATGTTAGTAGCGTTATAGTGGTTTTTATAAACATTACTAAGGTTGTGGATATTAAAGCAAGCTTCCCACCAGCCTTCGCGCCAGTAATGCGCCTGTTTAGTGTTTGCGGTGTAGGGGTTAGCAGTTTCATCAACATTTTGATGGAACGACTTAAACCCGTGCAACCAGCACTGTTCTAAATCAGATAGCTTAAATTGAATCATATCATCCTCTATTTATCTAAGTTTGATACTTCTCTTATTTACTGCTTATCCAACTGCCGATCCCCATTGATATCTTAAGTTGTCACTTCAATAGGTTTTGTATATCAAGTTTGGCAATAAAAGAGGTATTTGACTAGTAAAAATGAGCAAAATCAGTGATTTACCTATCTACAGAGGTATAAAGTCTGAATCAGTCTTGGTCGTAGGCCGGTGCTAAGGTCAATTTTTATACAGATATTTAGCTATTTTCATATAGGTCAGCCTATCCCTTGCCTAGATTTCATGTTAAAATTTCAGGAGTATTATCTAATTCTTAATAGTTAGGCCTCTCATGGAAAAACAAGTAGTTTACAAAATCCTGTTCTTTAACCAGGGCAAGATGTACGAAATTTATGCAAAAGACATTTTCCAAAGCCATCTTTTCGGCTTCATTGAGGCAGAAGAGTTGATGTTTGGTGAGTCTACTAGCGTAGTTGTCGATCCAGGCGAAGAGCGTTTACGCCAAGAATTCTCTGATGTTATCCGCACTTATATTCCCTTACAAGCCATTTTACGTATTGATGAAGTCGCACGCGAAGGGGTAGCCAAAATCTCTGAGGTGCCTGAGAAGAGTAATGTAATGCCTTTTCCAGCTCCCTTCTATGCACCGAAGGAATAGCGGATGAAGCCACAGATATCACTAGGCCCTCTGATTATTGATATCCCTGGCACCACTCTCACCCCCGACGATCGCAGAAGACTGACTCATCCTATGGTTGGCGGCGTTATTCTCTTTACCCGTAATTTCAAAGATAAGACCCAGTTAAAAGCCCTTATCGAAGATATTCACGCTTTGCGCTCACCTCGTTTATTAGTGTCCGTGGATCATGAAGGTGGCAGGGTACAGCGCTGGCACGAAGGTTTTACCACTATTCCAGCTATGGGCAGTATTGGTGAGCTTTATGAAAAAGATCCCGTCAATGCGCTTAAAGAAGCTTATAGATGGGGACAAACCGCAGCTAGCGAATTGGTTAGTTTAGGCATCGATTTAAATTATGCACCGGTGCTCGATTTGGATTATGGCCAAAGCGTGGTATTGCGCGGTGGTCGTTCTTTTAACCAAGATCCCGCTAAGGTGGTTATTTTGGCTAGAGAATATATCAAAGGCTTATTATCAGCAGGCATGAAAGCGGTGGGTAAGCATTTTCCCGGCCATGGTGGGGTAGAGATAGATTCTCATTTGGCTTTGCCTACCGATCATCGCACTTTTGATGAGTTACAAAACGATATTTATCCTTTCCAGGAATTAATCAAAGAACGTTTATTAGCGGCTATTATGACCGCCCATATTCTTTACCCTGCTATGAATGATGCCATTGCAACATTATCTTCTTTTTGGATCCAAACCGTATTAAGACAGCGCTTAGGTTTTACGGGCGTTATTTTTAGTGACGATGTCAGCATGAAAGCCTTGGAAGTGGTGGGCAATTACCCTGAACGCGTTCGGCTCTCTTTAAGAGCGGGCTGTGATTTAGTGCTGCTATGCAATAACCCCGAAGCTGTCGATCAAGTATTAAGAAGTATAGATGCTTGGCCTGACTCGACCAAAGCCATTGCCTCTCTTTATTACTCTGCTCACTAGCAGGGCTTGCAAATAAGAATCATTATCATTTAGAATAGACATGTAGGATAGTTCAGAAGTCTGGAGATAAGAAGCATGAGCAGTAGGCCTCGGATCTTAATGGCCGCCATTAGTGTGTTGGCATCGGCAGCTTTATTACCGCAAGCTCGTGCAGAGCCAACAGGCGATGATTTACCCATTATTAATATGGATACGGTAGTGGTTACCGCCACTCAAACCCAAGAAGATGCATTTAAAACTGATAAGTCTATCGATAAAGTCGATCAAGAGCAGCTCGATATTCAGCAACCCGAAAGCGTAGCCGAAGGCGTGAAGGAGCTCACTAACGTGAACGTTAACCAAGGGCCTAGACAATTATCTCAGCAAATTAATATTCGTGGTTTAAGCGGCAAAGAAGTGCTGCAAGTATTAGATAACGCCCGCCAAAATTTTCAAAATGGTCATCAAGGTTCTTTTTTCGTTGAACCTGAATTATTAAAAGAAATCGAAGTGCTCAGAGGTCCTGGTAGTTCTCTATGGGGAAGTGGGGCGATTGGTGGTGTGGTAAACATGACTACTATCGATCCTAGCGATTTATTAAAAGAAGGCCGAACCGTAGGAGCAAAAGTAAAAGCCGGTACCGGCAGTGCTGATGATTTGTTGTATACCAGTGATTCAGTTTACGGCAAATTAGATGAAAACAATGAAGTGTTAATGAATTTTACTTATCGTAATACACACGATATTACGGCCGGTGATCATCAAACTATTCCTGACTCTGCTTATTGGGATCGTTCTGGAATGGCAAAATGGGTTTCTCATTTTGCTGATCATCAAACATTACGTGTGAGCTATGTGGCATTTGATGCTTTTCAAGATGTACCTTCTGATCCGCGTCAAAATGCTGATGCGGGGGAAAATCCTTTAGTAAAACAAAATATTTATCAGCAAAATTGGAATGCTACTTACGAATACGAAGATCCGAATAATGATTGGTTAGATATAACGAGTACGCTTTATTATAACGATACACAAGTAACCGATGATTGTTTAGGTGAATGTTCTGATACGGCAGGTGGTGCTGACAGACGTGACGTGACTGAATATCAAACAACAGGTTGGAACGCACGCAATTCTTCTTATTTTACGTTCACCACATTAACGTATGGTGGCGAAGTGTATCAAGATAAAACCACAGGCGAACGTAATGGAGAAGAACGTACACAATTTCCTGATGCACATACCGATGTATGGGCAAGCTATATTCAAGCAGAAGTGCCATTTTGGGAAGTATGGAGTATAACGCCTGGTATTCGTTACGATCATTTTAATAATGATCCTAGCCAAAATAGTGTGGTTACAGGCACACCACCTCAAACCGTACCCATTTCTTCTACAGACGAAGGTGAGGTTTCAAGCTCTGTCACATTATCGTGGCAAACCACAGAATGGATGAGCTTGCACGCAATTTATGATGAAGCATTTCGTGCACCTGCTATTGATGAGTTATATCCTTCTGGATATCATTTTCCAACCAATACATTTGCACCCAACCCTGATTTACAGCCTGAAAAAGCACGTAATAAAGAACTCAGTGCGCGGTTTTCTTTTAGTGATTTACTCAAAAATTGCGAAGATGAATTACGAATTCGTTTAAGTATTTTCCGTAACGATGTTCAAAATTTAATTCAACAACAAATACAGCAAACAAGAGGTATTAATTCACAAACGATTTATGAAAACGTGCCTAATGCACGTTTAACCGGTTTTGAAGCGGATACCACTTATCGTATACAAGATTGGTATGCATCCATTGGTTATGGATATGTAAAAGGTATTAATGAAGATCCGATTACCAGCGATTTTTTAGATCAAGAGCAAACTGAATATTTAGACGATATTCCACCTGAGCGTATTATATTAAATGTAGGTCGTTATTTTTATGAAGACACTTTTTTAAGTGGTGTTCGTTTAACGAATGCGTGGTCACAAGATAAAGTGAGCCAGCCTCAAAATTGTGATCCTGATTCACCTGTACCTGCTAATGCTTGTCCTATTCCTGGTTATACCACGTTAGATTGGTATGCGGCATGGGAACCTAAATCGCCAGGCTGGGATGATTTTCGTGTGGATTTGACGGTAAACAATATTACTGATCAATATTATTATCAAAGTACCAGCAGCTTGCTGCCGGAAGAGGGGATTGATGTTAGGCTGTCCGTTAGCTACACATTCTAATACTTTATGGTTGACAGTTGATCCAGAGAAATACTGGCGTCGATTTATGTTAGCTGTGGGTTTATCTATTGGATTTCATGTCATTCTTGTCATGGGATTTTTTGTGTATTCTGCTTTTTCTCCTGCACCTCAATCAATTACTATGAACAGCGGAAGTTTAGCCTTGCCTGTACATATAAAATTAATTACGGAAACCACACAAAAAGCTTCCATAAAAAAACAAGAAAAAGTAGCAGAGCAAAAAGCGATTATAGACAGTAGTGCTAGTGAAAATAAAACAATTAAACAATCTGATCAAATTAAAACTAAAGAAAATAAAAGTATCGATCAAGCAGGGAATGGACTCGCTAATGCCAATGCTAGTGTTACTGAGAAAAGTGAAGTAGTCGGTTTAAGCCAAACGGTTACTGTAATGTCTGAGCCTCGCTATCGAGTAACACCGCAACCGCCTGAATATCCCGCACTTGCCCAACGTAGACGACAAGAAGGTGTAGTCATTATTGATATTACGGTTGAACCCAATGGTCGTACTGCTGATGTCGATATACGACAATCGTCCGGATACGCATTGTTGGATCAAGCGGCTGTGAGAGCTGCTATGAAATGGGAAATAATGCCACATGAAATAAACGGGCAAGCGGTAAGAGCCGCTTTTCAAGTGCCTGTAAAATTTGAATTAACCTAACTTAAATAACATTGCGGAGAAATAATATGCACGCCGAAAACATTATTCAACTAGCCGAAAATCCTGCGACTTTATTAGCCGCTTGGCAACAACTACAAACTGAACACAAAGTCGCTAAAGACGGCTTTGGGCCTTTGCGTGCGCGCGATGCTGCTAAACAACTAGGCGTTTCGGAAGCTCAATTGATAGCAAGTCGTTGCGGACAAGGTGTTACCCGTTTAAAAGTTGATTGGCATGAATTAATCAAACGCCTACCAGAATTAGGCTATATTATGTCATTGGTTCGGAATGAGAGTATTGTGCATGAAAGAAAAGGGGAATATGCCCATATTACTTTTGAAGGCCCAGGTGAAAAAATTGGAGTGGTAGCTAATGACAGCATTGAACTTCGTATTTTTTTATATCGTTGGGATTCTATTTTTGCAGTGTCCGATGCATTACCCGAAGGTAAAACACGTTTGAGTTTACAAATTTTTGATAAAAATGGAACCGCTATTCAAAAAATATTTTTAACCGATCAAAGCAATAAAGCAGCCTATGAGCAATTGGTTAAAGACTATAAAGATACCAATCAAAACCCTTTGCATTTGGTAGAAGCCATAAACATACCTGCGCCTTTGCTTTCTGACAATGAGATTGATGTAAAAGGCTTAAAAGAAGAATGGGCTAATTTAAAAGATACCCATGATTTTTATCATCTTTTGAGAAAATTTAAAGTAGGTCGTGAGCAAGCTTTACGATTAGGTGGTTCAGAATGGGCTCAAGAAGTGGACATTAACAGTACTCAAACTATTCTTGAACATGCTGCTCAAACTGACTTGCCACTAATGGTGTTTGTAGGGAATGGTAATATTCTACAAATTCACACGGGCGAGATAAAAAATACTAAACTAATCCCAGGATGGTTTAATATTTTAGATAAAGAATTCAACTTACATCTTCGTCAAGATCAGGTTGCTCATGCTTGGATAGTAAGAAAACCCACTGTGGATGGTATAGTGACCTCTTTAGAGTTGTATGATAAAGCTCAAGAGCTTATTGTTACATTTTTTGGTAAACGTAAGCCTGGCATTCCAGAAGATTTAACCTGGCGCGCTTTGGCCGAAAGTTTGGTAAAATAAAAAAATCACCTCTCCCCTTGTGGGAGAGGTCGTGAAGCCCAGAGGGCTGAGCGGGTGAGGGGAAGACATATTATGAACATTAAAAAGCTGATATTAACAATTTTCGTTTTTTTACCACTTCTGGTAAACGCAAATGCTAATGGAAATCAAGGGCGCATTGTGTCAGTAGGCGGTGGCGCTACAGAAACCATTTTTGCTTTGGGTGGTCAAAAAAACGTAGTGGGTGTAGATATTAGCAGTACCTGGCCTGCGCAAGTAAAAGAATTGCCTCAAGTAGGGTATCAACGTACCTTAGCGGCGGAAGGCATTTTAAGTTTAAAGCCGGATATTTTAATAGTAACATCAGCAGCAGGACCTGAGCCTGTGTTAAAACAAATTGAAAAAGCAGGTGTTGATGTAGTGCGTTTACCTTCGGCGCCTACTATTGAAACCGTAAAACTACGCATTAACGAAATTGCGGCCATATTGGGTAATCCTGAAAAAGCAGCACCATTGTGGAATACGGTTCAAGATGATTTAAAATTGGCCAAAGAAAAACAAAAAAATAGCACGCCTAAAAAAGTATTATTTTTATTAGCCGTACCAGGCCGTCCACCGATGACAGCCGGTAAAAATACGGAAGCCGACGCTATGATCACTTTAGCTGGCGCACAAAATGTTGTAACTGAATTTGAAAGTTATAGAGTGTTAACACCAGAAGCTATTCAAGAGTTAAACCCAGATGTTATTTTAACTACGGATGATGGTTTAGCTGCTATAGGTGGTGTAGATGCACTTTGGAGAATGCCTGGTCTTCAAAAAACCAATGCCGCTAAAGAAAAAAATCTAATTGCCATGGATATGGGCTTTTTACTCAATTTTGGCCCACGTACAGGAGAAGCAGCACTGGCTTTAACTGACAAACTATATGGCGGAGATAATGCTCATTAAGCCTAGCCGTTTTTTACTGGCTTTATTATTTTTGTCATTAGCGATTTTAGGTGCTTCATTATTAATAGGCGCCAGCCATATTTCGTTTTCCCCTTTATCACCTACCGATTTATATGTGCTAACCGAATTACGTTTACCTAGAGCATTACTGGCATTGTTAGTAGGTGCTGCACTTGGAATGAGTGGTGCGGTATTACAAACCTTATTTAGAAACCCCTTGGCGGATCCTAGTCTAATAGGTGTATCTAGTGGTGCGGCATTAGGTGCTGCTACTCTTTTGGTGTTAGGTGCACATTTATTTTTGTATTTAGGGCAGTGGATGTCTTTTTTTGTGGCCTTATCTGCTTTTGTCGGTGGTGTTATTGCCACTATTATTGTAATGCGATTAAGTACTGCCCAAAATCGTTTATCATTAGGCGCAGTATTATTAGTAGGAATTGCCATCAATGCGTTAGCGATGAGTGGTATTGGATTGCTCAGTTATATTGCCACTGAAACCACTTTGCGCTCACTCACTTTTTGGATGTTAGGTAGTTTGGCTCATACTACTTGGTCATCTTTAGGATTGCTTACTTTATTTGTTTTGCCTGTGTTGATTACTTTGCCATTTTTTTCACGAGCTTTAAATGCATTACTATTAGGTGAAACAGAAGCACGCCATCTAGGTATCGCGGTAGAAAAAACGAAAAATATTATTTTATTAGCCAGCGCTTTAGCGGTAGCTGCTACTGTTGCAGTAGCCGGCATTATTGGTTTTGTAGGATTAGTGGTGCCGCATATTATTAGAATGAGTATAGGTACGGATCATCGTTATTTATTGCCTGCTTCAGGTTTATTAGGCGGTTGTTTATTGATGTTAGCCGATATAGGTGCTCGTACCTGGTTTGCTCCTGCTGAGCTTCCTATTGGTATTATCACCGCACTATTAGGCGCGCCGTTTTTTCTAGCATTAATTATGAGGCAAAAATAATGTTAGAAGCACATCATATTCAAATCAAACGAAAAAATCGCATTGTGCTAGAAATAGATAAAGTAGCCGTAAAGCCTAGCGAACTATTGATATTGCTTGGGCCTAATGGGGCAGGTAAATCCACTTTATTAAATACTTTATGTGGCGATTTAATATCAGCACACGCGGATGCGCAAATATTGTTAAATGGAAAACTATTAAAAGACTATTCTCTTAATGAACGTGCTTTGCAATTAGCCGTGTTGCCGCAAAAAAGCGATATTCCTTTTCCGCTGTCGGTATTAGAAGTAGTGTTGCTAGGCCGTACTCCTCATGATAGTACTCATGCTGAAAATGAACGAATAGCAAAAGAATGCTTAGCTAAAATGGATATGAATGGCTCTGAAAGCAAATTTTATTCTGAGTTGTCGGGTGGTGAGCAACAACGCGTGCAGCTGGCCAGGATTTTTGCTCAATTATCCTCTCATGATAATTCTCCAAAATATTTGTTATTGGATGAGCCTATTTCAGCGCTGGATTTAGCGCATCAGCATATGTTGCTTCGTTATTTACGTGAGCTGGCTTCAAAAAATATAGGCATTATTTTAACGGTTCACGATCTGAATTTAGCCATGCAATATGCCGATCGAGTGATTTTATTAGATGAAGGAAAAGAAGAAGGCAATGGCATTCCTGAAACTATTTTAACGGCTGACAATATCCAAAAAATATTTAATTTGCCTGTAAGTTTGCAAACCATTGAAGGCTCAAAAAAACCTTTTATTCTACCCAAACCCATTTATCACAAAGTTTTATAACTCATTTTTCAAGTGGTTTCTAAACCTGCTATACTCCAATTTCTTCTGACTTATATAAGGAAAATCCCATGGCCGTAGTAAAAGCTGACCGTAAGCTAGGTATTTGGATGTTAACTGCTTTGGTAGCAGGTAATATGATTGGCTCTGGGGTTTTCTTATTGCCAGCGAGTTTGGCCAGTATTGGCAGCATTAGCTTGGTCTCTTGGTTTTTCACCACCACCGGCGCTTTTATGCTGGGTATGGTGTTTGTTTATTTAAGTCGCGTTTTACCTCAAACCGGCGGGCCATACGCTTATGCTCATGCGGGCTTTGGACAATTTATTGGTTTTCAAACCGCTTATTGTTATTGGATCCAACTATGGATTGGTAACGCTGCTATTGTAGTTGCGATGGTAGGTTATTTACAGGTATTTTTTCCGGTACTCGAAGGTAATATTCCTTTGCGCTTAGCGATTGCTATTGGAACGGTCTGGTTGCTTACGCTAATTAATGCTGCGGGTGTTCGTGAAGCCGGTATGGTTCAGCTCGTAACGACAGTATTAAAAATTATTCCTTTAGGCTTAGTCGCTATTTTTGGTTGGTTTTTTATTAATCCTGAACATTTTTTCGAAAGCGTTAACGTTACGCATGATCCGGTAATGTCAGATTATTCAGCTATAAGCTTGGCAGCTACGTTAACTCTATGGGCGTTTATTGGATTAGAATCGGCTACCGTACCGGCTGATTCCGTAGAAAACCCTAGAAAAAATATTCCTCGTGCTACTATTTTTGGTATTTCCATTGCCGCTGTTATTTATATTGCAGGCTCAATAGCGATTATTGGTATTATCCCTAATGCAGAATTACAAGCCAGCACGTCGCCTTATGCTGATGCTGCTGCCGTTATTTTAGGACATTTTAATACAGTAGGTTTTGATTCAGGTGGATGGGGCCGTTGGATTATTGCAGCCGGTGCTATTATTTCTTGTTTTGGTTGTTTAAATGGTTGGGTATTATTGCAAGCGCAAGTGCCTATGGCCGCTGCTAAAGATCATTTATTCCCTAAGTTTTTTGCTAAACGTAATAAACGCGGCGTGCCTGTATATGGGCTTATTTTTACGTCGATGTTAATAACGGGCTTATTATTTTTAACCGCTGATGAGCATTTGGTAAAACAATTTGAATTGATTATTTTGCTAGCTGTATTGTCTTCTTTAATTCCGTATTTATATACTGCAATGTCGTTACTGATTACTCGTCGCCGCTTTAAAGAGCAATCTGTTTGGCAAGTAGTCGTCGCTGTGTTGGCAGGTGTTTACGTGATGTGGGCTGTGTTTAGCGCAGGCCAAGAATTATTATTCTACGGTTGCATGATATTCTTCAGCAGTATTCCCTTGTACGGATTATTTTTATCTAAGCGTGCCGCTGCACTCAAGGAAGTCATCGAAGAAGTATAATGCTTATTGGATGGGCAAGGTGACGTGAATTTTAAGTCCGCCATCTGCTGCATTTTCAGCTGATACTTTGCCGCCGTGCAACTCAACAGCGCGCTTTACAATAGCTAATCCAAGACCATATCCACCGGTATCGCGCTCTCTAGCATGAGCTACGCGGAAGAATGGCTCAAAAATTTGGTTGAGTTTATCTTCTGGAACACCTGAACCCTGATCGCGAACGGTAATATGGATCACTTTATCGGATGATGAATATTTAACTTGAATATCAATATTAGTATTATGCGGCGTATAGCGAAAAGCATTGCGGATCACATTTTCAAGTGCGCTATAAATCAGTTGTGAATTGGCTTGGATTTTAGGAATGGCATTGGCTATTTGAATGCTGGCTGTTTTTTGCGTGCTGCTATTTTCAAATTGTGCATTATTAGTAATTGCATTCAATAAATCTACAACATCGGTTTCTTCTTTATTTTCTACTTGAGTCGCGGCTTCTAAACGAACTACCGATAAAATTTGGCCTATCATATCGTTTAAACGTTCTGCCTCACGTTCAATGCGATCCAGCTCGGCTTCTGCCATCCCGTTAGTACGTTGACGCGCCAGTCCTAAAGCAATTTGTAAGCGAGCAAGTGGAGTGCGAAGTTCATGCGAAATATCGCTCAATAATTGTTGCTGATTTTGCATCAGGTTTTGCAAACGCTCTGCCATATGATCCAAATCACGTCCAAGAGCTGCAATTTCGTCTTGGCGTGTTCCTAAATTGGTACCAATACGAGCCGATAAATTACCGGTAGACCATTCTTGAGTGGCTCTACGAAGTTTATTAACAGGACGAGTGAGATACCAAGTGATCCACGCGGTAATTAATCCACCAATAACAATCACGGTCAACAAACGTAGACCTAAATTTTGTGGGGTAGAGATGGCATGAACAGCCGTTCTTTTTATAGGAGGTAAATCAGTAATCGCTAAATAATGATTCCCTTGCTGAGAAACAATAGGGGTGAAGATAAGATTATATTTTTGGCGTTTTTTAGCAATGCCCACAAAGTAAGGTGGGGTGTTTTCTTGTGTAAGACTGCGTTCACTAAGTGCTTCTTTAACATATTTAGGCAATGTGCGATCGAGAACGTCTTGTCCAGCATTGTTTAAAAGATACATATGGATATTGCGATCTTCTTCTAATTGCATATTCCATTCTGAAAAAGCCTCTTTTCCTCCATTTTCATACACAGAAACGGCAGCAGAGGCGTAACTTTTGAATAATAAACGGTGAGGAAACACATGAGGGTTTTCATAAAAAAACGCAAAATATACAGCCGTGCTGGTTAAAGCCAATACTAAAGTAATGGCGCAGAAACGTAAAAATGTTTTTAAATAAAAAGTGTTCATGGTTTCTCTTTAAGCATTAGGCAAAATATATTGGTATCCTACAGCGCGTATGGTTTTAATGCGTGATTTTTTATTAGCATAAGGGCCTAATTTTTTACGTAAATTACTCACGTGCATATCTAGGCTGCGATCAAAAGGCGTGAGTTTGCGGCCTAGGGCTTTTTCAGATAATAAATCTTTATTAACCACGCTGCCCGCATGCCTTAGCAAGAGCGCTAAGATCATAAATTCTGTGCTGGTAACTGACAGTTCTTTTCCATCAAGTTCTATTTGGTGTTTGCCCAAATCAATACTGACATCGCCTACGGTAATAATATCGCTTTCTTTAATTACATTTTTTTGTGATCGACGAAGAATCGCTCTCATTCTAGCCACAAGCTCACGAGGATTGCAGGGCTTGGGCAAATAATCATCAGCACCCATTTCTAAACCTACAATTCTATCTACGTCCTCGCCTCTGGCGGTAAGCATGAGTACGGGTACTTTAGAATGCTCTCTGAGCTGGCGTAGAACTTCGAAGCCAGTGAGTAGGGGTAACATCACATCTAGGATAAGAAGATCGTAGGAAGAAGATTGCAGTGCCGAAATGGCTTGTTGTCCATCATGAACAGCGCTCACTTCAAATCCTTCTGCTTTTAAGTATTGTGCTAGCAGATCACATAATTCGACATCATCATCAGCTAGTAAAATATGTGGCATATTCGTCCCCAGTTTCCGTTTTATAGATTATACTCTAAAAATAACCGCTAACATTGTTGAGCTTAACTTTAGATAGTTAAGTTTCCAAGTTTATTATGCTGAATGATTAGCCCCTTAACAAGGCAGTTTTTAAAGATTTACAATTCTTTGCATTTCAAGAACAAATGTTTGCACTTGCCGCGATACACTGAACCTTATTTAAACTATTAAGGAGAGAGTATTATGACTAACTATAAAAAGCATGCAAAATTAGTAGGCACGGCTTTATTAGCGTCTGGATTGTTGTTTAGTGCAGCTATCACTACGGTACAAGCAGCGCCAGCGACTGCTCCCGCGAGCACAGTGAGCGCTGATCAACAAACCTACGGAATGAAAGACTTCAATAAAATGAAGCGTATGTTAAAAAAGCTTAACTTAACAGCAGAGCAACAAGTGCAGGCTGATCAATTAATAGACAAAGCAACACCGGAAGCGACTAAGCTTCATGAAGAAATGCATGCCAATATGATGAAGATTAAAGAAATAAGTTATTCATCTAATTTTGATGCAAAAGAAATTTCAGCTTTATCTAAACATCAAGGCGATTTACTCTCGCAAATGTTGATATTACGAGCTAAGCTTAACTCGGATATTTTTAAGATCCTGACTCCTGAGCAACAGCAGCAACTACGCACGATGATGGAAGAAAAAGCGGCGCGTAAGGCAGCCAAGCAGAAGTAGTTCCTCTATGGCCGCCTGAAAAGGCGGCTTCTTTGTTCGCTAACCGAAATCCCTCTCTTCTCATTGCGACCGGGAGGAGAGGATTGCGGTTGTTTCTTATTTAGAGCAGAATGCTTCTAGTAGTTCATTGGAGAAGTCATGGAAGACAAGCGTTTTTATACAATCAATACTCAAGGCAAAACGATTACCATTTCTTTAAGCGGAGTTTGGTCTATTCGTAATTCTGGTGAGTTAACTCAATCTTTCAAGTCACTTTTATCACAGCTGAATAAAACTCAAACTATTCATCTAGATCCTAAAGGTATTTCGCATCTGGATACTGCTGGTGCTTGGATGTTGTTAGATTGGTTCGAGCAATTACAAAAAAGAAAATTTGATGTCAGTCTAGAAAAGCTTCCCCCTGCACATGAACTTATTTTTAAACGTGTTCAAGAAGCTTCAAAATCTAAATCACCCGCTGTACCAGCTAAAACCAGCTCTATTGCGGGTTTGGTGATTAACTCGGGCAAAGCTGTCGTTGGAATGGCAAATCAATTGTCCGCTCTCACTCTTTTTATGGGGCAAACGGTTATTACTTTTTTTGCCGGTATTTTTCGCCCTAAAGAATGGAGATTGCCTGATTTATTTAGACATATTGAAGAGACTGGCATTAATGCTATTCCTATTATCGCTATGATGTCTTTTATGATCAGTATTGTTATTGCATATCAAGGTGCTCACCAATTACAACAATATGGTGCAGAAATTTATACCATTGATTTAACGGCTATTTCTGTATTGAGAGAAATGGGCGTGCTTATTACATCGATTATGGTGGCAGGCCGTTCTGGATCTGCTTTTGCTGCGGAAATTGGCGTGATGAAGGTGAATGAAGAAGTGGATGCTTTGCGCACCTTAGGCATGTCTCCTTTTTCTGTTTTAGTGGTACCGCGAATGATAGCGCTCATTATCACATTGCCTTTGCTTACTTTTTTTGCCGATATGATGGGATTGTTAGGCGCCGCCTTTTTAATGTCTATGACGATGGGAATTTCTTGGTCTCAGTTTACAGGACACTTAAATGAAGCTATTAAAGTGTCTACCTATTTAGTAGGAATTATTAAAGCACCGTTTTTTGCAATGATTATTGCTTTAGTGGGCTGTTTGAGAGGCATGCAAGTAACGAGTTCAGCAGAAAGCGTAGGAAAAATGACGACTAAGGCGGTAGTGGAATCTATTTTTTTGGTCATGCTAGCCGATGCGTTGTTTTCAATTTTATTCACCCAAATGAACGTGTAATGTATGGAAAAGCCAGTTATTGAATTGCAGAACATTTGTAATCGTTTTGGTGAAAATAGAGTTCACGAAAAATTGAATATAAAAGTATACCCCCATGAAATAGTGGGCTTGGTAGGAGGTTCAGGTACGGGTAAATCAGTATTATTGAGAACCATGTTAGGTTTACAGAAACCTACTTCAGGAAAAGTTCTCATTTTAGGTAAAGATATTGCTAATTTAAATTCAACAGAATTGTTGGCCTTGCAACAGCATTTTGGTGTTTTGTTTCAAAACGGTGCTTTATTTTCGGGTTTAACGGTATCTGAAAATATTCAACTACCTTTGAGAGAGCATACTAATTTAACAGAAGAACAAAGAAAGGCGATTGCTCAAGTTAAAATTAGCTTAGTGGGTCTGCCTCCTCATGCTGCTAATTTATATCCTTCTGAACTTTCAGGAGGTATGACCAAACGAGCTGCACTGGCTAGAGCGCTGGCTTTAGATCCTGAGCTTTTATTTTTGGATGAGCCTACTTCAGGTTTGGATCCTATTGCCGCCGCGGCTTTTGATGAATTAATTAAGGATTTACAAAAAAGCTTAGGTCTTACTGTTATACTGGTAACCCATGATTTAGATAGTATTTTTAGTGTTTGTGACCGAGTGGCAGTTATTGTAGATAAAGCTATTATTATCGACACCTTAGAAGGATTACTGAAAAATAAAAATCCTTGGTGCCAAGCTTATTTTCACGGCCCTAGAGCGCAGCGCTTGGTTGATGCAGGGGTAAGCAAGCATGGATAGTTTGATTTCTCATCAATAATGATGTAACAGGAAAGATAATGGAAACACGGGCGAATTATTTTTTAGTAGGATTATTTACACTCGCGTTTAGTGTGGGTGCGATAGTGTTTGCCGCTTGGATAATGGGTGGGGGTGAGTACCATGATTATAAAAAACTCGTCATCTTTGTTCCAGGGCAGGTTAGCGGCATGGATCAAGGGAGTGCGGTGAAATATCGAGGCGTGCAGGTAGGGCGTGTGGAAAAAATCCTATTGGATCCAGAATTACCTCAATATGTAAAAATATTAGCTCAAATCGATTCTAACATTGTATTGAGAGAAGATGTTAAAGCGACTTTACAAGTGGTAGGGGTTACGGGGTTAACTTATTTAGAATTGGAAGGGCAAAGCGATACGGCTCCTATTCTTCTACCTGCGCCAGGAAAAGATTATGTGGTGATTTACGCCCAAGAATCTGGGTTTGCAAAACTTTTTAAAGAATTACCCGTTTTGGTTGAGACTTATACTAAAGTAGCTGATCAATTATTAGTCTTATTTAATAATGACAATATTAGCTCTGCATCTAATACCTTGCATAATTTTGAAAAATTTAGTCAGAATATTTCGGCTCACCAAGAAGAAATTAATAGAATTTTAGATGAAACACAAGAAACACTAGAAAAGTTTGAAAAATTTAGCACAGAGAGTTTTCATGAGCTAAACTACTTCTTAAGAGATAGTCGTTTAGCGGCTATTGAGATCAAAAACTTATCTAAATCGTTGCAGGAAAATCCTTCTAGGATTTTGTATCAACCTCGCTATGATGGATACAAGGTGGAAGAATGAGATATGTAGCTTTAAGTATATTGTTGGCCTTTATAACAGGGTGCTCTTCGTTGTTAACCTCAAATGAAGATGTTCATGCATTTTATGTGCTGAATCCAGTTGAAGAAGTGATTATGGTAAGAGATTCAGCACCTATTCGTTTAGGTGTTCAGAGACCTGCCATTTCAGAATGGCTAGATACCCAGCGCATTATCTTAAGACGCGCACGTAATGAAGTAGATTATTATGCTGGATCGCGGTGGGTAATGCCGGTAGGCGATATGATAGGTATGGTCACTACCGAGTCTTTGCAAAATAATAAAGTAGCGGATGATGTGTATTATGGTGCAGCTGAGACGTTAGCAGATTATATGCTAATACTGGAAGTAGTCGCTCTTGATGCAAACTATGAGTCAAATAATGAAAATCCCTTAATAGAAGTTACCTTAAATGGTAAATTGTTAGCTATGCCTGATAGTAATTTGCATTATTCTTTTACTACAACACATCGTATTCAGGCTAAGCGAAATGAAATGAGTGATATTATTAAAGCCTTTGATGCAGCCGTAAAAGAATGCATGAAAGATGTGGTGATACATACGGCGCGGGGCTTAGCTGTAAAATATGAACCACTCTAGTGCTAAGACGAAACTTCATATTGCTTTAGTTCGCACGGGTTCACCTTGCAAACAAGATTCTGATCCTCAATCTGCTAAAGAATGGTTAGCAGGCCATTATAGTTTAAAAGCGGATTTTCATCCGCGCAATCAAGAATGGTTATCTGCAAAAGAACGGGCTGATATTTTATTAAAGTTCATGCTCGATGATTCTTACGATGTGTTATGGTCGTTTAGAGGAGGCGAGGGCACTGCTGATATTTTGCCTTATCTAAAAGCCAATGCCGCGAAAATAAAAAAAGCTAAACCTAAATTATTAATGGGTTTTAGTGATTTTACTGCTTTTATTAATTTTATGAATCAACGTTTTTCTTGGCCAACAGTTCATGGGCCTGGCATTATGCAATTGGTTAAAAATCAGATTGATAAACCTTCACGAGATGCAGTGATGTCTTTGGTTTATGATCGCAAAGCGCCTATTCAAATTACCCAGCTAGTCGCACTAAACGATGCGGCTCAAAAGAAAAAATCAGTAACAGCGCTATTATGTGGTGGTAATATGAGTTTATTAGCCATTAGCATAAAAGATATTTGGCAGGTTGATGCTAAAAATAAAATATTAATTTTAGAAGATGTGGATGAACGCCCTCATAAAATTTCTCGTTATTTAAATTATTTTAATCGAGTAGGCGTATTTAAAGGAGTAAAAGCGTTAATATTAGGCGATTTTATTTACCATGATAATGAAGAGCAAAAAGCCGTCATACGAACCTTGAAGCGTTTTGCGGGATCATGCACGTTTCCTGTTCTACATACCACTGCATTTGGACATGGCAAAGTGAATATGCCATTACCCTTTTACCGGCGCGCCAAACTCGAATTAGGTGCCTCTCCACAGCTTAGTATTTAAACCTGGTCAAGAAACCCCTATTTTTGATATAATATGCTCTTAATTTAATAAGCAGGATCATAAGATGTCAGCTTCTCGTATTGGGTTTGTGAGTTTAGGTTGCCCTAAAGCCTTGGTGGATTCCGAGCGTATTCTTACGCAATTGCGTACAGAAGGCTATTCTGTGGTGCCAAGCTACGATCAAGCCGATCTGGTTATCGTGAATACCTGTGGTTTTATTACCAGCGCCGTAGAAGAGTCTATGGACGCTATAGGCGAGGCCATGGCTGAAAATGGCAAAGTGATTGTAACGGGTTGCTTAGGCGTTAAAGAAGCCGACATTAGAGAGCGCTTTCCTCATGTGCTCAAAGTAACAGGCCCTCAAAAATACGAAGAAGTGGTTTCGGCGGTTCATCAACATCTTCCTATCACTGAAACACATGATCCTTTTACCAGTTTAGTGCCTCCTCAAGGGATTAAGCTAACCCCTAAGCATTATGCTTATTTAAAAATTTCGGAAGGCTGTAATCACCGTTGTACGTTTTGTATTATTCCTTCTATGCGTGGTGATTTGGTCAGTCGTCCTATCGGTGAAGTCATGCGCGAGGCTGATCGTTTAGTATTATCAGGCGTTAAAGAGTTGCTGATTATTGCGCAAGATACGAGCGCATATGGTGTGGATATAAAATATCAAGCCGATCAATGGCGCAAACAAGAATACGAAACCCGTTTATATGATTTATGCAAGGCTTTAGGCGAGTTAGGTATTTGGACTCGATTGCATTATGTGTATCCTTATCCTCATGTAGATAAAGTGATCCCGCTAATGGCTGAAGGAAAAATATTACCTTATTTAGATATGCCTTTGCAGCATGCTAGCAAACGTATTTTAAAACTTATGAAACGCCCAGCCAATGCAGAAAATAGCTTAGAGCGTATTAAAAAATGGCGCGAAATTTGCCCTGATATTACTTTGCGCAGCACTTTTATTGTAGGTTTTCCCGGCGAAACGGATGATGAATTTGAAGAACTATTAGATTTTATTGAAGAAGCCCAATTAGATAGAGTAGGGTGTTTCACCTATTCTCCTGTGCCAGGTGCTAAAGCAAATGATTTACCCGATGCTATTCCTGAAGAAGTAAAACAAGAACGATATGCTCAATTTATGGAGTTGCAAGCTCATATTAGTGAACAGCGTTTACATAAAAAAATTGGAACGGTTCAACAAGTTTTAATTGATACGGTCACAGAAGAAGCAGCAATAGGTCGTACGCGAGGTGATGCTCCTGATATCGATGGTAATGTGATATTACCAAGAGAATTTTCACTAAGTCCTGGCGATTTAGTTAATGTAAAAATTGAAGAAGCAGATGCTTATGACTTGTGGGGCCGCCTAGATAAGTAGATCTAGCATAAATAGGGCTAAGTTTTAGGATATAAGCTTTTTAATAGCCATTTATCCGCCGTATTTCCTCTGTCTTCTTTATCTGCATGCAATAATAATCCCATTCCTAAACCACTGTTTTGATATCTGACAATCACATAACCCGTGTAAGGGCATGCTTCTTTTTGATCACGAGATATCACTATTTCTTCCCGATTTAAATAGGCTTCTATTTGAGTTTCATTTAATTCCACCACTTGCTGTTGGGCTAAATGTCCCCATAAACGTGCGCCTGCAGTTGTTAGTTTGGGATATTGCATATGGGTTTTTAATACAAATAATCCACTGGCATCGGGTTTAGGAGAGGTGATAGGTTGATGATCAGCATTAATCGCATAAATGCCTAGCTTAGATACTCTAAAAAAATGTGTGTTTTCCAAAATTTCTTTGGAGAAATTAAAAGGTTCTGTGTATTTTAAAAATTCTTCTAAAGCAGCAGAATCTTCAAAAGACTCATGATTTAAAACCATCTCAAACGGTGCTGGTTTCTTTTGCAATAAGGCCAAATAAAAACCACCGGTATTTTGATAATGCGGCCACACTCTTGCTGTTTTTGTTAGATCTTTTTGAAAACACTCACCATTCCACTCGGTAATGCCAGGGGTAGTTTTAAAACCCGAAAAGTGAATGGGCAATAACTCTACGTCAGAATGCTTTTCTAAAATAGTATTGACTACATTTTCATTTTCCTCAGGTGCATACGTGCAAGTGGAATAAACAATTAATCCGCCCGGTTTACATAAATTGATGGCGCGAGACAATAATTGTTTTTGCATGTGCTGAACATTATGAGCGTTGGGTATGGTTTTCCATAGTACATACGCACTACTGTTTTTCTTGGTTATTTTACCGCTAGCTTTTCTACCACTTTTTCTATTAGTTCCTTCGCCTGAGCAAGGGGCATCGACTAATACTTTATCGAATAATCCCGCACCTTTAGGATAACTCACTCCATCATACGTAGTCGTGCTCACGTTAGTAATGCCTAAGCGCTCTAAATGAAAACGTAACGCTTTACTGCGATTATAGCTTTTATCATTGGCTACCAACGTGCCTTGGTTTTTCATAGCCAATGCTATTTGCATGGTTTTACTACCAGGCGCTGCACATAAATCTAAAATACGTTCACCCGGTTTAGGATCCAGTAGTGAAACGGGCAGCATAGAAACAATTTCTTGTAAGTGATAAAGCCCTGCATGATAAGCCCAATGCGCACCTGGGTTATCTTCTTCTTTGGGAGGAAGTGAATATGCGCTAGGCCAGCATGGAGATTTTTCCCAATCGCAAGCTAATGTAGCGGGAGTAGATATTTTTAAAGGATTAAGCCATAAAGTACGAGGTAAGGGTTGATCTACACTGTGGGTAAAAGCTTCCCAGTCATCAATAATAGGGCGGTAACGTTCAAAGGGGTGTCCAGTAATCATAGCGGAATATGTTATACTTTTTAGCGAGTTTTTAATAGGGATTAATGCAAATGACTGATCATAACAATCATAGAAAATTACTCAATATCGTAGAATTTTCCATTCGTTGGCCTGATATGGATGCTTATCGTCATGTAAACCAGGCACGATATTTGGATGCTATGAGCGAAACACGGGCTCAATGGTTGAGAGAAGTGCTAGAAGATAATGCCTTAGGTGATTATCATTATTTTGTGGCTGAAACTCGCTGTGAATTTTATAAATCGTTTAAATATCCCGGCACCATGCAGATCAAACAATATGTGATCCATAAAGGGCGTAGTTCTTTTACGTTAGAATACGATTTTTATGCGCCAGGAGAAGAAAAAATGTATGCCAAGGGTATGGCGCGAATGGTGTGCGTTGATCCTAAAACGGAACGTCCTGCCAAAATACCGGAAAATTTAGCAAAATTATTATCGTAGGAGAACTTATGACTGCTATTTGGAAAATAAATAAAGAATTAATGACCTTAGACGCTATTAATGAACGCGGAAAAGGCAATATGGTAGAGTGGTTAGGTATTGAATTTACTGAGATAGGCGATAATTATTTAGAAGCGCGTATGCCTGTTGATCATCGCACTAAACAACCGATTGGCATTATGCACGGTGGATCTTCATGCGTACTAGCTGAAAGCACTGGCAGTACGGCAGCTAATTTAGCAGTGGATTTAAATACGCATTATTGCGTAGGTTTAACGATTGATACCAGCCATATTCGCAGCATTAAAGAAGGTTGGGTTATTGCGCGCGCACATCCCGTGCATATTGGTAAAAGCACTCATGTATGGCATATCACGATTAAAAATGAACATGATCAATTAATTTCAGATACCCGTTTAACAATGGCTGTCTTAAAAAGAAATTAGGAAAATACCGCTGCCCACCAGGGGCTTGGTGATGGCTTTGGATTGGGAGCCTGTTTGGGGCTTAGAGCATTAATGACTTCTGTTGTAGTGAAATCAGGAGCGTGTAAAAGAGTTTTTCTTACATGATCTAATAAAGCCACATCCATTTTTGAGCCTGTTGAAAGCAGGGCGCCTAGTGCATGAATATAAGTGCTAGGATGCTTCATTTTTGGATCTCTGCCAGTAGGAACTACATGGTTAGTGATTAAGCGCCATTGCGGTAGAGTTACACTCTGTAAAATCGATTGAAGGGTGGCTATCAAACCCGTAAATTCTAGAGGGGGCACTTTTTGACGTAAAAAATACAATCCGATTGTTAGCATATCGTCAGAGGTGGCTAACGGGTATTTTTGAGATATTGCTGCTGCCAAGTGCAATAAAACATCAAATAAGTCAGGTTTCCCTGTGGTCGATTCCCATTGGCCAATACTTCTAGAAATAACGCTCAAAAGCTCTCGGCCTTCTAGCTTAGGAAACGTTTTGCATATTTTGCCTACCAGTGCAGGCGCATCTTGTAAGCGCATTTCGCTTTTAGCTATTTTTACAAAAATGTCTCCCCAGCTATTGGCTAAATCCTTATAGGGTATTTTTGTGTGTTGTAATGAGCCAAATAGAGAAAGGGCTATTCTTAATGTAGCACTCGTAAAAGGTAGAAACATTTGCCCCATTTGGTCCAAAGAGCCATTGGCCTCCGTTAAAACCACATCGGGCAAAAAAGGTAGGGGGGTCGCTTGAGCTTGTTGAATTCGGTTGTAGCAAACCCTTAATCCCAATTCAGCCGCTGTATGTCTTGCTGAAGAACGTGAAAGATCCAAAACCAACTTATACAAAGAGTTCTCTGCGGAATCAGCGATGTCTCTCCAGGCTCTGTTAACAGCTCTAAATGTTTTAAATAATTGTAACCATCTAGGGTTACCGCTTCGAAAGTCAGCCTCTATTAAAGTAAAAACGATTTGTGCCAATATTTCAGGAGGGAGGGCTTTCCACATATCTTCAGAGGTAATATCAAATGGCTGTTTGTTAGCTAGGAGAGGAGGAGAATGAATACTAGGAGAGGCTTGTCCAGTTTCAGCTATGGTGCTTGAATGAGGGATAGGCGCACCTAATTCAGCGCTACCCTGGGCTTCTGCTGCGAGCTCGCTGACAGTGGAAGGATTAGTCATTTTGCAACCTTAGGATTTGTTTCTTTATTGTAGCACGACCTGATTTATTTCAGAGCACACTTGAATAAAAAAATACAATTTTTCGATTAAAATGTGCATTAAATTGACAAAAATAGCATTTAGGGATAAGCTAAATAACTGGAGAATTACCGATTTTTAAAGACAGTAGGTAGTTAACTTTCAATTTAATGAGATTGCATTTTATATGCCAATAGTAACTGTAACGCCACCACCAGCCTTTACTGATTTCGTCACTAGTGCGTTAGGGACAGACTTTGGCCATGTTTTTGATTCCAAAACGGCTTCTGTTAGTGGTGCAGGCGGACGTTCAAGCGGTGTTGCTGGGGACCTTACTACTTTGCATTTAGAGAACAGTGACTCGAATAATGAACCCACTTTAACCCAAAGATTAAACTCTGCGATTCCAGTAAGCACTAAAGGAGAAACTCTTTACTCTCCTTTGCCTGAATTTAACCCTAGTACTGAAACGGATCAAATTTATACTCTTAGAGGTGATGGAAGTGTGGATGTAAATTTAGGTGCTTTGGCTCGATATCTAATTAAGTCTACACCTAAAATGAGACCTGCTGATATATTGCAAGCCGATTATCAGACCGCAATTTCTCGCTTATCAGGCAGTTCTTCAGCTAATGCAGCCGCTTTGCTTGCTAATATAGGGTTTGATAATGTAACTCAAATGGCAGGTCCTGTTGCTATTGCTATCAGTAACGCCTTACATCCCGCTCCATCGGGAATTATTTTTCTTAATACTATACTTCCTGCTCTCCAACTTTCATTACAGGGTAATACCATTAAAGTAACCTTGGTTTTCGATGTTTCTCGAATAGGAATAAATGAGAGCGGCGCTAACGTTGAATTAGAAACCCCAATGCTTAAAGATGCTTTGCGAATACATTTTAATATTGATACGCAACATCTACCTGATATTCTTGCTTGGAATGGAGAAGCTATTACCTTTGATTCAATGGAGGTAAATGCTGCAGAGGGTTTCGAGCCTGCAAAATTTAACGCGGTGGCGAATAGTTTCCCCGTGCTTTTTTGGGAAATAGAACAGCTTTTATCCGCGCAATTGACTTCCCTCGGTATTACCAAAGCACAATCCATGGATTCAGATAGTTGGGCGTTAGCCACTGAGATTGCTGAGTTTACCGGAAATATCCAAGCGGCTCTTATATACCCTTCAGATAAAGTGATTGCTAATGATTTACCTTCTATGATTGAAGGCTTGAATTCTATTTTGATTAGAACGGCTCAAACCAATCCCGCACTGTCTGTTACCTTGGCAAGAGCGTTTACAGAAACAATAAATGCTTTTGAAAGATCGGGAATATTAAAAGATACTTTATGGGAAAACCCTACTCAACCTATTTCAGAGATTGCTCCTTATTTTACTCGCTCTACATCGCCTCTATCTGTTGAAGCAAAAGCAGCATTTAATAATTTAGATTTACTGCGTCCTGATTATCTTGGAACACCTGTGCATTTAAATCCTGCACAATCCTCTATTGTTGCTTTAGCATTTGGTTTGGGCTTGGCAGGCCAAGCAGCACAAAAACAATTAGAAACCGCTGCCACTGATCGAACTCTTGGTGCAACAGGAGAACAAGCAACCGAATTAACAAAACTAGTAGCGGTTGAAGCTCCTAGAGGTGATTATCGAATAGTAGTTACAGGTCAAAAAAATATAATAGAAGCTGCACGGTTCTTAAATGACATTCCTCGGGAAGTAGCAGGCTCTGTTATTTGGCAAGTAAATGATGATATCCTTTCTTTAAACTATAAAGCATTGGCTGCGAATTATTCGGAGATTGCACCTCGTTTTCTTGAAAACATGAGGGAATTTACAGGACTGGCAGTCGCTAAAACCGCTGAAGTGGTTTTTGGTCAAGGATATGCATCACAAATACGCCCTCGTGCCATCGTGGCAGACAGACCCGTTACATTGGCTGCACAAGATAGTGATGCGATTATTTTGAATATAGGTGAAACAGTTTCTGTTACTTTCCCTAGATTAAATTACACGAGTTCTTTAGTTCGTTCACCAGAACAACGTCCCGTATTAAGCATACAAATGCTTTCAAATGAAGCAAAACAAACTTCAACTACTTCTCGTTCTTCTGCTTTTCCGGTACTGACTAAACAAGAAGCGCTTTTTTCGGGTGTAGAGATCACGACTTATGGTGATGACGTAGTATTTGATGCAAATGCATTTGTGTGGGGAGAAATACTTTCTGCGGTTAGACAAGTGTACAGTTTATCGCAACCTACTTCGGTTGATTTTTTAGATGAAGCCGGAGACAGAGTGGTTGATAGAATTGGAAGTATGGAAACTGCTGATGAGCTGGTTACTTATTTAACCGAAAATATTCGCGCAAAAGGTAATCGTTATTTCGATAATGCAGATTCATCTACAGCAACTCAATTAAGAGAAGTTTTAGGATTGCTTAATGCTTTAAAAGCTGCACAATCTTTATTTGAAAGAGATAGAAATACTTATAGCCACGCACTAACAGAAATAGAACCATTTCTTGATAAAACAATAGATCCTGCTTCTCGCTTTTTTGTAGCTTTGAATAATTTAATGAAAGGAGCTTCAGAGCAAAATGTTAATGTAAAAGGATTTTCTGAATTGTTGGCGAATGCCCGAGCAGGTGGTGCTAAGCAATTAATGTCTGTTTTATTGTTTTTGGGAGAAAATCGTAACAATATAACATTGACTATGCGCCATCTTTTTGAAGCGGTTGTTTATAATCTCCCCGATCTTTGGGTGAGAACAGAACCTCTACTTGAAAAATTACAAAGTAAAGATTTGATTGAACCTTATGTAGTTGCTGATATTGATGCTTTTTTAGATGGAACCGCAAGCGGACAAACGACTAGCGACGTCATGGATATGATTAATAATTATGTCCAGGTTTATGGACATGGAACTTTACCTGATGCCGCTGGTGCTCCATTTTTTAATTTTTTAAGCCAATTTGTTAATTCAGTACCCGCAGATGATCCTCTTTATGCTTTTGTATCGCATATAAAATCACAAGATAGAAGCCAATTAAGCAATTCTTTATACGCACTTAGCTTAGTGGCCAGATTTTTACCTCCAAACGCTATTCCACATTTTAAAGATTTAGTAGCCGCTTCTCGTGGATTACTTTCTATTAACAACAATGTTGAACCTGCTAATGCCGATATGTTGAAAGGAGAGCTAAGAGCTTTAGAAGCTGCGCTTATAAACGCAGTAGGATCTGAAGATCCAAGTCCAGCCTTATTAAAGGCGGTGACAAGTATTAGTAAATGGGCGGACAAAATTGCTGTGGATATAGGTAAAGAACAACAATCTCAACGTGATCTAACCCTATTAGAATTAAAAGCGGAGTATAAATCTCAGCCAGGAGCAGAAGTAAAAGTGTTCCAATTATCGGTGCCTCATGCAGTTAGGGTTTTAGAATCCAATATGAAACCGGTTGTTGATTTGGTAGAAGCTAAAAACAAATACGATGGCATTCCTGTCCTTATTCGTAAAGATGTTAAAACAGGTGCCAGAACTATCGAATTCTTACAAGTAGGGGATAGCACGGTTTACCTTCTAGGCGATAAAATGCCCGATTCTCTCAAACCTTCTAGAGGCCGAATCAATGCTTTTCTGGACGCCATTGTTACCCCAAGAGTGGATAAAACAGCAGAAGCGACCGATAGAGCTAACGATGCTGTGAAAGAGTTGAAGAGGGATGTTTGGTATCAAGCTTCTGTATCGGCAGGTTTTCAGCCAAAAGAAGCTCCTAAACCTACAGGACATAGCATTAATAAGCGTCTTTCTTCCTTGCTAGCCTTTGTGTTTACTAGCGAAGAATTCATCATGTTTGAAGAAATTCTCAGTCTTTTCTTGTAATTTAGCTTTTTATCTTAGAATTTACCCCCTTTTAAAATAAATTTAGATAAATGTCTTGTATTTGAATATTTGTGGTATAATTAAAAGGCATCGTTCCCAGTGCCTGCCTTGAGTAACCACAACATCGACTCTCCTTTAATGGTGGCGGTGCGTAGAAAAACAGGTCGACAATGAGAGCGACCGTTAACTATGTCCAAAGGAGACAATATGAAGAAAGTATATGTAGGTGGTTTATCCTATAATGTGACCAATGAAATGCTTGCCGACGAATTTCGCCAATATGGTGATATCGAAGAAAGCGTTGTAATTACAGATCGTGACACCGGCCGTTCACGCGGTTTCGGTTTCGTTACATTTGTTAACCAAGCAGCTGCACAAGGTGCTCTTGCTTATGATGGTAAAGAATGGCTTGGCCGTAAAATTACGGTTAATATGGCTAAAGACAAACCTGCTGGCGGCGCACGTGGCGGCCGTTCTGGTGGCGGCGGCGGCGGAAGCAGCCGTGGTGGAAATGGCGGCGGCGGTGGTCGCTGGTAAGCTACTTAGGTAGTTTATTCGAGAAAAGGCGCACAGAAATGTGCGCCTTTTTTTTATCTGTAGTAAAATGAATGCACACTACACGGAGTAGCTGCTTATGGAATTTGACCCGCTATTACTCTCTCGCATTCAATTCGCATTTACTGTTGCGTTTCATATTATTTTTCCTTCTTTTACCATCGGATTAGCTTCTTGGTTAATGGTAGTAGAAGGCCTTTGGCTAAAATCAAAACATCCGGTTTATAAAGAAATTTATCAATTTTGGGTGAAAATTTTTGCTGTTACCTTTGGAATGGGTGTTGTCTCAGGCGTAGTTTTATCCTATCAATTAGGGACTAATTGGTCCACATTTTCAGATCAAGTGAGTAATGTAATCGGTCCTCTATTGGGCTTTGAAGTCATGACTGCTTTTTTCTTAGAAGCGTCTTTTTTAGGAATTATGTTATTTGGTTGGAATAAAGTCACTCCTCGCATGCATTTTTTCTCCACCATCATGGTGGCAGTAGGCACTGTTATCTCTGCTTTTTGGATTTTATCAGCTAATAGTTGGATGCATACACCTGCCGGTTTTATGGTAGGCGAAGGCAATATTTTGTTTCCCACGAATTGGATAGAGATTATTTTTAATCCTTCATTTCCTTATCGATTTGTACATATGGTACTGGCCGCTTATTTAACCACGGCATTTACGGTGGGTGGTATTGCTGCGTGGTATTTATGGCGTAAAGAACATGTGCATCATGCTCGAATTATGTTAGCCATGGCAGCATTAATGGCTGTATTTGTTACACCGGTGCAGATTTTTGTAGGAGATCTACATGGTGTTAATACCTTAGAGCATCAGCCCGTAAAAGTAGCTGCGATGGAAGGTATTTGGGATACGCAAAAAGGTGCTCCCTGGACTATAGTGGGGTGGCCAGATAAAACAACAGAGGAAACTCGTTATGCATTGAATATTCCGTATGCTAGCAGTTTAATTTTGACACACAGTCTAGACGGTGAAGTAAAAGGTTTGAAAGAATGGGCACCGGAAGAACGACCGCCTGTGGCGTTTGTTTTTTGGAGTTTTAGAGTGATGTTAGCGATTGGATCGCTAATGCTGTTAACGGGTGTTTTTGCTGTGATACTTTTTTTCCGTAAACAATTATTTACTACGAAATGGTTTCAGTTATGGTATATGGCATTAACACCCGCAGGATTTATTGCGGTTTTAGCCGGCTGGATGTTAACAGAAGTAGGGCGCCAACCTTACGTGGTGTATGGTGTTCTAAGAACTGCTGATACCGTTTCTCCTATTGCAGGTGAGCAAGTCGCCTTTTCATTAGCCTTATTTGTTATTGTTTATTTTTTAATATTTGGCGCAGCCACTTATTATATTTTGCGTTTAATTCGTAAAGGGCCTGAAGTAGGCGAATGGTTGGAAACTTACGGACAACATGGTGTTGCACATCCTGTATCGTTGGCGGATGTTTTTCCTAGGCATCATAAGCCTAGTCCCAAGGCTATTCACAAGTCGGTACGTAAATCTAAAAATAAATAAGGAGAATGCATGTTTAGCTTTGCATCTTGGTTAGATTTGCCCTTAGTCTGGGGCGGTATTATCGCGGCCGCTGTATTTCTGTATGTGTTATTAGACGGTTTTGATTTAGGTGTAGGAATTTTATTTCCCTTTGCTCCAACGGATACTTGCAGAGATAAATTAATGAATTCGGTAGCACCGTTTTGGGATGGAAATGAAACCTGGTTAGTATTAGGGGGCGGTGGTTTATTAGCGGCTTTTCCGTTAGCCTATGCCATTATTATGCCGGCGTTATATATTCCCATTATTACAATGTTGATTGCACTTATTTTTAGAGGCGTTGCTTTTGAGTTTCGTTTTAAATCAAAAGCAAAAGCGCGGCCGTATTGGGATGCTGCATTTCATTTTGGTTCTTTAATCGCCACTTTTTCGCAAGGTGTTATTTTAGGTAGCTTGGTTGAAGGTATTGCAGTAGAAGGCAGAATATTTTCAGGTGGGCATTTAGATTGGGTTTCTGCTTTTCCTATTATGACCGGAGTTGCGTTAGTGAGTGGTTATAGTTTGCTGGGCGCTACATGGCTTATTTTAAAAACTACTGGTGAAACTCAAAAATGGGCACAAGAGTGCGCGTTGTATGCGCTTATTTATGTGGCAGGTTTTGTGGGCTTGGTCAGTTTATGGGTGCCTTTTACTCATGAGTGGATTATGGATCGTTGGTTTAGCTGGCCTAATATGTTTTGGTTGGCACCGCTTCCCCTAGGTGTTTTAGTATTATCCGCCTTTCTCATTAAATGGATTAAAACGGGTAGAGAAGCGCTGCCTTTTCTGGCGGTATTAGGTTTATTTACCTTGAGCTATCTAGGTCTTGCGATTAGCCTATGGCCTTGGATAGTGCCTTACCAAGTAACTCTATGGCAAGGAGCGGCGGCTCCTGAATCTTTATCATTAATGCTAGTAGGTGTTGTTATATTACTACCTATTATATTGGGATATACGGCCTATAGTTATTATGTTTTTCGCGGTAAAACCGATGAGGCAATGCATTATTAGGCGTTATTTACAGAACTTTACATGGATTTACACAGAAACCCCTATATTTTTCAAATGTTTTTTGCTAATTTAACGCCATGAGCAAGGTATGGATAAACTAAAAACTTATCCTATACTGAGCGTAAGTGATTTACTTAATATGAATGAGGATTGTACTATGTTAATGAGAGTCGCAACTATTTTATTAGCCACTTCTTTTCTTTTGGTGGGATGTGCTTCCAATATTGGATCAAGCCATTATGAAACATCACAAGTAGGTGAATCTACCACCACTTATGAAGGTGTTATTCAAAGCAAACGTATTGTGAAAGTAGAAGGTAATGGTACTACTCAAGTGATTAGTGCATTGGCCGGTGCTGCTGCAGGCGGTGCTTTAGGTAATCAAGTAGGTGGTGGTAGCGGAAAAACTGCTATGACAGTCGGTGGCGCTTTAGCTGGTGCTGCTGCGGGTAATGCCGTAGGTAAAAAATTATCGGCACAAGAAGCTTATGAATACACAGTTAAATTGAACGACGGTAGCCTACGTACGGTAGTTCAAGGAGCTGATGTTGATTTAGCGGTAGGACAAGCCGTTTATTTGCAAGTGAGTAAGAAAGGTCGCTCGCGCATTACCGCACGATAGGCTACGCTTGTAAGTAAGATAAAAAGAAGCTCATTATAAATGGGCTTCTTTTCTGTTATAAATTCTTAAAATATTACCTAAGGATGGGTAAAATGAAAGAAAATGGAAAACCAATACACTCTTCTCCAAAAGATCACAAAAAAACTCCAGCACAGCAGCCGCCTGCAAAACATACTCCTTTAACGCAGCATGAGATAGACGAAGAAATTGATGATTCGTTTCCTGCTAGCGATCCACCTTCTTGGACTTCGGGTGCCCATCGTAAGCACAAAGAAGATAAATCTGATAAAAAAACATAAATGGATAAACTCTATGGCTAAAATAGAGGGTAGGGATATAGATATGAGATCGACGAACATAAAAGCACTATTGTTTTTTCTTTCTTCTTTTTGTTGCTCTACCGTTATTGCAGGAATGCTGGCTTCTGAAAGTGCAGGGAAACCAGTATGGCAAGCAGAAGTAAATACCATGTATGTTGATCAGTCTAATGTTCTTCCGCAGATTTCAGGAGTAACCCTTGGTCCTAGCTCCATTCTTGGCTCTAGCAATCCATTTGGTAAGCTTGCAGATCTTATTGCGCCTGATCCTAATGATGTATGGGGCGTGGGAGGGCGATTAGGCTACGTATTTGCCTCACACAAATATGATATTCAATTACGATATTTTGGCGTTAATTCCGATATGGATACTAACCGAGTTCAAACGATTGCAGGGATAGGTACTTTTCCTTTCGAACAAGACTCTGGTTATCATTTTAATTCAGCTGAATTAATGTTTGGTGTTTACTATAAGCTCTCTCAACGATTAACCTCGCGCATAAGCTATGGTGTTGCCTATGTTGATATCGATCAAACGACTAATGCTACGGCCATTGATCTTTTGCGTGATAATGAGCTAACCACTTTTAATGATAAAAGTCATTTTTTTGGTTTTGGCCCAAAAGTAAGGTTGGATGGACAATTTGATCTGATCGGTTCTCTTTCTGCAGTAGCAGCCGTGGGTGTCAGCTCTTTATTTGGAGAATCCAAAACAGAAGCTGATTTTACAGATACTACGAACGTACTGATTGTTAGCACTTATAGCAAAAGTACAGATCCGGTGGCTATTGGTATTGATGCAAAACTCGGTTTGCGTTATGCCGCCACATTAGGGGATGAATACAGTTTAAATATTGAAGCAGGATATGATTTTGATACTTATCTGAATGCTTTCGAAGGAAGTAAATTTCAACAAACCTCTGGTGCAACAGGAGAAACTCTTTTTTATGCAACAGACTCAAATTATACGAATTCAGGCCCATATATTAGTTTAAGTATGGATTTTTTCTAAAATAAACTATTAATCCTAATAGGTGCAATTATGAAATGGATTTCTTTAAACAAAATATACTTGTTTATTTCTATCTTACTTTTATTTGTTTTTCGCACTGCTTCTGCAGAAATTTTTCCCGAAGAGAGTAAAGGCGAAGATATTTGGCAATTAGAGCTTGGTAGTCAATATGTTCATCAGTCTAATGCTTTAGCTAGCCTGTATGGCCGTGTTGTCTTTGGAAGTAGCACAAATGTTACTTCTACGAACTTTTTAGACCAAGTAAATGAATTAATTGCTCCTGATCCAGAAGATGAATGGGGTATTGCAGGTCGACTCGGTTATGTATTTGATTCTCATAAATATGATGTGCAGCTTCGATATTTTGGTGTATTTTCAGATAACGACGTACATAACCAACACAATACCATTAGTAATGGTCCAGTTGTCGCCGATCGTTATTCTCATGCTAATTTAAATACAGCTGAATTAATGTTTGGTATTTATCATCAATTAACACGCCGTTTAGATGTGCGAACCAGTTATGGTGTTGCTTTTGCTGACATTGATCAAAAATCAAATGCCATGTTAAGTAGTAGTGTGATTTCACCTTTTGCCACTACTTTTAATACGAGTACTACTTTTGTGGGGGCTGGTCCTAAAGTCAGAGCGGATGCTTGGTTTGGTCTTATCGATAATTTTTGGGTGGTGGGAGAGTTAGGTATAGCTGCCTTACTCGGAAGCTCTGAGTTAAAACAAGAAACCATCTTAGGTGGAGGTAATCCTTCTAGTAACCATTTTGATAGCCAAGTAGATCAAGTCGCCGTGGGTATTGATACTACTTTGGGATTAAAATACGGTTATGAATTTAAAGGCGATATGGTCTTAAATCTTGAAGCGGGGTATAAATTTGCTGCTTATTTGAATGCATTTGAAGATGAAGACTTTGAATATTTTATAGCCTCTAGTACTGAAGCTTTATTCTATGATTCAGTATCAAATTATACTTATTCAGGTCCTTATATTAATGTTGCACTCGATTTTTGGTAAATATGACTAATTTTCGGACCAAATTAATTGGGCATAAACAAGTAGCAAAAGATACTATGGCTTTTGTTTTTGAAAAGCCTAAAAATTTTACTTATAAGCCTGGGCAATATATCTCTATTACACTGACTGAATCTCATCCTGGGTCGACGGAAGCTGGTACTCATTATTTTTCTTTAGCCAGTGATCCTCGGAAGCTATATTGCCTAGTTCGGTTCTTTTATTTATTTAGAGAGATGTTATGGAATATAAAGATTATTACAAAATTTTGGGTGTAGAAAAAAATGCGACTGAAGATCAAATAAAAAAACAATACCGATTAATGGCACGTAAATATCATCCTGATGTGAGCAAGGAAAAAGACGCGGAAGAAAAATTCAAAGAAGTACAAGAAGCTTATGAAGTATTAAAAGATCCCAAAAAACGCAGCGCCTACGATCAAATGGGAAGCAATTGGAAACAAGGCCAGCGATTTACACCTCCACCTGAATGGGAGTTTCAGCAAGGAGGTGGAGCAGGTAGTGGCTTTGAAGATATTTTTCGGGGAGAAGCGGGTTTTAGCGATTTTTTTGAAAGTCTATTTGGCCAACAAAGAGGTAGAGGAGGGGGCTCAAATACTTATCGAGGGCAGACTCATCAGGGGCATGCACGCAGAGGCCAAGATCAACTCTCCCAGATCCATCTGAGCTTAGATGAAGCTTATTCCGGTACTGAGCGAACCATTCAATTTCAAGAGCCCGAGAGAGATCCTGCTACAGGTGCTGTACAGATGAAATCACGCAGCATACGCGCGAAAATACCCGCCGGCGTTATTCAGGGGCAACAAATACGCCTAACAGGGCAAGGTGGAAAAGGCACTCAGCCTAATCTTAACGGGGATCTGTATTTAGAGGTGTTTATAGCCGAGCATCCGTTTTATAAAGTAGAAGGTAAAAATATCTTTTTAAACCTCCCTGTAACACCCTGGGAGGCAGCATTAGGTGCTAAGGTAGCCGTTCCTACCCTTGGGGGAAAAGTGGAATTATCGGTTCCTCCAGGTTCACAAACAGGGACTAAATTACGGCTAAAAGGCCGTGGGTTACCTGGAAGTCCTAAAGGGGACCAATTTGTACGCTTAGGGATTTATACCCCTGAGGCCAAGACAGATACCGCTAAAGAGCTTTACCGTAAAATGGCTGAAATCATGCCATTTGACCCTCGAACGACCTTCAATACTTGATAAATGAAAAGAAGTATGATAACTTACTATTTTGTATTATAGTGATTTAACTTATGCGTAGTACCCCTAGATCTAAACAAGCCCCTATTCCAAACTTGATAAGTGATTCTAAGCGTGGTAACTTACTGCTTTTTTTTATAATGATTTAACCGATGCGTAGTAGTACCCCTAGATCTAAACAAGCCCCTATTCCAATTAAGCAGGAAATGCTCACTAAGCTTGCCCGATCGGCTGGCGTAGTGGCTAGGCGTCGTTCGCATAGACTAAATAATAAAATTAAACTCCACGAGCTTGGGCTAGATTCCTTGATGATTCGGGCTACCCAAGGCGATTTAATTCAAGCTTTTAACTTGTTTCTAGAAGATCATCGCGATCCCACTTTTAGAGGACTTCGTCTATCAGAGGACGGGGTATGTTACGGAATTTCACAGGCATCAAGCCATTTTCCTGATTTCGAAAAAATGAAAGAAGAGATCTTAGCCGCAACGCCTGCCCTGCGTAAAAGATTGGGTTCCACTGCATGGAAACATATACAGAAGATTTTAACTTTTATTGCCCTAACTCAATTCCCTACTGAACCTTGGGAAGGGGGCGTGCGAAAAGTGAATTTTTTAAATATTCCATTATCAAGAAGTCATGAAATAGCAATTGGAACAAGGGTAAGGCTTTACACTGCATGTTTAGATAAAAAATTGTTAGCTACTGCTTTAGGTAAACTTAAAGATGATGCTATAGCCAGTGAAACGAGCGCAAGTCTTCCCATTTTTTTCAGAAAGCATAGTATAGAAATTGGATATCAGATAGGAAAAGGGTATTTTATTAATGATCCCAATGCCCATAAAAAAATATTTTATAATGACAAACATATAGCTGCTAGAGAAATATTGGGAATATACGTAGGAATAAATCGAAGACATTTTGTAGAACCATTTACCCGAAGCAGTAAAATTTTCATACATGTCTCCTTAAGAGAGCGCGACCAATTGCCTACTTTTGAAAGATATATGAAATATTGGACTACGCGATCGATGACTCAAAGAGAAGATGCAACTAGAATGAGTGCATTAACCATGTTTGTTTTAACGGGTAACTTTGAGAAAATTTCTGGGTTTTTAGAAAAACAACTTAGAAGAGACTTCATTGAAGAGAAATTTCAAGAAAATAATATGTCGGAACTCGTTTTTTTCTTAAAAAACGTGCCTGTTAATACTATTATTAGTTTATTAAAAAACGAAGATTTTATTAAAATTATTAGGAATGAACAGCCTTACTCTGATCAGGAGTTTGACCAGTTACTCTATTCGTTTAGATTTGATACTACCACTCAGGTGACTGCTGCCATTATATATGCTGGCGTAAAACGGACTAAACAAACACTATCTTCCTTAATACTCATCATGTTTGATGCTTTCCATGATCCACGATTAGTAGGGCTAAACTATCCCCATATTCACAACGGAATTGATTATACCGTTCTTAGCTTAGTCGATATAGGGGAAGTTATTAAATTAATAGGGACGACAGGTGATATACAAACTAAGGTTTTATTATCAAAAGTATGTGATTTAAAGCTGAAAAAAGGCTATTTTCTTCAAGAGTTTTCTGAAGATAAATATTCTCTTTTATTACTGAAACTTTATTTTTCAAATAGCCAAGCGAAGTTTAGTTACTATGCAGGGGTAATTTTAAATGCTGCAAGAACCAATCCCGATGCAGAAAGAAGAGAGTTTTTAAGAAATGGGCTAAGCGAAGTTATTAAAGAAATAGCTCATTTGTCTGTTTGGGATAATAAAGCAGACTGGACATTGACCTTGCTATGTATTTTAAGTGATTTAAACACTTTTAATGCTGATGAATGGGTAAGTTTTATATTGCAACATGAAAAAATGGATGTTTTGATAACCGTTACCCAAAATTTTAATTTTACCCCTGAGTTAGGGTTTAAATTGTTATGCGTAGCTATTGAAAATTGCTCTTTAACGATATTGCAGCAGTTAATACAGCTTCTTACTAATAAAGGTGTATTGCAAAATGCGCTTATTTTTGCTAACTCCCATGGCGATACTGTGCTACATATGGCAACTTATAAAGGTAAAATTGAATATGTCAGAACATTTTTAGCCTTAGGATGTGCGCAATATGTATCTGCTCGTGGCGAAACGCCTCTTTATATCGCTTGTGCAATGGGGCATGTTGAAATTGCACAACAATTAATTATGCAAAACCAAACACCTATTCAATCTACCATGCCTGATGGAAGAACTATTTTTCTGGCTGCAAAAAATAGCTTAAACCCTCATATGCTTGAACAATTAATACTTCTATTATATAAAAAGAACCCGTTGGAAACTATTAAAATTAATGCTCTACTCGGAAATGTTGTAAAACCCCATGTTTTACAGCCTAATTCACCTTTGCTTCCTCCACGTGCATTACCTGAAATTTCTTTATAATTACTTGCTGCATTTATAATATGTACTATACTCCTCAGAGTGTTGTAATTATTATTAAAAAACAAACTTAACAAGGAGATAGTTATGCCAATCAAAAAAAGAAAAACAACTGCACGTAAAACAGTTAAAAAAGCACCAGCTAAGAAAAGAACGACAGTGAAAAAACGTGCTACAAAACGCACAACAACAACCAAAAGAAAGACAGCTAAGAAAAGAGCGTAAGTTTAATGCCTTATAGAGTGGGTAAAAAAACAAAAACGAAAGGCTATCCGATCTTAAAAAATGAGAGTGGGCAATGGAAGGTTATTGCTCACTCCTCTTCTTTATCAAAAGCACAATCCAGCATTAGAGCCCGCCACGCCGGGAAACACAATCCCAATTGGTAATTTTTTGAGCTTTAACTCAATACAAACCTTTAGGAGACTATATGACAAATCAACATAAACCAGGCCAAGATAAGAGAGATTCTAATGGAAATCACCATAAAGATCCCTCAAGAGATCCTGATCGTAGCCAAGATCGTGAAAGAAAAGATCAAGACCAAGGTTTTGATAGAAATAGGGAAGATACACCTGAGCGTAATAAAGAAAGAAGAGATGAAGGTCAATCTGAAGATAATAGTTGGAAGTAGTTAATAATAGCCCTAGCTGTTTTAAAAGCAGCTAGGGAGTTTGACTTTATTCAGGGATCACAGCAATATCATTTTCAACAGTGTATTATTTGGGGCCGTTCTGATACGACAAACTAGAAGGGGTTCCTTTGGTGCCAGCAAAAATAACAATAAATTTTACATCCTGTTCACCATTATTTTCACCATAATGCCAAGTATCTACGGCTTCAGTCCAGGCTTCTCCCTCTTTTAAGACGACCTTTTTTACTTTTTTAGGATCTGAAAAATCACCATGCGCATCTTCAGTGGCATACATGGTTAATTCGCCTGAGATAACATATCCAGCGCCATTAACAGGATGCACATGAACTGACGTTTTTGCACCGGGTTCTATTTTAAATGTAACCACTCTTAGGTCAGTTTCGCCCGTGCCATAGCCAGGTAGGGGAGTGCCGGTCCATCCTTCTGTGCTTTGTAAAATTTGAGTGATTTCTACGGATTCTGCAAGTGCTTGTTGGGCACCTAATAAGGTGAAAATGGAAAATATAAGAGATAAGGGTTTGATGTACTGCATGACCGTCTCCTTTGAGTAATAATTGTACTAAATTGTATCATAAAAAAACAACCGTGTTTATTCCCGCCTTTTTTAAAGATTTTCCTATTTCTTTGCTCGCTAAATCTCAATTTGAGAACTATATATAAATCAAAACAAGTTCAAAAATGAGAATTGTGCTTTAGTAGCTAAGGAAATAATAGTGCATAGTGTTGCTGGTTTTTTTAATACTCTGAGAAGAGCAGCTCGTTGGCCACAAACTACCGCTCCAGCTCCAGAATCTGTAGAAATGAACCCCGTTGATTTAGAGCCACAATATCAACTGGGTGTTAGATATCAATTGGGACGTGGAATAGCGAGAAATTTAAAGCAAGCAGCAAAATGTTATCAAAGAGCGGCTGAGTTAGGTCACGCGGCCTCACAAGCCGCTTTGGCGCTAATGTATGAAGAAGGGAGTGGCTTACCTAAAGATATTGAAAGAGCAATTTATTGGTATCAAATAGCAGCCACGCATGAAAATCCCGATGCTAGTGCTTTATGTAATTTTGCACGTTTAAATGAAATAGGTGAAGGAGTAGAGCAAAACTTAACTTTAGCTGTGATGCTATATGAACAAGCAGCTGAATTAGGGAATGCGGTTGCCTATTATAATTTGGGCGTGCTTTGTTTAACAAGAACTGATATCAAACCCGATTTTAATAAAGCGATTTTATATTTTGCTAAAGCTACTGAACGTGGATTTCCAGAAGCACTTTTTTATTTAGGCTGTCTATATCAAGAAGGATCTGAGCATGCTGAACAATCTTATGAAACCGCATTTAAATATTATTATAAAGCGATGAAAATGCGACATGCAGCTGCTACTTGTTGTTTAGCATATTTATTTGAAAAAGGTCTTGGTGTTGAGCAGAGTGATACAAAAGCTCTCTTATATTATAAAATGGCTGCCGATTTGGGTGATCTGGATGCAAAACGTAATATAGGTTGGATGTATCAACATGGTCGAGGTGTTGTGCATGATTTGCTAGTGGCATTGACATGCTATCTACGGGCTGCAAAAGAAGGGCATCCCGATGCTATGGAAGATGCTGATGCATTATGTGACGAAGCATGGAACGCAATCAAAAAACATATAAAAGGTGCTGGTGTTGATGATGTGCAACCAACCAATGCATTTATTTTAACGATTGTGGCTGCAAAAGAAGGGCATCTTGTTAGTATTGAACGCTTAAAACATTTTTATAACGGAAATAAATCTGCTTTTGATGATTTGGATGCAGCATCAAAACGTGAATGCAGGAGACTTAAGACAAAGTTTACTGAGTTAGCACATCCAGGAAGCAGGAGGGTAAAACTATTAGCAGCACCACTCCAAAGCGCCTCAGTTCGTATTTACCCTCTCTAACTCATTGTTTTAAAAGTATTCTATACTAAGATGATAGTTTATTTATATAATGCAGGGATGTTAGTCTTTCACAAGGAGTGATGCCAAATGCGCAAAATGATCCACTTATTCTTAAATACGTTGCTTTTTAGTTTCTACCTGGCTACCTCTAGCGTATTGGCTGATAATTCAATAGAAGTGCCTATTCTGGCTTATCATAATTTTGATCCTTCAGTGCCCGGTAGCATGACGGTAAGTACCAGAAAATTTGAAGAGCAGCTTAAATGGCTAAAAGATAATGGCTACACGGTTATTCCACTTCAAGACTTGGTGAGCTATTTACAAGGTAAAACCTCTTCATTGCCTGAAAAATCCGTAGTTATTACGGCCGATGATGGAAAAAAATCAGTTTATACTTACATGCTGCCTTTAGCTAAAAAATATAATATTCCTGTCACTTTATTTATTTATCCCTCGGCTATTTCAAATGCTTCATATGCCATGACATGGCAGCAATTAAAAGAGTTAAAGGACACAGGGTTATTTGATATTCAAGGTCATACTTATTGGCATCCTAACTTCAAAACTGAAAAAAAGAAGCTTTCAGAGGCTGACTATCAAAAACTAGTTGACACTCAATTAGTTAAATCTAAAAAAGTGCTAGAAGACAAATTAAATATTAATGTTACTTTGCTAGCGTGGCCATTTGGTATATATGATGATTATTTAGAGAAGCAGGCGCAACAAGCAGGTTATGTCGCTGCTTTTAGCATTGACGATCGTCTTGCTAGTCGATCTGAAAATATGATGTCACAACCACGTTATTTGATGGTGGAAGGACATAGCATGCAAACCTTCGCTTCTATTGTTAAAGGAGAGATGAAAGGTCACAAGAAATAAAACTAGTACTTGTGCAGATCATCGGGTTAGGCGATAAATTAAAATGGCAGCTCTTTCAGTATTGATGCCTAGCGATTTTATATCGACTCTTTCTTTTTCTGTGTGCGTATAATTTCCTACAGGGCCTAAACCCGCTAAATTAGCGGGAACAAAAGGCGCGATATGTGAAATATCAGCTGCTCCGCGCTGATTAGGTGGCACAGCGGTAACAGCTGGGTAGCCTAACTCCACACTAATTTCACTATAGGTTTCTAAGAGTTTCTGATTAGCTGAAGTAGGCGGCATAGCAGGGATCGCTTCTTCAAAAGTAATGGTGGAAGAGGTGCCAGGTGAAGATTTTTTACTAATATCGATAGTGGTTTTTTTAATCCATTCTTGTTGCTCAGCCGATAAAAATCGCATATCACCTTTTGCATAAGCTATTTTTGAAACCACATTGTCTTTTCCGTAGCCGGTGGCATTTCCTGTTTCTATACTAGCTTCAGTGCCACCTACTATAACCCCAGGATTAAAAGTGAGATTAGCTTGTTCAGATAACGTTTCTCGTGTTTCGTTTAAAAAACGAGAAAGCTCAAATATGGCACCGTAACCAGCACCTTTGCGAAAAAGAGTAGAGGAGTGTGCTTCGCTACCTGTGCTAGTAATCGTCCAATTGGTGGTGCCTCTACGCGAAATAGTAGCGGTTTCTATTCCTGATGAGGGTTCAAAATCTAAGGCGATATCGGCATGTTGTGCGGCTTTAAATAAAGGTATTCTTGAAATGCTCGTTGGTTTCCCTGAGTTTTCTTCATCACCGATTAATGCAATAGTAATACTTGTATTTTCAAGAGCATTTTGTACATGTAAAGCTTTTAATGCGTATAGAATTAATACTATTCCGCCTTTATCATCTGCCACTCCAGGTCCTATTGCAAGATTTCCTTCTCGAGAAAATTCTTGAAAAGAGCTGTTTTCTGAAAAAACGGTATCCAGATGAGCAATTAATAATAAATGCTTTCCTTGTGAACCTTGTCGTTTGAGTATTAATGTACCGGCCCGTTTCATTTCAGCAGGCGGATATTCCCAAGTAGCTTTAAACCCTAATTTTTCAAATTCCTTTTGAACAGTTTCACCTACTTTATTAATACCCGCAATATTATCTGTGCTGGAATTAATATTGACTAGGGTTTCTAAAAACGTTAAAGCCTCATCATTGTGCTGATTGATATTCTCTATAATACTTTTTTCTATAGGTGTAAGAGATGTATCATCTGCAAAAACAAGGCTCGAAGTGCAGATCAAGAATAATGCGATAATATTTTTCATTGGGTTCCAGGTTTGAAAAACCTTAGCTTACTAAAAAAGATAGTTTAAGCCAACTCTAAAAATATTGGCTCGTGTTTCCCAACTGCTATCCAATGTTCCATCGGTATCAATAGCGGTATCATCTTCTAAAATCAAATACAGATATTCGGCTTTTACAGTAAGACTTTCAGATAAACCGTATTCTGCTCCAGCACCGACTGTCCAACCAAATTGAGTTGAATTATGTGATACAGGATAATAGAGGTTTGTGCCTCCGGAAGAAAAATGGCTGGTTTGTTCCACATGTGCACCAGCAATACCGGCAGTTCCATAAAGTAGTAGATTATCGGCAGGTAACACACCTAAACGCATGCGCAAGGTAGCAAAACTGTTAATTTTTGACTCTTCAGAAAACTGGTTTGCTGATGCATAGGCGGTACGTTCACTTTCATGACTCATTCCTGAGCCACTGAAGTCGGTTTCAATACCTATAACTATATCTTCAATTTGCCAGTTATAGCCTAATTGTGCGCCACCGACAGCTCCTTTGGGATTAGGATCTTCAGCATTGGGATCAAAAGACGGGGATTCTGCCGATCCGTAGCCTAGGTTTCCACCTATGTAGAAGCCATTCCAGTCATAGGTTTCTGCCAGTACTTTACTGGTACCTAACGTAGCCAATAGTGCGGGAATAAGGGCTAAAGTGAGTGATTTTACTTGGTTTTTATACTTCATATTACTTCTCGTTTTGCTTCATTGAGTGCAGTATAAAGTTTTAAACGTAAGTAGTTTTCAAGGCAATGTAATATTTTGCAAAGGTAAAGTCATGGTTTGTTTGTACGCAAGTGCGCAACTTAGATGATATTGAGTTTATAAATTGAGAAATTTAGTAACAGGGCAAAACTAACCCACAGCATGTAGGGCAAAGATAAGAGAAAAATAGTGCGGTGATGTCTTGCTAATACTACAAATGTAAACAAAAGCGCCCAGAGCAAACAAAGATCATACAAAGCTAAATCTATGCGTTCAAAGTAAAAAAACAGGGGAGACCATGATAAGTTCAGAATAAACTGAAGTATGAAAATCAGTAGAAGCCCCTGGTTCTGGGACTTGTTTCTCCACAGCTTACCCAAGACTATTCCTATCATAATATAAAGAATCGTCCAGACTGGACCAAATACCCAGCTGGGAGGATTAAAACTGGGTTTATTTAAAGCTAAATACCAAACAGATGTTCCACCCTCTACACCAAGGCCAGATAATATTCCTAATGTTAAGCAAACAAACGCACTTATAATTTCAAAAGAATATTTTTTAAAGAAAAGCATGAGTAGCTCCCTAAAATTGAAGATAAGATCGTTGCTTACCTAGTTAATTATAGCAGAGGGTTTACGATTGAATTTCTTTTTTTCGGGCTGATGCATTTTTCCACAAGATTGCTCTATTTCATAGGGATCCACCTACATGCCTACCAAGGACTTCTCAAACTTGTGCGCCAAAATAGAAAATAGGGTGGTTTTTTTTAAGAGGGAGAGCTACTCTTTTGCCGAGGATTCTTTGCCTTCTGAGTTAATTCAATTTTTTCAAATCCTTTTTTTTCATGTAAATAGCTTAGCTCGGAGAGATTATGGGTGATATACAAAACGGTCATTTTTCTAACTTCTTTTCTGTCTAAGATCCTTCTTAAGTGATCTCGATTAGTATCATCTAGGGCTGTATCAGGTTCATCTAAAATCAGTATTTGGGGTTTCCTCTTAATTTGTAACCGAATTGCTGCTATTTGGGCTTCGCCTCCTGAGCATCCATCGATTCTTGCATTTTGAGATACCACTCCAATAATATTTCTAATTGTATATTTGTTTTCGATATTACACTCAATTTTTACTTCACCGCTGGTTAAATATATACGACCGGTTCGTGGTATTTTATAAGATGTTATTAAGTCTGCAAGTGTACTTTTACCTGAGCCATTCTTACCTACCAGACAATATTTTTTACCCGGTTCAAAGGTCAAGTTTCTATATTCGAGTATTTTATCGTTTGGAATTTGATAACTCAAATTTTCAATAATGAGAGATGGATTTTTTAATATTAGACTCCTTGGTATTTCTTGATCAAACGGCATATCCAAGTGAGGTTGAGAAGATTGTAGCTGATTTATTTTTTCATAAACAATTTTAACTTTTACTGATGCTTCTAATAAATTAGGTATAGCTTTGGAAAAAACTTCTAAAGGCCATAATATATAGCTGATAAAGGAAAGACACAATCTGAAGTTGTCTTTATAGTCAGTCGATAACGTGAAAATTAGTTTGTATAATATAAAAAATAAAAAAGAATGCTTTAATATTTCTGAAAGTTTAGCATATAAATTCATAGAGGTAGCATCATCAAAATAATCTTTTGCCGAATCCCATGTTAATTTTTTATGTAGAGGCTGAAGATTATTAAGCAGTATCTCCTTCAAATCAGTTACTACATATAAAATGGTTTTATTAAATTTATTTTTATATTCTTCCGCTTTCTTATTTCTTTCCCACATTTTTTTATGAAATCCAAAATCTATGGCTAAATTAAAGATAAAAATCGCAGCAATAGGCAAGCTTAGCACCGGGGCTTTCTGAGTAATCATTGTATATCCAACTAACGAATCTAAGCCAGCAGGAATGACATTCACAAATAATGCCGTAAAAAAATCTTTTGAGGAAGTGTAAAAACTTGTTTGCGCCACCTCCTCTTGTAGATTTTCACTAATGACTTTTTCGCCATTATTTAAAATAATACTGGTTATGCTAACTACTTGCTCTTTAGCTTCGTTATTCACCAACTTCGCTATATGAATTTGGCAAATAATTAAAAGTACTCGAGGCAAAAGAAAGTACATAATTAAATAGAATATCTCGGTGTTTAAATCCGCGGTTTCATTGCTCTCGACTCTAGTTCCAATGTTGGTTTGTGCTTCGCGCCATAGTAGTTGGAATTTCGCAGATAAAAGCAGCAAGACAATATATAGCAATAAAGTATTTTGAGATTTTCTTAAAAAATTACGCGTTAAATGATAAAGAGATAATTGGGGACTAAAATGGTTAGATATAGTCCTTTCTATTTCAGGGGCAGGGGCCTGTTTTACTGCAAATACTTTTTTTACCATAGACTTCTAATTCTATTATATTTATACATTAAAAGAACATCTATTTTAAGTGAATATGGGATATTATACAACAAAATGGCATTAAGCTGTAAAAGCAGAGCTAAAACCTCGACTTTTTATGATATTAGTATCTATAAGCTTAAAAGATAATCATGAAACATTTAGACCGCTTGTGGAGCTTGAACCAGATTTAAAACATACTTTCTCTGTATTAGAGAAAAAAATTATGTATGGCGTTCACGTAATTCAATATCAATATATATTATCAGTAATAGCGCTAGAGCTATTACCTGCATCATTCCGCACATGATCACATGGGCGTATTTTTACATCTTCAGAAATTCCTTTGTCTCTTAACCAGTGAACGGTGGAGGATTGATATGATACGTCAGGATAGTAAGGTTAGTTGAATTATCAACCAGTGCGCTTAGACTAAATAAGATGCGAAAACTTTCTCAAGATAAAGATAAAAAGCCGTTCGAAAAAATAATTTGGTTTTTTTTAAATCTTTTTTAAATAACTTCAATTATGGTGTTGACATTTATTCATTCCCAACCTACCATTCGCTCAGTCTTTATCTTTTCTACATGCAGTTCAGTTAGTCAATAAATTAAGTAATACGCTATTAATTCTTAACGTTAACCGAGGACACTATGAAGAACCCTACATCTACAACAGAAAATCAAACGAATGAACTAGAAATAACAGAAAGAAACGTAGCTGTACGTGCTCTTCCTATGCCTCCTTATACTGCTGCTGGTGTTACCTTGGCAGATATGTTTGATGAAGAATTTTATTTAGCCAACGGTCTTCCAGAATTTAGAGCTTACTTTAAAACTCCTGGTGCGATAAGCCCTTGGCAACATTATTTAAACAACAAAAACGTGGAGCCTTTTCGCTCGCCTTGCCGATGGTTTGATCCTGCTGTTTATTTTAAAAATTATCCAGAAGTTGAAAAAGCTATTAAAGATGGTAAAGCTGGTGCAGGCATAAACTCAGCGATAGATCATTTTATTAAATGGGGACAATTTGAAAATCGTGATGCTTCTCCTTGGTTTTCACATCAATTTTATTTAACCACCTATCCTGATGTGGTAGATTCTTTTTCTAAACCTTATGCTTCTTCTGCAATTTTTCATTTTATTAAAGCAGGTTTGAGAGAAGGGCGTTCTCCTTCTTTACTAATGAGCGGAGCAGATACAGTTAATGTAATAGCACCTGCAGTCCAGTATACGTTTGCTGGAGACGATACCTTAAAGTTGTATCCCAATCCGAATGCTAACTTATCTGATGCCGTGAGAGTTCATGGAGGAAAAGGAAAAAATCTCTATATCGTTCAGCCTGGTAAGGGCGCCATTACTATGGCAGATTTTGATCCTAGCAAGGACAAAATAGATTTAAAACCTATGGGATACATCTTGTTTTCAGATTTACCCATGAGCCAACAAGGTTCTGATACAGTAATTTATATTCCTAATAGAACCATTACCTTAAAAAATGTACTACGGTCTGCTGTGACTATTGATCAATTTGTTGGGTTATTTGCGCAAGGAGTGGGGGTTACCATTAGAGATTTAGTAGATCCCGATTATTACAAAGCCTATAATCCGGGTGTTGCGGAAAGCGGCTGGGACCCCGTTGAACATTATGTTAAATGGGGGCAATTTAATCGTAATCTGCGTCCTTCTCGTTGGTTTAACCCTAACTACTATTTACAACAAAATCCACTTGTTGAGGATGCTGTAAATGCGGATCCGAATAATTATAGTGCCGCTTTGCATTATGTTTTATACGGACAGTATGGAGAAAACCGTAGACCCTCAGAAGAATTTGATCCTGTCTATTATTTAAATACTTATACAGATGTTAAAAATAAATACGATATGGGATTAATAACCCCTTACAAACATTTCCATGATAATGGTTTAAGAGAAGATCGCTATCCTGCACCACCAAAACCAGCAGGAACAGTGGTTCAAGGGACTGATAAAGCAGATGCTTTGTATGGAACTGGCCAAGGAAATCTTTTTAAACCTGAAAAAGGTAGTAACGTTATGCATGCCATAGGTCACCCTAATACCTATGTAATCACACCAGATGCAAGTACTGATACTATCTATGGCTTCGATGCTAGGTTTGACAAAATAGAAATTAAAGATGAACTAGTGCATAATTTTTCTGATTTAGTGATTACTACGCAAGGTGAAGACACTTTAATACGTTTTGGAGAAAAACGAGTCATTCTAAACAAAGTTACGCCTAGTGTTCTCAGTCGTCTTAAAAATTTTCCGAGCATGTATTTTAAAGCAGCTACCTTAGAAGATTTGGTTAATCCTGAATACTATGCTGATTACAATCCTGGTGTAACTGACAGCATACAAACTCCACTTACCCATTACCTTTGGTGGGGTAAAGATAACAATAATTTAAGACCGTCGCGTTTTTTTGATCCCGTCTTTTATTTAAATAAATATCCTGATGTAAAAGCTGATGTTGATGCTGGTAAAATTAGTGCTGCTATGCATTTTATTTTGTATGGTCAATATAAAAATCTTCAACCTTCAGCCGATTTTGATCCTAAATATTATTTAGATAATAATCCGCTTGTTAAGAATGAAGTGGAATCACGTGGAATCACGGCATTTAGACATTTTATTGAATACGGTTTTTTTGAGAGACGTTGGTGTGTTGCTCCCAAACAGACTCAACAGACCGTTTCTGGTAACGATAAAAATGATGTTCTTTATGGTGTTTCTAAAGAAGGTGATAAATTTATTTTAGGAAAAGGGAACAACTCTGTTTATCCAATGGGAACTAAAAACACCTACGTCATTTCTCCTGATGATACTGGAACAACCGATACTATTCATTGGTACAATCCTGCAACTGATAAGATTGATATATCAAAACTTAATATTCATAATATTGCCGGAGTTACTGTAACAGGGGTAGTAGGAGGCACCAAAATCAGTATTATTGGCCCTGTTAAGAGTAAAATTATTCTATTAAAAGATTTGCCTGTACAACAATTTTCTTTAACTCAACTTTCTGGTGTATTTACCTTAGCATTAGGCGCAGAAGAGCTTTTTGATGCCGTTTTTTATGTTAAAAAATATCCTGAAGTGGCTAAAAGTGGTTTAGATCCTTATACTCACTTCCAACAATTTGGCAAAGCTAAAAATTATCATCCTTCTATTTATTTTGATCCTGATTATTATTTAGGAACCAATCCTGGATTAGAAGAAGCACTTGCTGAGTTGGGTATCACAGCATTTGATCATTATATTCAAGATGGTCAATATGAGCTTTTCCGCAATCCTACGCAGTATTTTAATACCACTTACTATGCTGAACATAATCCGGGTGTTTTAGAAGCGCAAACAACGCCTATCAGGCATTTTAAATTATGGGGTAAATCAGAATTTTTCAGAAACCCTTCTGAAATTTTTAATACTGAATATTATTTAGAGAATAACCCAGATGCATTAAGTGCTTATAATAGTACGGGTATTTTACCTTTTGAGCACTATGTAACCATAGGAAGATATAGAGATTATATTCCGAGCATAGCGATGAAAGGAAATTTGCTTATTAAAGGAACTTATCGCAAGTCTGAACTTTTTGGATCTGCGGGTGTTACTTCTATTGAGGCAGGAAAAGCTCCCGATTCTTTATATTTAGGTATAGGAACTGCTACTGCCACAGGTGGAGAGGGAATAGATCGATTTTATATCAGTCCTAAACCTGGAAAAAAAGATATTATAACTGATTTTAACCCTGACATTGGTGAAAAAATAGTCGTGTCAAGATTAAGTCATATAGAAACTTTTGATGACTTAAAAATATCTCAACAAGGTGCAGATACCTTTATTGATTTAGGTGCAGGGCAGTCTTTAGTACTAAAAAATGTAAAAGCTTCTAAATTAAATTCCACTCATTTTTATTGCGCTCTTTCTGCTATTCGAGAAGTTAATATTTACAGTGTTGCTAATAAGCTTCAAAGCGTATTGGATACTATTGAACCAGCGACAAAACCCGAGTTTCTGAATACTTTGCGTGCAGATTTTAAAAAGTTCACTATTACCGATTATTCTACTAATAATCCTCAAAATCAGAGCATTAATAAACGTTGGAATAAAATTGATCTTTCATTTTTTGGTCTTAACCAAGTCATTATGACCCAACGTGGTAGTAGTGTCATAGTAGATTTAGGGCAATCTGCTGAGTTAGAAATTTTAAATGTTAAATTAAGTGATTTGCATCCTACTAGAAACTTTATTTTATCTGCAGGGGAAGGTAATGCTTGGCGAGCAGAGATGACTAAAGATTGGGATTCTAATGATCCGTATTCCATTGTCCCTATAAAAGCACTTAAAGATGATATTACTCACGATGATGAAAAAATCATCTATCAAGCACGACCTACTATGGTTCGAATTACCAATACATTAATTCCTACGGGAAATCCAACACTTCGTCTATTTAAAGTGCCTGTGATCACTAATGGAAAACAATATGTGATTAATAACTTTAATCCTGATAATCCATATCAGATGATCGATCTATCAGAATTAGGAATTAATACTTTTGATGATTTGGGTATTGCTGTAAAAGGCTATGATACGATTATTAACACTAAAAATGGAAGCTCAATTGTTTTAAAAAATACCAATCCTAATAAGTTAAGTGCTTCTAACTTTACAGGGTTCCTGGGACCAATTGAAAGCAGAATGAGCATTTATCCTGTAGCGGCAGCGGGTGATGTGACGTTTGATGTAAAAGATGCTGAAGCAGGTACTGAAATTATTGTTGACTTTACTGATGTACCAACTGTTCAAAATTATTCAGATTTAACTATTACACAAAACTCTTCTGATACCCTTATTATTGTAAAAACAACGGGGCAGAAAATTACTTTTAAAAATGCACTTGCTGCTTATTTTACTAGTGATAAATTTGTTAGTTATTCTAAAGATGCTTTTCCTGCTCAAAACTCAGGAAAGAGAGATACAACAACGCTTTTGAACACCGATAATCTTTTATCTAACTTTGACAGGAGATTTTCTGATACTTACATTAGGGCTAATGTTCCTGATAATGCGATGTCTTCATCTATTACCCCTCCTAGCAGTGTAATAGTAATAAATCGATCTCAATATGAAGCTGCCCAAAAACAAGAAAGCAATATTGCAGATATTGTTGTTGGTAACACGTTGACCGTTATGCAAGAATATTTAAATTTGCATTTTGATTCTGCATTGGAAGATACTAAGCGTGGATTAGAGGGGATTAAAGCAAATCCAGCAGCAATAAAAGCCTTGAAATTGGCTACCTCAACTGGCCCTTTGACCGCGATCAGTTTTCTATGGTCCAACAGTCAAGCATATAACAAAAATATTAAATTATTTAAAGAGTATGGATTTGCTGAAAATGATATTCATCAACTTGCAGCTACTTATTCCATTGCGGATTCAGTTCTGAAAGAGGTTGCTAGCTATATTGGTGGAGGTGTAGGTGGGACTGCAGGTTTTGTGGCAGGCTTAGAAACCGGCCCAGGAGCACTCGGCACCGGATTTGCTGGGGCTGTAGTGGGTTCAGTTGAAGCACAAAGACAATACTCTCTTCTAATTTCACCTCTCGTCGAAAAAATAATTACGTTTTCACAGACTGGCTTCTTTGAAACAAAAAAGGAATGGTTAGAAAATCCTACTCATAGAGAGCTAATCAATCAATGTAATGTTAATAAGAGATCAGGCAGCTGCTCAATACTACCCGACCTTCTTGGTGATGATCCATTTTCGCAAAGTTTAAAGCAAAATTATCAGCTTTCTTTAGATATGCATGAGGGGGAAAAATCTGTTTTCTATGGGCAAACTGTCGTTAAACAAAATGGCCAGATAGTTCCGGTTACAGATAACGATTCAGAAGTTTACGCTTATCCTTCTTATGATCCAGAAGCGGATAATCCTATTCCTTCCGCCGCAGCTTGGTCTATCTTTGTGCAAAGCACACCCAATGGAGAGCGTAATTATTACCAAGGCAAATTGTATCAGCGTGTAGACAATCAAATGCTTCCTGCCGTTCCGGATGATAATGATTTAGAGTATCGGAACCCTCTTGAAGTGAACCCAATAAAAGAAGTCGCAACAATACTGGCTCACGACCTTATTGATATGACAGAAATATCGGGGGCTCGTTTTAATCAAATTGGAAATAACTTTAGAACCATGTTGCAAACAAGCGGTTATGCCCAAGTTTTTGCTAATATGGCATTAGGTGATGTTGAATTTGAGGAGAATGCAAAAATACTGGTAGAAGCATTTGTGAAGCAGGAGTTGCATGATCTTGCAATGAAAGAAGTGAAAAATCTTGCTACTACACAAATTGGAAAAGATTTACAATTTGAGAAAATAGTCGCTCAAAATCTGACACCTATGCAAGCGTTTGCAAAAAGCTTGGTATTGATGTTGGGTGAAGCGTTAATCGCTGGAAAAATTACTGCTGAAACAGTAGGTCCTCAAGTGGCTATGTTTGCTGCGTCTTATGGTGTGCAGGTAGCAGCTACTGCGGCGGTTGCTGCTTATATGGGTGGTACAGAAGCGGCTGCTGCAGCTGCTACTGCAGCGACTAATGCACTAAATGCCGCCTGGGCGAGTGGAAGTTTTTCTGCTTATTTAACTGCTTTACCTGCTGCTATTGGTCCTCAAATTATTATCTTTATTGCAGTTGCAGTAGTAATGAAAGTATTTGGTGATGATGTGATGAAAGCCTACGAAGTTCTAAAAGATATCGTTAAAGGCTTCTGGGATTTCTTAGGTGACCCTATTAATGATTTAGACGATCTTTGGGATAAAATAAGAGATGATAAATGGACTTATCGTATAGGATCCGAAGGTCCTGATATTATGCGATCCGATTCTTTATGGGAAAGGATTAAATTATTAGGTGGTAATGATATTGGTATTGGTTTTAATGGTTGGAATATCTTTTTCGGCGACGCTGGAAATGATATTTTAATAGGTGGGTTAGGAACATTAAATGCTAATGGAAACCTTTATTATGATGAGTTGTATGGTGGCCTTGGTGATGATTTTCTTATAGGTAGAGGCACAAGTCCTAAAATAAACTTCTTAGTGGGCGGACCTGGTTCCAATATTATTATCGATGGTGCCGCCGATAGCAAACTATATGCTTGTTATAGAACCAACGATGATGGTTCTCCTAACATGAATAACCCTTATCCACAAACAGAAGGACCTATTGGAAATAACATTTTGTCAGGTGGCCGTGGTACTAACTTTTATTATCTCTGCACTGGCAAAGATAGAGTGATTATTACGCCTCATGCGGGAACAACAGACACTATTTACAACTTCGATCCAAGCACAGAAGTGATAGATGTAAGTCGGATTGGAGATGCTGATTGGGAGTATAAGCGTTTTCATAATTTAGTCATCACTGCTAAAGGTTCAGATACCGTGGTTGATTTTCCAGGGCAAAAACGTGTCGTGTTAAAAAATATTGCCCCTCAACAATTAAATGTAAAACATTTTCTCGGTACTAGAATCGCACTCACATTAGATGATTTATTTGATGCAAATTATTATAAATCACATTACAACGTTCCTAATGGAGTTGATCCAAAGCAACATTTTATTTCTGTAGGTAAAAAATTAAAATATAATCCTTCCATCTTTTTTGATACAGAAATGTATTTAAGTAAAAATGAAGATGTAAAGAAAGCAGTTGATAAGGGTGATATAACAGCTATTGATCATTTCATTAAATGGGGACAAGATGAAGACGCCAGAGACCCCGGAGCGTTTTTCTCTAATCAATATTATTCTAAAATGCATCCTGAAGTAGCGAAGAATAGTTATGTTCCTTTGAAGCATTATATTGATATTGGACGTTTTCAAGGGTTTAAACCTTCAGAAAACTACAATTCTGTGGGTGGATTGCCGGTGGTTACTCCAGCGCCTACCTTACCTCGTACATCAGCACCTACTTCTTTACCAACAGTAGCAGCTCCTAGTCCTTCAACGGGCGTGCCAATTACAACAGTGCGACCAAGTACAGCAGCACCTGTAACAGGAAGTACAGCACCAAGTACAGCAGCACCTGTAACAGGAAGTACAGCACCAAGTACAGCAGCACCTGTAGCAGGAAGTGTAGTACCCAGCACAGCAGCACCTGTAGCAGGAAGTGCAGTACCCAGCACAGCAGTACCTGTAGCAGGAAGTGTAGTACCCAGCACAGCAGCACCTGTAGCAGGAAGTGCAGTACCCAGCACAGCAGTACCTGTCGCAGGAAGTACAGCACCCAGCACAGCAGCACCTGTCGCAGGAAGTGCAGTACCCAGCACAGCAGTACCTGTCGCAGGAAGTACAGCACCCAGCACAGCAGTACCTGAAGCAACAGAAACGCCTGTAGCAGGAAGCACTTCTCCCGTACCATCAACCGGAACTAGCCCATTAGAAGGTGATACTGCCTCTGATACTATTACGAGTGGGGCAAATTACTTTGCACCTTGGTTTGACGGAATGGGGGGATGGATAAGCAATTTATTTGTAGGAACACCTATCAGACTCCCAGTTCCTGAGCAAGCACTTGCGCATGATTTAGAAGTGTATCGTGATCCTACGCCTGCAAATCAGCCTATATGTGTTCCTGCTTATCATGGGGAAATACCTATATTAAATTGCCAAGGAGATGGATATACCGTTCGTGTCATGCCAAAAATGCAACCCGTTGAGGAAGGTTCATCTACTTTTGAGAGAGTAGACGAGGGGCCTTATATAACGGATAGTTATAAAAATTGTAAAGCAGGTGAGTTCTATGGACGTCAAGCTGTGTATTGCGAAGGAGAAAGAACTACTGTTGTATATACAGAGCCACGTTCTCCATTAATGATTGATCATGTAAGTGGTCAAGCGGCATTGTTAGGTGTGGGTTGGCATTTAATTAAAAAAACGTACGCTTTATTCACCAAAGAAAGTTCTAAAATATTGGTGAAATCCGCTGAAACATGTTTAGCTCCTGAATTAACGGGTGAGTTAAGTACTTTAATGGCTGCGCTTGAACAAGCAGATCAGATTATTGCAGAAGGGCAAACCTCTGGAAAACTTAGCTTATCTCAGGCAAAATGGTTACAAGGAGTCCGTGGAGACTTATTCTCGCTCTCACAGAAATATGCTAAAGATGGTTTAACAGGATCAGAGTTAAATCTTCTTGCTAGCGATGTTTTCCAGTTGAACAGTGATATCAGTGAGAGTCTCTTACCCGCTCGAGCTCAGGTTAGGGAGGAAGCTCATACAAGTTCTATGCAAGCTAATCATAACTTGTTGGCTGCTGCGAATCTTCCCAACTTACCGCCGCAGCCTGCTATGCCAAGACAAATAGCAGCTCCAACTTAATCGAAAGGGTAAGCGTAAAAGGTGAGGAGAGATACAGTTTTTAAGACTGTATCTCTTTTTTTCGAGCAGAAGCATGGCGTTCACGTAATTCAATATCAATGTATTTATCAGTAATAGCGCTAGAACTATGACCAGCATCATCACGCACATGCTCACGAGGACGTATTTTTACATCTTCAGAAATCCCTGTGTGGCGTAGCCAGTGAACAGTGGCGGCTTGAACCGCTGCGGCTTCGTCTAAGAAATTATCAGCTTTTAATCGCTCAATAGTTTTATCAAAACAACGTTGTACAATTTTGCGAATATAACTAATGGAGCTAATCGGTTCATTTTGAGAGTCTAATTTTGCGAATAGCGGTTTTTTATCAGCGCGAGGAGGCAGGGGAGACAGGCCTAAGTAAGTGCGGTAACGTCGTAACGCTTTTAACATGGTATCGCTTACTGCAATATGGCGTTCTTTGTTTCCCTTCCCAATGGTCATGAACCACCAAAGACCATCAGCATCACTATAAAAATCTCCCATGGTTGGTGTCCAACGATCGCTAGCAGCGAGTTCTGAGATACGTAAATACATACTATAAAGAGCACTTAACATAAAAAGAGTGCGTTCGTGATGTTCAGGGTTTTCTTGTGCCATCATTTCTGCGGTTTCAATCACATATTGCCATTGCAATTCAGAGAGTCGTCGTATTTTTTGTTTACCTTGAGTTTTACGAAAATAACGACTTTTTTGTTTTACTTGCAGAACAGGGTTGCTGTCTACGTATTCTTCTTGGATAAGAAAATTATAAAAGCTACTGCAGATTGTAAAAATTTCGCGCAGTGCTTTTTGAGATAATATATAATTATTTTGGTCGGGCAACTTACCTTCTTTAAATTCTGATTTGGAAACTGTAGCCACAAAAGGTCGCCATTCAGGGTTAGGGTAGCGTTGATCCGCTTTTTCAATAAAGCGAGGAACTTTTTTCATTCCAATCCACTCTACAGGTGGTGCTTGGCAGAACTCAATGTATGTTTCAATGTCTGCTCTTTTAAGCGATTTAATGGATTTCTTTGCTACTTTCCACGTCCAATGTAATAATCGCTCTATTTCGCGTCTGTATGCATTAAACGTCGTTTCTACATGCTTGTAGCTAACAAGAAATGTTTTAGCTTGAATAAAATCATCACGCACATATGTTTCTGAATAAGAGTCAGGAAGGATCTGTTTTTTGATAAATGCGCTGGTATCAAACAAAGGTGCAAGACAAAGAGTTTCGGTAGGCTTAGACATAAAGCGTCCTTTTATAGTGCTTTAGTTGGCAATATATCATGAGATTGATATATCTACTATCACGCTTTATTTAATCACGATTTGTCTTGCTAGAGGTGGAGCCTCATCGTTTGTAGTAGGCGAAACTAGAGGACTGCTGTGCCTAATTTTATTTTTTATAAACCTATGCATTATTCTTCGGATCTTCGCCACTATTTTTTTTAATAGTGTTTTAATGTTAAGCCTATTAGATTCGTCTGAAAGAATGATTTCGGACATCATCATGCGAAAATTTCCCACATTAAATCCAAATTTTTCTTCTATTTTTCGACGCGATTCATCATTTTGCAAGATATGATAAATACCCATCATTGCAGATATTTTGCTCGTTTTTAAATGATGTGAGTCATAGATAAAATTATATATTGCAAAAGCATATAAATCTTGATCATTTTCATCTAGCATTTTGATTTGTTTCACATCATACAAAGCTTCTTTAATAATTTTAAAATATTTTACATCTGCAAAATAGAAAGCCCAAAATAATCTTTCAAATTTCACTCTATTATAAACAACCTTGCCTACATGAGCGCCGCTTTGCTGTTTAGCATGTATTCTATATTGTACAAGTGACTCTGAAATAAATATCGTTTTATATCCAGCAGTCAAAAATTGAACCCATAGAATATAATCAAAATTAGCTAAAATAACATTATCTACGTTAAGAGTGCGCAATACCGATGTTACAATCATATTGCTAGGGTAGGGAAAAGGATTATGCTCATAAAATAATTCTCTTAATTTTTGAGCATCATTCATAGCTAAAATGGCTTTCTTAGAAAAACGTTCTGGGTAACTTTTGTTTTGGCTCTCTATCATTTTCCAGTACGTTTTATTTTTACTTTCACCTTTTTCGTTGATTAAATCAAGATCAGAAAAAACGGCTGATATATTTGGATTTTCTTCTAAACAATTTACCAATGTTTCAAGACAAATTGGATACATTAAGTCATCTGCGCAAAAAAGTTTTGTATATTTTCCACGTGCCATGGATAAAAACTCTTTTAAAAGAAGTCCTCCACCTCCATGAATATTAAAAGGCATCTTTATATGTTTAATGCGAGGATCTGTAAATGAGTGAGCAATTTTAGAGCTTGAGTCAGTAGAGGCATGATCAAGTAATATAAGTTCAAAATTTTTAAATGTTTGATTTAATACGGACTGAATTGATGCTTGTAAAAATTGCTCATCATTGTAATAAGGGATTAAAATTGAGATAGACGGGGTATGGTGATCAAGCATAGTTTTGACTCGCTGGCTTTCCTCTCGCTTATCTGTCAATGACGATGGCTGCTGACACTATCATGTAAGAGGATGATAACACACGCCATATTTAATTCAAATATAGGACAAATTAGGGATGTGAGGAGATTTTAAGAAAGAACAAGTTTTTATTGGGGGCTAAAAGGATTATATACAAGGACTGATAGTACGAGCTATCACGCCTAAAGCATCCATTACTTATAGGTTATGTGGGTTCAACTCCATGCATAAAAAATTACTGTTATATGGCTGTTCCCAGCAAGGAACCAATGACGGCGGTGGTTATCATGGCGATACTTCCCCATAAGGTGACTCTAGTCGCGCCTGTACTTATTTTTGAGCCGCCGATTTTGGCAGCGATACCACCCAATAGCGCTAAAGAAAGAATTGAGCTTATAAAAATAGTAGGAACTGAATAATAAATAGGCGTAATAATCGTAACCATAATAGGTAAAATAGCACCCAAACTAAAACTACCTGCTGAAGATAAAGCGGCTTGCAATGGGCGTGCACTCACAGCATTAGTAATACCTAATTCATCACGCATATGGGCTTCCAAGGCATCGTCAGCGATTAATTGTGTAGCCACTTGCGTTGCAAGAGCACGATCAAGTCCACGTTTCATGTAAATAGAAATTAGCTCTTCTTTTTCCCCTGGAGGATTAGCAGCTAATTCCATTTTTTCGCGTTTGATTTCAGCGTTTACAATATCTGCTTGGGAACTAACGGAGATATACTCCCCCGCTGCCATAGACATAGCGCCTGCAATAAGCGCAGCAACACCTACTACTAATAATGCACTATGAGTGGTATTGGCTGATGCTACGCCAATCAACAAGCTAGCTGTTGAAATAATACCGTCATTGGCACCCAAAACAGCTGCACGAAGCCAGCCAATACGATCAATACGATGAAACTCCAGATGTTTAGAGTTCATATTGTTTATTCAGTAATGATATTGTCAGGGATGTCGCTAGAATAATAAATAGAAGCATGAGCATTATCACAAGATAAAATCCCTTCTGCGAAAGTATTTCCTTGATTATCACCTGTCCAAATCAAATCATAATGAATATCAATGGTTTGCATTGTATTTCGAGCGCCAATGATTCCACCGTTGATGCTGCCTGGTTTAATTTTGCACATGTCGGGTGTATCAGTAAAGTTATATTCTGCTACAAGCTCAGCATTCGCGCATGTGGTGGGATCAGATACTTTATAGAATTTTAGATTACTTAAATACACTTCATCATATTCAGCGCCAGTAAGGAAATATACTCCTGGCCATATATACTGCCCTTCTGTAGTACCAAACTCGAGTTTATTTCCGTCTCTATTAATTGCAGTGGCGCTAAATGCTATACACATGTTAGAGGTAGAGTTTTTAATAGCAATATGTTTTTCAGGAGCTGTTTCAGCATTTGCTATACATGCTATAGACATCATTGATAATGCAGCTAGGCAACTAATTTTTAATTTGTTATTCATATCTTATTTCCTTTAACTTAGATGCTCTTAAATAAAGAATATACCTAGATCATATCATCAACTACCAACTTTACAAGCAAATCTGTGTAAAACGCTTGCAGAAAAATCCGCTACTCCAGATATTAAAGAAAAAAATCAACCTTACATGGTATAATTAAAATCTAAAATTAGAGGAGACTGGGCTAAATCCTGCCGAGCACTATTCTTGCGGTTTTAGCCAATTAAAAAAAGTATCTTGAACCTTAATATTCAAAAAGTCGACTTAAACACTCTATTAAAATTAAACGCCCCATTCCCGGAACTTTCTTCGGGCATATTACATGTATGGAGCATTAAGTTTAATGAATTGCTGCCTTATACTCCGAGATTGGAGCCACTTTTAAGCCCTGATGAATTTGATAGGATATCCGCATATACCCGAAAAGAACCCTATCAAAATTATGTTTTATCAAGAGGGATTTTGCGAATTTTATTAGGGAGTTATCTCCACCTGCCCCCACAAAGTATCCGTATGGCCTATTCTCGATATGGAAAACCTGAAATCAGCCCTTCTCAAAATACCGAGAATATCCACTTTAATATCTCACATGCTAATAATTGCCTACTGATAGCCGTAGGTAAAAAATACAGGATGGGGATTGATGTAGAATATATTAAAAAAATTATAGATTATGGTGTAATTGCCGAAGAGTTATTTACAGAAGAAGAATACCAAATGCTATCACCTTTATCCTTTCAAGAGCAGAAAAAAGCGTTTTTTGAAATATGGACACGAAAAGAAGCTTTAATTAAATGTATGGGCGAAGGGCTTACTTACCCATTACATACATTAAATGTTATAAATCCAGGGATTTTATTTGTTAAAGGTAGCGTTTACCAGCTAATCCCATTACCTGCAGAAATGGATTATCAAGCCTCTCTAGTTTATGAAGGGATCTCTTCTTATTATCAAATTTACTACCACTCTTGCTCAAATATCATACAATAGAACCTATTGAATGATAGTCACCAACAGGTATAATTAAGTAATTAAACTATATTAGCTAATGACTTCGAATAAGTATATTTATCCAGTTACCGCTAGCCTATTTTACGCTAGAATGATGTACTATCAGATTTGCTAAACTTACGTAAGATAGAATTGAGTATTCTGGTAATACCATTGCATAACGGTTGATAATTTAGGAATCAATATCACATGAAAAATGCCGCTCCGCTGAAGTTTTTTCTAGTGGGAGAAGATAGTTTGCTTATCGATTGTGCAAAAATATTGCTATCACGGAAATGGCAATGTCTAGGTATTATATCTCCCCTTGATACTATCCAAGAATGGGCTACTGAAAAAAATATCCCTTGTTTCAAAACAATAGAAAAGGCTAAACCAACATTATTAAAAAAAGAATTTGATTATTTATTTAGCATCATAAATAGCCAGATACTTCCTGACGATATCATAAGCTTACCAAGATTTTTGAGTATTAATTTTCATACTGCCTTACTACCCCAATATGCAGGTTTGTTTCCTACTTCATGGGCTATTCTTAATAATGAAAAAACACATGGTGTCACTTGGCATATCATGAATAGTCAGATCGATGGAGGAGGTATTTTAAAACAAGAAAAAATAAATATAGAAAAAAATGATACGGCTTTTAGTTTAAGCATGAAATGCTATCAGATAGGAGTGAAATTATTTACCAAACTTATCCCAGAATTAGAACAATCTGCATATCAAATTTCTCCTCAAAACTTGGAATTAAGAAGTTATTATAGTGTGTTTCATAAGCCTCCTGGCAATGGATGGATTAACTGGAATTCATCTGCTGAAATAATAGTACAAACATATAAAGCATTAGAATTGGGGCATTATATTAATCAATTAAGTTTGACAAAATTTAAAATATCAGGCGATGCATTTACCATAAAAAATTGTTCTATAACAGCAGAAAAATCCAAGCATTTTCCTGGAACATTGGTAAATTTAGATGAAAATAATTGGCAGATTTCCACAAAAACATATGACCTATTAATATTTGAAATTTTAACAATAGAAGGTGTGCCCTGCTCATTAGCAGAAGTCGCTAAAAAACATAATCTTAAATTAGGTGTTCGCTTAAACAGCCCTACTGACAATGACTTAAAGGAATTTGAAAAAATAAGTAGTACTTTATCAAAGTTTGAATATTTTTGGGTAAAGCAACTAAGGTGCTTTAAACCTGCCCTCCTACCCTTTCTTAAGGCGCCTAACTCTATATTAAAGAATAAAAAATATATTACTGTACATACTTTATTTGTACCCATTGATATTTATGAAGAAGCTAAAAATGCATTTTCGGAGGTGGAATTTTATCAGATAGTATTAGCGATTTGGTTGGTTTATTTATATAAATTAGGCAATAAAGAGACATTAGGTATATTTTTATACCATCCAAAATTAAAATGTATAGATGAAAATATTAATGATTTTTTTAGTGAAACACTTCCCTTTCTTGTTGATCTAGATGGAAAAACAACTTTTTGGGAAGCTGTAAGTTTAGTTAATACCCATTATTTATCAATTGTTGAAAACATATCATATTTAAAGGATATTCAGCAACGATACCCTGATTTACGTAACTATATCCATGCCTCCCAAATTGGTATTTTTATTACTGATGATCCAATCGAAAAAATCGAAAGGCTTTTAAACACAGATGTTGCTATGATAATAAATACGAATGGTAGAAAAATAACATGGCTAGTTAATGAAGAAGTATTAATGAGAAGATACGTGAAACAGATTGTAGATAATATTCCGCAACATTTTTCAATTTTATTGAAAAGTTTAGTGGATAATAAAAAAAATAAAATTGATCAAATATCTCTTTTAACAGAAAAAGAATGTCAATCAATTTTATTTGATTGGAATAAAACCACAACATCCTATCCATCGGAAAAAACAATTACTGAAATTTTTCAGGAACAGGTAAAAGAAACCCCTGACCATAAAGCAGTTATTTCGAATAGTCAATCATTAACATATAAAGAATTAAATGAAAAATCAAATAAACTTGCTAATTTTTTGTTAAAAAACAAGTGTGGGAAAAATAGTCTTATAGCGGTATTGGCAGACCATGATTTATCATTAGCTGTTAATTTATTAGCCATTTTGAAGATTGGTGCTTCATATATTCCTATAGATCCAATGTCTGGTATTGAGCATATAAAAAATATCTTAGCCGATTGTAAACCAGAAGTAATTTTAGTCAAAAAAAAATATACTAAGGTAATTAAAAAAATTACTACTTCAAAAATTATTTCTCCTGATGGAGTGGCTCACGATATTGAAAATGAAGACTTTCAAAATTTAGTGTGCCCATTTGATTCAAGCCAATTGGCTTATATTATTTACACTTCGGGTACTACCGGAAAACCTAAAGGAGTTATGGTGACCCATAAAGGAATTATCCGACTAGTAAAAAACACCAATTATATTTCTATAAAATCTTTCGATAAGGTTGCACAAGCCGCGAATATCAGTTTTGATGCAGCTACATTTGAAATATGGGGCGCTCTTTTAAATGGGGCAACTCTTATAGAAGTCTCCAAAGATTCCTTATTAAACCCGATTAAATTTTCTCGTTTTCTAAAAAATAAAAAAATCTCGATTTTGTTCCTTACTGCCCCTCTATTTCATGAGCATGTTTCTAATATGCCTGAAATGTTTAGTAATTTAACTTATTTGCTGGTGGGCGGTGATGTTGTTAAGCCTGAAAAAGTGCAGAAACTTATCCAATGCGAAGCGGGATCTCCAAAATATATACTAAATGGATATGGCCCCACAGAAAATACTACTTTTACAACGACCTATTTAATGAGTGAAAACAATCTTTATTCTGATTCTATTCCTATAGGGAAACCTATTTCTAATACTACAGCATATATTCTGGACGAGCATTTGCTCCCTACTCCGCTTGGAGTCCCTGGACAATTATTTACGGGGGGCGATGGAGTGGCTATCGGGTATCTAAATAATGTAGAACTAACAAACGAAAAATTTATTAATAATCCTTTTTTAGAAAATGGGAATGATCGCTTGTATAAGACAGGGGATATTGCCAGGTGGACACCTGAAGGCACGATAGATTATCTGGGTCGAATTGATAAGCAAGTTAAAATTCGTGGCCACAGAGTTGAATTGGAGGGTATTGAAAAAATTGTATTAAAAAACGGAAATATTCTCCAATGCGTGGTAATCGAAGCTAAAGAAAAAAACCAAGAAAATTATTTAATTGCATATTTAGTTAAAGATAAATCGGTTGGAAATAATGTCTTATCAGAGATAAAAAGGGAATTGTCAAAAACCCTTCCTGACTACATGATCCCTCGATTTTTTTTAATAGTTAATAAAATACCATTAACATTAAATGGTAAAATTGATTTCAAAAAACTACCTCTCCCAGATAAAGATAAAAGAGAATATCAATCTCAATATGTGCCACCATCCAGTGAAATTGAACAAAAGTTATGTACCATATGGGCTAAATTATTTTTTTTGAAAAAAGTGAGCGTTTTGGATGATTTTTTTGATTTAGGAGGTCATTCTCTTTTATTAACCAAGTTAATATTGGATGTAAAGCGCATGTTTAATTTTGATTTAAATATACATGAATTTTTGAAGTTTCCAACAATTGCCTATCTGGCTCGTATTATTTACAATAAATCAGACTTAAAAATTGATGAATTAAGTAAAAAAATTATAGCTGATGATATAAGCTGGAATAAATACAATATAAGAAAACATAGTCAGCACTCTAATAAAAATGGTGGCGCAATATTAATAACAGGCTGCACTGGTTTTTTAGGCGCATATTTATTGGCTTCTTTATCAAGAGAATATGAGGGTGATATTTATTGCTTGATCAGAGCAAGCTCAATGGATCAAGCAGTTGTTCGATTAAATCAAACCATAAAAAAATATGATTTGAATTTAAGGCTTAAAAATCGAATTAAACCATTATTTGGAGACATATCTCTTCCTTGTCTTGGCTTATCTTCTGAAACTTATTCTATTTTAACTGAAAAAATTGACGCCATATACCATAATGCGGCTCATGTAAACCACATTTATGGTTATGAAATACTTAGACAAGAAAATGTTTTAAGCACAATCGAAGTTATTAAATTAGCTACTTTAAATAGAATAAAAAAAATCTGTTATATTTCTACCCTATCAGCTGTTGTTGAATATATAAGTGAAGAAGAAGTAATTGAAGACTTTATTCCAGACTTTTCGAATTCTTCCCATTTATTAGATGGATATAATCAAACAAAATGGGCTTCTGAAAAGATATTGGCTGTAGCCCATTTGAAGGGAATTGCTGTTAAAATATTTCGACCTGGTTGGATTTTAGGGGATACTCAGACCGGAAGAGTATCTTCCGAAAAAAATCATCTTCTGCTCTTGCTAAAAGGCTGTATTCAAATGAAAGCAGCCCCTGACTGGGAAATGGAACTGAATATACTACCGGTGGATTTTTTGGCCGAATCAATTATAAAAATTTCATTAGAAAGTGACATTAAGAAAAATGTTTTTAATTTTTCTAATAACCATTCTATTACTTGGAAAGAGTTAATTTTGTTCCTAAATAACAATGGGTTCCCTATTTCTATAGTAGATTCCAGTGAATGGAGAAGTAAATATTTAGCTGAAATTGATGAGAATAATGCTTTATTCAATTTATTATCATTACATATGAATCCAAATATAGAATGGAACGAAGGCCTTTCTGGAATATCCAAAGTATGTGATAATAACACCAGGGTTGCATTTAAGAAGTTAAATTTAGCTTATCCAAACATAGATAATAATCTTTTAAAAAAATATATAGATTATTTAATAAAAACAAGGTTTATTCAGAATGGTAAAGAAAACTAAAGCTCAGCAACTATCTTCTAATAAAATAAGTAAGAAAAATCCTCAAAACTCAAACGATCGCCCTTCTGAAAAAAACACTTTTCAAAGCTATTTGGAAAAAATGACAGATGTTATGCCAGGTAACTTCTACTGGAAAGACAAAGAAGGCCATTATTTGGGTTGTAACAAAGCATTATTAGAAGCTATTAATATTGCTTCCCGCAAAGATTTTATAGGAAAAACCGATTTCGATTTATGGCCCGAACAAGCCGAGGAACTAAGGCAAAACGACATTGAGGTAATGCGAACTCGAGAACCCCTCTATAAAGAGGAAGTTGTAAATTTACCTAAACTAGGTCGTAGGTTTTTTACATCCCTTAAACTTCCATTTTTAGATGAGAATGATAATGTTATAGGAATTATTGGTAATTCTCTTGATGTTACTGAACTTAAAGAAACTCAAGCAGCTTTACTAGAAGCTAAAGAAAAGGCAGAAGCAGCTAATCTTGCCAAAGATGCTTTTATGGAAAACATGAGCCATGATTTTAAAACACCTCTTAATGGTATTTATGGGACAGTACAACTCCTCTCGGATAGAAAACCAGAGTTACCGGAGGACATACAAGAGCTTATTACTATGCAAGAAAAATCAACATTGAGAGTGATAGATCTTGTTGATGATATATTGAACTATAAAAAAATTGCTTCTGGGACGCTTGAGATAGTCCAAGAAGAGCTTAATTTACTCGAAATTATAGAGTCGGTGGTTGACGGATTTAGATTCCAGTTAAAAAATAAGCCCGTAGATATCATAATCTGCTATCCCGCAGATGTCCCGCGCCATTTAATAAGCGATGCATATTGTGTCACAAGCATTTTGCTTAACCTGATTAGTAATGCAGTTAAATTTACTGATGAAGGACACATCTCTATATCAGTGAGTGTCTTTTCTAAAGAAGGCGATAATATCGATTTGCAAATAGCCGTAAAAGATACAGGCAAAGGAATACCTAAAGATAAATATAAAGAAATTTTTGAGCGGTTTCATCGCTTAGAGTTATCTAATAAAGGCTTGAAAGCAGGCCATGGTATTGGTTTATCGGTGGTAAAAGAGTTGGTAGATAAACTTAATGGTAAAGTTGAGGTTGAGAGTGAACCAGGAGAAGGCACCAAATTTACCGTCAACCTTCCATTTCAAGCCCTTGATATGGCATTCTTCGTATCCGAGTGGGAAAAACTTCATCAAAGAGTCCGTATACTTATTGTAAGCGACAAAATTACATCAACTGAGACACTTTTTAATCAGTTTGAACAAGCTTTTATTTCAAAGACAAATAGCTCTGAGGTAGTTAATAAGCTGGAAGATGCACTAAAAAATAAAAACCCTTTTGAAATTTTAATAGTAGACGACGAGATCAATAATCCACTTGAGCTTATAAATAATCTCCACAAAGATGAAAAATATTTTTCATTAATGAAATTATTATCCCTTCATCCAAAGCAAAATAGAGATAAAAAATGGTACGATAAAGCGAGAGAGATGGGTTGCTTCGATTTTATAAAAAAACCTATTCTACCTAGTGAATTAGATAAAAAAATAGTTGAGGCATGGACAAACTGGAAAAATAAAAAATAGTAAGCCTGGTCTTTTTTTAATCATTAAGAAATTCACTGAGCGTACTTTCTAAAATTTCTCGTTTAACTGGTTTGGTCAAAAAAGCATTCATTCCTGCTGCTAAACTTTCTTCTTTGGCTTTTTCGCGACTATTTCCAGTAATAGCAATAATAGGAACGCCCTTTGCAGTAAGGCTGCTAGCTCTTATTTTTTTTGTGAGTTCAACCCCATCCATATCTGGTAGACCCAGATCCATCAATATTGCGTCAATTTTAAGGCCTGGATTTTCTAGTAAGTCTAATGCTTGAGCAGCAGTACTTGCAAATTGAATATTTGAATATCCCATTTTATTTAGCATGCCTTTTACAATAGCCTGATTTATCCCATCATCTTCTACAAATAATATCGTTTTCATTCTTTATACCCCGTGATTGATCACCCGGTTATTATAACATTATATACAAGCAGCCTATACCAGTTAATTGCTATATATTATGTTGTATTTAACTTACAAAATGAGAATTATTCAAGAGAATTATTGGCCTCAAGTTTTTGCAATTAGGAATAATTACCTATAGGCAAGCCATCTCGGCCTTTATCTAAGTTTTACAACCTTAAAGATAAATTTAGGGTAGAGGAATATATTGAGTTACATAACGCTCACAAGAAGCTTTTATCTCTTCTTCTGTGCTAGTAATAGTGAGTGCTAGTACAATACTATAGCTATCTTCATTGTAATTAATACCGGCTAAGCAATCTTCCAAGCCATGCATGGCTAATTTATCTTGTCCAGGGAGTTGAATAGAGCTTAATTTTATTTGTTCTGCGAAGGAAGATTGGTCTTGGGGTTCAACCACTTCTCTTTCTTGATTGGATAAGAGCATATTTTTAAAAGCGACAGGATTATCATCTTCGTAAAGTTCGTAGTAGATAAGTACCTTTTGCTCCGGGGGCAAATCAGGAGTGACAGAAAGTTCTATTGCTAGCGATTTTTCATAAGCATAAACAACTGTAGTAAAAAGAGTTAAAGGTAATAAAAAAGAAATAATTTTTTTCATGGCTTGTTTCCTCATTATAAAAAAGTAGTTTATCGGCTCTCCTTTGTTCAAATACTATTTTTTTACTATACTCCTATTTTTTAATAGAATCAAAGTTAAAAAAGTAAGTTGTCAAGCAAATATAAATTATTTTAAACAGTCATCATTTTCTGCTAAGTCATCCATAATGTAACGTGTTGCTGAAGCAATAATATCGGGACGCGTAGTCGCTTCTTTTTTGTTTTGTATAAAATAAATGCTAGCTATAATGGGTTTGCAAGTGGGCGGATAGATCACGGCTATATCATTGGTGATACCATAATCGCCAGAGCCCGTTTTATCGGCAACCACCCACCCTTTTGGCACACCGGCGCGTATTCGCAGATCGCCTGTTGTATTTTCCTTTATCCAATGGAGTAATTGTTCTTTTTCTTTTGTTCCTAATACATCGCCCAATATTATTTTTTCTAGGCTTTTTTCCATAGCTGCAGGTGTGGAGGTATAGTTAATATCAGCAGGAATAGAGGCAAACTCTTCTGGTTTTCTTTCTAAGCTATAAGTATAGTCACCAATAGAACGAGCAAATACCATCACTTCGTTTGCCCCACCCAGTTCTTTTATTAAAAGATTGGCGGCGGTATTATCGCTATACATAATAGCGGCTGCACACAGTTCAGAAATAGTCATTCCTTTGGAAATATGTTTTTCAGTAACAGGAGACCAAGTGGCAATATCCTGTTTTGTATAGCTGATTTTCTTTTGAAGAAGTTGATCATCATTCATGCTTTGCTTAAGAATTGCCGCTACCACCATCACTTTAAACGTACTTTGCATAGGAAAACGTTCTTCAGCACGGTATTCAATATGTTCATTGTTTGCCGTATTGAGCACAGATATACCTAATCGCCCATTAGCAGACGCTTCAAGTTCCATTAATTTTTTGTGTACGATAGTTTGAGTTGGCGCTTCTTTATCAGCAAAGGCCATAGAAAAAGCCCCTAAAGCTGATATTAACGTTATTGATAATAGGTTCCTAAATGAAATCATCTTATTTCAGCTCCAAAATATTTAAACATCTAAAAATATTCTAGCATTAATGGAATCAGATATCTGCTAAAGCTTGGAAGGTTCCTGGTTTTTTCTCGGTAAGACACTATACTTTCATTTTAATAACAACCGCAAGGAGAGCGTTATGTTTAACTTTAGAGATCTCGTTTTATTTGCTGCAGGAGCAGAGTTTTTTAATGCCTTACTGCATATTTTAGTATGGCACAGCATCAATTTGCCCTTTCATGCGCAATTAGTATTGCATACCCCAGATATCCCTTCTCTTAATATGAATGGCATTCTAATACATGGTGGTATTTCTTTAGCTTTATTGTTTTGGACTACCAAACTACCTAAAAAGTAACGATCGGGTGCATATCGCCGCTGCAGCCATTGCAGCGGTGTGAAGTTTTACATCGGGCAAGTCTCATGTATCATATAGGAAAAAGGAAGTATTTTTATGCCCTCCCTCCCTGATACAACCGTTATTGTTTTGCTTTATAACGATATGCCTCATGGTTTAAATGCTATAGAAAGCGTTTTGGCTCAAACTCATCAAAATATTAAGATTAAAATACTGGATAATGGCTCAACCGACGATACCTGGAGCCAAATTCAGGAATATACCAAAGATCCAAGGGTTCAATTATTTAGAAATAATATCAATCAGAAGTCTGAATTTGCCGTTTCTGAGGCCTTAAAAACAGATACAGAATATTTAACCTTTCTCTTTGCCGATGATATATTTTTCCCTGAGAGAATAGCTCTAGGACTCTCTTTTTTTCAAGAGGATCCCGCGCTAGACGCTGTTTTTTTTAACAATCTATTTGTTGATGAGTCAGGAAAACCCTTAAAAAAAGTGCCAATTACCCTATTTTCCGGCGATATTTCCATGTTCTCTCAGGAAAAACACTTACAACATTTTTTCTTTTTAGGGAATTCTCTTCACCCTTGCGGAATGCTAATAAAAACCCAAAAATATATACAGCTGGGTGGTTTTGAATCTTACTATCACCGAATAGGAGATATGATATTTTTTACCCGATTATTATTCCAATCAAAAGTAAAGTTTGCAAAAGAAACTATGCAAAAAATAACCGTCTGGAAAACCGGTAGAAACGAATCTGCCCAAAATTTAAACAGCTATTCAAAGCTTTCTTATGAATTATCCCAATTTTTAAAACAATACGCATTAATGGCCGTATCTTATCCTGATAAACTCGTTAAAATTTTTGGATCAGATTATTCTAGTAATATCATTTTTTCAGAAGATGCTGATACCTTATGGTATTTAGGGCATCAAGCAGTTATCAATAAAGTGCCTGTTTATCGAATATTTGCTTTTGATTATCTTTATCAGGCTACACAATGTGCTTCTGAAGCGTTTAGTCAAAAAATTTATGCCACTACGGGAAAAACTATCCCACAATATTTAGACTGGTTAGGAAGTCTTTATCCTCCGTTTGAAACGAATTATGAAAAAAAAATGCCTATAAAGTATTTAATAGCCACTTCTATTCCTTTTTCGCGCCCAATATACCGCTTTTTTAAAAGCCTCTTTCAAAAAAAGAAATAATTTTGTTGATTGTTTCCGCTCTTGTTCAGGCCTATAATTGGCCTTTATAGGAGAATACAAACATGGAATTATCAATTGTTCAAAAAATTGCCATTAGTTTTATTCCAGTGATTTTTGCTATCACTCTTCATGAAGTAGCTCACGGTTGGGTGGCTAATAAATTAGGAGATCCTACTGCTAAGCTAATGGGACGTCTTACCCTTAACCCCATAAAACATATTGATCCTATTGGGACAATCATCGTGCCGGCCATTATGCTGCTTCTGGGAGGGTTTATTTTTGGTTGGGCAAAACCTGTTCCTATTACGTGGCAAAATTTTAATAACCAACGCCGCGATGTAGCGCTCGTTTCTATTGCTGGCCCTCTTTCTAACTTAATTATGGCTGCTTTTTGGGCAGTTTTAGCTCATGTTTCTTTAAAATTTAATCCTGAACCTATTAATTATGCGTTTGCACTTCTCACCATGAGTCAAATTGGGGTGATTATCAATGTGGTATTAATGGTTTTAAATTTGCTTCCTATTCCACCATTGGATGGAAGCCGTGTTATCGCTAGCTTTATGCCAAGAAAAATAGCCTATCAATATAATCGAATTGAGCCTTTTGGGTTTTTATTATTGCTGGTTTTATTTGCTACTGGACTACTAAGTATTATCTTAGGTCCTTTTGTTAATTTCTTTATTGACTTATTTGTTTAAGCTTTTGAAGAGGATGGTTGAATCTTACTAAAGAGGGAAAGGCCATATGCCCTTCCCTCATATATGTCCTACATGAATACGTGGTAGCCCAAGTAAATCGCTAAAGCAAGGGCAACTGCGGCGCTTATTTGTAAACCATTTTTGCTTTGTGCACATTTGTTAAGCATGTCTTTTGCAACATCAGGGAACGCTAAACGAATAGCACCCTTAACAAGAACAACCCAGCTTAACAAGGTAACAACACCATGCCAGTTAGGTGTCCATACATTGTGGTTAAGTACTAAAGTAGCACCCACAATTACCATTAAACTTCCAGAAAGCGCTAAAATAGCTGGGCTGCTAACCGCGTCTTTAATAACGGCTTTTGCATGAGGAGCGTTCATAAATAATGCGATGCTCAGAATAAAAAGATAAATAGTAAACGCTTTCGCTAGAAAGATTGATGTGATCATTTGTTTCCTCCATGAAGTAGTAACACAGCCAATTCATCATCGAATTGACTTCCCTTAAGAAAGGTAGCACTGAATTCGCAATTGTGCCAGTTTTGGGCGACAAACAAGCTATAAACCTACCCAAGGCTAGATAAATTTCACTTAATTTTTTTACAAAAACATGGTAGCTTAACAAAATTATTTCACGGATTGAGATTGTATGTTTAAAAAATTAAAGGGGCGTGCTTGGAAAAAATCTAAAGCTGCTCCACGTCCTGTGCCTGAAGTTATTAGGCGCCCTTCCTCTGCTGTCTTCATTCATAGTCCAAGAATGAACTCTGGCGCACCTAGGCTAAGGCAAATACCGGAATTACCTTTTTCTGAAACACCGAACGTTTTTTCAGAAAGTGAAAATCATATTAAGGGTAATCAAACTTTATTAACTTCTTTCATATTATCTCGTGTCAGTGAGTATTTTTCATATCCAGAATATGCTGCGGTAGCCCACCTTAGATTAGGAGATTTTTTTTGTGAGACCTTAGATTATTCACTAGAATATTCGCTTCGCCATGATTATTTATTCAATGACTTAATATTTAAACTACCTTTCTGGGCCAAAAAGTTTTTAATGTCAGTTTTTAATAACCCTAGATATTTAGTAAAATATCCTCAACTTTTTGATATTATTGCGGAAGTACCAGACCCATGTTGGACAAATTCACCTGGGATGGTTCAGGATAATGAGACTCCATTACGTTTAGCATGTCTATTATTGTCCAGCGATGCTTGCTTTCGAAAACCTGCATTAACTACTAAAATTGCTTCTCTTTCATTGAAAGCATGGGCTTGTACTACACAATTTAATCCTTATATATGGCCGTTTACAGACATCAATATGACACCGTTGCATGTTTTATTTTCTTCCAGTGATATTTTTTGGATGGCAGAGCATCCTATATTAATTAGAAGGCTTTGCTCATTACCGGATGAGCTGTGGGGAAAAAGAGGGATAAATGATCTGGGTCAAATTACGCGAAAACCATTGGAATCTTTGCTCAGTAGCTCCGAGGGCATAAATCTAGTGTTATCTCATAGCGATTTTGGAAATTTATTGTGCAGATTGTCAGAAAAGACTTGGAGCAAAAGAAAAAATGCTTTATCTGCTTTGGGTTTATTATTAACGCATGATTCAGATAATAGGGTTTTAACTACATTTCCTCTATTAGATGATAAATTTCAAGAATTTTCAGAGGACACCCTAGTAGATGCAGCTATCCATTTTACTGATCAACAAATTTTGGAACGAGCATTTCATACCGGTGTATTTTCTCTACCGTACCCTTTATTTAAAAGAGTTTGTTTCATGAGTGTTAAGAGTATTTTAAACTACTTTAAACAAATCGTATTCTACCAAAATGGCGCAGCTAGTCTCGAATGGAGAATATTCAACCAACAAGATGGTTCTGTGACCATTATAAAACCTCTTATTTTTGAACATTGCAATATACTTCAAAATGCATTAATGAATCTCTTTTCTGTTCAGTTATTATCAAGATCGCCTTTATTATTAGAAAAAATTTGTAGACTGGGTGAAGTTTTGTGGGCAGTAAAAAGCAATGATTCTGAACCTGAAAATGATTTTTCAAAAACAAGAAATTGTGAATGGGGGGTAGACTACTCAAGAATGTATGCAGCGTTCAGGCCTAAGGATTTTAGTAATCCTTTTTCTGTAAAAAGAAGTTTATCAGCCATACAATTAATTTGTCTTCCTGATCTGATTTACTTATTAGAGGTAGGTAAAGCCTTTGAAATACTCGCTAAATTGCCTCTATACGTATGGGGGTCGATTGAATCACGTGGCTTTTTAAAAGGAACTTCACCTTTATCAATATTAATGTCGCAAAAGAGAGGCTTAGTACTACTCTCAAAAGAACCTAGATTGATTTATTATTTAATAGAAATGGATGATCATGTATGGACATCTCAAGGATCGTATGATCAAGATAGTGAAAGCAGTTGTTTATTTTCACTATGTCGTGATGATGCAGGTATTGATTTGTTTTATGATAATCTGCTTTTATTAGAGAGAGTATTAAGCTTGCCCGCTAGCGCCTGGAATTATGTAGTGCAAAAAGGCAAGCATGCCAATACCAGCGCTTTATATTGGCTATGTCATCATCCTTCTGGTCGTGAATTATTAGCCATCAATAATTATTTCTTACTCAAAGCATTAATATCTAAACTACCAGTTAGTGCATGGACGGATGTTTTTTTGCGCGAGGGAGTGGGCTCAAGACGCTCCCCCCTAAAATGGTTAGAAATGTACGATACGACAGGCGCTGATTTGGTGAAAAACTATATTAACGATGAGCCAGATAGTCCTGCAGTAAGCGCATTATCATCTATCGCGATTTCTTAAGATGAAGCTTACGTAGCACATTATTAAAAGCAAAAATGCCTAAGCTGGCAAAAATTTGCTTATTGGCCAGATTAATCAGTAATTCTAATTTGGTTCTATAGCGACTTTGTAAAACAAAATAAGCGACCAAGAAAATACTTAAAAAGAAAAACCATCCGCCCCACCCGCCAGCTACAACGGCCCACCAAGGCGCGTTGTACATATGCAAAGGGATAATGGCAGCAAATACAAATAAAGCACCTACGCTTAAAAAAACTAGCAAGGCTAAAATTATTTTACACGCTGTAAAATAAATAAAGTCTTTAGGTAAAGTTTGTAGTGTTTTAGTCAATGCGTTATTGGGTAGTTTCATTTGGTTATAATTGAACCTAAAATAAACCCAGCGGCTGCCACTATTCCTAAACTGGATAAAGGATGTTCTTTAATGGAATCAATCAGTTTTTCTTCACCTTCCTGAGCCATTTCCGGAATTTTTTCTTTGGTATCGTAAATTTGCTCGATAAACCCATCAGTCATTTCAGCAATAGTATTTTTTAAATCGTGTATTTGGGTGTGGTAATCCCCAGAAACATGCGTAACTTGAGAAAAAAAATCAGCCGCTTCAGCAAATGCTGCCTTTTTAGTGTATTTGTATTTTTTTTCTAGAATATCAGCTATTTGCTGCTCAAGAGAAACTACTTTTTTCAAATCAGCATCGCTTAATTTTTTCCAACGACGTCTCATCTTGGTTTTTAAGGCAGACCATTCATCAGCATGTTTTTTTTCAGTCATAAAGAGATCCCATCGTTAAATACATTGGCGGGATAAGCGCCTTCTTTCACTATAGCAAATATCGTCCAGATGTCAAAAAAGACTAAAACAAGAGTACTTGAAGGTTTTTAGAAGCTTTGCTAGTATCAAGGGTCTAGTTATTATCAGAGAAAGTAAGGATTTATGAAAAAGCTGCTCAAAGGTATTATCGATTTTCGCAAACAATCACTGCCTGATTATCGTGCTCGTTTTTCCAACCTAGTATATGGGCAATCCCCTGATACCCTATTTATTGCTTGCTGTGATAGCCGCGTGGTTCCTAACGTATTTGCATCCACCGATCCAGGCGATCTCTTTGTATTACGTAATATAGGCAATTTAGTACCCCCTTATGGCGGCGATAGAGAACCTAATAGCTCTGATATTTCAGTGGGAGCGGCCATCGAATTTTCGATACGTAATTTGAAAGTAAAAGACATCGTTATTTGTGGTCATTCTGAATGCGGAGCGATGTGTGCTTTACAAGAAGCCCATGGCAAAGATGACCCTTTCATTAACCAATGGCTGACTTATGCAGCTCCTGCTCTTACCAGTTATGAAGGATCAAAATACAATGTGGCATTTAAGCCAGGGCTCTCTAACCATAATCAACTAGCGCAAATTAATGTATTAGAGCAACTAGAGCATTTAAAAACTTACCCCCTTGTAGCTGAAAAATTACGCGAAGGTAAAATAAAACTTCATGGGTGGTGGTTTGATTTAGCGACGGCCGATGTGAATTACTACGATTTGAACAGAGGTAAGTTTGTTTTGATTGATGAAGAAGAAGCAAAAAAACTACTCGATACGCTCTGAGCGTTCCTTACCCATATAAAGATTAAGATAACGCGGAATACGCGTTTCTAGCCAATAATCTAAACGCTTAGGGTGACTTCCATCTATAAAACCTACATGCCCGCCATAACGCTGAATATCCCATTGAATCGCTGGATTTTTTCTTTTCATTTTGGGTATGGTAGCTTTAGGAATAATGGGATCATCCTCTGCATGGATAATTAAAGTAGGTGTTTTAATTCCTTGAAGAAAGTGACGACTGCTACAGCTTTTGTAATAATCTTTAGCATTTTTAAATCCATGTAAAGGCGCTGTTATCTTTTCATCAAAATCATAAAGTGTTTGGATTTGTTCTAGATCATACAAGGTGATAGGCATATCAATATTAAAACGCAATTTATATCCAATCGTGCGTTTTAGGTTTTTCATAAACCGCTTTTCATATACTTTTTGCATTCTTCCTGTGCTTAAAAAACGTGAAGTAACCTCCAAATCAAAAGGCACAGAAACTGCCACAGCGGCTTTTAAAAAAGCTTGCAAGGGATTTTCACCTAAATATTTTAAAAGCAAATTACTACCCAATGAATAACCTATTGCTGTAATATTAGAAGATTCAGGAAAAACAGATTTAATATGTAAAAGCACATCGTGTAAATCTTCTGTACGCCCGGCATGATAACACCCAGGCTTTCTATTGATATGGCCTGAGCTTCCTCTAAAATGCATAACAACCGCGCGCCAACCACTTTGCTTGGCTACTTGCAACATGCCTTGTATATAATGAGAATAAACAGAGCCTTCGAGACCATGCAACAATAATAAGATAGGCGCATCCTTTTTTTCTGAATCTACCCAATGCAACTCCAGTACGTCTCCATCAGGCAAATTTAGCCACTCATCTCGCGTAGGAATTAAGGCACGGGCAGTTAGTGCGGCCACACAAGTTTGAAGGTGTCCGCTTCTTAACCACCAATTAGGGCGAAAATGATTTTCTGTCACTGTGTTATCTCAGTATTAGGTTGAGTATTCCAGCCCATTAGGTTATACCAATAAAATTGAGCTATTCCCATATATTCATGCATCGCCATATCCGATAAGGCTAAATTAAAGCTAGAAGGTTCTAATGAAACAATAGGCTCTTCATGAGTTGATGCTGCTGGCACTGGATTTATTTTAAAATAATCAAAAAAGAGTTTTGCTCTTTTCATATGAATATCAGAAGTTACCAAGAAAATTTGATCGGGCTTTTCTTTTAGAATAATTGCTTGAGTAAATTCAGCATTTTGAAAGGTATTTCGGCTCTTAGGCTCAAGTAAAATATCAGCGTTTTTAACGCCTATATCAAGAAGAGCTTCTCTATATGCAGCGGCTTCGGTTTGTCCTGTTCCTGTCACATCAGCACCTGTTGTAATAATAATGCAGCGTTGTGCTTTTTGTTCACAAGCAAAATAAAGACGTGCGGCTTCATAAATACGTGAATAAGCACCAGGACTTGGTAAAATATGATCAGTACCGGGCTGCTCTACGGTTCCACCACCTAATAATACAATAGCATTCCTTTCTCCCCACAATGGCTCTGATAAAAACATTTCAGGGGTTTCTAGATAATGTAACAATACGGCGGGTAAAATACCGTAGGCGGAAAGAAAGAATAAAACTAAAGAGGAAAGCAAAGATCCCATCGCTAATTTTCTACGGTGTCTGGCTACCCAGAAAACGCCCAATAATAATAAAGCAAAAATCAAAGCCGTAAACATAAGACATTATCCTTTTTTGTACTATTCCCTACTATTGAATAGCATAAGATGCAGATATTGTCATATTAATCACCAGATCACCCGGTTCAATAGGAGTTGAAGACATTGTTGATGTTTTAGCCAAGCTAAATTCTTGCATAGGCATTGTTCCACTAAAACTAGGTTGTAGCGTAATTAATTCACCCAAAGTAACGTGTGCTGCTTTTGCTAAAACCGTAGCAGTTAATTGCGCATCAAGAACGGCTTGCGACAAGGCTTGTTGCTCATAAGTGTGCCATTTATCATGGCTAAATTGTAAGTTTTCAACGCGGTTAGCACCTGCTTGTGTAGCTGCATCTAAAAGTGAACCTAATTGATCCAATTTCTGAGTAGAAACAGTGACATAATTGGTCACTTGATAACCGCTTAATGTAGAACGTCTACTGTCTTTATCATATTCATAAGTAGGCACTAAATTATAACGACTAGTAGAGACTTTATCTTCTGCGCCTAAGTTCTGCTTCAAAGTAGCTACCACTTTATTCATTTTATCAGCATTCGTTTGAACGGCCGTTTTGGCATCAGGAGCATTAGTTTCAACGGCTACTTGTAAGGTGGCCATATTCGGAGCCAGCTTTACTTCGCCTTGCCCTTGCACATTAATCGTTCTTTGAGTAGATGCGTTATCAGCATACGCACCGGTTACAAATGCAGTAGATAAAGCCAAAAGGAAAAGATATTTACGCATAAAAACTCCTAGTCAAAGATTCATATTAATAGAGTATAACCGGCATTTAGTATTCTTGCTATGATCTTCGTCCTCTTTTAAATGATAATGATTCCTATTTACAAACAGAAAAGAAGTGTGTAAAATATATACAAAATAAGTAATTTGGTCTACTATAGAAAAGTATCTAACATTGAGATAACAGAGGGAAAGTAAGCTCTATGTCTAAGGAATTACCCCATTATCTAACAGAAGATTTATCTTTTAATGCTAGATTTAAACGCTACGTCGATTTATACGTTCCCTATCTCAATTCGCTTCTCTACGGTATAGGCTCTATTTTTAGCTCCTCACCTACCGATGAGTATAAAAGTATTACCCCAGAAAAAACTCCCCTCGCCTATGCATTAAGAACAGAGCGAAGACAAAATAGAGCCCTTAATATTATTACCTTAATTGCCGTTGTCATCGCGGCTACCTTTACCGCTCTTCTTATTGTTTCTAATCCTGTGGGTTGGGGAGTGGCTACTTTAGTTTTAGGCGCTATTGCCATTAACTTTTCGTTTCCATTTTTAGTAAGAGGAATCGTGAAAGCAGGTCAAGCATTAAGAAATAAATGGAAAACACGATTTAACATTACCTACGTTTCTGAACTAACCGATAAAAAAGCTGAGCTTTTATCTAAAAAACTAGAGTTGAATAATAATCAAAAAAACGACTTAAAAGCAAAATTTTACGCATTGAATTCTGTTCCCAAAGCCAATAAAAAAAGAATTCTTACCGATAGAGAATTAAATATAATAGCCGAAATAATCCCTGCGACCAAGCGGAATACTTTTAAATACTTATTAGGCTTTACCCAAGAGAAAATCAGTCAGGTACGTGAGGTTTTTGGGCTTCCTTCCAAACTAACTATTGCCGAGCTCACTCCTGAATTAGCCGAAAGACTAACGATACAATTGATCCACTCAGAGATCGGAAAAAAAGCTATTTCTAACAAATTTAAAATTCTGGATAATAATACATTTAACCATGATGAGCTAAACCAAATTCGTGATGCTAATACATTATTAATCAAATTTAATGTCAGATTTGGAAAGATAAAATCAAAAAAATCCGATCACAGCACTTTCCTTACTGAAAAAGACTTTGAAGAAATTATTAAAGATATTAATAAACCTAAAAAATGGTATCAGCGCCTTAAATTCTGGAAAACCGATACCTATTTAGATTTAAATAAAAAGCAAAAAAAACAACTCAAATATTTGCTTGGCTTTACCGTAAGCGATCAAAGACTACGTTTATTTAGTGGTGGAACCAGTCCTTTAGAAGATCAAAATATTGGTATTCATAATAAAACCACGACAGCAGCAGCTGCATCTGCTGCCATATTTGCGGTATTAGGAACTGCTTTTTCATTTATTTTTTCCCCTATAGCTGTCATTCCTTTATCAGCTTTTTTGGGCACTTTAGTGGGTGCTGCCGTTGGCCATGAAATTGGAAAAGGACGTGCTCAGCATGCATCTGTGAATCTACATCGCACTTTTGATGGCTTAGAGCCTGATACGATTAATGTGGCTAGTAATTGGTGGTTTAAACGCTTTATAAGATATGTAGTGATTACCGTTATTTTTATTCTGGCTCATTTAACGGGTTTGCTTACCGGAGGAATAACCACTTTGTGGACGTTGTTTGCAGGCTATGCAACGGCAGGCATTGTTTCTTCTGCTGTCATGCATGGTGGAAATAAACTTAAAACCGATCCTTATGCCATTAATGAATTTGCCCCTGATACAATTAATTATGAACTAAAGCCTGAACATGAATGGAATGCTAATGACGTTCAAGCAGCTAAAACATTTTTCTTAGAATACCATGAAAAATACCGTGCAAAATCAAATTTATCTAGTCTTTTTGCTGCTCTTGCTCATAGAGTTTATTACAACATTCGTTATCCATTTGAAAAAATAAGCGCTTATATTCCTTTACCTAAAAGCATTATTTTAAAAGCACTGATTTTTTTCCCATATATATTACCTACCTATGCCATATCTTTTTCTATTTCATTGGTGATGGGATTACCCAAATCCATCTTGGAAGGTGTAGCACAATTACCGGTATTTAATTATATCGTTAATCTAACTTTCCCTAGCTCCAATAGTTCATATTCTAAAATGGAACAACCTACTACTGCTCTAGGTAAATTCGGTCTATTTTTAAGAAAATTGTTTAGCTTTGGTGAAAACAGTTATACCCAACTTCATACTAAACATGAAATAAAAATGGAAAATGCCCGAAAAAATCTCTATATTATTGCGGATTATGAAGTAAGTCCAACTCAAGATAATTTGAAACGAATTATTTATGCAATAAAACCTTATGTCCAAAGAAAGCATGATAAAGCAGTGTTTAAAAAAGCGCCCAAACAAATCAAAGAAGAATCCAGTGAAACGCTGGCGAGCTCAGTAAGTACTGCTTCATTGCAAAAAGTAGAAGCGCCAGTTCCTGAAAAAATAACGTTTGGGCAAAGTGTTAATAAATATTTTACTGCCGATACATTTGCTACTCAACAAAAAACAGAAGAAGCACCACCACCCTCTTTGCAATCCTTGTTAATTGCTACTCCTGCTTAACCAGGCAATGGCTGCATGATAACGGCAGGATGTTGCCAAAATAAACGATCGTTTTCTAAGAGACGATAGAGCGGCACAGGATATTCAGGTGAAAATTGAATATTAAGGGGCATGTTCTTTAACCAAAAATCAGCAAACGCTTGTCTCTGGTTTTTTTGAGCAAATTGATTCATCCACTCTATGAGTTCTGCGTCGTTACTGTTCCCATACCCCATGGTTTGCAATAATCCATAGTTTTGAAATTGCACGCTTAAAGAAGATAAAAGCACATTAGGATAACTAAATACTAAATCAATATTAGGTGTGATTTCTTGTAAAGTAGTTTTAATTTCGCCGTTCAATAATTGCGGAAAATCAGATAATAGAGTTAAATCAATTTGTTTTTTCGCTGAATCGTATTGATAATCTATTTGAAGGTTTCCATACCAGGCTAATGAGTCAGTAGCGGCTGGGACGGTAAAGCTCAAACCTTTTGCATCAATATATAACTGTTCAAGCTCACCATCTATTTCAACAGGCGCAAAAGTTAACTTTTCTATGCTCATTAAGGTAGGGTAAGTAATTAATACTCGTTCTAAAGAAATACTGTTACTCCATAAACGAGCGCTAATTACATCATATTCAAAAGTAATATAATCACCTAAACGGGTTTTCCACGCTTTTACTTGATTATCGACTTGCTCTAGTTTGATATATTCAGCCAAATAATAGCCGCCAGCACTCAATAGTGCGACCGATAAAAGACCTAAAACAGAGAGTTTAGTTTTCATAAGAATCCCTAATGATCGATCAATGGGCTTTTTCCATTGCAGTGAGCCCTAAAAATGCTATCATATAACCACCTAACATACTATAAAATCTTATATGTCGATTGCTTTACCTACACCTGTTTTACCGCAACAACCAGGAGATAAAATAACCTGGAATTTGCCCTCAAATCTTAGCTTTTTTGCGCTTCAAACCGCTTTAGCGGCCAAAAAGCATCCTGGCCTTACTGTATTGATATGTGTAGAGCCTCAAGCCGTTTGGCGCTTAGCAGAGGCTTGCCAATTTTTTGAGCCCGATCTTAATGTATTTACTTTCCCCGACTGGGAAACGCTACCCTACGATCCGTTTTCGCCCCACCCTGATATTATAGCTGAGCGCTTAGAAACCTTGTATCAGCTTACTCATCGTAAACGTGGCCTATTAATAGTGCCTGCCAGCACTATTAGCCAACGTCTTTCTCCCCCTTCTTTCTTGCATGCTCATACCTTTATTTTAAAAAAAGGCAGCATTGTGGTAATGGAGGATTTACGACGCCATATGGAAGAAGCGAGTTACAGGAACGTAACTCAAGTCTTAGAACCTGGGGAATATGCTACTAGAGGCTCTGTATTTGATATCTATCCTATGGGTTCCACTCAACCTCTTCGTATGGATTTATTTGATAATGAAATTGATTCTATCAAAGTGTTTAACCCAGAAACTCAACGTTCTGAGTCAACCTTAGATGAAGTGAATATTTTACCTGCCCGCGAATTTCCCTTAACGGATCAAAGTATTTCACAATTTCGTGAACGCTGGCGAGCTCAGTTTGGTGCTCATGCCACTGAAGCTCAAATGTATAAAGACATTACCACGCATTCATTACCACCGGGTATTGAATATTTTCTTCCTTTATTCTTTAAAGAAACGGCTACTTTATTTGATTATTTTCCTGCCAATACCTTTTGTGTATTTCAAGAAGGCATTACACCAGCGCTAGATCAATTTGCGCAAGAAGTTCAACAACGATACAACGAACTATCGCATGATATAAGGCGCCCTATTCTTCCTCCGGCTTCTTTATTTTTAAGTACAGAAGAAGTGTATAGACATGCAAAACCCTTTGGGCAGATCCGGGTTCATTATTCACTACCCGATATGCCACTGCCTGATCTGAGCATTAATCATAAACTCACAAAACCGCTAGCTTCTTTAGAAACATTTTTAAAAGAACAATCGGTATCAAAAGTATTATTTTGCTGTGAATCATTAGGCCGACGAGAAGCCTTATTAGGCATGTTAAAAACCATTGATTGCCAACCTAAATTTTATACCGATCTAACAGACTTCCTAAAAGACGAAGAATCATTAGCAATAGCCATTGGACATTTAGATAGCAGCTTATGGTTGCCTTCAGAGCATTTGATTATCATCACCGAAGATAGTTTATATAAAGATAGAGTATGGCAATCTAGAGCCAGAAGACGCAGCAAAGTCAGTGATTTTGGTGATTCTAGCGTGCGCAATCTTGCCGAATTAAAAGTAGGCGATTTAGTGGTTCATATTGAGCATGGTGTGGGCCGATATCAAGGATTGCAAATTATTACTTTAGATAATGAGCCTAAAGAATTTATTGCGCTAATTTATGCGAACCACGATAAACTTTATGTTCCTGTCACCTCTTTGCATTTAATTAGCCGATATAGTGCCGCAAATACCGAACATATTCCTTTGCAACGTTTGGGTAATTCTAATTGGGAAAAAATAAAACGCCAAGCCGCTGAACAACTACGCGATGTAGCCGCTGATTTACTAGCTTTATATGCAAAGCGCGCTGCAAAAGTGGGTTTTGCTTGCAAATTACCTGATGAAAATTATCAACGTTTTAGTGATGAATTTCCATTTGAAGAAACGCCCGATCAAGAGTCAGCGATTAAGGCCATTATCGAAGATATGACCAGCTCACGCCCTATGGATAGATTAATTTGCGGCGATGTAGGTTTTGGTAAAACCGAAGTGGCGATGCGTGCGGCATTTTTAGCCGTACAAAACCATAAACAAGTAGTAGTCCTGGTTCCCACTACATTATTAGCGCAGCAACATTTTAATACATTTAGTGATCGTTTCGCGGAATGGCCAGTAAAAATCGAACTATTATCGCGCTTTAGAACAGGTAAAGAGCAGCAAAATGCGTTAGATCAGCTAGAAAAAGGAAAAGTGGATATTATTATTGGTACCCATAAATTACTCAGCGAAAATGTGCATTTTCATGATCTGGGTTTAGTGATTATCGATGAAGAACATCGTTTTGGCGTCAACCAAAAAGACCGTATGAAAAAACTACGCGCTGAAGTAGATATTTTAGCATTAACGGCTACGCCTATTCCTCGTACATTGAATATGGCCTTATCAGCCATTCGTGATTTATCGATTATTGCTACACCTCCACAAAGGCGTTTATCCATTAAAACTTTTGTACATGAAAGAAATCATGCCTTAATTAAAGAAGCGATTTTAAGAGAAATATTACGAGGTGGTCAGGTCTATTATTTACATAATGATGTATCTACTATTGAAAAAACCGCGATGGAAATTGCTAAATTAGTCCCCGAAGCCAAAGTAGATATTGCACATGGTCAAATGCGTGAGAAGCAACTAGAGCATATTATGGCTCAGTTCTATCATCAAAAATTTAATATTTTAGTGTGTACCACTATTATTGAAACCGGTATCGATATTCCCAGCGCCAATACTATTATTATTGATCGTGCAGATCGCTTTGGATTAGCACAATTACACCAATTACGAGGTCGCGTAGGCCGCTCACATCACCAAGCTTATGCATATTTATTTGCAGCACCTCAACTTTCTTTGACTACTGACGCAATTAGACGCTTAGAAGCTATTTCTACCTATGAAGACTTAGGGGCAGGATTTGCTTTAGCTAGCCAAGATTTAGAAATCCGCGGTGCAGGTGAATTATTAGGCGAAGAGCAAAGCGGAAATATACAAGCCTTGGGCTTTAGTTTATATATGGAATTATTGGATGAAACAGTAGAAGCCATTAAAAAAGGCTCATTAGCTGATGTAGATATTTTAGAAGCCCATATTAAGAAAATGGCTGAAATTGAACTGCATATTCCAGTGCTAATCCCCGAAAACTATTTGCCTGATATTCAGCTAAGATTAGTTTTTTATAAACGCATTGCTAGCGCCAAAACACCGGCTGAATTATCTGATTTACAAGTAGAAATGATAGACCGTTTTGGCTTACTCCCCTCTTCTCTTAAAAACCTATTTGAAACAACTGAGTTACGCTTAAAAGCAGAAGGATTGGGAATAAAGAAACTCGAAATACACAAAAAAGGTGGCAAAATTACTTTTGCAGAAAAACCCAATATTGACCCCATTAAAATGCTTAACTTGATCCAAAAACAATCTAAAACGTATAAGCTGAATGGTCCTAATGTAGTACAATTTACCGAAGAACTAACCGAGCCAGAGAAGCGTCTTCAAAAAGCGCAAGATCTACTTGAGTATTTTAGCTAATAATTATTCTTTCAAAATCATTTTAATCGCAGATTTAAATAAGCTTCCTTCCTTATTGGAAAGCGCATTTATCATATCAAAATGATTAGCATCAGGTACTACCTGCAAAGAAACACTACATCCTGCATTTTCTAATGATTTAATATAATCTTTCGATTCAATAGCATAGGCTAATGGTTCTTTACTACCATAGGCAATAAGAGTGGGAATTGAATGCTGGGGTAAATGATACATTGGGCTGTACTGCCTAGATTCTTCTAAAGATAACTTCAGTGCATCACTGATGCTTGTCTCACAAGAGTAGAAAAGTCCATCTAAGTCATAAATGCCTGATAATGCAATTAAACCTTTGATAACTTTTTCAGGAACATCAAAATTTTTATGCCAACCTGGCATAATGGTGGTAGCAGCAAGATGTGCACCCGAAGATTGTCCTGAAATATAAAGGCGACTAGGATCTCCTCCATACTGAGCAATATTATTATATATCCACACAACCGCTTTTCTAATATGTGAGACCATATCACACATACGATATTCAGGTGCGAGTCCATAATCAATAGTCACCCAAATAATATTTTTAGAAATGATTGATTCTGCAGGAATAGACCTAGGATTTTTACTGCCCGCTACCCATCCTCCACCATGAACATCAATTAAAACAGGTAATTCTTTTGCATTTTTAGGAGCATAAATATCAAGTTTTTGAATGGGTTCGTTACCATAAGACAAATCGCAGATAGGATTCAATTTGTCTTTAATAACTTTAGCTCGTTCGCGATTTTCTTGTAACAATAAATCAAGATTAGGAATGGTTTTATGATCATCATAAGCTTCCGAAATTTGATTTGCATTCATGCCTCTATAGACAATGGGCTCAACTATTTTTTCCATTGTAAAACTCTTTATTATTTAATCAGATTTGCTATTAGTATCTACCCAATGAGCAAAGCTATCCATAAATTTCTGGAGTAATTTCTTGGTATCTTCGTTGGTGACTTCACCTTTCTCATTGAATAGCTCCCCTGCTTTACCGATATAGGCCTCAGGTTGCTCCATGGTAGGAATATCCAAAAACACAAAACATTGTCTTAAATGATGGTTAGCACCAAACCCACCCATACCACCGGGTGAAACGCTGATCACAGCACCTGGTTTGCCGTTCCAAACACTTTTACCGTAAGGTCTAGAGCCAATATCAATCGCATTTTTTAATACGCCAGGAATAGAACGATTATATTCAGGAGTAACAAATAAAAGACCCTCACAAGGTTTTATTTTTTCGCGAAAAGTAACCCACGATTGGGGTGGGTTATCATCTAAATCTTGGTTGTATAATGTTAAATCAGCAATATCAATAATTTCACAATCTAACGATTTAGGAGCAAGTGAAATTAAGACTTTGGCCATTTTTTTGTTGAATGAATCTTTACGTAAACTTCCCACAATCACTGCAATTTTTTTGGTCATAAGTCTTTCCTTTTACTTATTGGGTTTAAATACTAAAGCACCTGAATTAATACAATAACGTAGTCCAGTAGGTGCAGGGCCATCATCGAATACATGGCCTAAATGCGAACCACATTTAGGGCAAAGCACTTCTGTTCTCTGCATTTGATGCGTGCTATCAGGAGCTGTTGCTACACTGTCAGGTGTTGCTGGGGCATTAAAGCTAGGCCAACCACAATATGAATTAAATTTAGTATCAGAAGAAAATAAAGGCTCTCCGCAGGCGGCACAATAATACATGCCTTTTTCAAAATGCAGATCATATTCACCGCTTCCTGGCGCTTCAGTGCCTTTTTCACGCATGATATGATATTGTTGCGGCGTAAGCTCTTTTCTCCACTCAGCATCTGTTTTTATAAACTTGGTCATATATTCTTATTCAATAAACTGTAATCGCGCTAATTCAGCATACAAGGCACAGGAACTCAATAATTCTTCATGTGTTCCCATGGCAATAATTTTGCCCTCGTCCATAACCACAATACGAGAAAGCATTTTAACCGTAGCCAAACGATGCGCCACAATAATAGTGGTACAGGTTTGCATAATGTTTTTTAATGACTGCTGAATCATTTTTTCACTAATGGCATCTAGTGCACTAGTAGGTTCATCTAATAGCATGACCTGCGGTTTTTTTAAAAAAGCACGTGCTAAGCCTATACGTTGAGCTTGTCCACCTGATAAAAGTGCTGCACCTTCACCTACTAATGTTTTATAACGTTCAGGTAAGCGCTCTGCAAACTCATTTACATAAGCCGCTTCAATGGCTTTTTCAACCATTTCATCACTGGCCTGAGAATTACTATAGCACACGTTTTCCCAAAGGCTAGTTGAAAAAACCGCCGGATGTTGCGGCACCCATGCTATTTGCTCTCGTAAATCTGTCTGCGAAATAGAGGTAATATCTTGCTCATCTAAAAAAATAGATCCTGGTTGAACTTCGTAAAATCCTAATAACAATTCCAGTAAAGTAGATTTACCCGCACCTGATGGTCCCACAATTCCTATACTTTCACCTGCAGCAATATGTAAACTAATATTATTTAATACTTTTTCAGAAGGTCGACTCCCGTAAGCAAAAGAAAGATTGTTAATACTTATTTCAATCGATTTTATTTCGCTGGGAGTAGCCGCGATTTTAATATGGGACGTTGCTGGGATATTCAATAAATCAAATACGCGATCCAAGGCTCCTTTGACTTGTTGCCATTCACTAAAAGATTCACTTAAAGTGCCAGCACTGCTAGCGGCCAATACAGCATAAAATAAAAAGGCGGCTAATTCACCTGCGGTTAAATCACCTGATATAACCCAATGCGCTCCTAGCCATAACAATCCCAATACCCCGCTTAATACTAAAACAATCACCAACGCGGTTAATAAACCACGTAATATAATTCTATGCCGAGCTTCTTTAAGTATATTTTGGTTTTGGGATGCAAAAACACTACTCGTTTTATCTTGCTGATTAAATGCCTGAACGGTTTTAATATAATGTAGTGATTCGTTTAAAAAACCACTAGCTTTACTGATGGCTTGCTGGTTATCCTTTGAGATTTTTTTAATTTTACGTCCTAAAACAAGTAAAGGGAGTAATATCAAAGACATACCTAAAAAAGCAATGACTGTCAGGGTGGTATTCTCTATAAATAAAAAAATCAAAGCGCCTAAGAATATGAAAGCATTTCGCAATCCAGCAGATAAACTACCACTGATAAATTGCTGAATAACGCTGGTATCTGTCATCACTCGAGACTGTAGTTCCCCTACGCTTTCTTTTTCAAAAAACGAAATAGGTAGATAAAGTAGATGTTGGAATGAGGATTGACGTAGATCAGCGACTATACGCTCGCCAATACTGCTGACTAAAAAAAAGCGGCTAAATGATCCAATGCCTAATAATAAAATTAAGCCGAAAAAAAGAAAAATAGCTTGGTTAAGATAGCTAAAACCATTATCGATTAAAACTCTCACACCTTGCCCAAAGGCCAAGGTAATCACCGCCGTAAAAACCAGCGCGATAAGAGCTGCTAAAGCGCTCCAGCGATAAGGGTAAAGAAAACGATAAAGTGAGCTCATCGAGATCCCATCAAGTTAGAAGGAGTTCTAATTTATACTAAAACTAGAAAAAACACCAGTTGAGAGTAGAGCCATCAAACCTTAAGCGGGCGAAGCAATAAGAGTTCTGCTAGGAGCTGCAGGTGCTAATACGGGAGCTATACTGGCAAGAAAGAACTGACCTGGTGTAGGTTCAGGTTTGACATTAAAGATGCTCAACAACATATTAATAAATCGTTTGAACCATCTTGGCTCATAGGCAATGTCTTTTGAATATGTTTCAACTTTTGTTTTAAAGTCGCTAATTTTTTGTAAAGGAGTTCGGGTATCTTTTATGTGATTAACAGTCCCATTAGTTTGAGTGGTTTGTTTTAAATCCCGTATCTTATCTGCTTGCGGTGAAGTTATTTTACTTTCTGCAGATTTCAAAAAATTGTCGCAAATATGATGAGCTAATACTAATTGGCATTCTGCTAAATATTCTCTGCTAGAATATCCTTCTCCTTTTACTTCTATTGGAAAAGTAAAATCAGGATAGTTTTCTTTAAGTGCACAAATTTGAGTTTTTAGCTTCAATTCTTCTTTCCAAGCCGAAGCTAATGCTTGTCCTGTTGTTAGGGTAGGTACTAACATTACTAATGTGCTATTTTTAGGAAGTCTCTCATTTTCAAGAGATTTCAATACTTCAAGTACGATATCTCTAGTTAATTGTATTGATTTAGATTTTCCTAGTACTACTTTAGCAAAATCCGTTTCTTCTAACCCTTTTTCCTTAAGAAATGCATTAACTTTAATATCAAATATCATTTCTGAAACATTAAAATTTAACGCAAAAAATATAGAGGAGTGTCGAGCAACCTCTTCCTCAGTCCATGTTGCTACGTCATCCTGCATCCGACCAAAAGCCATCTCTAGCTTTATCAATGAATCAAAAGAAAGTCCACTAATCGTCTGTTTAGAAACAGGTTGGGCTGCTAACATTTTTTTTATAATATTTGAGCTGATCTGGAGAATAGCATCCGATCCATCTAAACTATTATTCTTATTCTTAGTCTTCGCCTTTTCTTTAGCTTTAGTTTTCAACGCTAAAGCTTTGGTCTTGATTATTTCGCTATTTTGATTAGAAAAGCCATGTGCCGAATTATAAAACAACTTATAGTTATGATCAGCAGCTGTAGCATCCTTAGTATCTGAGTTTTTAGCAAAAGTAATAGCCGCAAGAATCAGATTACTTTTATTAGATCTGCCTTGAGTTCTGTTACGTGGCATAATGTTTTACCATTAAATTCTTTGATATATAGTTAATATACTAACCTCTGTTCAAAAATAAAGCAAGTTTTTGATTGGTTTTTGAGAATTTTTACCTGTTTAAGCCGGTTTTAAGGGCTACTAGAGACTTCTGGGGTCGCCTTAGGCTTTTGGGTGGTAATTTCAATTTTGCTAAAACCCAGCTGCCCTGCCACATCCATGACGGTCACAATAGCTTGATGAGGGGCTTGGGCATCCCCTGTGATCACTAGTGGTACAGCGGGATTAGGGGCTGCCGTTTGAAGGGCGGCTAAGAGAGTTCCTCTTTCTTGGTTAGCCAAGCGCTTAGCGTTAACGAAGAAATTGCCTTCTCTATCAACGCTTACCTGAACTGCTTCAGGCTCCATTTCAGAGGGTTGCCCTACGGCTTCAGGCAAATGAATCATTAGCTCGGTTTGCCAAGTAAAAGTGGTAGTCACCATAAAGAAAATCAGCAATAAAAAGACCACATCGATAAGGGGTGTAATATCAATGCCTACCCCGCTACGCTGCTTACGTCTAAATTGCATAAAGCATTCCTTTTAGCGTTTGGATTTATTGGTTTCCGTTATCACGTCGATCAATTGCTTGGCTTGTTGCTCTAATTCAACTGAATACTCATCTACCCTACGTTCAAAGTAACGATAGAAGATATAAGCAGGAATAGCCACCATCAAGCCTGCCGCTGTGGTGATAAGGGCTTCGGCAATACCGCCTGCTAACGCATTTCCATTACCTACGCCTTCTAGGGTAATGGTAGAAAAGACCTTAATCATTCCAAATACAGTACCTAATAAGCCAAGTAAAGGTGATATGGCGGCAATAGTGCCTAGCATATTTAAATAACGCTCAAGCTGATGAACTACATGACGTCCTACATCTTCCACCGCATGACGAATAATATGCACTTCAGCGCCTAGATGACTTAAGGCAACTGCTAAGATCTGCCCTAGAGGTGAATTTTGTCTTAATTCCATCAGTTGCTGTGAGCTAATATTGCCCTGCTGCACCAGCATAACGGCTTTTTTTAAAAGACCAGAAGGGGTAATTTTGTCCGGGCGTAAAGCCCAAAAACGTTCAACAACAATGGCAAGACCTAATACTGAGCAGAGGATAATAGGGATCATTAACCAACCGCCAGCAATCAGAATAGCAAGCATAATCTATTTCCTTGTTTACGTTTTAATATATGAGTTCAATTCCTATGCCAATAGCGTTTAAACTGCTCACGAAACCCTACCGGAGATGCAAACTGCTGAGCATCAAAAACTAACCTTATTGTACCATGAGTCGCCGTTGTGAAGGCAAGAGCACCCTGTTCAATATAACGCTCTACTATTTTAGCATTAGGAAAGCGAAAACGATTTAAATATCCTGCTGGAAAGATCACATAATCAGGATTAACAGCTTTTACAAATTTTAGTGTAGACGAAGTACGGCTACCATGATGCGGTGCAATCAAAAAAGTAGACGATAGTGCCGAAAATTGTTCAGTAAGTAATCGTTTTTCAGCCGCACTCTCAATATCACCTGTTAAAAGTACGCTATGATTACCACTGGTTATTTTTAATACACATGAAGCATTATTGCCTTCCCAGCTATCTTCAGGATGTGGATGCAAAAAACTAAATAATACCTCATCCCAGATCCAACTACTTTCTCCATAACAGGGAAATGCATAAGCATATTGAGTTTTCCAGCGATCCCCTGCTATTAGTTTTTTAATAGGAATTTCTTGCAATAAAGTATTAGCCCCACCCATATGATCGCGATCAGAATGGCTAATAGTTAAAACATCTAATTGTTGAACCCCAGTTCCACGTAGAAATGGCAAAATAACTGCGGTGGCTGCATTTAAACGATCACTAAACTGATCACCAGAATCATAGAGCAAACTATGATTGGTTGTGCGAGCTAAAACCGCTAATCCTTGCCCTACATCTAAAATATCTATCCATACTTCACCTACAGTAGGTTTAGGTAAATCAATAAATATAACGGGCAAAAAAGCGATGACACTAAAAAAACGCCCAGGAAACCCCTTAGGCAAAAATAAAATAATCACGGCAATGATGAGTGAAAAAAACACTGCCATATTAGGCAAAGTATATTGCCAAGTAGCATAAGGCCAACTCGCAAACCATTCCATTAAAAACCATATTGCTTGCATAGCATATACAGCGCATTCTAAAAGTAGAACGCCCAGCGGAGAAACTATATTAATAAAAAAACAGCCTAATAAAGTTAAAGGCACCACTATAAAACTCACCCATGGAATAGCAATCGCATTGGCTATAGGTGAAACTAAAGGTGTTTGCTGAAAAAACCATAAAGTAACTGGGATCAATAAAAGACTAATACCCCACTGAAAATGACCCCATTCTTTAATGCGTTCTTTTTTACTTGATTTTAGAAGTTTTCCAGACAGTAAATAAAACAAAGTTCCTACCGCAATAAAAGATAACCAAAAACTCACACTTAATGTGGCTAAAGGATCCCATAACAATACTAAAACCCAAGCCGCTGCAAACGTATAAATTCGGGCAAATGATCGTTGGCTAATTAAACAAAGTGTGACTAAGCTGAGCATAATAAGCGCTCGTTGAGTGGGAATAGCAAAACCCGCTAAAGCAGAATAAATAATAGCGGCAGCTAATGCAAAAAAACTACTGATAATAATACAGGGATAACGAGAACTAAAAAATGAAAATCGTTTTATAATAAAAGCCGATAAACCCAAAACTAATCCTGCCACTAATCCTATATGTAACCCAGAAATAGCCACTAAATGGCTAGTGCCTGTGGCCTGTAGCACTTTCCATTCTTCTGTTGTGATATTCGATTTCTCTCCAATCGCTAATGCTTCTATAATGCCACTCTGATTTTTATCAGATAAAATTTGTCGCATTTTTTTTGCTAAAGTTTCTCGATAATGGTTTATCCAATCTCTCCATTCTATTTTTTCTGAAAGAATTTCAGGTGTGTGTTTAGTGTAAACATATCCTACTGCGCCAATATGCTGAGAAAATAAATATTGGCTATGATCGGTAGCAAATGGGCTAGCAAACCCTTGAGGCGGTTTTAAACGCACGGTTAATTTCCACGTTTGGCCTATTTTTAATTCCGGAATAGGTACAGGCGAAGGATTATATTGATCTTCATACCAACTCAATTGTAAATAATGAGGAGAAGAATACCTTTTTCCCTGATACATAATTGCTTCAACTCTAAACCTAAAAGAAACATGTTGAGAATAATACTGTGGAATACTGATCACCTGCCCTATTACTTGCACATCTTTTTTAATCCACTCCTCTGGAAGCTGATCCGCAAGATGATAGCTTGCCCAGCCATAAGTCCAAGTAAATCCTAGCAATAATCCGGCAATAACACAGGCTGAATTAAAAAATCGGTAATAATAAGTAAGAAAAAAAAGTAATGCACTGATAAAAAGTATCATTAAAAATAGCCATAGCGCGGGCAACTCAGATAATTGCTGAACCATTAAGTTACCCAAAACAAAACTGATGCACCCAATTAAGAAATTCATGCTATGCTCATTCTTATGTTATTTTCACTCATCTTAATATAAGAATAAGAAATAAAATATATGCTAAAAAAATATTTAAAAGAACGCGTGCCCGATATTCATGAGCTACAGGTCAAATACAAACTGGGGTTTTTAGGTACGGCATTATTGGCGCCAAAAGCCTGGCGCTTTAATCGCAAAAATGTGGCCAGAGGCTTAGCCTTAGGCTTATTTATCGGTTGCACTCCACTTCCTGGGCATATGATCATCGCCACTTGCTTAGCCTTACTTTGGCCTGCCAATCTACCGATTGCTATTTTGGCCACTTGGATTACCAACCCCATCACCCTAGCCCCTATCTCATACGTTGAGTACTTGGTAGGAACCCATCTACTGGGGTGGCCCAGAATGACTTTTAGCATGGATGAGCATATACAGTGGAAATGGCAGTGGTTTGCCCAAACCTTGGCTGAAATTTGGGAGCCTGTGATGCTAGGAAGCCTGGTGATAGGGGCTATTCTCTCTATCAGCGCTTATTGGCTGGTGCTGCTAGCCTGGCGCATTTCCGTTACCTTAAAATGGAGAACCAGAAAATCAACAAATGAAAGCTAATTGACTTTTTACCGACCGGCAGTTATAATGTCGCCTAACTATTAAGGTGATGTTATGCCTAGCTTTCCAACAGGTTCAGTACAAGATTTTGTGGCTTATTATGAAAATGCCGTAAGAAGCGCTAGAAATACTCGCCCCCGTCCTAGAAGGGCTCCTCAGATCAATCCAACACAAATATTAAATGATTGGATGCGCGAGATTCGTAACGCTTTTGGTTTTGACTATCCCATGTACTGTCGATTTGCTAGAACCATGAGAAGTCAGTATGGATACGATATCTCTTCTCCACCTTGCACTGAAACGATATTTTACCAACAATTAAGCGATGATATTCAACCAGAATCTACTATTAACCAAGAGATTGTAGATATTGATAACTGGCCTCCAGCAGAACCCACGCCCCATATCGCTGACTTTACTCATCCTCCAATAATAAATATAGGAGCTTTTCCTGCTGAGCTTAATTCCTTTTTCAGAGGCATAAACAATGGTTTTTTTACTCCCATACAAACACAACGCTCTGCTAATACGAATAATATCCGACCTTCTATTCAGATGTTCTTATTAGACGGTAATAATACCGTAATAATTAATCGTATTACTCACGAATTTATTCTGACAAATTCTTATCAACTACCCCTTGCATATTATCTTTTCATTCGTGAGTTAATGACTGATATTTACCCTGAAATAATAGATCATATTATTCTGCAAAATATAATAAATAATACTCCACCTAGAATAATAAATTCAGACATACCTAATCGTTCACTGCTTAATGCTACTCGATTGCAATCCTTAGGCGAGAAAGTATCTGAAATTCCTGATCGTTTTTTAGATTCTCTGGATTGTCAAATAATGGATGAGCCGGTTCAGCTATTAGGAATCGTAGACAGTCCTGAAGGAATGGAAGATTGGGTAATAGTAGGAGTTCTAGAAAATGCCGTTTATGATCAAGGAACACTAAACAGACTAAGACACAATCCGTACACAAGAGCGCCATTATCGGATTGCGTCATGATTCCCAAAGATGAATTAAAAACAGAAATCGATGCTTTTGTGGCAGTTGAAATGGCAAAAAATCCGCCTCCAGTAGCGCCATTGGCCACTAAGCAATTTTATTATAAGCCCCACTAAAATGCTTAAGAGAATTGATTTCTTTCCATTCTATCTTTATAATTTTAACTAACTAAAAAAGTGGTTGTAAATGAGACATTTTGATAATAGTTTAATCGCGGATTTCGAACGGCATCATAGAAGGATCCGCAGAGGATCACGCGCTACAGAGCCTAATGCCAATTCCACATCAATATTATTAAATTGGCTTATTTTTAATCGAAATTCCTATAATTTTACCTACGCCCGTTTTTGTTCATTTGCCATCAACTTAAGAATAAGACACGGATATAATATTCAAACACCACCGTGCACCAGAGAATACTTTGAACAACGTTTAGAGAATCGTCGACAAGATCGAGCGATTGTTCAACAACCTACTCCACAAATAGAAGTTACTGCTGCAGCTAATACAGCGCCTGTGCCAATAATAGAAACTAGTTTTTTAACTTCTGTGCAACATAGGTTTTATTTGAATCAATCGAATCTTCCTCCCACTTCTAATAGCTTTATTTTCACAGAAAATAATTTATTTATTGTTAATATCACACCCGAAATCATTAGAGTAAGCATTTACAACTCACTAGAGTTGCTTGAAATGATGATTGCTTTATTAGAAAATGCTGCCCCAAGAATATTAAACACTGCGGTATCTAGTCGGGCATTAATTAATGCCAACCAATTAACCCAGCTAGGCGAAAGAGCATCCCCTGTTCCTGATCGTTTTAAAGATTTTATTGATGCTGAAATAATGGATGTACCTGTCCAAATTAAAGTACCTGATTTAGAAAATCAGCCAGGAATAGAAGACTGGGTCGTAGTAGGTGTTGTGGAAGAAGCAGTTTATGATCAAGGAACATTAGCAAGATTTACAATGAGCCCCATTTCTAGAACTCCATTATCAGAATGTACTATTATTCCCGATCTTGAATTAAAAGAAGAAATCGATACATTTATGGCAGCTGAAATGGCAAAAAATACAGCACCAGCTCCCGCTGTCATTACAACAGCTCCGCATCTCTAAACATTTTAGTCTTTTAACACGCCATCAGTAATATGCAACACTCTATGCATTTCACTAGACCAACGTTCGTCATGAGTGACAATTAAAAAACTGGTTCCTAATTCTCGATTGAGCTTGTTGATCAGCAAATGAATTTGCTCTGCCGTTTTACTATCTAAATTTCCGGTAGGTTCATCCGCCAACATACACAAAGGTCTATTCACTAATGCACGTGCAATGGCCACACGCTGACGTTCACCACCCGATAATTGGGCGGGTCTGTGTTCTAATCGATGCGCTAATTCTACTTGATGCAATAATTCTTTAGCACGCTCTTTGGCTTTTGCTACTGAATCTCCTGCTAATGCCGCTGGTAATGCTACATTTTCTAAAGCGGTTAGCTCTGGCAATAAATGATGAAATTGGTAAACAAAACCTAATTTTTTCCCACGTAATAAACTTAAATGATGCTGATTCATTTTACTCACCGCTTGACCGGTAATAAATACATCACCTTCAGTAGGCGTATCTAAACCACCTAATAAATGTAGCAAAGTGGATTTACCCGATCCCGATGCGCCCATGATAGCTACTTTTTCGCCGGCATTAATCGCAAAATTAATATTTTTCAACACAGTGACCGTATTATCACCATCTTTAAATGTTTTACCTATATTAGTGGCTTGTAGTACAGGAGCGTCATTCATATCCCTATTCATATCTCAGCGCCTCCGCTGGTTGCACCTTAGACGCTCTCCATGCAGGGTATAAAGTAGAGAGAAAGCTTAAAAGCAAACTCATACCAGCAATGCGCACTACGTCATACCATAATAATTCTGCAGGTAAATGATCTAAGAAATAAACATTTTCAGCAATAATATTGGCACCAAAATATGCTTCTAATGCCGCAACAATATGCGTTACATTTAATGTTAATAAAATACCGCCTATTAAACCAAATATCGTACCAATCAATCCAATAATGCAACCCTGAACCATAAATATTCGAACAATAGTGGCAGGCGTAGCGCCTATGGTTCTCAGAATAGCAATATCGGCTTGTTTATCCGTAACCACCATTACTAAAGTGGATAAAATATTAAATGTCGCTACGGCAATAATGAGCGATAAAATAATAAACATCATGGTTTTTTCTAATTTAAGTGCAGCAAAAAAAGTACCATGAGAATGCGTCCAATCATATACTACGTATTGCTTATCGCTTTTTTGCAATAAACTTTTTTGTATTTCTAAACGAACATTAGGCGCCGCATACAAATCAGGTAATTGGGCCACTAAACTACTTACTTTATCGCCTAATCTCCAAATAGTTTGAGCATCTTTAATATGCATAAACGCTAAATTAAAATCATAATCACGACTAATAGAAAATATACCGACTACCTTAAATCGTTTGGTGCGAGGTAAAACGCCTGCTGGCGTTACACTAGTAGCCGAACTCACCAATAACAAACTATCGCCAGGTTGTACACGGAAATACTTGGCTAAACGCTCACCAATCACTAATCCATACTCACCCGGTTTTAAATTATTCAAAGAGCCTGCAATCATATGATCCAGCAAGGGTTGTTTAGCAATGCTTTGTTCCGGATCGATGCCTGATAAGCCTACAAAATGAGTACGTCCGTTATGGCTTAACATGCCCTGCTCATCAATTAAAGGAGAAAGATTTTTAAGCTCAGGGAATTCAGCCGATAATTCTTTCTCTAAAGGCTGCCAATCCGTTAAGGTACGGGTATAATCCGTGATAATGATATGAGGGGCTAAGCCTAAAATTTGATCGCGGAGTTCGTTTTGAAAGCCATTCATTACCGATAAAACGGTAATAAGTGCAGTCATACCAAGGACGATACCGCCAATGGCAATAAGAGAAATAAACGAGATAAAATGGGTTTTACGCTTTGCTCGCGTATAGCGCCATCCCATATAAAGAGCTAAAGGTTTAAACATAATCGTTTTTCTGAGAAAATAGCTAGCGTTACTGCCCTCTTCCAGCATGATATTACTCAGCTGGGCGAAGGTTCCTATATTACCATAAGTTAAACAAAGAGAAGTCACACAATGGCAGCCACTCCTTTAAGTCTTCCCCGCTTACCCGCCGAATGGGAAAAACAAAAAGCCCTCATGATTACCTGGGCTCATGCGCATGGTCTCTGGGCACCCGATCGCCTAGTAGAAACCGAAAAAGTATTAGTGAATATAGCTGCAATCACGTCGCATTACCAACCCTTAATTATTGCCTGCTACGATGAAGCGCATCAGCAGCATATAAAAGCACAATTAGAAAAAACAGATGCAAATTTAGACCAAATGCATTTTTATATTGTTCCTTCTAACGATAGCTGGACCCGCGATCATGGTCCTATCACCCTACATGGTGGCGGAAAAACCTATCTAGGCAAATTTCAATTTAATGCCTGGGGAAGTAAATATACCTATGATCTTGATGATAATATAGTGCCAACGCTGGCTTCAGAAGGCGCTTTTTGGAATTACCCTATCAAAGATTTTTCCTGGGTGCTGGAAGGTGGAAGCTTAGATACCAATGGCCAACGCACATTGCTCACCACAGAATCTTGTTTGCTCAACCCCAATCGCAACCCCACTCTTTCTCGAGAAGATATTGAAACTCGTTTGCGCCAAGATTTAGGTATTGAACGAGTTCATTGGATTAAAAATAGCACACTAAGCGGCGATGACACTGACGGGCACATTGATATGTTGGCACGGTTTTGCGATAGCAATACCATTTGTTATAGCACACCTTACCCTCAAAGCGCCGATTGGAATAGCTTAAGCGCAATGGAAGAAGAATTACGTGCATTTAGAAATGAACGTGGTGAACCCTATACGCTTATTTCATTGCCTGCCATTGCACCTAAATTGACTGCTGCCGGTGTGCAAATGCCTGCTAGCTATGCTAACTTTTTAATTATTAATGGCGCCGTGATTGTTCCGACTTATGGTGACAAAAACGACGCAGCGGCATTAGAGTGTATTCAACATTGTTTTCCTAATCGAAAAATTTATGGCGTAAATAGTCTTGCGCTCATTCATAATCATGGCAGCATTCATTGCACCACCATGAATATTTACCTTGAAGAATAAAATATAGAGGAATAACCCATGTCTACGATAAAAACTGCACTGATTCAGCAAAAAGCCGTAGCAGAGCCTGCTGAAAATTTAGCGATCATGGTTAAATCAATTGAAGAAGCTGCTCAAAATGGCGCGCAACTGATTGTATTGCAAGAATTACACAATAGTTTTTATTTCCCTCAGCAAGAAGATTATGAAAATTATAAATTAGTAGAGCCTATTCCAGGCCCTAGTACCAAAATATTAGGCGATGTGGCCAAACGCACTGGCACTGTGATTGTAGGATCTTTATTTGAAGAACGCGCAAAAGGCGTTTATCACAACACCGCTGTTGTGATGGAACGCGACGGAACATTAGCAGGCCGTTATCGTAAAATGCATATTCCCGATGATCCAGGATTTTACGAAAAGTTTTATTTTATTCCAGGAGATTTAGGATTTACACCTATTCAAACTTCACTCGGTAAATTAGGCGTTTTAGTGTGCTGGGATCAATGGTTTCCTGAAGCAGCTCGATTAATGGCATTGGCTGGGGCTGATCTATTGATTTATCCTACAGCGATTGGTTGGCACCCTGCTGATCCCGCAGATGAAAAAAAACGTCAATTAGATGCATGGACAACTATTCAACGTTCACATGCAGTGGCTAATGGAATACCGGTTCTTTCGGTGAATCGTGTGGGATATGAAAATAATCCTTATCATCCTGAAGTACATGAAAAAGGCATTCAATTTTGGGGAAATAGTTTTGTAGCAGGACCTCAAGGTGAAATTCTTGCACAAGCAGATAATGAAACGCCTACTCATTTATATGCCACTCTTGATTTAGAAAGAACTCGAACGGTACGCCAAATGTGGCCATACTTGCGCGATCGTCGCATTGATAGCTATGAAGGTTTATTGCAACGCTATATTGATTAAGCTACTCATTATTCAGGTGCAACAGCACTGGCGTGGCGTCTTAACGGTGGTTTTAAACAAGCGGCTTTTATTTGCGTTCCTCTTTCATAAACGTAGTTTCCAAAATCTTGGGTAAGCGTCACGTTGCTAGAAAACTTAGCAAGTAAAACAGCAGTAATAGATATATAACCTAACATTTTATAGTTATAACCCACATCATGCACTTCAAATCCTCTCACAGCGTCGATTAAAGAACTTAAAAAAGAATTCACCACCACTAACAGAGCGGTTAAAACTGAAAAAGCACTGGGTTTAAATTTTACAAATTCTTGTAATAGCATACTCCATCTATCTAAATCAAAAAGCGTGGCAAATGTGCTGGCTAATACACACATTATAAATAATGTATATTCACCAGCAGAAGTGGGTTTAATATTTCGGTAAAATTCATTGATCAAAGAATATAAAGCATACATAGCCAGGGGGACATAAATTGCAGTAAGTGATAACGTAACATTTCTAGAAGGAAAAAGAGCTGAAAAATCTTGCGCTTCTTGCTCAGAATCGTCATTAATCAGAGCGGTTATTTCGGAGAGACCTTCTTTTTTAGGTTTTGGAGCAAATGCTTTCCATAGTTTTACAAGTTCACTAGGATGCGTACCTTGCATGGCAGTCATAAATTCTACGCCGGCTAAAAGTACCATACATGATATTAACGCCGTATTTGTTATATCAAAATTAAATTCTTCAACTTGATAACGGGTAAGCTGACCGGCGGCAATCGCAGGAGGAATAGAAACCATTACTCTAGCGGCTAATTTTAATGATTTTTTCAGGGTACTATCTAACGATACCTTGTCGGTGGGTTTAATGATGTCAGCCAATTGTGCCGTATTGCTGGTCATGGTGCTAAAGGCCGTTAAAATAGCTAATGTAATCACGGCTGTCTCATTATCGTTTTCTAATATATCTGGAAATACAAATTTATCCATCAGCTCTCTCAGGTAAGGATAAAGTCCCACAAAGAATACGGGGATAGATACTAGAGGAAGCCATTGAAGAACAGAAAACATCCTAGCGGTAGGACTACTTGCAGCACCGGGCATATTAATTCCTTCTTAACTACGAATTTAGTATACGAACTATAAACCGAATGGGAATAGTCTGTCAATTCAAGAAAACAGGGTAAATGCTAGGAAAAAGAAGGTTTATTTGGCAATCACGATGGTTTTAATATTGGTAAACTCATGTATACCATCGCCGTTAAGCTCTCGTCCATGGCCTGAGTCTTTGATGCCTCCAAAAGGCATACGAGGATCAGATACGGTGCATTTATTAATAAATACGCCCCCTGCCATTAACTGGCGGGCTATTTTTTCTGCTCTTTTAATATCTTTAGTGAAGATAGCAGAGGAAAGCCCAAATCGAGTTCCATTGGCTACTTTGATAGCCTCTGCTTCGTCTTTTACCGGTATAAAGCTTAATACAGGACCAAATAATTCTTCATCATACGCAGGCGTATCTTTAGGCACATCGACTAAAACGGTGGGAGGATAAAAATATCCCATACCTTCTGGCATAAATCCACCACACTCAACACCTGCACCTTGAACTACCGTATCCACTATTTGTTTATGCAAATGATCGCGTAAGTCTTTACGTGCAAGCGGACCTAATTTTACTAATTTATCGGCAGGATTTCCCCAAGAATAATCTTTCATTAAGGCTGTCACATGGGCTTGCAAGGCTTCACGGATTGCATCTACGGCTAATATTCGTTTAGGTGCCACACAAGATTGTCCGGCATTACTGATCCGCCCTGCCACAATGGTTTTAGCTGTTTTTTCAATATCCGCATCTTCTAATACAATATAAGGATCGCTACCACCTAATTCTAATACGGTTTTTTTGAGCGCATTACCCGCTTGTGCGCTTACAATACGACCCGTTTTATCACTGCCGGTTACGGATATAGCCGCTACCGCACTATGATTAAGCACATGTTCAGAATGCTCTACTTGCATCACTAAACACGTAAAAACATGTTCAGGGAAACTTTCTTTGAATAATTTTTCAATTTCTAAGCTACAACCGGTTACATTAGGCGAGTGTTTTAGCAAAGCGGTATTACCGGCCATAATGCTAGGAATAGCAAAACGCATCACCTGCCAAAAAGGAAAATTCCACGGCATGATTCCGTAAATAATGCCTAGTGGATCGTAAACAATATAACTTTTTTCATTATCACCCTCTTTCTCATGAGTGATCAGCCTAGGTTTTAAAAGGGTTTCTGCATGTTCGGCGTAATAATCACAAAGCGTGGCGCACTTCTCTATTTCTTGCTCGGCTTGTGTGATGGGTTTTCCCATTTCAAGAGTGATTAGCTTTGAGCATTCAGAAAGATGAGATCTCAATGAAGCCGCTAATTTTTTAACGCATTCACGACGAGTTTCCCAAGAAGAATTTTTCCACTCTTTCCAGGCTTTTTCAGATTGTTCAATTTTATGATTAATTTGCTCTAAGCTAAAATAAGGGTATTGTGCAACAATGGCTTCTGTTGCAGGATTTCGAACAATGCACATATTATTGAGATCTTTAGACGAGTTTTGTGGCATTTTTTATCCTTAAAAAAAGTGCGGCACACATGGATGCTGTTGCTTTTTCAAGATCTAGCACGTTAAGCCATGTGTATTGCCGCTCCTGCTCGTCGTTATGGCAGGATAACGTAGGTGAGAAACAAAGTTCTCATCTCGTTTGTTCGCTATGCTGCTCAATGTCCAAATATAAAAGCAATGGCAGCAATGACTAGCATAGATAATACGAATAATGTGACCCCCACTACGGCGTGCATTGCCACATCGTGATCTTCTTCCTGAACGTGCGAATGCGGACTACTTCCATTGTTACCAATGGTTGTATGCGACCCACTATGAAAGTTAAAAAGTTTCATTTCGATCTCCACATTAGCTTATTCGTACTTCCTTTTTTATTATTATGATTTAAGTTTAGTTGATATTCTAAATATTTCAAGGATGGTGCTAGGTCTTACCTAAGTGTTTTCACTATTCCATTCTCAAAAACAATAGTCGTCGCAGGAAAAGAAGGATCGGATTGATAAATATATTCGGTGAGTTGTGAGGGTTCAGCGGTTTGTTTTTCATCGACTGCATTGGCAAAAGTAGGCGATCCACACATCGCTCTTACTTGAGACATGGTGTCACCTTTCTCAATAGAGCGGCGCATACCGGGAACAGGGCCACAATAATCAAATGAATCGTATGGCATTCCCCCTATATAAACTTGGGTGACTTTTTCATCCACAAATTCAACCACATAACGGCTTCCTTGATTAATACTCACTGACTCGCCGGAGTTATTATTAATGGAGTAATTCTGGGTATAAGCCCAACGAACTTTATGCAAGGTAGTATCATTAGAAGCACTATAATCTCTAGCGCTAGCAGGCTGACCACAAGTAGAAAGCACTTTGGCTTGCGTATCACCTACATAAACATAGGCACCCACAGGGCCGCAAGGGGCGTAGTCTGTCGCTATCGCCATATTCACAACAAACAAACCTAGAAAAACAAATAAAATAAGTTGTTTAAACATTATTGGCCTTCTCTATTACCTTCTTGGTTTTCTTCGTGATTGGCATTTAATTGACGAGCTTCTTCAATCAACATAACAGGGATCCCTTCTCTGATGGGATAAGCCAATTTGTCAAAAGAACATATCAATTCTTGTGCAGTTTTATCATAAGTCAGTTTACCTTTGCACAAAGGACAAACCAAAATATCAAGCAGGGATTTATTCATCATAATGTTACATCTCTTTAAAAAGTTGAGTTAACTGTTCGCGTGCGTGCGCATTCAATACCGGCTTTACTTTTAAATACCAGACATTTTCGCCATTGATATTTTCACATTTTATGGCATCTTTTGCCGTCATAATCACTGGATAGTTGTCATTATAGACTAAATCGTCTTTGGTTAACCAGGCATGATCGGGCAGCGGATGAGGTAATACTTGTAAGCCTAAAGAACTCAAGGTATCAAAAAAGCGTTGGGGATCACTTATTCCTGCCACTGCATGTACCGGCATATTTAATAAACGCTCTACCGCTAATGTTTGCTTAGGATCAGTTACATTAATCAGTAATTCTGGCTTTAACTCAAAGCCTGCTCGATTACTTTCTTGCTTACCCTGATATAAAACCATATCCACTTCTTTAAGACGCGATAGAGGCTCTCTTAGTGGCCCTAGAGGCAAAGAAAAACCATTACCAAACTCACGTTTAGCATCCACCACCGCTATTTCATAATTTCTAGGTAATGCATAATGCTGTAACCCATCATCACAAATCACTACATTAACATCTGGATAATGCGTTAATAAAAAATTCACAGCTTCTAAACGATCTGGATCAACCACCACCGGGCAATTAAGTTCTTTAAACAATAATAAAGCCTCATCACCAGATTCACTGGCACGGCTGGCCGAATCAACTAAATAAGGATACTGAGGAGGATTGCCTTTATAACCACGCGTAACAATACCAGGTTTAAACCCTTTTTCTTTTAGAAAATTAAATACCGCCATCACTGCAGGCGTTTTTCCACTGCCACCTACGGTGATATTACCAATAACAATAACTGGAGCACGGAAATGAGCTGATTTAAAATTTTTCTTGGCTTTTTGATAACGAAAATACACGATTAATTCGTAACATTTAGATAAAGGATAGAGTAAAGGCCAGAAAAACCAAAAAGGAATATTGTCCTGATACCAAGATTGAGCAAACCACAATTCTAAAGCCTGCCAAATTTTTTTAAGCATATAAAATTTTGAGATTAAAGCTTCTGCATATTGCGCAGTTGTGCATAATTCTTTTTAAGTGCCATTAATTGTTTATGGGTGCCCTGCTCAACAATTTTCCCATTTTCTAGCACTACAATCAGATCAGCCTGTTCAATAGTAGATAAACGATGCGCAATAATTAAACTCGTACGATTTTGCATTAATTCATCTAAGGCTACTTGAATATGGCGCTCAGATTCAGTATCCAGAGCTGAAGTGGCTTCGTCTAATATTAATATAGGCGCATCTTTATAAATAGCACGAGCAATAGCCAAACGTTGGCGTTGGCCACCTGATAATAACACTCCATTCTCACCTACTAGACTATTAAAACCATCGGGTAATCGTTCAATAAATTCCAGTGCATGAGCCGCTTTTGCCGCTTCATAAAGACGTTTTTCGTCATGATCGTGATCAGTACCATAAGTGATATTATTGGCAATGGTATCGTTAAACAAAGTGATATTTTGAGTCACTACAGCAAACTGTCTTCGCAATGAATCAAGAGAAAAGTCGCGTATGCTATGCCCATCAATTGTAATGGTTCCTTGGTAATTACTGTAAAAACCAGTTAATAAATTAGTCACGGTAGATTTACCAGCACCGGAACGCCCTAAAAGTGCAATACGCTGACCGGGTTTAATGGATAAATCAAAATTTTCTAATACCACAGGAGAAGCCGATTCTGCGCCATAAGAAAAACTGACATGGTCAAAATCAATCGCTCCTTTCACACGGCCTACTTCTAAGGTACCGGTATTCACTTCTCTAGGTTCATCTAATAATTCAAATACACTTTCAGCACCAGCCAATCCGCGTTGAATTTTATTGCTGACAGAAGTCAGCTCTTTGATAGGTTTTAATAAGCTAATCATTGCAGCTGCTAAAGTAGCAAAAGCACCTGCGGTGAGTTCAGAAGCAGGCAAATAATTCATAGCAATATAAATCACCATTCCAAAAGCAAATCCACCCAATACTTGAATAGCAGGAACCGTCACTCCGCGAGTGAGATAATTCTTCATTTCATAGCGGCGTGTGCGCTCTATGGTTTTATCAAACTGCTGAACCTCATAATTTTCACCACCAAAAATTCTCACTACTTTATAATTTTCGATATTTTCTTCTGCCACATGTGTCATATCCGCAATCGCATTTTGAGATTCACGACTTAATCGACGAAAACGACGGCTCGCAATGACAAAAATAACCACAATAAACGGACCTACCAATAAGAATGCCAGCGTAAGCTGCCAATTAGTCCATAGCATTACGCCTACTAAGAAAATAATTAAAAACGCATTTCTCACCGATTCAATAATCACATCGGTTACTGCTCTAGCCACTTGATCGGTATTGTAAATAATTTTGGCTAATAAGGTGCCTGAAGCATGGCTATCATAAAAAGTGGCAGGAAGATGCTGTAAATGATCAAAAATTTCTCTGCGTACTTGAGTAACAATATGGCGAGCAAGCCAGGCCATACTGTAATCAGAGGCAAAGCTCATTACGCCTCTTAAAAGAAAAATAGCAGGAAGTACAATGGGGATTAACTGAATAAACCATTCATCTCGGGCTACTAAGCCTTCGTCAATCATGGGTTGCAGGAATTTAACGAGCCAGGCATCTACGGCTGAATAGCCAATACTACCGGTAATAGCAATAACAAAAACAAACCAGTAGCGATAGATATAGCTGAAAAGACGTTTATACGTCACCCAAGAATTCATATCAGAAGAGGCACTTATAGTGTTTTTCATAGGGGTATTTTAGAGGGTTAAAGAACTTACTTCAAGAGCGCCGCCCAACCTTCGTCGGGCTTAAAGCGCTCACCACAATGCGTCTCTAAGGTGCTAAATTTCTTCAAAACAGCATCCAAACCCAAAGATTGGGCATAATGAAGCGGTCCACCTCTAAAAGGGGCAAATCCAGTGCCAAATACCATGCCTGCATCTACCAAATCAGCATCTTCTACAATCTTTTCGCGCCAGCAGGCACACGCTTCATTGAGCAATCGCATGATTATACGATCAGTAATAATGCTGATATTTTCTTTGCCCGAAGCATTATTAGGCGGTTTCTCAGGAGGCACAAAAACTTCTTGAGGCTTCTTGTGTTTATAATCATAAAATCCACTTCCCGTTTTGCGCCCTAGTTTCCCTGCCGCCACCATAGAGCGCAGCGAATCCGGGATCTTAGCAGGATAATATTGAGATAAATGCTCAGCTACCGCTAAACAAACATCTAAACCTACCGTATCACAAATTTCGATAGGCCCCATAGGCATACCAAAATCTTTGGCGGCTTTATCAATAAGATGGGGAGCAATGCCTTCATCTAACAACATGGCGGCTTCTAAAAGATAAGGCATTAAAATACGATTCACTAAAAAGCCCGGAGAACTTTTTACCGGCAAAGGAAAATGATTAATCAATTTTAAATACTGATAAGCGAGCTCAGATAATTCAGGATTCGTTTTAGACGTGGTAACCACTTCTACTAATTGCAATATAGCTACAGGATTAAAAAAATGAATACCAATTAATCGATCAGGTTGTGGTAATGCTTTACCAATTTCAGGCAAAGGAATGCTAGACGTATTGGTGGCTAATAAAGCATTAGGCTTTGCTGATTCTTGAATCGATTTCCACACTTTTTGTTTTAATGCTAAATCTTCAGGAATGGCTTCAATAATAACATCCGCATGTTTTACACCTTCAGCCGCTTGATCTAACGTTAAACGATCGATGGCATGATCTTGATCCGTTTTTTTCCAAAAACGTTTGGTAACCATATCCATCATTCGTTTACGAACACTCGCCAACGTATTTAATTGCTGATCATATACCGTTACATGCAAACCTTGAACAGCACTCCATACGGCAATATCACCACCCATGGTTCCACCACCGACTACGTGTAATTTCTGAGGCGGATTTTCATGAAGGCCTGCCATTTTTTTCAAACGTTCTTGTAATAAATACACTCGAATTAAATTTTCAGTGGAAGGATGCAACACTAATTCGCTAACCGATTTAGCTTCTTTCTCTAATGCATCTTTAGCTTGAGGGCCTACTTCAATCCACCATTTTAAAACAGCATAAGGGGCTGGATAATGTTGAGATGATGCTTTTTGCTCTAATTGTTTTCGAACAATAGCGCCTAATAAAGGTCTAATCAACGCAGCATTGGTTAATGGTCTCCAACCATGCAAATGACTGGGGCTTGGCTGATGCATAATAAAATATTTAGCTGCACGGGTAAATTCGCGCTCAGGAACCATATCATCAATTAACCCTATTTTTTTCGCTTTTTTGGCATTTACCGTTTTTCCTGACAAAATAAGATCCAAAGCAGCGGGCGCACCGATTAAAAGTGGTGTACGTACACAACCACCCCACCCCGGATGAATACCTAATAAAATTTCAGGAAAACCCAAACGCGTCTTATTTTCATTCAGTGCAATACGATATCGGCATGCCAATGCTAGCTCTAAACCACCGCCTAAACAAAAACCATTAATTAAAGCCACAGTGGGGCAATTAAGATGCGCTAATTGTTCAAAAATTTCTTGGCCTTTACGTAGTTTTTTAAAAGCCGCTTTGCTATCTTTTAATTCTAAAAATTCATGAATATCGGCTCCTGCAATAAAACCATTAGAATGCCCCGACATAATAATCAATCCACGTGGAACACTTTTTTTGTAGCCATCTAATAATATTTTAAATTCATCCATTACTTCATTAGTTAAAATATTAGTGCTACCACCTGCATATCTAAGCGTTAACCACACAATATTATCTTCGTCAGTATGCGCTTGCCAATTTTTTAATGTATCTGTCATGTTATACCTGCTCTACTCTTTCAATTAAAACAGCTCCGCCTTGGCCACCACCAATACACATACTAGCCACTCCGTACCGTGCGTTTTTTTGTTTTAAAATATTAGCTATATGTAAAGTAAGACGTGCGCCCGTTGCACCCAGTGGATGCCCTAAAGCGATAGCACCACCTTCAATATTTAATCTATCCATGGGTATTTTGCCAATTTTCCCAGGCAAGCCTAATATATTTTTACAATATTCATCACTATCGAGTGCAATGACACTGCCCAATACTTGTGCTGCAAAAGCTTCATTAATTTCCCAATAATCAATATCTTCTGCTTTCATATTGGTTTGTGTTAACAATTTACTAATGGCATAAGCTGGCCCTAATCCCATGTAGGCCGGATCAAGCCCTGCCCACGCTACACTAATTATTTTAGCCATTACGGGTAATTTATGTTTTTTTATGGCATCTTCACTGGCTAAAAGAACGAGAGCAGCACCGTCAGTAATTTGCGAACTATTTCCAGCTGTTACATCACCATAAGGAGGATCAAAAAAAGGTTTAAGATTTGCTAATTTTTCAAGACTGCTATCCGGTCTTACACCATTATCTTCTGCATAAGAATGACCTTGCGTATCAAAGATAGGCGTGATTTCAGTTAATGTATGATCTTGTTGCGCTTTCAATAAACGTTGATGGCTTTTTAAGGCATATTCATCCATTTGCAAACGAGTAATATGAAATTCTCTAGCCACATTTTCAGCGGTTTGTCCCATAGATAAACCCACCACGGGATCCATTAAACCGTTTAGTAAACTGATAATAGGCTTAAAATAAGAAGGACGTAATTCACTGATCACTTTTAATTTTTGACTGATCTCTTTTGCACGCCACCACTTTGAAATCCATGTGGCAAAATCATTGGGGAATAAAATAGGCGCACGACTCATTGCATCAGTACCACCTGCTAATACTAATTCGCTGCGTCCTACTGAAATATTTTGTGCACCTGAATCAATCGCTTGCAAACCCGATCCGCAATTTCGTTGCACCGTCCATGCAGGTACCGCATGTCCACAACCCAAACGTAAACTAATCACACGGCCAATATTGGCTTCTTCTAAACTTGGGATCACGCACCCCATGATCACTTCACTTAAGTCTTGAGGTGAAAATGATTGGCGCAATAATAAAGATTTTCCTGCTTCTACCGCTAAATCTGCCGCTGCAAAAGGGCCTGGAGCGCCGGTAGCTTTAAGAAACGGTGTACGTGTTCCATCCACAATATAAACAGGTCTAGATTGATTAGGACTTATTTTGAGCATAAATTCGCCTCACTCGCTGGAAAAGCATCGACTGCTAACACATCTACATAGGCTAAACGATATTGTTTTAGTAAATCTAATTCTTCTTTAGTGAAAATATCTTGTTTCTCTGCTGCTTGTATTTGCTCTTCCCACAATACATTTTTCTCTAATTGACCTGCTTTAACGGCACTCTTAACAAACATATGTTGTTTTTTCAACAATGGTCGTGCTTTTAAAAATAATTGATAGGCATTTTCCACTCGACCTGTGGGTGTATTTTTATCTCCAGTAATATGCATATATTGTGTTAATCGGGCTCTTAAATCGATTGAGTTCTGCATAGATAATGCAATATCGGTAACGGTGGTATCACGAGGTTTACGATAAGGCAATGTAAATGGAAAGCAGATACGCCTGATAATAAAAGGCCTTAGCCCTTTTTGAGGAAAATTATGTGCAATTTCTACTATCGCATCTTGCATAGTATGCAAGCTAAAATCTAAACACCATTCTAAATAAGGAATATCTTCCGCATTCTCACCTTGTTTTTTATAATAACGAAGTGCGGCTGAAGCCATATATAAATAGCCTAATAAATCAGCCATACGTCCAGACACTCTCTCATCTCGTTTTAAATTTCCACCTAACATGGCAAAAAGTAAATCAGTCACTACGGCTAATACATTACTCATTCGCTCTAATTGAATACAATAAGATTTGACTATATTTTTTCGACCCCAATGGCGATGATACCAACTTCTTACTTCACTAATACGTAATCGAATAATATTACTGACAAATGCACCAATATGATCGACCATTAATTCATCAAATGAATCTAATCCTTTTTGAGGGTTGGGATTGGCAGCTGCTTTTAATTCATCCACCAAAAAAGGATGACAACGAACAGCACCTTGTCCAAAAATCATTAAAGTGCGAGTTAAAATATTAGCGCCTTCTACAGTAATTCCAATAGGATTGGCTAAATAAGCGGTAGCTAAATAATTTCGTGGCCCCATAATAATGCCTCTGCCGCCGTGAATATCCATCGCATCATCAATAATTTTGCGGCTAAATTCAGTGAGATAATATTTAGTAATAGAAGAAGAAACTGCTGAGTGATAACCTGCATCAATTCCTGCTGCGGTAAATAAACGAGTAGCTTCGGCTAAATAGGTAAGCCCACCTATTCTACCCATGGATTCCTGCACCCCCGGAAAACGGCCAATCGATAAATCAAATTGCTCTCGCATATTCGCATATGCGCCTGTTGTTCTATAAGATAATTTGGCACAGGCGGTGCCCATAGCGGGTAATGAAATGCCTCTGCCTGCCGCTAAACATTCCATTAACATTTTCCAACCTTGACCTATTCTTTCTTTTCCACCAATGATCCAATCTAGCGGAATAAAGACGTCACGACCATGAATAGGCCCATTCATAAAACCCATGGTTAATGGAATATGACGTTCACCTACTTTAACACCAGGATGTTTAGAAGGAATTAAGCAAAGAGTAATTCCTAATTCTTGTTTTTTGCCTAACAATCCATCGGGATCGGTTAATTTAAATGCAAGCCCTACTAAAGTGGCAATAGGCGCTAAGGTAATATAGCGTTTATCCCAATTCAATCGAACACCTAGCACTTCTTTTCCTTCATGCTGGCCTTTAGCCACCACGCCCAACGCTTCCATACCATTAGCATCACTACCTGCCATCGGTTCTGTTAAACCAAAACAAGGGACTTCTTCACCTTTAGCTAAACGAGATAAATATTGTTTCTTCTGTGCATCCGTACCATATTTAATTAATAATTCCCCAGGCCCTAAAGAATTAGGCACCATGACCGTAACCGCCGCGGTCGCATTCACGGTGGCAATTTTCATAATAATTTGAGAGTGCGCAATGGTAGAAAAACCTAAACCACCATATTCTTTAGGAATAATGAGTCCCCAAAAACGCTCTTTACGAATATAGTCCCACACTTTTTTGGGCAGATCTTGCGCGCGTAAAATATCCCAATCGTTAAGCATGCTACATAAGGTTTCAGTTTGCTCAGATAAAAATGCCGATTCTTCATCAGTCAGCTCTTTATCTTTTATTTTAAATAATTTATTCCAATCGGGAGTGCCGCGCATTAAATCGGCTTCCCAAAATAAATTGCCCGCATCGAGTGCTTCTTGCTCTGTTTGAGAAATCGGCGGCAATAATTTTTTGAAATAATCAAACGAAGGGCCAGTCACCCATTCTCGTCGTAAGGCAGGCATAAAAAGAAAAACAGAGGCAGCAATTAATGCCAGTAATAATATAAGCGCAAAAAAAGGATTAATGGTTTGAAAGTAAATAGAGCCCACGAGCCAAGCAGCAAATACAGGGATCCAAACATAACGAGGGAGACGCCAATATCCAGCGACCAATACAATGGCGACGAAGATAATAATCGTTAACACAATGGGTTGCCACATCACTTCTAAATCCTTTTAGGTCTCTTACTATTTTACAGTATAGACAAGTTTTAGAAAAACAAGTGGGGAGATACTATCTTAACTCTAGGCGGGAGTAGGAATTTCCGCTGGCGCTGGCGCTGGCGCTAATCCCGGATATGGTGGAGGAGCTTCTACTGCGTGGATTGGAGTAAGAGCTGCTAGCACTTGTCCAGTAGCCAATCTAACTGTCTGAAAGAGAGAGGCAAAGACCGAAGTCCAGAACTCTAGTATCGAATTCCCGATCCCAGTATAAAAAGCAAGAACACCTAATGAAAATCCAATCAATGGATATTCTTTAGATAATGTCCGTCCAAACAAATGGTAAGCCAAAACAAATCCAGAAGCTATACTTGTAAACAAACTAAGAGTTAATTTAGGATTCATAAGCAGTCCTCCCAAAATGGCGAGCACAACATCATCCTGTAAAATTTCCGGAACAAAAGGCGCAATGTCTTCTCTTTTTAATAAAATACTTGAAGCCACAAGACCACCAGAAAAAATGATAAGATTTTTTTTCTGAGGAAGAAGGTATACAGCATATATAACAACACTTAAGATGGTCAACGCTGCCATATCTAGTGCTATATCAGTTTCTGTAGGCTCACAGCGAAATCGCCTAAAGTCTTTTTCTCCCGCTAATAAATCAGGAATATCTAAACCAAAATAACCTGCACCCACCCGTATCCACTTTAATAAACTCATCATGCCCAGATGTCCATCTACTTGTGCAGATCCAAGTTTTAATTTGGCGGTTTCAACTCCCTCTCTATACAAGCTATCCATGGTGTCAGGAGCCAACGCACACCCTGTATAAGAAATTAATCTATCTAAAAATTGACCTGCTTGTATCAAAAGTTGTGAACCATTCATAATTATCTCTCTGAATTTAATAATGTTTGAGAATACCAAGCGCAACATAAAATTTTACGAATCAGATTACCACTCCTTACTTAATGACAGTCAACTTTCATATGAGAGCTTTTATTGTTGCTAAAAGCATAGAAGATTTATAATAGACAAGTTTGCCTAAAAAAGGATAAAATCGCTAGTAAGTTGATTTACACACGCAGAGCCTACTTAATTATAAAAGCTCTATAAGATTAGGGCGATTTCAACTGACTCGCAAGTAAAGCCCTTAGCTCAGCAGGAGGCATGGGTAGATTTAAAGCTGGGAGTGTTGGTGATAAGGGCGAAAGAGGACTTAAAGGCGAATGCGGAGATACCGGTTCAGGTGGAGAAACAGCTCCTGTCTGCATAAATTCAGATAAACAATTTAATAAATCCACCCCTTTAAAACAAATATCCTTTTTTGTTCGCAATAATTCAGCCATTTCAAGAAAAATATCAGAAATATTCTCATCTCTTCCATCGACTAATTTATTTAAGTGTTTATCCAATAAGTCTAAAGTTCCATGCATCAACGTATACTCATATACAATATCATTATTATCTGAATTAATAACCGCTACACGTAAGGAGTCACATATTCTCTTTAACTCTAAAATTAACTTTCTAACATTTACCAGGGATTGACTCAATAGCGTCTGCCATTTAATCACTGCACATAGGAATCTATCACATAAGCTTTTGCCTCAGTCTCCCCTTCCCTTGCAAGCTGTAATTGCTGTTCAAATTCACTAAGCGCACGTCTTTTATATACGGATATAGCTCTCTTTGCTTAATTTGGGATTTTTTTTGATGGGAATTAATATAAATACAACAAACAAAAGATGAATTGTTTATCATAAAAAACATTAAAAAAATAATAGTTTTATTTCATCCCAACTATATTTAATGCGTTCTTACTTTCACAAAGAAAGTTACAAGGATAAAGATAATTATTTAAAAAAATATTGTTATTTATTAAAACTAACGCTTATAAAAATATTAATAATGAGAATTTTCAAAAAAAGTTCTTGTTATTTTGTAAGTTTGATATAGTATCTGTGACACAAATTGATGATTTAAAAAAAATTCGCTAAGTTAGCTTAATTAAGGAGAATTCACAATGTTAGATATGCAAGCCCTTTATACAATGATCATTGAATCACTTCGTAAAAGCGAACCTGCTTATGGAAGTCCTTTATATATGGTAGTGGGTAAAACAGGAGCTGGAAAAAGCACATTAATTAATTACCTTAAACGAGTTCCTTATACGTTTGGCGATGGCGGAGTTGCTGTACCAGTTGATCCTAGTGTTAAGGAATATGCGGAAACAGCAGATCGAGTAAAAGCGGTTACTACTTACCCTGCGGCTTATAAAACAGATGAAGGTATTACTCTCTGTGACTGTCCCGGGTTTGAAGATAATCGTGAAGCGGAAAGAAGAGTGGCTGTCTCTGTAAGTACGGAAGCGGTTGTTAGAAAATCTCAAAGTATTAAAGGACTCGTCGTAGTTATTGACTATCCAAGTCTTCAAGCGTCTAGAGGTAAAGGCTTAAGAGAAGTGGCTTTAACCATTGGTTCATTAGTAGGAGGAAGCGCAGACCAAAACGAACAGTTTGACCCTAGTAAATCCATCTTATTTGTTTTTTCTAAAGCAGATCCAAGACATGTTAAATTACCGTACTTACTAAAAAAAATTGATGAATTTATTTCCTTTCAGGAAGAACAGCTATCTGCTATCCAACAGAAAATATCTACCGCATCAATAACACCGGCTTTCTTAAAATCAGCTGACCATCATAAGGTAAAAAGCCCTGAAGAAGAAAAACAAGAAATTCAACTCATTTTAGATATATTAAAAATCATGAAACACAACGCTGAAAATCTGATTTTATGCGATGTTTTTGATGATGGACAAAGTAGAACCGCTGTTTTTGATCGAATGAAACGTCTTGAACCCATACCTAAAGAGGCATTTAATTTTACCGATGCGGATGTGGTTCGTAGAGATTTCACGGATCAAGCCACTGTTGAATTAGACCGATCAAGAAATTCTTTGAATACCTTGGGTAGACTTCCTAGCGATATAAAACAAATTACCTCACAAAAGGAAAAGCTTTCAGCGGAGCTTGATAAATATAAATTAGAAAGAAAAAATTTAGACTTAGGAATAGGAGCTACTTCTTTGGGAGAAAAAGATCCTCGTTTTATAGAAAATAAGCAGACTTTAGAAAAAAATAAAAAACGTATTATAGAGTTAGAGGAAAAAATAGCGAATAATAAAAAGGAACATCAAACAGCTTCTAGAGAGTTATGGAGCTTGGATGTTGGTGATGAAATGATATTTGAAGAACTGGATTTTAAAAAAGGTCGAGGAGATCGCATAGGTTCTGCTGTTTTTTCTCCTATGGACGTAATGATGACAGGAGATGTGGATTTTGCAGATGTTCTAATCGGAAGTGTTGGTAGTTTAATTCTGAGTCCATTCACATTGACTTATGGCGCTTTAAAGCGTCTAGGTCATACCTTTGAATATAGTGGCGCTCCTTATAAGCGTGTAGAAATTAAACTTTCTAACGTAAATGAATATGACGTGCTTGAAAATGACCCCAAGAACGGAAAGTATAAAGCTCATTATGAATCTGACAGAGGAAGAACGGGTAAAGGGTCTGTGGTTATTTGGGGGGAAAAGCGAGAAGTGCTCGCCAATAAAGCAAAAATAGTAAAACTCAAAGCTCGAATAGAGGAGTTAGAGACAGAAGCACGTTTATTAGAAAAAGAAATGCGTGCAGTAGAATCCACTAATCGTCAATTAGATGATGTGCTATCTTCTTTAAAGGTTGAAGGTAAATTGAATGTTGAAAAACAAAAATTTATGGTAGAGAACTTAATAGACACGACCAGCAAGAGAGTTGAAGCAGTTATTAAAGAAGAAGGAACTAAACAACAAGAACTGGATTCTTTAAAAAGTGGCGTCAAAAAAAATGAACCTTTACTTAATATGTTGTTGGAACTATCAGCTTTTCTTCAGTTTGATAGACATAAAGCATTTCCCGACTTGATACCTCAATTTAAAGCATTATATCAAAGCTATTTAAGTGGTACCCTATCTTCTAAACCATTACCCCCTGCCCCGCTGGCAGCCAAACCCAGAGCGGCGTAAGGAGATAAACGCATGTTAAATATTGATATGATCCGAGGGCTATTAAAGCAGCTCTTAGTGAATACAGTAGTGACCGCGGAAGATTCTCCTGTTATTTTATTAGGCCATACAGGGGCGGGCAAAAGTAGCTTAGGTAATTATCTGATGGGTTACCACATGACCATAGGTGAAGGCGGAGAAGCTGTGCCTACAGAAAAGAAAGTGCCTATGGCGATGGGGAATAGTGCTGCTTCAATAACTGTCATTCCTCAAGTTCATCGTGGAATAGATAGATTGCTTTATTGTGATTGTCCTGGGTTTGACGATAATCGTAGTGAAGAAATGCAAGCATGTACGAGTGTTGCTATGGAAATGGTGGTATCTCGTTCAAAAAATATCGCTGGGGCTATTATTGTCATCGATTATAATTCATTAATCACTACTCGAGGCGCTGGTATTATAGAGCTCGCAAGATTGTTGGGGCAATTATTTGGTTCAGCACCAGAGATATCAAAATCATTGGTTTTCGTCTTTAACAAAGTTCCATCTAGCGTAAAAAAAGAGTATGTAATCAAGAAGTTAAAAGAGTTTGCCCAGGGGCAAGAAGAAACAATAGTGAGTTTAGCTCGCAAACTTCAAGACACTTCAGCCATTATATCAAACAGAGATACTCTTGAAACCCAATTTACTGATGCTAACCTTAGCTTACAAATGCTACATCAAATTTTATTAGATGAATCCAGAATCCATATAGCAGATATTTTTGATAAAGGCCAGTCTCGAATAGCAATAATGAAAAGTGTTGGCTCTCTTTCTCCTCTTACTAAGGATCAATTTAATTTTCAAAGCGCTTCAGGTATACGTGCTAAATTAGAAGAAGTGCTTAATATACTTCTTTTAGAATCAGACCAACTTTCAAGTGCAATACAAAAATTGCCACAGATAATTAGTGATTTACAAAATGAAGAGGCTGTTTTAAGCGCGGAAGTTAAAAGAGAAACCGATTTTCTGGGAAAGTTTTACCACCAAGAATTTGATCGAACTCAGTTAACTGTTATTAAAGGTGAACATGAGAGAGCCCTTCGCGAAGTTTCTAAATTATTAGACAAGTTCGTAGCTGAAAGAAATAGGATGGTGTCTTCTAAAAGTGATAATGAATCGATAGTAACTTCTTTAGATACAGAAGAACCTTGTATTTTTTGGTCTGATAGTCGTTCAGGTAGTGCATCTTCTTTAACATATACATCTCCTCTAATAAAAGCAGGGGCGCATTTGCTAGGGTTAGAAGGAATGGAAAGTATGATAGCTAATGTAGCTGCTGGAATTGCCTCTCATGCGGCGCATGGAAATGCAGAGCCTGTATTTTTCTCTTATCAAGGTCCTCCTATTTCTCAGTATGACAAATCAGGGAGCGGGGGATCTTTTACTCAAGAATCAATTAACCAAAAAGCTGGGCGTTTATCTTTAACTTTCTATGGTTTAAAAGAGCAAAGTTGGAATGCATCGGTAAGAGTATTTGTTGAGAAGCGTTTGATTCCTAAAAATGCTCAAGCAATAGCGAGTAGTAAAAGAAATATTACGGAGTTGGCTGCAAGAATTGCAGAGCATACTCGGAATATAGAATTACTGACTGAAGAAAAGCGCTCTTTAGAGCAGACAATAACACATTTATCAAATCAACAAAGTCAGAAACAAGAAACTAATTTACCTGAAATTATAAAAAAACATATTGATCAACTTAATTCCCAAATAACAACTCATCAGGGGAAACGTCTTGAAAAAGAAAAAGAGTTGGGTGAAGTCCAAGAAAAATTAAGTAAAAATCAATCTTTATATAATATAGTTCGAGAGCTTATTCACTTGCTTGCACACAGTAGAGGAGAAATCCTTGCTAATACACCTGCTCCTATTGCTGCAGAAGCTCCTATTCCTATAGTAGCTAATGTTAATACTGGTGGAGATGATGGAATGGCAGGCCTTAGAGGAGAAATGCAATCACTTAGAGAAGAAATCGCAGCCATGCGTGAAATAATCCAAAGTCTACAACAACAAGTAAGCTTACTACAAAAAGGACAGCCCCCCGCTTATCAATTCGGGCCGGGGCCAAATTAATTTATTGAGGAATTATTGTGTTTGATTTAAATAAGTTGGTAACATTTCTTGAGCCTTTTTATAATTCGAATCTTTTCGGATTCAATGATTCTCAGGTGCTTTTGTTAGGCCATACGGGAGCAGGAAAAAGTACAACAGTAAATTACTTGTTGGGAGAAAAGTTTACCATAGGAGATGGGGGGCTTGCTCAACCTGTAAAATCTTTTGCTGATTTACCAGCAGCATCTGCTGATAGTTTAGCTTCTGTTACTTCGTATCCGAAGGCATTTTCATTGCCCTCCTCTGCTAAAAACAGAACGAGGTTCAGCCTTTGTGATTGTCCTGGTTTATCCGATAATAGAGGCCCTGAAATTCAAGTCGGTATTTCTTTTTGTTTAGATGCAGTCTTGCAGAAGGCTACAGATATACGTGCACTAGCTATTGTAGTTGACTATGCCAGTATTATGTCAGAAAGATCAGAGTCTTTTCGCTCCTTAATCGCGTCATTAGCTCAAGTAATGCGAACACCTGATAGGGATTCTTCTTCTTTATTTTTAATTTTGAATAGGCTTAATCGTGGAGTTACAAAAAATTATTTTGTAAAAAAATTGTCTGATATTTTAAGCGAAGAAGAAGCTGCTTTAGAAAGAATGATCGCTTCTCAAAATAATCAGGATAAAATTTCAATTAATGATATTGATATTACCCAAAAAATAGAAAGGACCAAGAAAGGTATTCAAATATTAAAAGGATTAATTAAAAATTGTGAAACAAATGTAATTTTTATAGATGTATTTGATGAGGGGGAATCCAGAGATCTTTTGTTAGGGAAATTTTCTGCAACTCAACCTATCACTAAAGAAGCATTAACCTTTTCTTCTCTTGAACAGTCACGAAGAGATTTTGAGGAAATTGTGCTTCATAATCTTCAAGAATACGATGATGGAGTTAAGCAAGCCAAAACATTGAGTCAAGAATATTTGCTGCTCAATAAGAGCCTTTCTGAGATCGAAACTGAAATAACAAAATTAAATAGTAAATTTCAGGAACTTAAATCAAATCCTCCTACCATGAAAGATCCATCGCTTTCTTCAATTCATAGTCAAATTGCAGACAGCGAAAGCAAAAGATCCGCCACACGAGAAGTGGTTAAAAAATTAGAAACTCAGTTGGCCGCTGACCGCCATGAGCGAGATAATTTAGATGTTTCTGATCGCGTTTATTATAAAGATTTAAGAAGTTCTTACAATATAGATGGATTTTTTGGTGATGATACGATTTATGATTATAACGATGTTCCTTTTTTAGAAATATCTGCTTCTGGCTATTCCGGAGAATACAAAATTAAAGAGTACAATAGATCAGGCGGAGTTTATAGGGGCAAATATAAACGAGGATATTGGGATAGTAATTATCAGTACCCCACGGTAAGAGTCTATGTAGAAAAGCGCCATTTACCAACTAATAGAGATAGGATTACTCAGTTGAGGTCTACACTTATTCCTAATAATGAATCTTCTTTAGCATCAAATCAAAGAGAAATTTCAAGGCTGGGAGATGTTATCTCTCAACTCTCACAGAAATTACGAACCGCGCATGAAGATAATTTATTGCGTCATATGCAATCCGTTAATCAAGCTGAAAGAGAATTAACACAAGCAACCAGCCGAAAAGAATCTACTACTTCAAGAAAAAATGAAGTGAGTAGTGAATTAAGCCGTCTCTTTAAAGTAAGGCAATTAAAAATTGAACAATTAAAATCTTTTGTTACTATCGTAGGTTATAGCGAACTAGAAAACAAGCAGCTGTTTTTCTTGTCTATGTTATTTATATTAGACTGGATGGATTTAAAGAAAAAGCCATTAAATAATTCTTCTGATACAGTGCCACTGATACTAGACTCTCAAGTCCCGCAGCATATAAAAAATGTTGAATCCTATTTGCTTGAGAGATTAAACTATTATATAAGTCTTTTTGAAACATATACGAAAGATTCAACGCTTGTCTCTACTATCGAAACTGATATTATAGCAAAGCAAGCATTAATTAATCAGTATGGGGCAGAGCTATCTAGAATAGAAGCAGCGCCTCCTTCCAAAAGAGATTCTTGTTATATTGCAGATTTTAGTGAAATCACTAAAATTGAAACAATTTTAACTCCTATACGTTCTAGAGTAAAAGCAAATAATGAAAAAATAGCTGTTTATCGTAAAGAATTAAGTAATCTAGAATTAACTACTCCTGTTTTTTATCAGGAAATAACTAACAAAACTGATACACAAAAACGTTTGGGAAATGATACTGTTTACCTTTACAAGGGAATACCTTTCGTCGAAGTAAGAGCGAGCGATTATACCGGAAAATATAAGCATAAAGAATCTGACCCTGCTAAAGGAACCTATCGTGGTAAGTATAAGCGCGGTTTTTTTGATAAAAATGATCTTTATCCCAAAGTAGAAGTATGGGTGGAAAAAAGTAAGCATCCTGAAAATCAGAAAAAGATTGCTAATATTAGAAGTAATCTTATTCCACCTATTGAAACTGCTCTAAAGAGAGATGAGGATGAAGTAAGAAAAGGGGATGCACAGATCAAAGTGCTCAACCAAACTATAGACTCTGATCTTGCCCAAAGACTCGCAGAGCACAATAATACACTCGAACGTATAAGAGCAAGTAAGTTAAAAGAAGAAAAATTTGTTTCAGAGGGTCAGAAAAGAAAAAATGAGTTGGCAGTTTCTATGAAAGAGACTTTATCTGAAAGAGAGAATATAAGATTAGAATTACCTCCACTACTTGCAAAAACAACCTTGTCTAATTTTGATAATCCTAAATTATTGTCCATGGCAAAGAAATTTGTTGGTGATTTATTAAGTTCGATGGGGATATTCTCAGTAAAAAGCGCTCCTGCTCCCCTACTAAAAATATCTGCACAACCCAAATAAAAAATCCACTTACCAAAAACAAGAAAGTCCAAATGCCTCAACTAACTCTTTGGTATTATCAGCAAGCTTCAAAATTTTAATGAGGAGTATCAAAAATTCTTGAAGCAGGCTCAAACACTTTATCATTCACTCCTTTAACCAGGTTTCCGCCCCAATCTTTTACAAACTCTAAATTGCTCTTAACACCCTCTGAAATAATACCTGCATCCGCCGCCGCATCAATAGAAGCATCTACCACTCTTTCCACTACATCTGTAACAATCTCCCCCGCTCTATGAATTTGCTGTGCCAGAGACGGTGATGGCTGTTCTACAAGTTCTTGAGAGGGATAACCCGAATACGACTGAGGAAGAGGAGCATCCCCTCTATAAGAGAAATCAGGACGTCCATCAGAAAGTCCTTCTGCATCAGAACCTTCCCATCTTTCTGCAAATGCGTTTACTCCCGCCCTCATAGATTCTGCTGCATCTCCCGCTCCTTCCGCTGCGCGCTGGCTCATTTCACGAAGCATATCTCCTAGATCGGGGGTTTGCTCTGCATCTACATCTTGCTGTGCCCATTCTCTTAACCGTGCATCTTCCGCAGTTTCCTGCTCTACTTCAAGTTCAGCCAATCTTTTTAACATCTCGTCTTCGTTATGAGATAAGGGCTCAGTAGGAGAAGGAGGCGCTTCGCCATGTTGATTTAAATAGGCTAGTTCTTGTTGTGCTGCTTCCAACTGTTCATTTATTTCACGGACATGAGAGTCTGCCTGCTGTTTATCATAAGCTAACATTTCTTTTTCTACACGAGCATTAGAAACCTCGGTATATAAACTATCCCTTTCTTGCTGAAGCTGTGATTTTTCCTTTTCCTCACGTTTACTTTTATTTTCTGTGATTTTCTCAGTATTTTGTTGAGATTCCTGTTCAAAACCACGAATGCTTTGCTCAGAACCCTTTAAATTAGATTCAAGTTTAGAACGCTCTTCTTCTAAGTTAGATTTTTCAAACTCAAGATCTGCCTTTTTTTTAAGTAGACGTATTTTTTCTTTCCTGGCTTCTTCTACATTTTTTATATACACTTCGTTTCTTTTTTCATAATCCTCCCTAATGTAACCGTAAACCAGGCCGTAAGTATAATCCTCCCGAGGGTATTCACTGACATCTCTATGTTTTGGAGCTGGGGCATTTATAATTTTAAGCTGGTTATTAATTTCTGAAACGATTATTTCAAGCTCATCTTTGTTAATTCGTAATTTTGTTTTTATAGTATCCAATTTTGACTGAAGCTTATTTTTATTATTTCGTTCTTTTTCTAATTTTTGATCTATTTCTCTTTTTTCATTATTTAATGACTCTTCTTCTTTTCTTAAAGATTCTAGTATCTTTTCAGCCTCCTCAACTTCCCCCTTCTTTTTTTCATATTTCGAAGATAATTCTTCATATTTGTGATCGGCATCTCTTTTTTCTCTTTCTATTCGAGAAACCTCAGAATGAGCTTGATCAAGTTGCTTTGTCAAAGACTGTACGCGCTCTTCAGCAATATCACACCGCATTTTAAAAAGATGCATCATAAAATCATCCTATTATCTACAATACATTAGATTATTAAATTATTTTCCATCCCATTATTAGGAAGCCTGAGGAGAAGAACTTCCTCCTGCAGGTGGAGAAGCCTGTTCTCGCTTCGCTCGTGCCTCAGCTTTCATTAACTCTAGCTTTCTCTTCTGGTCGTCTGTTAAATTATCACGACCCGGCAGTGGAGCTGGCGTATTTTTTGTACTTGAAGCAGCGCTAGGATATAAAAGTTCAGTCAAAACTTTTATACGCTCGGTAAGTTTTTTATCTATAAATGGATCTAAGTTTAATGCACGACGGTAATCAGCTAATGCTTTTCGTAAAAATTCTTCTTTTCTGAGTGCATCATCTTCTTTTTCTACAAATAACTCATAAAACTTGCCGCGCGAGCTATAGAAATCAACCATTCCTAGGGCTTGAGCATCACTTTCCAATGCCTGATAACGTTGATAAAAGCCTCGTCCTCCTTGGCCTACAACACCTTCACTTTTAAGATCACTTTCAATTGCTTTTAATTGATTTGAAAACTTGTCTCTCTTCCTTTTCTCAGCTTCTAATTGACTATTTCTTCTTTCCTGCTCACGCAATCCTTCTTGAGCTTCTTGACGCTTTTTGGTCGCTTCTTCTAAGTGGGGATCTAAAACAAGCGCCGCACTAAAATCATCAATAGCTTTTTGAAACTGCTCAATCATTAATTGACAATAACCACGACTATACAAATTTGCTGCATCTTTCGCATTTAATTGAAGGGCTTTATCATAATCGACTATCGCATCTTTATGTTTTTTTAGCTGCATTTTGACAAAAGCTCTAGAAACAAAAAAAACTCTGCTACTGTTTCCTACCTGTCGCTGACTCGCATTATCATAATCCTCCAACGCTTTTTCATACTGCTGTAGCGCTTTCCTTGCTTCTCCTCGGCCAAAAAATACCTCAGGTGTATTAAGTTCTAAGCGGATAGCTTCATCATAATCTTCTAGGGCTTTTTGAGTTTGTATGAGGCTTCCAAGCTGTCGTCTCACTTCCGCTCGGCCAAAAAATACCTTTGCTGTTTTAAGACCTAGTCGGATAGCTTCATCGTAATCTGCTACCGCTTGCTCATATTGTTTTAACTCGCGCTTCGCTTCTCCTCTGTTGCAGAATACCTCACCTGTCTTAACTCCTAAGCGGATCATTTCATTATAATCCACCAGCGCCTCTTTATACTGCTTTAATTTTAGTCTCGCAAATGCCCTATAGATCAATACATCTTCAACTGGCTTATGCCCTAGGCGAATGCCCTCATCTAAATCAAGCGCCGCCTGTTCATACCGTTCTAACAGTAACTTGATATACCCTCTGAGCCAAAATATCTCTGAAGCTGGCTCATACTTTAAGCGGAGCGCTTCATTCAAATCAGCCAACGCTTTTTCATACTGTTTTAAATCTAAGTGGGCGGCTCCTCTGCCTCGAAACACACCGGCATCTTTAATTCCTAAGCGGATCGCTTCCTCATAATCCGGCAGCGCCTTTTCATTCTGACCTAATGCTCTCCATGCTTGTGCTCTGTCCCAAAATACCTTCCCCGTCTTACACCCTAAGCGAAGCGCTTCATCTGCATCAGCCACTGCTTTTTCATACTGCTTTAACTTTCGTCTTACTTCCGCTCGGCCACAAAATACCTCACCTGTTTTAAAGCCCAATTTGATCGCTTCATCATAATCCGCTAACGATTTTTCATACTGACCTAACTCTCGACTTACTTCCGCTCGGCCAAAGAATATCTCGGCTGTTTTAATGCCTAAACGTAGGACTTGATCATAATCCTCGCGGGCGTTGTGATATTCACCTGCCTCTCTCCTTGCTTCCGCTCTACCGGCATAAAATCTGCTCTGAAATGATATGTCAATTCTAGATAGTTCTACTTTATTATAATCATTTAACGCTTGTGAGAAGCGCCTTAACTTGTATTTTGCTTCCGCTCTACCAAGGAATGCCTTAGCTTTAAGGATCAGTTGTGGTTCAGCTTCTTTTTGATTTGAATTTAAGCGGAGAGCTTCATCATAGTCCTCGATTGCTTTTTCATACTGCTTTAACTCTCGTCTTACCTCGGCTCTACCCAAAAACAATGATGGTCGATTAAAAAAAAACAGCCCCACCCACTTTGCAGCAAGCACCTTATCATCAGTGGCAATGGCTTCATTATAATCCTCAATCGCTTTTTCATACTGCTTTAATTCTCGTTTTGCCTCTGCTCTACCAAAGAACCCCGCTGCTCGGGTAAAAATAGCTACCGCCTCCCACTCTGTACGAATAAGATCATCATCAGCGGCAATGGCTTCATTATAATCCTCAATCGCTTTTTCATACTGCTTTAATTCTCGTCTTACCTCGGCTCTATCAAAAAATCCTATTGCTCCTTTCATGCCTAAACGAAAGGCCTCATTGTAATCACTCAGCGAGCTTTCATACTGCTTTAACCAGCGCTTCGACACTGCCCGCCAAAAAAACACCTCGGCTGTTTTAAACCCTAAGCTTATGGCCTTATTATAATCAGTAATTGCTTGTTCATGCTGCTTTAGGTGGCGCTTTGCCCTTCCTCTTCCAAAAAACAATTCACCTTTATTACTCATGCCTAAACTAATGGCCTCATTGTAATCCGCAATTGCAGCGTCATATTGGAATATGCTGAAATTTGCTTCGGCTCGATTAAAAAATACATCAGCTGTTTTAAACCCTAAGCTAATAACTTCGCTATAATATTTTACTATCACTTCTTCGTTCGACAACCCTCCTATTTTATGCCTCACTTCAGCACAACCTAAATACCATCTTCTTTTCAACAACTTATCTAATTTATATAGTTTTTTTTCAATTTCAACATAATCTGAAATAGCTTCGCTATTTTGATTTAGCTTGAATCTTACTTCGGCTCTACCCAAAAACACTTCTGGAGAGTTAAACCCTAATCGAATCGCTTCATCGTAATCTTTAATGGCTGCATCATACCGCTCCAGCCTTCGCTTTACCTCTGCTCTAGTCCAAAACACCTCTGCAGAATTAGGTCCTAATCGAATCGCTTCATCGTAATCTTTAATGGATGCATCATACTGCCCCATCTTTTGCTTTACCTCTGCTCTAGTCCAAAACACCACTGCAGAATTAAGTCCTAATCGAATCGCTTCATCGTAATCTTTAATGGATGCATCATACTGCCCCATCTTTTGCTTTACCTCTGCTCGCCCAAAGAATACTTTACCAGAATTAACATCTAATCGGATCGCTTCATCATAATCAGCAAGCGCTTCAGCATATTTTGTTAATATTTTTTTTACGTCCCCTCGAGAAAACCATACATCCACATTGCCAGGCTTTAAACGGATTGCTTCATCATAATCAGCTATCGCTTCAGTATATTTCCCTAATGCCTTTTTAGCCTCTCCTCGATGAAACCATGCTTTTGCATTCCTTCGATTTAACCGGAGCGCTTCATCATAGTCAACTATTGCTTCCGCATGTTTTCCTAATCCTTTTTTAGCATCACCTCGGTGAAACCATGCTTCCTCATTATCGCGCTTTAAACGAATCGCTTCATCATAATCAACTATTGCTTCCGTATGTTTTCCCAATGCTTTTTTAGCCTCTCCTCGATGAAACCATGCTTTTGCATTCCTTCGATTTAAACGGATAGCTTCATCATAATCAACTATTGCTTCCGCATGTTTTCCCAATGCTTTTTTAGCATCACCTCGGTGAAACCATGCTTTTGCATTGCTTGGATTTAACCCGATCGCATCATCATAATCTGCTATCGCCTTAACAAAATCATTAGCTTCAAAATAATCATTACCATTTCTGAGATTTCTATTCGAAGCTAAAACATTTCCCATAATACATTCCTTCAATTAAATATTCTTTCTTAAATATGTCTATGCTTTATAAAATAAAAAACATACATTACTACTAAAATTATTCTATTTCAATCTATTAACAGGGTGGTCAGCGGCTTGCAAAAAGGTTTTCGAAGGAAATTCTCAATTTCCAATAAAAACAGATAATTACTCTACAAGATATGTTTAAACTAATTCTGCGGCTAATAATCGCTGAGCCGAAGGACGAATTAAATGCATAGCTCCTAACAAACCCATTGCACCGTAAATGGCAATTGACAACAATAAAGTATAAACAATGGTTACCCCATTAATTTGATAAACAAAATTAAATACATATGTCGCCAACCACCACCATGCGATATTGATCATGAAGCAAGCAATAATACCACTTAATAAAGCGAGTACTAGATATTCTAATAAAATCGCTACCATTAACTGGCTAGAACTAGCCCCTAGGCTGCGTAAAATAGCATTAGTTAAATACCGTTGCTGGAAACTAGTATAAAAAATCGTGATTAACACCATAATAGCAGCAGCCAAACTAAACAATAGAGTGATTTCGATAGCATTGCTGGCGCTGGCTAATAAAGTTTCAGCATTTTTGAGTAGAATACCAATATCAATTAATGAGACATTGGGAAATGTGTTATGAAATGTATACCGGAAATTTTTATTGATATCAGACAAATAAAAACTAGCAATATAAGTATGTGAAAATTTATCGATTATTCCATTTTTAAAGATAACGAAAAAATTCGGTTGAAAACTTCCCCACTCGATCTCACGAAGACTGGTAACTGGTGCAATAATTTCTTCTTCCCCGATCAGAAAAGTTAAATGATCATTTAACTGCACATTTAATTGATCCGCTACTTCTTTATCCATGGAAATGGCAGCAGCTTTATCATCAGTTGCAAACCATTTACCTGCGACAATAACATTATCCGTAGGCAATTGATCCATCCACGTTAACTGCAATGCCCGACGCAAAGAATTTGGCACTTCATCTGGAGGGTAATCGTTTATATTAAAAGGCTTACCATTATTCGCATACAAGCGGCCAACAACAATCGGATAAAATATCGGTACATCTATATGATGCTTTACCAATAACTGACTGATGGGTTCAATCTGTGTGGGCAATACATTAATTAAAAATTGGTTAGGCGTATTTTCTGGCAGCTGGGTTTTCCATTCATCCAATAAATTTGCACGTAAACTTTGTAATAAAATTAACAAAGTTAATACTAAGGTGGTAGCAATAATTTGTAAAATAGCATTACCCATCTGGGATCGTAAGCTTAACAAATGGATATAAGCATATGTTTTTTTACTGCGGCTTGCACGCACGAGAATACTTTTGATAACAAAATACAATAATGGAAATAATAAAAAAACACCTGCCACAATAACACCAATCAGCTGCATAGATAACCATATTTTCTGAGTCTGCCAAATAAGCAAACCGATTAATGCCAAAATAGCCAAAGCATAGGTAATATAATTATTCGGGGATGGGGGCGTAAGGTCTTTACGCAACAAACGCAACGGTGATATTTCACGCAAACGCAATAAGGGAGGCAAAACAAAAACCAGCATGATTAATACACCTTGTAACCCGCTGATACTTAACAACCATAATTTCGGCGGAGGTAATTCTCCCACGCTCGTTAACCATACTTTTAATGCTCCTAAAACTGCATAGTGGATAAAATAGCCAACTACACATCCCATCAGTGCACCCAAAATACCAACGGCAATTAACACCGCGCCTTGCCAATATAAATAAGTATTTTGACTAGCGCCTAGGCAGCGGAATAATGCACAAATATCGTATTGTTGCCTCGTGTAATGTCTTCCCACTACCGCAATAGCAATACCGGCAAGTGCTACAGCAAACAATGCCACTACACTAAAGTAATTTTGCAAACGCTCGATAATAGCATTTAATTGAGGCTGGGTATCTTGTAATGTCAGGATTTGCTCAGTGGATGCTAATTGCGGTTTTAACCAAGCAATGAAAGCTTGCAACGCTTGCCCATCACCTTTAAGTGATAGTTGATATGTGGCATTGCTCCCTGGCTGAATGAGTTGAGTGCTATCTAAATCTGCTTCAGCAATTAATGCACGAGGAGAAAAATTAATAAAATGCCAACTTCGATCAGGTTCATCTTGAATAACACCCGCAATAACAAAATTCGCCTCACCCATTTGTACAGTATCACCTACTTTAGCATTTAAATCGTTAAGCAAAATGGGATCTAACCAAACGGTTCCGGGTGCAATGGTGGGTCCATTTATATTTTTAACTAATGGCGGAGTGGTAACCAACCCTGGATAAAGTGGATAATTTGCATCCACCGCTTTTAACGCTGATAATTGCAAATCATTGCCAACACTTACCATAGTAGGAAAAGTAACCGAAGTAGAAGCACGCAAATTGAATTGTTGCGCTTTAATGACCCAATCTTCAGCAATAGGATCATTACTTTTTATAATAGCATCTGCACCTACTGTTTCGTTGGTTTGCTGTGCCACAGCTTGTTCCATACGGTTCGTTAATAGCATGACTGTACTTAAACTGCCTACTGCAATCATCACTGCTAATGCTAGTAATGGCAAACTGTTGGTGCACCATTGCCGACGGATCAGTAGCCATAATAACGAAAAATTCATATCATGAAGTTCCTTAACCGAGCATTTTTCATGCTATAACGAATAATTAAATAATTTGCCCCGACTCCAAACGAATTTGATGTTGACAATGTTCAGCCAGCTTTAAATCATGTGTTACTAATACCAAAGTGGTTTTCTGCTTAGCGTTCATTTCCCACATTAATTCTGAAATTAAAGCGCCTGTACTCTGATCTAAGTTACCTGTTGGTTCATCTGCAAATACTAATTCAGGTTGTAGCGCAAACGCACGTGCAATAGCTACCCGTTGTTGCTCACCACCTGACAATTGTTTAGGATAATGCGTAGCACGTGCGGATAAGCCAACTGTATTTAGCCAGTATTTTGCACGTTCATGGGCATTGTCTTCTTTGCTCAGTGATAAAGGTAATAAGATATTTTCTACTGCAGTTAAATAAGGTACCAAATTAAATGCTTGCCAAACAAAACCTATTCGCTTAGCACGCAATTTAGCACGTTGATCTTCGGTTAAATAGGTTAAATCTTCACCTAACAAAATAATTCGACCGCTGGTTGGTGTATCTAATCCCGCCATCAAAGCCAATAAGGTAGATTTGCCTGAGCCGGATTCCCCAACAATCGCCACACTCGTGCCTAATTTGACGCTTAAATTGATATCCACTAAGATGTTTAAATTGCCATCAGGAATGGCAACACTTTTATTAACTGCTTGCAAATATATGGCTAAATTGTTCATTGCTAAATTATTTGGCTCATTATTACTGATATTCAGTAGTATAGTGTATGGTAATGAAACTATTTTAGTAGTGGGCGATAGTTTAAGCGCTGCTTACGGAATTGATCCTCAACAAGGCTGGGTTGCCTTACTACAAGAACGCCTTAACGAAAACCACGCTAATTATACTGTGGTGAATTCCAGTATAGATGGTAACACGACGACCGAAGGCTTACAACGCTTGCCAGAATTATTGAAAAAGCACCAACCTACTATTGTATTATTAGAAGAAGGCGCTAACGATGGTTTGCGCGGCACGCCCATAAAAATCATTCAAGCCAATCTTGCACAAATGATCGAACTCTGTCAGCAGCAATCTAGCCAAGTGATATTGTTAGGTATGCGGATTCCACCCAATTATGGGCCTCAATATACCCAACAATTTGCGGCAATTTACCCTGCGCTTAGCAATCAATATAAAACCGGTCTTGTAGATTTTCTCCTAGCAGGTGTTGGAGATAATCAGGCTTTAAAACAAAATGATCAACTCCATCCCACCGCTAGCGCACAACCAAAAATCTTAGATAATGTTTGGCCTACCCTTAAACCATTCCTGAAATAATATTTTTATGTTAACTCCTTTTCAACTCCAAAATTATTAGCCGCAATGACGAAATAACCCCTTCTCCTTCTGAAAGGTGGATTACATAGAAGCGTTATATTACAATCAAAGTTATACATTCTAAAAAAATTGCAATTTGAGGAACTAGATTATGGTACGGATCCCAGAAGAATATATTTGCTCTCTTACACACGAAATAATGCTTGACCCTGTATTTACTACTGATGGGGAATCCTATGAAAGAGCGGCAATCGCGGACTGGTTTTCTAAGGGAAATAATACTAGTCCAAGAACAAATCTAGCCTTAGATAATCAGATAGTTGTACCGAATTTAGCATTAAAACGAGCGATTAATGACTTTATTGAAAATAATAGAGCAGGATTTGAGCAAGAATTATTAGATGCTGTTAAACAAGGAAATGTTACGGAAGCAAGATCATTAATGCGTTTAAGATTAGATTTAAATGTAAAAGATTCTGAAGGATATACTTATCTCCACCATGCAGCCTCTCAGGGCTACCTAGCCATGGTTGATCTTTTGTTGGAAAATGGAGCCACCCCACAAGCAACTGCTAAAGTTGCTCTCCCCACAAAAAAAATACCTGATATTAAAATAAAAAAAGAAAATCTTTTTTCTTCTAGATATTTAATACTTTTAAAAGCGGCACTGGCATTAAAAAAACTAAAATTTACAGAAGATAATCTAGATTTATTTTCAATACCTGGAAAAGCAGATATCGCTCAAAAATATCTAGACCTATATAAAAAATCTAATCAAAAAAGAAAATTTGATGAAATATGGTATGAACGAGATATGGGTGATACTTATTTGAAAACCCCAGTACAACCGTCACCAACTATTCCTCCTTATGCACGTTCTGATACCTTCGCTAATGCGGGCTCTACTTTGATTAAAGAGACTCGAAAACAAAGTCAGGAATTAAATCTATCTGAAATACAAACAATCGGAGTGGAGTTAAATCGTTTAAGCGCTACAACTCATTCTTTGGGGCAGTTAGTAGACCTTAATGTCCAAGCAGCACTGATGGGGCATATGGAAATTCCTTCATTTGTCACTACCACCACTCACCTTGATGTACTTTCTAAAAGTTTACCTTTAGAGAAAGGTTTTTCAGAAATTTATACACAACTAATTAAAGCTATTAGAGATGGAATTACTAATAGACAAAAGAATCCATTAAATGTGTCTCTATTCCCTTATATAGTTTCGGGACATTGTTCTTATATTCATAGTAGTGGTGCTCTTTTTACAAACTATTTTAATGCCGTTCATGAGGCTGTTCAAAAAACTGATTTAACTTATTCCGATGATTGTAACAAACCCTATTATGCTCCCCCAAGCCCTCCTTTTTTTAACACACAAACCTATCAAAATCGATTACTAAAAGATTCAAAAAGAATAACGCCAGTTCCCTCAAGCACCCCCTATTCCCCCTCCAACCTATACTCATATCAAGGCATCACGCCGCTTACAGGAGTACCACTTGCTCAAGCAACAGCTCAACTAGAAGCAGATACAAGAATATTTTCACAAGAAAAAGATGAACTCAATCAACTTTTTAGAGCAGCTAATCAAAGAATTATTCAAGAATATGAAGAAGTATTGAGACTAGTTGAATCTTTAAATATAGAAGCTCCTGTGAACCTTACTCAGGGAAATCTATTACATCTCGCTGTTATTCAATCCAAAGCAGATGTTATTAGACGATTGATTGTGCGTGGAGCAATAAACGTAAATAATCCGGATGAACATGGTTGGACACCTTTGCATTGGGCCATTTACTTGGGTTTAACACCTATTGTAGAGCTGCTCCTTGATTTACATGCAGATATTAATGCTCTCGCTCCCCTAATAGGTTCTGCATTACATATCGCTATTCTCTATGCAGACGATGCGATGGTATCGCTTCTTGTTAGAAGAGGTGCAAACATAGAAAGTAAAAATGCATTAGGCCAAACGCCAAGGGTACTCGCATTAGAAATAGGAAATTTAGCATTAGCCGGTACGATATCAGAGTCTTATAAAGCTTATGTTCAGAGTCAACTTTCAATCATTCCTGATTTGGTTAACACCATCAATACCCTACAAGAAGCTGTGGCTAGGTTACAGTCACAGATGGCAGGTACTCCTGTTGGATCTGCGTCCAGTAATAATACTTCTCTCGACTTATCTAGGCTTTTACTACCACAACTAAGCGCCGCTCCTGCTCCTGCTAGAGTAGAAAAAGGGAATGGTGCAGGTCCGCCCCAATAACTTTAGAAAACTCTCTCAGCGTTGCGTAACACTGTGAGGAGGTAGACGACGCACCTTTTTAATAATGATATCTACACTGCGCGATTGAGCTGGAATTTAGGGAAATTTACTGAAACGATATGGGAGTTATTATGATTTATTTGGAACGCTCATTCGATTCCCGTATTTTGAATTTAGCGTATTAGCAATGTTCCATAAAAAAGTCACGGGACTATCAAAGTGGGTATAAGGCGTTAATTCTAGACTGAACCAAATCTCACTATGAATACTTAATTCTTTTGAGGGAATTAGCCCAGAGGGCTTTAATGTATTAAAATATTGATACGATACGCCCGCTCGTCACCGACACCACTAAATTAAGGGTGAAATAACTGCCAGATCTACAAGATAAAATTCCAATTTCATACATCATATCTTTTAATCCGCAGCTTGTTTGACAACTGTATTTCAGATTGTTAGACTGGATAAGTGGCCTTAGGTCAGTAAAATTTTAAAACTGACACTTTATCATTCTTAGTTTATAGGAAATGACATAAATGATGAAGTTTATTAACCTATTTAGCTCTTCTCAAGCTTCTACTCCTCCAGAAGCTGAAGTTTTACTTGCTCTGCGAGCAGATATTGAAGCAACAGCAAATCACTCCATAGAAAGAGAAAATTCACTGCTAAGACAACAAGGAATAGCTCAGTACTCGAAAGAGCACTCTGATTATTTTTACTTTGTCACACGCTTTACTTCTCAACTCGCCGTCACCTATGGGGTCTATCAAATAATCAAAGGTAATGATACGGTATGGAATAACATTTGTAATTTTTTTAGAGGCTATGCAACAAAAAAAATCCTACAGGCTGCAGTAACTGAAGCAGTAGGAGTAGGAACACAAGCAGCAGGAGTAGATGCCGAAGGACAAGCGGTGGCAAAAGGAGTAACTACCACCCTGGTTAATACCATGTTCTTCTTTTATACCATCCACACACAAAGAAAAAAAGAAGAAAATATTCATATTGCTGATAGCTTTTTAGCTTTTTCTTCTACTCCTCCAGACTTTGAATCATTAGCCAGAAACACTGCCGTTCGATTATTCATGCGTTTACGCCTTTTTATTGGAAGACTAAAATCACCTGAAGGAATTGACGAACTTATTGATTTTATCATTAGCTATCTCACCGAAGCCATGAGCAAAACTAATAAAACAGCTATTTCCTCAAAAGGAGAAAATAAATCTGACTTTTTCTTATCCCTATGCATACCTCCACATCATTCAAGCGCCTATAAAAGAAATTTAAAAGCTATTCCTATTACGGCTGTTACTAAAGAAGGTGAACATCACTGGACTCTTCTAGGAGGCCTTTGTCATGCGCCTATTATTGTAACTCATGGAAATATTCTTTACGGATATGAAGAAGAAATAAGAGGAGATGCAAAATACCCTCCGCATTTCTTGTCTACCCAACAAGAAGCAGCAGAATTAGGTTTAAGAAAAATTAGTGATTTTATATGGAACGGATTTGAAGGAAAAAAACTAAAAGCTCAGTTCAAAGTAATAGAAAATATCGTGGCCTACTTAATTGAACTTATCATACAATCTAATCCTAACAACGGCGATGCTTGGCTTGAAGAACAACTAAGCAAAGTTGCTGATGCTTACTGGAGTTTATTTCAACCAAGAACAGATCGAGAGCAAAGAAAAGATATTTTTGATCATTATTTATATCTCGCAGAAAAACTTCAAAGTGTTGCGAAGGGGAAATTTAATGTCGTCAAATTCAATATTTATTTAACTAAAATATTAGAGTTATTGCAGGACCAAAGCGAAATAAAAAGCCATCCAAAATGGATAGGATTTCATGCCCGTATTCAAGTATTAATTCCTCAACCTTCCCCACCTTTAATGCTCACTTCTCCGCTTTCTACTCAGATAGCATTCAGTGCACCAGCCGCTCCTGCCCCACTTAACCAAGTAGTCGTATATCAGGGAGCACAATCATTACCACAAGTACCCACTCTTCGCCGAGTTAGGATTACTCATCCTGCATTAACCAAAGTAGAATTTCCTCCTCCTCCAATAACTTTTGCTACACCCGAAAGCAGTGAAGCAGCAGGAGCTGGAGCTGCTGCTCCAAGATCTCCTTTGAATGAAAGAGAAAACAAAACCGTTACTATTAAACTTTGGAAAAATGGCTCCAATTGCTCTCATATTGCAATTATTACACAGGGTTCTGGTGGTTTTCAGGTTGCTTTTACTGTACCCATAACACCCGAAGCTTCTCCCTCCTCTTTTGTGCTTGAATCACCCATAGAAGGTCAGCCTTATAACCCGGTTATTAATGGTAAGATTGCTGAAACAACCTATGTTTTTCATCAATTAAATAGCGTTGATATAAATTCAGCTTGGCAAATCTGGAATAGTCCAGCGCGGGGAGATCTACAGAGCGCCTACTTGCAACTCAATAGAGTATTACTAGCAATGAGAAAAAATTACCCGGTTCATATAAAGCTGGTCATTTTTTTCTTATCACGGGGCGGGATCAGTCAATTCTTTTTCTTAGGCGCACATTTACCGCAAGCCACTCTTCCTAATATGATCACCACATTAGAATCAGGGAGAGGACAATCTCTAGAAGAGTTTTTCAGATTCTTAAGCTGGCAGATATCACAAGCATTTACTTCTAACTGGGACTACGCTTGTGATTTTTTTAAGATTGCTAAATTAGGCGAAAAAAGGATGCTAACTGCAGCGTTGCCAGCCACAAATTCATTTACTAGTTTTGGCGCACCCTAAAAACAGTTACTGTATAGTACAACTGTATGTGGTTGCAAGGCTAGAAATAGGCGCGGCACCAGACTTATCAAGTCCTTTTCTTGCATCCCCTAGTCCAGCGTGATCGGCGAGCATTGCTTTAGACCATGTAAAGCAATTATGCCCCTCATTACCCCAAAATAAATACTTACCCCCTACCTGATATAAAAATTTGCTATATTTCGATTGAGTTAATAGCGCTTTTGCTGCTGGCAACGCCAATTCATCAAGCTTCCCTTTTGAAAATTCAATACCCGTTTTCTCTTTTAACTCAGCCTCCATTGCATTATGCTCGCTGATTTGCTCCTGAACTTTTCCCAATAAATGCAATGCATTTTCTTTTGTTAAACTATAACTAAGTGCATTCGCCCGGGACAAAATAAGCTCTAAAATTGTCACCTTCACGCCATCTTTCTTTCCAGCTATCTCATTGTAACTTTTGCATTCACGACATTGCACTCTAGAAATAATACCTGCTGCGTATTGAGATGGAAAAGAATCTGAAAACAACTGTGCAGAAATATCAACATCATAAATAACTAACTCATTTCTATCATTGATTCCTTCAATAATGATGCGAGAATGACCGCCTAAAAATGAGGTTCCTACATTTACAATTGATGCAGCCCATTCTTTTTGATCAAAGTAAACAAAGGGTTTAACCATGCTCATGAGCTTTATACTATATTTAGCAGCATCAATATTAGTCGCTCTCATGGGTTCAAAACAACCAGGAATCTTAATAGACTTATCAACGGTATTATAAGGAATGAAAGTTTCAGGGGTGATATAATTAGAGAAATAGTACAATGGATGTTGATTTGTAGCTGTTTGCTTATCAACTCTGTTATCAGAGCCATTAGAAAAAGAACCACTTTCAAAAGAAAAGTTTAAATTTGCAGTGGTCTCCTCTACACCTCGTAACACAAATACATTTCCATAAGGCACTAAAGGTCGCTTCGCCTGTGTAGATCCAATAAAAGTATAGTGATTGCCATATAATTTTTGGATCAATTCATGATCAGCGGCTTTACTTCCTTCTAAGGACAAAAAAGAATCAAAAGCTACTACGCTATGGCTATATTTTTCACCGACCAAATGAGCAATATCTCCACCAATTAAATACCCCGCATGCACAAAAAAAGCATCTTTATATATTCCTTTTTGCTGAGCTGTAAAATCAGAAGCAAAGTCAATTTGTGATTGTAAATTATTGTTCGTGTTTGCTTTATGCGTAATAAAAAGAATCTGCTTACCTTCAAAAAACCACAAATAAGCATTTGCTTTATACTCATTTTTTCTTTCAAATTCTGCCACTTTAGATATTTGTTTTTGAGATAAATCATCTCGGCCAAAATAAATATCTTGACAACACATCAAAGCGGTATAGACTAAATATTTCATATGAGCCTCTTGTTAAGATAGTAATGAATTTCATACTATTTATATTAAGAAATTTATTTCAAAGTAGCAAGTTTAAAATAGCTTAATTCCACTTTATTTTTTAAATTTCAGGATCTCAAAAATGAATAACGCCCCTGCCCCGCAAGAAACAGTACAGCAGTTTCTCGAAAAAGCCCGACAAGCACAAACAATTCACAAAACATCGGATGCACTTCGCTTTTTTTTTCAAGCACTTAAACTGCTTATCGCTGGTGGAAACGAGGAATCTGCAGAGTCAGCAGACGCTCACTACAACTTAGGATTATGCTGCCAGGGAGAAAATCGCTCTCAAGAAGCCGCTTATTACTTTCAACGAGCGCGCCAAATTCGCTCTGTCTTGTTAGGCGCTGATCATGCACAAACTAAAGAAGCTAAGTTAAAAGAAAAAGAATGTTTGGATGCACAAGATAATCGTGTCACTATCAGAATATGGGCAAAACAAGGAAGTGTGACGGGACATGCATCTTTAGAAACCTATCGCGGAGGTAAAGAGGGTAACGGAATTTATGTAAGCTTCTGGCCTAAAGGACAACAACCCGGATGGTTTTCAACACCCACTAGCCATTGTTCTGTAAATAAGCATTATACCGATCATTTTCACACCTTAGCGGAAGACCGCCAAGCGAGCCAATTATCAGATGACGAAATATTCATGCTCACTCTCACGTCTCTAGATGTAGATGAAATTCTAAACGAATATGAAGCTATACAGACTTTACATGCTGCAGAGAAATTAAAGTGGGCCTTATGGGGTGGCACATCATGGCCTAAAGAAGAAACAGAACTTCAACAAACCACCTGTAGCCATTTATGTTTGCGCTTACTAATAGCAGGAGGTATCAACGATTACTTCATGCGCCCTATTGAACCACAAGATTTCTTTGTTTATCAAGAACGACTACTCGCTTATATGAATGGATCGATTCCTTTTAGCATTGCTAGGATGGCAGTCAATCATATAATTGGAGAATCTGAAAGTAAAGGTGACCCGTTGCAAATCGCCGTAGCAAGAACCATGAGTGCCGAAGCAGCCTATTTTTCAGGAATAAAACAGCAATTCCCTAACAGCCCTGGTTCTCTCTTTATTGGACATGTGCACCGGCCAAAACCCTTTGATGTAGCAACATTGGCAACTAAAGCCCTCATGGTAGAGCATGAAGATATTTTTAGAACCTCTCCTCGTCAAATAATTACTCAAGATAACCACTTTGTGCAGGCCTCAAACCCAGTATTACATGAAGAAATCATAGCAGCTAAAAATCAAACTGAAAATTTAAGACATTTAGTTGATCCATTCACAGCATCCCACGTAGGATTTCAATTATTTCTTTATTTTTCTTATTTTAATGCTATACACCAACCGCATATGCACGGATATAAAGACTATCGTCATGGTGGGCCTCAAAGAATTGTTTCTCCCGTTTTTTTTCTAAAGCTTGCTATGGCACAGTATTTGAAAAAACATGGATTTACTTTGTCTTTGCCTCAAATGATAGATCCTGCACCACCACTCTCTTTTTTGATACTTCATATATGTAGCTCAAATGTTGTTCTTGATGTTACTGGTATTACTAACCCCATGTTACTGCGAACAGCAAAGAAGATAGAGTTACGTGCTTGGCAAGAGTTATTTAGATCAGAAAATGAGTTAAGCCATGATATGAGCTTTGATAATTTTCTCAACACTGGCAGAACATTCATTGTAAGAGGAACTCGAAATCCACAAAACCAAATGGCAGCAGCTCCTCCTCCACAGTCTGGAGCAGCCCCTAGAGCATAGAATATTAGAAATGACTATCAACTGACTTCAAAGCAGAGGTTTTTTAGCTAGGCCTTATTACCTGAATCACCTTTTCCACTTCATCCGGTGATGGAATCACATTACTATCAGGTAAGCGATATTTGCATTGTGCTCCAATTTCCACCATACATTTATCTGGAGGTGACGCATAAGCATGAAAAATGCGCCCGGGAAGTCGAGCAGGTTTTAAGTAAAACCCCTCATTACTTAGCCTAAGTACTTCTGAAGCAAACAGAGTGTCTTGTCTATCATCAGGCGAGCCATTAAGATAAAGATGATGAGTTTTCTTTCCATATATATTTACACGATAACGCCCAAATGACATTTCTCGGGCAAGATTATCTAACATTTTAAAATATCTAGCTGCAAATGTATCTACCACATAATGTTGCTTCAATGTTAACTCTACCCTTCTTGTTGATTCTGATTGATTAGCAAGTGGAGTTATTAATTTATTTACATCATCAATTTGCTTTGAAACTATCTTCTGTGCAATTTCAAGCAGATCATCCTCAAATGTGGCTGAGAGCTTCACTATCTCAACTCCCGTATTAGTATTTAAAGTAGCCGCCATATAAGCTACAGTTGTCTTTAGCAAATAATAAACAGATACCAATGCCTCCTCTAAGTCATATTGCAATTTTTTCAAATCCTCTGTTAGCTTTTTATCTGGTTCAGGAGCAAGAGTCACATTGCTCTCAATTTTTTGAACTAAACTAAGGACTCCCTCTAAATACATCTTTAATTTAGAAATCTCTAAAATAATAAGACTGAGCGTTTTTTTTACTTCATTTATTTTTGGCATACTTAACAACGAATCTTTGTTCAGTGGCTCATTAGGACTTTGATTCTCTACGCTCCCAATAGTCTCTATCAAGTCTTTAAGGATCGGAAACGGCTCTCTTCTTCTAACGCTAACAGAAGACGACGACAGCCCTCCTACAATGTTCATGGCTTGTAGTAAGAGATTTTTTACATCCAGTTTTAAAACTTCCAATACTAAAGAAAAATCAACAAAACCAATAGATTTTCCTTCAGAAACAAACCTGTTAAGTGACTCAGCAACCTCAGAAAATCCTTTAATTTTGTCCAAATAAAGCCTATTATAACGTATTCCAGCAAGTCTTTTTTGGCCCGAAAACAACTTTTTTATATCCATCAAAGCAGATGAGATAGCATTAAATGAAATATAGAATGTTGACTGCCCTTTATCTAAAATCTGCTCTAACAAACCTGCCATAGGAAATACAAACACATTACGATTAACTGATAAATTTTTTGGAGCAAGCTTCATTAATTCACATATTTCTAACATCTTCTTTGCTAATGATAGAGACAAATCATCTTCTTTTGTAAATTCCCCATATCTTTTTATTACACGTAACATTTCTTCAGCTTGATTAGCATATATAATACCCATACGAGCATAAATAATTGTTTCAGCTTGTTTGTCCGGAGAGCTTAAAAAACGCGATGCATCCATAGCTTTTTTTGCAGCAGAAATTGATTCGCTCACTGCCATTAAAAAAGCACTTCTTACTGCTTTCACTTTACCATCAAAAAGATGCACCTCAAATTTTATCAGCTCAACACCACTAATTATTGGAATAGAAAAAATATCTCCTGCATATTGTCCTGCATTATGATCCTCGGTATTAATTTTTTCATCCGTAATTTGCGCTACAGGTATAAAATATTCTTCCCATTCAACTGGAAATTCCTGTCTTATTTTTTCCAGATAAATCCCCATCCCACGAATTCTCCCTCCGATTTCCTTTAAAGCAGATTCACCTAGCGCATTAGTTACAATATCACCACTTATCTGAGAAAAAGCCTGCTCTAAAGCTTTCAAAGCAACATGGTCTTTTAAAAAATCATGATGGATAATAGAAGCAGGAACAGAAAAAAGCAGTTGAGAATTAATCACATCTAATTTTAACGCATGCTGATATACTTTAACTGCTTCCTGATATTTTTTGAGTAATTGGTTGAGTTTTCTAGCAATTGATACGGATTCTTCCATATGATTAGCCACTGATCGACTCACATCATGTTTACACGCAAGCCGATAAGGTACTGTAGTCCAACCAATTTGCACTGCCGGCACTTGGAGTTTCCCATCAACATCAAAATTTTTAATCAACTCTTCTACTTCTTTTGGGGTGCTTATAAGACCTGATGCACCATAATTGAGGCCTGCTGTATATTGATAAACAGTTGCATCATGACGACTAAATGCTTTCTTTACCTTCGCTGAAACGTCCGCACCTCCACTAACCTGTCCCATTCCACCAGAAAAACTAAGCTTAGCCTTTTGTTGTTCTTCTACACTAGAAGCAGAAATTTGAACAATAACTAATGCTCTTCGACCATAAATAAGCCTATCAAAAAAAGAATCTCCATATTGAAAAAAAAATGAAGCGCCCCCTTTAGGTGAAGTCAATAAAGTTTCCGCTTCTGTATTAAACTTAAAAGGTCTTTTTAAAACAAGCTCATACTCCATACAAGTAAGCTCAAGAATATAATAAAATTCATAAGCCGTCTTTTTAACTATTTGAGAAAAATCTATGTTTGCTGTTGCAATGCCAGGTGTTGAAATGTTTAAACTACCACTATAAGCTCTTTGCACTTCGTGAAGAGAGGTATATGTTTTAGTAATACTTTTTACTTCTCGATTAGGTTTGTACTCAACCCAAAATGGAAAATCTGATTGGGCAGTTTTTTTTTCCTTTTGATTTTCTTCTACTGGAGAAGAAAGCACTTCAGAACTCACTTCACTCTCAGCTTTATTATCTTTTTTTGGAGTGCTGAGATGAATATGGAGATTAACAGGGCTAGCAGAGGCTCCCCCTTTCGAAGAACCGCTTTTTTTTGAACGAGCAGAAGGAGCACTAGCAGACTTGTCTGAGGGTAGCTCTATCGCTAAATTCGCTTCTGCCCCTGTGACCGTATTAAAACCTGATCCTAAAGTATATGTATGAGAGGTAAACATAGTTGCTCCTTGGATTAAGTAGTGACTATAACCCTAGCAGTTATCTACCAATCGGACAAGGAGAGATATGCCTTAAACCGATACAGACATCACGATATTAAATCGTTAGATCAATGATAATCCGATAAGGCTTTGGTCAACAACATCTGTTTTTGAGTGGCGCTACTCGCTGCATTCCCTTTACTATCTTTTTGCTCTCTTCCTCCACAGCATTCAATTTCTCTTCAAAAGCATTTTCTTTGCCCTGCTGCACCTGCGCCGCTGGAATCGGCCCCAAGCGCCACAGCTTAATGGTCTTGTCGCTAGACCCGCTGGCGAGCCGACATCCGGCAGCACCGTGAGGGCCTCAAGACTTCCAGCAGTTTTTAAGGTACTGACGCATTGACCACTTCCCAGCTCCCAAAGTCTGATGTCCTTGTCAGAAGACCCACTGATAAGACGCCCGTCCGGTAGCACCATAAGAGCATTAACGGAGTGAGAATGCCCTTGGAGGGTAGCCTCAGCAAGGATAGAGGTAGGATTTTATTCATGGATGCTCCTTTATTACGAGGTCAAAAAAAATCACCCGTATGAGGGCTTTCTTAATGGAAAAACAGAGGCATTAAGAACGTTTCCTTTATACCCATTACATTCCCCTCTGTTTCCCTACCCGCAGGAAGAATAGTTAAAAGGTTGATTTATATAACAACCTCTTGATTACTGTCAATGAAGGGGTTTTGATGAACCAGACAATGCGCATAGAGTATAGTTACCCCTGCTAGGAAAGCGTCCATAACGACCCCATAGTATCTGGCGGAGGAGCAATCAACCTCTCTGCTAGTCCGTTAAATAAATCTGGTTCTTCTTCCGGCATAGGAGCCGTTTCCAATAAATCAATAACTTCTCGTGCAGAAGATAATCTTTTATCTGGGTCGCCGTCCCAGCATTTTTCAATAATAGGAGCAATAGGAGAATTCTTTGCATGTAAAAGCTTTCTATCTTTATTTCTATATCCATTCCAATACTCATACATAAGTAGATATATTTTTCGGTGACGGGCATCTGTTTCCTTTGTGTTTTCATTTGGCTTTCTTAAGAAAAAACCATGCATTTCCTGTATAGACGGCATTTTCCCAACTACCATCTCATACATTATTATTCCTAAAGCATAAATTTCTGTTTTTAGATTATAGCAAATAGGTTTTTCATTAATATCTGATTCCATTAACTCAGGAGAACACCATGACCAAGTTGATGACACACCTTTTCGATTCTCTACTACATATTGTCCTCCTATCATTTCTACTGCTGTTCCAAAATCACAAATTATTGCCACGTCATTAGCATCTAAAAGTATATTAGCGCTTTTAAGATCTCTATGGATAATATTACACTCTTCATGTAAATAACGAAGTCCATTAGAGATCCCAATGGAAATTTTCACTATTTTATTTGTTGATAATTTTCTTTTTTTTATACTGTCATGCAGTGAACCCCCACTCAAAAAGGGCAGAATCAAACCATAGCGACCAGAGCTTGAAAAGTACATTCCATAAAGAGATAAAACATTAGGGTGATTAAGCTTTGATAAAATTTTAGCTTCCATAATGATTCTAAAAACTTTATCATAATCCTCAGTCGAATGAACCAATTTAACTGCCACTTGTAAACTTTCGTGACGAGCCAAAAATACCTCTCCATAGCCTCCAGAGCCAATAGATTTTTGACTTTCAAAACGAATCTCATGCCTTGTAAGACTACGCAAACCTTCTCGGCTTGAAACTATAATTTTAATTTCATTTCTAATTATTAAATCTTCTTCCTCCGTTAGCCTATCTGGGACTAATTCTTTTTTGGCCTCTAGGGATTTCATCAAAGATTTAGTTTCTCTAATCCAAAAACCACCCCTAAAAAGAGAACCATAAGGATATTTCGAATACGACAAACATTTTTGCAACTTTAAAAACCCATCATCATCCAGTGGATTCAAAACACTTTTAAGTTCACCTTCAAGATAACACACTTGCTTTAATACTGTTGCCATTTCTAATTGTCTTTTTTTACCTAGTAAGTAAAGATCACAAAAAAATTTAAATAATTTAAATACGGCGGGATCATAAGAACTCCTCAGTCTCCTTGGCTTTAAAAACTCCCATTTATCATAACCGCAGAAAAGAAGTCTTGAAGCGTACTCTTCAATGCCAGGATATTTTTTAGCTATCTCTTCACAATCACTTGAATGGTAGCATTTAATTCTTTTCTCATATTCTAAAAACTCATCTATTATTATTTTTGCCCAAACAATTCTAATTCCCCAACTACTCGCTCTAGAGCTATAATTTTTTTTAAAATAATACAAACTTACATTAATAATTTCTTCTTCCAAAGATTCTTCTACTTCGCTCTGATTATCTTCAGCGCCCTCATTAACTTTATTGCTCTTATCGTCATCTCTCACGTTATCTTTTTTACTGCTCAGCAATGACTCTTGTGCTCTATCAATTGGGTCCACAGCATCACCTTTTTATTAGTAAACATGTTGGTATGATGAATTTGAAAGCATAACATTTGCAAATATAAGGCATCAAGAGAGATATGAGCCAAGAGTGTATGTTAATGCCATTGCGGGTATTTTGTTTCAAAATTCTAAATGCCCAAAGTTTATTGGGATTTGTTGAAACAAAATGGGATAAATATTTCTCAAGAATGCATATGTTAGGATAAAATTCATATGAGAGTTGACTTAGATGTCTGGCACTACTCTAAAATGCTTTTTTTCTTGTCATTTACTAAAACTTAGGCTACGATTAAGAGACCTAACCTTTATAAGGGTGGAAATTTTATGCCATTAAGTCCTATTGATGCTGAATTTTTTGATGCAGTTACCAAAAATGATCCTCGAAAAATATTAGACTGTCTGGATAGAGGAGCAAATATTAATGTTAGATTACCCCCTAGCGGTGGCTTAAATGAGCCTAGCGCTTTGATATATTGTGGCTGGAGAGGATTCCGAGAGGCTGCAACTATACTACTAGAAAATGGAGCAGATCGTACAATAAGGACTGCAACTTATAATTGCCTGGCAGTAGATATAGCGAACCAATATGGAAATTCTGATTTAGCTAGGTTTATTCAAGATTGGGATCCCGGTCGTGCTTATTTGACGGCCCGGATAAGAGATGATCTTCAGCGAGAAAGAGAATTAAGTAATGCTCAGCATCTTATAGATGGACTTCAAGCCCGCTTAGCAGCACCGACTCCTGCAAATCTAAATACAGTAAATTTTTTTCAAAGACAACCGAGCATTGGAATGGCCGTAGCTATTGCCTTTATAGGAATAGTCATTCACTATAGAACTGATCCTACTGATTACAAATATCAAATAGCAGCTTTATTAATGATAGCTTTTTCAATTAACTCATTAATAAATAAATTGGGGATTTCTTTCTATCAAATAGTAGTTTCATTCAGCAACATGCTAAAAGAAGTAACTTCGGGTTTATCTGTTGGTTTAAGTAGAAATGGGATTGCACTCGCTGCTGCTCGTATTGAACCTAATGCGATAAATCCTACATTTACTGTAGAGCCTGGCGCAGTAACAGGTAGAGTTGATGTCAATACGCAACCTGGAACAGTAACAGTACATGCGCCGGTGACTGATAATAATGGAATCAAATGTACTATTTTATAAGGAAATTCCTAATGGCCCCGGATTGTATAGATAATTACCATAACCAGCCCTTCTAACTCACCTAAATCACCGCTCCTCGCCATTCCAAGTACTACGTGTGCAAAGTTACCCCTTCCTCATCTTGGCATATATAAGTTAGTGACGTTATAATTAGCGCACAAGCACTTTTTGTGAAGGAGTTAAACTGGCGCCATTTTGTGGCTACTACCTAAATCTGTCAGAATGTAGCAGTTAAGAGCTAAGCGTTGACATGGTATTCCTTTATTTTCACAGCGCTTAATCATCTTATCTGACTCAATTATTTGCTGTGAGTTCTCGTTATAAACTAAGCCCATAAAGTACTTGTACCAAGGTTCCATGCCCATTGCATAAAGATAAACTTGTTTAGCATTGAAAGTATCTGCCATATGATAAGCCTGATCGGCATTGGAGCCGTTCAGACGACGTGAATTTGTGATGTTTTTACTGACGTCCCTAGTGTTAAGTGCACCATAGAGCCAAGAATAGGGAGCTCCGACACATTCCATTCCGATAGCCAATACATCGACATCCCCAACCAACTTTTGGACATGACGGTACATTTGCGGATTATAGTTGGTGGCATCGGCGCCGAAGAAGTATTTCTTACCTTTGAGTTCTATAAGCCACACGGTTTTTGAACGCACATTGAGGTCGCCGTGTTCGCCAAGAAATGGGATCGCCGTTATCTTGCCATCTGGGATCTCGATTTCATCAAAGTCGTCCACCTCAATTACTTTAAAGCCCAATTGTTTGGCTATCAGCTTCATCGACGGATCCGGCAATGTTCCACCATTGTTGATGGGTAGAACCAGCTTGTCCGTTTTATGGCGCAACTGTAGCAAGGTTTCAAGGTTATAGTGGTCATGGTGATTGTGGGTAATGCAAATATAGTTGATTTTCTTGGGTAGCTCAGAATAGCTAATCACGTCATCGGCATATTTTTTGCCTCTAATGGGAATTACCGGATCAATTAAAATATTGATATCTTTGGTTTCTATCATAAACGAGGCATGACCGAGGAAAGTCAATTTCAAGCTGTCATCGCTCACCGGCTCACGGCGTCTTGACGGCGGCTCAGTAGTGAACAATTCGCGATAATCAAGGCCGCCGCGAGTCTCGAAGCGCGCAAATATATCATTCACCATCTCGCACGGTACGCCTTCAGTGCGCGACTTGACTAAAATATCTACCTCTGGTGCACAGAAATCCATCGCCAATTGAATGTGGTTCTCATCGGCCAAACGCGGTGTCGAAAAACAGAAAGGACGCTCTTCGATCTTGGAAAGTAAACCGAAGTAGATACTTTGTAGTGATTTGCGATAATGCTCTGAGTTGTAAAGCAAATGCTCCAGCAAACGATAACAGGGGTTGTGGTTCATATCCATACCGATTTCGACGAAGCCTTTGAGCGGCAGAGGAACTTTTTCATACATATATTCAATAGACTCGCCGCTGATATGTGCGCGGATCATCTCGTCGAGCTCCTGTACTGCTTCAGAAAGCTTAACTACATCGGCATGCTTTTCATCGAACTCCGCCAGCAATGCTTTGATGTCTTTCACCTGATCGTCACGAGCGTTGAGAAAGTCACCGCCTGCGAGTGCTGGTTCTTTTGACCCAAAGATGTGCACTTGCGTGTCTTCAACGAAGGAAGACATGATCCTTTTATGAGTGTTAGTGATATAGCGTGAAGCCTGAACCGGTGGAATAAGATAAGACCACGCAAACCAGTGATTTATCAAAGGTTCGAAATAAGCGTCTTCTTTTAGATAAATCAGGTCATTTGACATTTTTATTTTTTTTCATAATTTTAGCAACTGCTTTCACTACAATTTCATTATGTACTGTCATTCTTTCACCTACGTCCATTAATTCATGCGATGATTAACTTTTCGCACGTATTTGCACCCATAGTACCTGCCTCTTTTACAAGTGCCAAGTAGTTATTTCGTGAAAGATGCCTGCGAGATTTGCCAAGATTGATGTGAGCCAATATCCATTGCTATGTATCATTAAAATTCTTGAAACTAGCTATAATTTATGATAATCTTAATTCAAAATTTTAAATGACAATATATTTAAGAAGTTTAAACTATGCTATCAAAAAATAAAGGCGGACTCTTACATTATCTTGGAAATAGAAACCTAACACTACCCATGCACTCTGGTCGGATGGAAATTGACAAGAACTTACTTGATGATCATTTTGCAGTCATTATAGCAAATTCGCAAGGCAAAAAATTTAAACGTTGTTTTGATCCGCTTTCTGGAAGTGCCTCATGGAGTTTAGCAGCGATGGAACTAGGTCTAGCAGACCAATATATCATTAATGATAGTGATGAAGCACTCATTAATACTCTATGCCTAATCAAAGAAGCACCAAAGAGAGTAAAATCAAAGTATGAATCATTGATACGCGAATATGACCACTCAGATACCAAAAAAGAATTTTTTTTAAAAATAATTAGTGATTATAATCAAGCAAATTTGGATGAAAAATCATTATTATTACCCTTTATTATTAATCATTCTTGGGGTGGGATACTTCTTCATGATGATCAAGGTAATATTGTTTATAGAGAAGTTAATATAAAAGGAAAAACAATACAACGTTACCTTGATGAAGCCTCTCTATCATTAGAAGTTTTTTTTGAAGAGGTTGATAGAACCTCAAATCTTTTGAACAAAAATAATGTTATTTTAAAAAGTGGTGATTTTTTGCATGCATTATCTGATCTCCAAACGGGCGACTTTGTTGTAATGAACCCACCTTACCCTGAAACTGCAAGAGCACGTTCAGGAAATTCAGGAATGTATAGGGAGCTTTATCCGGGAGAAGTTCTTTATAACAATTTAGTTGATATTGTTCGTAAAATGGAAAATAACAATGTGGAGTATTATTTGACATATGGATGTCATGATCCAGAAATGAAAAAATTTATTATTAAAGATGAATCTAATCGATTAAGGCATTATTTTCGAGTTTTAGGGCAAGAAAATTGTGCTTTTGGTATAGGGCTAGATCAATTGTATTTGCCAACAAAATATTCAATACCAGAAAATATGCGCTATAAAATTATACCCGCTAACGATGTTTTACAAGGCCAAGAATTAACTGCTGCTGAAGCTCTTGAAAATTTTAGAAAAATCGCACAAGAAAGAAAGTTAAACTAACGCCTTTTTGTCGCTACTAACTAAATCTGCGCAATGTACTATTATTTCTTCTAAAATAGACTGAAAGAATTTTGAAAATTGTTCACTCTTGATTGCGTTCATACAACTTACGATTTCAAATTCTAATTTACCATCAATAACCCAGCCTGTGATCGTTAGTAGATTTCCATCAGCATTAGCACCGTAATTATTTCCAGAGTTTTCTGCGGCAATTTGCCACAAACTGGTTTCTGTATCAAACTGGCCCAAGTAATTAAAGCTAATTCCCGATGGACAATGTTTACAAAGAGAATTTTCGCTATTTGCATATTTAAGTGCACTGTATCCAATTCCATTGTCAGGAATACTTTTTAAAATTTCTTTGATAGATAGAATAGACTTTTCTAATGAGTCATTCACCATAAGCTTGACAGGATAAAGTATTGTAAACCAGCCGACAGTTTGACTAACATCTATAATTTCATTGATTTTTTCACGACCATGCCCTTCAAGACGAATAATATGTTCACTTTTATTCGTTAAATCCCTTAGTGCACATCCTAAGGCAGTGAGTAACAAGTGATTAATTTCGGTATGATAGGCTTTGTTGGCTTTCCTTAATAAAATTTTCGTCAAACTTTCATTTAATGTGACAAGATTAATATTTTTAATATTATGTGCGGTATTTTCATTAAGAAATTTAAAATCATCTTCTAGTACTTGAGGGATGTAATGTTGTTCCCAATAACTTAATTGTTGATTATTCGAAGTCGCATAATGTTGCACAGCCCTCACCCATTGACGGTAGCTGCTGGTTTTTGGGGGTAATTCCTTACTTTCATACAAACATTTCAAATGATCAATCAAAATTCTCCATGAAACAGAATCTATAATAAGATGATGCAAGGCAAAATATATCCGAGCGGTATTATCTTTATAACCAGTAACATAGCCTATCTTCCATAAAGGACCATTCTCTATATCAAAATCACTTTGCCATTTGGTAAATATATTAATTAGTTGTTGATCAGAGAGTTCAGATCTATCCAAGGTATTAATGAGAGGAATTTTAATTTCTTTCAAATAAAATTGTTTATAAAAATTTGTTGTCTTTTTGAAAACCAACCGTAACACATCATGATGCTCAATTAATTTCTCAAGGACATGATTTAATTTATTAACATCCAATAATGGAACCTTGATTAAAAAAGATTGATTCCAATGATTCTGCTTATCAAATTTGTTTTTAAAAAACCATTGTTGAATCGGTAATAAATCAACCTCGCCAGTTAACAACCCTTGTTCTGCTTCAATTTTATTAGATTGTATATCAGATGATTTCAAAAAGTGGCTTAGGCTTTCAATGGTTCTATTTTCAAATATATTTTTTACATTACAATGATACCCTTTATTTCTCAATTTTAGGACTAGTTTTATACTTACAATTGAGTCACCTCCAATTCTGAAGAAATCTTCATTTGTGCCAATTATATCAATTCCTAAAATTTCCGACCAAATTGCAGCCACATCCTTTTCAATCTCATTTTTGAGTGTTATGGAAGATTGAGTAGAATTAAAATTGGGACAAGGTAATGCGTTTACATCCAATTTTCCATTGATAGTAATGGGAAACTTGTTTAAATGGACTAAAACGTTGGGGACCATATAATCCGGTAGATGTTTAGCTAAATGTGATCGTAATATTTCCTCATCTATTTTTGCTTCTGAACGATAGTAACCTATTAAATATGGATTGTTGCTTTTCTTATCTAACAATACCGTGCTTTGTTTTATTCCAGTAAAAGTGTTTAAAATACTTTCAATTTCTAACAGTTCTATTCGAAAGCCGCGTAGTTTAACTTGTTTATCATTACGGCCGATATATTCTAAATCCCCATTTGTAGACCATTTGACTAAATCTCCCGTTTTATAAATACGGTTATAGCCTTTCAATAGATCTTCATTTGTGGCATAAGGATTGATAATAAAACTTTCCTGTGTTACTTCTTCTCTATTCAAATATCCTCTGGCAAGACCAGCACCACCCACATATAATTCTCCAACAACTCCGACGGGTACGGGTTTTAAATTCTCATCCAAAACATAAGCTTTTTGATCTTTAATTACAGTGCCAATGATAGAACCTTTATTTATATCCGCTTCAGTGAGGATTTTATGTGTAACAAATACCGTTGTTTCAGTAATTCCATACATATTAATTAATTTAGGTTTTAGAAAACCATACTGATTCCACCAAGGTTTCAATTGAGAAATATTAAGATAATCTCCACCAAAAATTATGCATCTTAAACTATTCAGTTTTTCTTTACGATTAATTGCTTCCTCAATAAATTGATAAAAGACTAATGGTGTTTGATTTAACACAGTAACCTTATGTTTTTCGCATAAATCATAAAACTTACTTGTATCTTTAACCTCATCAAGACTGGGTATTACCAGTTTTCCACCATATATTAAAGCACCCAATAACTCCCACACCGTAAAATCAAATACATAGGAATGGAATAATGTCCATACATCTGTTTCGTTAAATTCAAATACATCCTGTGTTGCCGTAAATAGGCGCATAACATTATGATGAGTCTGCATAACACCTTTTGGTTTTCCGGTAGTTCCTGATGTATATATAATGTAGGCCAAATGATTGGGTTCTAGTATAATACTTAAATTATCTTTGCTTTCATTATCATAAGAAAGATCGTCTAAGAAAAACTGATGCAATGTGTTGTTATGGATTTTATTTAATTTCTCTTGCAAATGCCTCCGCGTCACGATAAAAGGGCTTTTAGTATCTTCTAATAAAAATTGGATTCGTCCTTCTGGATAGGCAATATCAATTGGCACATATGCACCACCCGCTTTTAATATTCCTAATATTCCAATAACGGTGTCTAAACTACGTTCAACACAAATGCCAATAAGAGTATCCGGTTTAAGGTCGAATCCTATATTTTTTTTGTAGAGATTACGCAGGGATCTAGCGACTTGATTAGATTTTTCATTTAATTCTTTATAGCTAAGTTTTTCTTCTTTAAAAAGAAGTGCAATAGAATCAGGTGTTTTTTTAACTTGTTCTTCAAATGCTTGGAAAATAGTTTCATTCATCAGATTATACTCTAAACAAAGTGGAACACCATTGAATTCCGGATGAAATACCCGCCATGGCGGCTATATCTCCCGGTCCCATATGTCTACTTTCTATAAATTTTCCTAAAGAAAAAAATTGATCAGCAGCCCCCATATGCCCATACATTCTTGCTAATTCAAGGTTAGTGTTTTCGATAGGAATTCCAAAAGGTTTTACAATTTCTGCAATAGCTCCTGGGCGAGAATCAGCAACATAAAAGAAATGTGAAATATCATCTTTAGATATATTAGCACGTGCACAAGAACGTTGAACCACCTCTGCTAACCGTTCATTACGCTGTACTGTTAAAAAGTTTTGCATTCTCTCTATATCATCACCAAAGTGTTCATATATTTTATCGTAACCATGCTCATCATGGCAAGTCCAACCTGCAGGAGTAATGGGGGCTTTTGTTCCACCATAATCCATTCGAAAAAAATCGCAAAATTCTGGATAGACGAAATGGTCTGAAGCCAAATATTGATTATGAGGATGGCCACGTTGTAAAACGGCAGTTACAGCTCCGTCGCTTAGTATGCAATTAACAACCTTCATACGATTCCTGTGATATTCACTCACACGGTTAACTATTACTACTAAAACAGTTTGAATTTCCGGTTGCGTTGCAAAGACTCCTGCAATGGCTCCAAAGATTCTTATCCCTGCACTGCAACCTTCATTATTTAGTAGCATTGTTTGCGTTCTTTCAATGCCCAGTGCACGTGCAAGTGCAACTGAGGAATCCCAGTATAAATATTCTGCTATTTCTGCTGAAGCAAATGCTACTAAATCTATACTATTAGGGTCGATATTTGCTTTACTTATAGCTTCACGTGCCGCATCAGTTGCCAGATCAAGGGCAAATCGATCAGGGGGTGAACGATAGTAGGTTTGACAATCCCATTTAAAAACTCTTTCCGGATCAGAAACAAAATTGCATGCAGTTTCTTCCACATTTTGTTTTTCGCCAAATGAATATCCAAATGCACTTATCCCAAAAGAAGTTGAATTTGTCATCAATAATACCTTCGATTGTGTCAATAGTGACTCTTATTCTGTCGCCCAATCATCATTTGCTGCTTCACTTATCCCGTAACCCGCATAGAGCTTCTTCTTTCTCTTGTCATAGGTACACCTTAATCTAGCATATGACAAAAAAAGTACCACTAATATATATCTCACCAGTAATCTTGCTTGCTTCTCAGTGCTTAAGCAACTCTTTTTCATACCATCCTATATCACCTTAAGGATAGCGAACACTTAGTCAGAAACTCACATGGTCCGTACAATAACTTGAATGATTCAATATCATAATCCGAATTTTTGGAACTTATACACAAGCTTACTTTACCAACTAAAATTGTGCATTACAACAGATACTAAGCCCCAGATTCATCTACTACAAGCTCCTGCTCACTTCTACAAGATAGATAAGCAGCTACCGACAAACTAATAGCAATAAACAAAAAACAAGCTAAAGTGGCATTAGCAGTAATAGTCGATGATTCACGAAGGGTTGTAGTAGTTATTTCAATGTCATGTTCTAATTGTAAGCGTATTATCCAATCAAAAACAATAGCTACAATCACACCACCTAATGCACTTGATATTTGGCGCGCACAGTTGAAAAAAGCGGCAGCACGACCTAGAGTTGCTACTTGAGCACGACCCACGGCTAAATTAGCAAGAGGCGCAAAAGCTAAACCAGTACCCGCTCCAGCAATAAACATAACGGCAAAAAGTGCTACTAAGGCCAAAATTCCTTCAGGCAGGAATATACCAATAAAACCAAGTAAAGCATTTGCAATTGCAAATAAAATCAAACCACGTCTAATAATTATTTCTGGCTCCATACGGTCTGAAAGATTACCTGCGAATGGTCCAACTAATGCATTAGCCAGCGCGATAGTAAACATGACCATGCTTATAGCCACAGGGCCTAAATTCATTCGTACGTCTAAAAGAAATACTAAAGGAAGATAAAAAGCTGTTAGACTTAATCCAAGTAGCCCTGAAATTAAACATATTCTGAGAAAAATATTATCAACCCATAATTCGGGTGACAAAATGTATCCCTGTTTTTTCTTCAATTCATTTCTAATCAAGACACTTATAGCCACACCTCCCATTATAAAAAGAGCACCACCTATGCTTATAATTGATTTAGACGCATTAATGAATTGGATTCCAAGAATAATTCCTGCCAAACACGCTCCACACAAAACACTTACAGTAGTGTCCCAGAATTTAATACCACGGCCGGGAACATTGGGTAAACTCAAAACGGAAATTAAAAAACAAACAAGCACGATAGGAATGTTGATCCACATCACCCAACGCCAATCCCCCATTGTCAAGAATATCTCGGTAACAATAGGCCCAGTAGCAGCGGCAATACCAGCTACAGCTCCCCAGATACCCAGTGCAGTTCCTCTACCTCCACTCGCAAAAAGAATAGAAATATATGCCATGCTCTGTGGTGTCAATAATCCCGCTCCTACACCCATCAATGCGCGACCAATAATTACATCTGACAAGCTTTGTCCTGCACCACTAATTGCTGCTCCTACCCCTATAGCCAAATAAGCAATCAGTAATACAATCTTTCGATTTGTGAAGTCTCCAAGCCGACCTCCTAAAAGAATAAATGAAGCATAAGTAATGAGATAAATATTATTGACCCAAGCGACCATAGCCGGATTAACATCAAACACATTCATAAGGGTTGGGTACATCAATGGTACAGTGGTTATGTCCATCATAATAATAAAGAAACCAAGACTCAACCCGGCAAATGAAGCATACTTCTGGAACATTTCTATTAGCCCCTATTTTTTCACTATCAGACGGTGACTTGAAGGGCCAAATGCCATGCTGGCAAATTAGTCCTTCCATTATTATCAAGCTTAATATTCAGTCCTTTCTTCTTTTTAAAATCTTCAATAGCAGCGTCGTTACCTTTGTATTCTATTCTTTCTGCAGATTTAATTTTCCAACCAGTTGATTCGACCGTATTAGCGAGCTCTGATAACTCACTAGCAAGAGGTTATGGCATTCCGTATAAAGACGGTGCGAAAGTAATCATCAATATTATGCAATAATGATGAAATTTCATTATGCGTTTCAAAAATTAATTTCGCTGCAAAATCAGAAATAGAACAATCATTCAATTTAACAAAGGGGGAAGGTAATTCTTTGACTTCATGGATCCTTACATGCCCCAGCTTGTGGTTCATGAGGCATTCTCCCAAATTCAAATCAAAAAAATCTTAAACTACTTAACCATGCCTAACAAATTAATATAATTAATTGGCTACGTCAAGAAAAATTTAGCATTTCAATCACATTTTTTATACTTTTAACTTGTATATATCAGATCGATTTTGCTTGTTTATTTTCTCTGATTAAATCTAAAAACTCTCCATGAGTAATCACAATAGCTGAACCTGATATAGTAATAGAGTTAATTTGTGATGAAGTTCCCATAACTAGTGCAATATGTTTTTGGCCTTATACATTAGTAAGAGTCAGAAAATTATGCGCAAGATAGCTTAAAAAACAACCACTTTTTAGGATGTGTGTTTACATAGTCTTTGGCGCTGGTAGTACATTAAAAAATACGTTAGAATGCTGTTTTTACGCTAGATATGTACGCTTGCATAGAATAAAGAACTCTTTTTTACCAGTCTGAAACATCATTGAAGCCTATCATGCTATGTTTTTTTTAAAAATTGAACTTCCAATAACACCTCCCTTACGTCTGAATAACTGGGTTTTACCGAGTGATAACATTCATTTATGGTGCTTTACACTCGATCAACTTTCCCCTCATCAATTGCAACTCCAGTCTTTTTTGGCTGCCGATGAACAGGAGAAATCAAAAAAATATATATTTGAGAAGGATCGCCAACGTTACATTCTTGCTCGTGGAGCGTTGCGTTACTTACTAGGGCAATATTTAGCTTTACCTCCTACTGATATCCATATTGTCTATTCATCCTTTGGAAAACCGCGGATAAAACACCATCAAAACATAAGGGATATTCAATTTAATCTTTCACATGCAGGTAACTATATATTGATCTCAATTTCTCAATATCAAAACATTGGGGTAGACATAGAATTTATGATCTCAAACTTTGATTTTATGAGCATAGCTCAGCATTTCTTTTCGGCTGAAGAATATAAGACACTTTCCATAGTTCCACATAAAGATCAAAATAAGCTATTTTTTGAGATTTGGACACAAAAGGAGGCGCTATTAAAATGTTTAGGATGTGGACTTAGTTATCCACTAGATAAAATAAATATACTTTCAGCAGAGCCCTTCATTATTGAAAATGATTCCTATCAGGTAACATTGATTTCTTTAGATCCATCTTACCAAGCGGCATTGGCCTATCAGGGTCATTTTAGCCCTCATCAGGTTCATTGTTATAGGCAATGGCCTGAGAGGACAAAGGGAGAATATGCTTAGTACGAATTTTCATTTTAGCCCCCTGGTATCTGTCATTTTCTGCCTTTTCAAAATTTATTTCTGACCATTGGCTCCCCGTAACTCTCCTGGCCGCACAAACCCCATAGGGGATACTCTATAAAAGCACATTGAGTGAAAAAAAGAGCCCTGGTAGCCATTTGACTGCGTTTAAGATCCTTCCAATCTCCGCCGGCTCAATTTTATATGAATTAAAAACGTCTGGGACACCCATTTTTAGGTGTATAAAAGTACCCCCACTTATGCCTTGATGTATGGGCATTTCCTTGAATTGCCTGGACCTAGGTAAAACCAATGATTTATAAGGAGTTTTTAAATTCGGTTTTGAGAAGAGCCCCCACTTAGGGTGGGATTTAGATGGTTTAAGGTGAACAACTTGGCAGACAGGATACCAAAAAAACTGAGTAATTACAAGGAGTTAGGAACGTTTTGAAACGTTCTGAAATGCTTAAATGGTAGCGGGGGCAGGATTTGAACCTACGACCTTCGGGTTATGAGCCCGACGAGCTACCAGGCTGCTCCACCCCGCAATAGATAACAAGTGGAGCATTCTACACCCTATACTTGGCGCTAGCAACCACTGTAATGCAATGAGAATATAAGAAGCTGACATTTTCTTGCCCCTATCACCCGCCAAAGCGGTTTTAAATAATAGAGACAATTATAATACACGCTAACCAACTTAGCGATTAGATACTAGCTGATCAGAAGGCCAAAAAAGCCTAGGCTCCCTTGCAATTGAGGCTTGGATATGCTATTTTGGGCGACTTTCCAGTGGCTGGTCGGTATAGGCAGTACTGCTGGGCTAATAATTATTTAAAGGATGGATATAGAATAGTATGTCACGATTTACAGGCGCACGCTTAAAAGTATTACGTAGTTTACAAACCGACTTGCCCGGTTTAACCCGCAAGACCCCAAATCAACGTAAAAATCCCCCTGGTCAGCATGGCGCTACCCGTAAGGGCAAAAACAGCACTGAATACGGTGTTCGTTTACGTGAAAAACAAAAAGTTCGCTTTAACTATGGCGTTAGTGAACGTCAGTTAAGAGGCTATATGCGTGCTGCGGCTCGCTCTAAAGGTGATTCTGGTAAAGAAATGCTAGTAATGTTGGAATCTCGCTTAGATAACGTAGTGTTCCGTGCAGGTTTTGCACCTACCCTACCCGCTGCTCGTCAGCTAGTGTCTCATAAGCATATTCAAGTAAATGGTAAATTAGTGAATATCCCTCGCTATCATGTTGAAGCAGGCGATGTGATTAGTATTAAAGAAAGCTCTAAAGGTGTGCCGTTGGTAATCGAAACCATCGAAAACCCTTCTTTAAGCTTACCAGCCTACTTAAGCGTAAACACTAAAGAGTTTACCGCTACCGTAACCCAGGCGCCTCAATCAGACGACGTGCCCTTACAAGTAGAATTGAACTTAATCGTTGAGTACTACTCACGCGTAGGTTTATAAGTTTTTACTCACTCTTGTTGCCCCTCCTTCTGGAGGGGTGCATTTTCTCTCCCCGCTTGCCAAAATCAAACTACCAACATATACTATCTATTGGTAATCCATGAGGAATTTATGGCAAAAACAACCAGTATCGCCTTAGGCGAACATTTCAATCTTTTTGTAGATAAACAGATATCATCCGGTCGCTATGGCTCTGCTAGTGAAATTGTTCGTGCTGGCCTTAGAATGCTGGAGGAACGAGAAGTCAAATTAAGCGCTTTACGTTCAGCTTTAATCGAAGGTGAAGAAAGCGGCATGGCAAATGATTATTCAATTGAAACTATTATCGACCAACTTAACAATGAGTAGTTATCTAAAGCTCTATTTCAACTAGACCTTCCCTTACGCGAGTTGAGAACACCCTTAAGTCTTCATAGGCGGGGGGTGACATTACCTCTCCTGTTTTTAAGCAAAATCGAGCTCCATGCAAAGGGCAGATTATCTCATTACCTTCTATAGGCGCATCATCTAGCTCATACATGGCATGAGTACACATGCTTTCAAAAGCAAAAAATTGCTCCCCTATTTTACATATCGCTATATGCAGATTGTCTTTATCTAGAAACTGTCTGGGAGTGTCTGTAAAACTATCTACGGTATTAATGCTGATCCAATTTGCCATACTTGCCTTCTAAGTTAACCTGCCACAGGAGTCAAATTTTCTTTTACAGGAGCAGTAGGGAAAACTATTATATTATAAAGAGTGTTTAGAGCATATGCCAAAGAAGCTGTATTATAAAGCCCCATTTTACCCTTTACTATATTTTCTATATTAGATTGACTACAACCGGAAACCAAACCATTTTCAAAACGCCCTTCAAGTAAGTTTTTCACATACGATAAAATTAATTTCATAAAACAAAAATCATTCATGGCTTCAAAAGAATATTCCAAGTTTGAACGACCAGACTCTTTGATATAGATATGATATAAAGTCCGAATTTCTGAAAAAACAGAGCTCATACAATCAGCTATCCCATCATCATCAAAACTAAAATAATGTTCTAACAAACCGGCATACAAAGATTCCACTTCTTTTCTAAGACTATGCAACCTATCAATATTATTAGGTACAATCACTTCTACTTTTCTAAGTACGTTTATCTTCTCTCTAAACCCCTGAAACTCATCTTGCAACTCTAAGTCAAAATAGATATCTCTTCCTTCTTCTGCATAGTTAGCTATTTTTCTCAACGTTTCTTCATAGCATTCATCCATTATATTTTTAGGATCAGGGTGAATAATATAACGCGATCTATCAATGACAGGTTCTCCTAGAGAATTGTAATAATGGCGTACTATTTCAAGAGATACGTTTGGAGGCAAATACCGTATGTTTTTTCTAAAAATATCATATAAAGCATCTAACGTTTCCTGGTGATCATCGACAAACCGATATATGATTTTTTTATTTGGATTTTCGGTAGCTATCTTAAACATTTGCGCATATAAAATACCGAACTTTCCTCTATCAACTTTACTTACAGACTCAATAAGTTCAATACCAGAAAGACCTTGTCCAGCAAGCGCATTGATGAAACTAAATTCATGAGAAGTATCACTATAAGTATCTGATAGTAAATAACGGTTAAGCTTTAATCGATATGAGAGATTATCGTCTTTGCACTCTTCATTAAAAAAGTTACAAAACATTTCTAACCAATAAAAATACGATCCCGTTCCTGGAAATTTTTCTATATTATGATTATCAGCAAATTTTGATTGGCGCATGGACCCAACCATTACCTGAGCAGAATCAACACCATGCTCAAGTAAAACCTCAAGAATATAACCCACCAATGGCCTATTGAACTTAAAAATACTATCATTATCACATGCGATATTTCTTTTTATACAATCTAGTTTATATGCAACCCAACGGGGATTAAAAACCATCCCATCTGCATCTAGAGATAGCACGATTAATGTTTCAGGCTTTTCTGGTTCTACTAAGGCAGGTATTTCTGTCAAAGGGATATAAGGAGGATCCTTCATCAAAGGAGATAAAGCAAAATCAGTAAATAATGGAGTTTTTTGGCGGCTCCTAAAGCAATTAAATAAATTAAACATAGTAGATACTTCCTACTTTCCACCAGCAATTATAATAAACCTAACTGGAGTTGAGCGGCTTCACTCATTCGCGATTGATCCCAGGGCGGGTCAAATACTAATTGTACATCTACTTCTGTCACATTTTTTATTTTTTCGATTTTGTTTCTTACATCGGATACCAATACAGGGCCCATTCCACAACCGGGTGCCGTCAGTGTCATTTCAATTTCTACTTTGTTATGAGTAGCATCAACTGCAACTACTTCACATTTATAAATTAAACCTAAATCCACAATATTCACTGGAATTTCAGGGTCGTAACACGTTCTAAGCGCTTCCCATAAAACTTCAACTTCTACAGGACCGTCTGCTACTTTTTCAAGAGTAGAACACGCTTCTTCTATTTCTAAACCTAAAGCATCGGCATCTTTACCTTCAATACGGGCTAAATTACCACCCACTTGCACCGTATAAGCGCCACCTAAAGCTTGGGTAACTCTCACTACTTCACCTTCTCGTAACATCACAGGCGTTGCAGAAGGGATCAGCAATGCTTCAACTTCGCGAGTTAATACAACCGGTGCTTTATGCATGTAACACCTTTAGCGCTTTATTCAAAGCAATAATAAATCTATCAATTTCTTCTTTAGTATTATAAAAAGCAAAAGAAGCGCGCACAGAAGAGCTAAGCCCTAAAGACTCATGTAAAGGCATAGCACAATGATGCCCTACTCTAATCGCAATACCCGACATATCCAGCAAAGTACTAATATCTTGCGCCGGAATGCCCTTGATCACAAACGTAATCATAGCTGCTTTATGCTTTGATGTTCCCAAAATACGGATATTAGGAATATTTTGCATTTGTTCAGTGGCATAGTTTAATAATTCTTTTTCCTGAGCGGCTAGTTTTTTAACATCAGCTTTTTTAAGATATTCTACTGCAGCACCCAAACCAATTACCCCTTCAATATTAGGTGTTCCTGCTTCAAATTTAAAAGGAAGATCATTATATTCGGTATGTTCAAAGCTAACGCTTTTAATCATTTCGCCACCGAATTGAAAAGGCGGCATACGTTCTAGCAAAGCAGTTTTACCATAAAGAATACCAATACCTGATGGACCATACATTTTATGGCTTGAAAACACATAAAAATCGCAATCCAATGCTTGTACATCAATAGGAAGATGAGCAATCGCTTGCGCACCATCAATCACCACAATAGCAGAGGTTTTTTCTCGCACTTCTGCAATCAATTCCGCAACAGGATTAATAGTCCCTAAGACATTAGAGATATGAGGAAACGAAACTATTTTGGTATTTTTGCTTAACAGTGCGCTAAACGCATCTCTATCTAACTCACCACTATCTGCATCAGCTACTAAAGGAACTACTTTAAGTGTAGCGCCTGTTTGTTCACATACCATTTGCCAGGGCACAATATTTGCGTGATGCTCCATCGTAGTGATCAGAATTTCATCGCCATTTTTCAAAAAAGGTAAGCCGTAACAGTAAGCAATTAAATTAATCGCTTCAGTGGTTCCTCGAGTAAAAATCACTTCATGTAAGTACTCAGCATTAATAAACTCTGCCAGCAAAGAGCGAGTTTTTTCAAAAGCATGGGTCGCGCGGCTACTTAAAACATGAACACCACGGTGCACATTAGCATTATCAAATCGATAATGGTGATCAACAGCTTCAATGACTGATAAAGGTTTTTGAGTGGTAGCTGCATTATCAAAATAAATCAGGGGTTGTCCGTTGACTTCTTGATGTAATCCAGGAAAGTCAGCTCTACTGGCCATAAGAAGCTCCTGGCAAATAGGCCAATAAATCGGTTTGCAATTGATCTCTCAATGCCAGATCAGAAATAGATTGTAATATTTCAGTAGCAAATGCACTCAATAATATATTTTTAGCTTCCGCTAAAGGAACTCCTCTCGCTTGCATATAAAACAGAGCCTGCTCATCTAAATGCCCTACGGTAGCGCCGTGACTACATTGAACATCATCCGCATAAATTTGTAATTCAGGTTTGGTATCAATTTCAGCATTAGAAGACAGTAATAAATTATTATTAATTTGCCTAGTCACTGTTTTTTGAGCATCAGGGCGAACCATCACTTTGCCATTAAAAACGCCTCTAGCATTATCGGATAAAATGCCCCGATAAAATTCATGGCTATTGGCATGTGAAGACACATGATCCATTACCGTATATTGATCCATATGCTGATTTTTTTGCGGCATAAAAAGACCATATAAGTTAGAAGTAGCATGTTCTTGTAGTAAGCGTGTATGCACTTCATTGCGAGCTAAATTAGCACCATACGAAAGCATATAACTGTTTAAGGTACTATTCTTAGATAGGTCAACAAATAACTGCCCGATATGATCGGTTAAGGTGGCTTCGGTTTGAATTTTAATATGATCTAAACGCGCATTAGTATCTAATTGCACTTCTGTTACGCTATTGGTTAAGCTTTCTGCCGCTGTTTCACCTATATAACGCTCAATAACAGTTATTTGGCTGTCGGCATGGCAATAAATGCTATTTCTTAATTGAACTAATTTACGCGCGGATGTACGTTCAGCATTAGCGCTAGTATAAAAAAAGATTTCAATAATACCGGCGTTAACACCTGGCTTAACTTCAATAATAAAGCCATCTAAAGTAGAATTAACCTTTAAAAAAGGCAAAGAAGAGACATAATCATCACTATGATTTAAAGCAGACTCAGACTTTCTAGAAGATAAAACAGCAGGCTCGAATTTTACACCGGTGATTAAAGCTAGTTTCGATAAATCTTCTCTATAAAAACCATCGACAAATACTAAAGTAGTATTCGCTTTTGCCAACGTAGATAGTTTATTAATCGTTTTTTTAGATGCCATAGAGGGTTTGGCATAGGTTTGGCTTTCTATACGATTAAGCGAAGTGTATTTAAATGCTTCTTTTTGCTTAGTATGCATATTAATACCCTGTGTAACCTTCTGCTTCTACGGTTAACGCTAATTCTTTTCCGCCTGATTTTACGATTTTTCCTTGAGAAAAAATATGTACGTAATCCGGAATAATAAAATTCAAAATACGCTGATAATGGGTAATGAGTAAAAATCCTCTATGTTCATCCCGCATAGCGTTTACGCCTTTAGCAACCATTTGAAGAGCATCCACATCTAAACCCGAATCAATTTCATCTAAAATCGCAAGAGAAGGCTCAAGCATTAGCATTTGCACTAAATCATTACGCTTTTTCTCGCCGCCCGAAAAACCTTCATTCACTGAACGGTATAAAAAATCTGGATCTAATCCTTGTGCCGCCATTTTTTGTTTCGCTTGGCTTAGTAAAGAAACCGCATCTAATTCCTCTTTACCTTGCGCTTTTCTAACCGCATTAACAGAGGCTTTTAAGAAATTGATATTGCTTACACCGGGAATTTCAACAGGATACTGAAAAGCCAGAAAAACACCGGCTTGTGCACGTTCTTCTACCGACAGGCTAAGTAAATCTTGACCTTTATATTCAATAGTTCCCGAGATCACTTCATAATCACTACGCCCAGCTAATACATTAGCTAAAGTACTTTTACCAGAACCATTCGGCCCCATTAACACATGAAGTTCACCTTCATTAATTTGAAGGTTAAGCCCATTCAGAATGGCTTTTCCATCTACATTCACATGCAAATCTTGAATATTTAATAACATTAGCCTACTGCTCCTTCTAAACTGATTTCTAATAATTTTTGTGCTTCCATGGCAAATTCCATCGGAAGCTCTCTAAATACGGCTTTGCAAAAACCATTGACTATCATAGACACGGCGTTTTCTGTATCGATGCCGCGCTGCTTACAATAAAACAACTGATCTTCACCTATTTTAGTTGTTGCTGCTTCGTGCCCCACTTGTGCAGTAGCATTTTTCACTTCAATATACGGAAAAGTATGAGCACCACACTGATCGCCAATTAATAAAGAATCACATTGAGTAAAGTTTTTAGCGCCTTCGGCTTTCTTTAAAATTTTAACTAAGCCTCTATACGTATTTTGTCCGTGACCGGCTGAAATCCCTTTTGAAATAATAGTACTACGCGTGTTTTTACCGATATGAATCATTTTCGTTCCGGTATCGGCTTGCTGATAATTATTAGTGAGCGCAACCGAATAAAACTCGCCTACGCTATTATCACCGCGTAAAATCACGCTAGGATATTTCCAGGTAATCGCTGAGCCGGTTTCTAACTGAGTCCATGAAATTTTGGCATTATCACCGCGGCAATCACCGCGTTTGGTTACAAAATTATAAATACCACCAATACCCGCTTTATCTCCCGGATACCAATTTTGTACAGTAGAATATTTAATTCGAGCATCTTTTAAAGCCACTAATTCAACCACGGCTGCATGTAATTGGTTTTCATCACGCATAGGTGCTGTGCAACCTTCTAAATAGCTAACATATCCGCCTTCTTCTACAATAATTAAGGTACGCTCAAATTGCCCAGTATTGGCTGCATTAATTCTAAAATAAGTGGATAACTCTAAAGGACAACGCACACCTTTAGGCACATAACAAAAAGAACCATCGCTAAATACGGCCGCATTCAGTGCAGCAAAAAAATTATCGGTATGCGGAACCACACTTCCTAAATATTGTTTAATCAACTCAGGATATTTTTGAACGGCTTCAGAGAAAGAACAAAATATAACACCAGCTTCTGCTAATTTTTCTTTAAACGTGGTGGCAACTGATACGCTATCAAATACTACGTCCATCGCAACGCCTGCTAATAATTCTTGCTCACGCAAAGGAATGCCAAGTTTTTCGTATGTTCTGAGTAATTCTGGATCCACCTCATCTAAACTTTTAGGACGATCTTTGGCGGCCTTGGGTGCTGAATAATACACCACTTTTTGATAATCAATCAGTGTGATATTTAAATGGGCCCAATCGGGATCGGTCATGGTTAACCAATGTCGGTAGGCTTTTAAGCGCCACTCCAACATAAATTCAGGTTCATTTTTCTTTTTAGAAATTGCACGAACTACCTCTTCGCTTAAACCCGCTGGCAATTCATCCGCGTCAATATCCGTCACAAATCCGTGCTGATATTCCCGCTCATTTAATTTTTTACTTAAATCTAATGCTGTAGCCATTCGCTTTATACCTGTACTCTTGTTTCGTTACTGAGTATGTCTTGTAATAAAACCCCTTGCAGAGTTGTTAATACTGCCTGATTAATCTTTTTCCAATGAGGACGCACATGACAGCTTTGCTCTTGTTCACAAAGCCCATGAGCCAAATTACATTGGGTCATGGCAATAGGCCCTTCTAATGCTTCAATAATTTGTGCCAGGGAAATGCTATCGGCAGGGTGAGCTAACTGGTAACCACCTTCTGCTCCTAAATGAGACAGTACTAAACCCTGGCGCTGCAAGATTTTAAGCAATTTACTGACGGTGGGCAAATGAATACCGGTATGCAAAGATAAAGCCTTAGCACTTTGATGTTCGGGGAATGAGGAAGCTAAATCGCTCATCAGTAAGATGGCATAATCGGTAAGCTTGGTAATTCTGAGCATAATTTAGTCTATAAGGGCTTAGTTAGAAAGCCCATTATAGTACTAAAGTAGTCCTAGATTCAATAAAAAACGCTGGTTTAAGCAAAAGCAGGTGTGGAAACATCTGCAGGTGCTTCAGGAAAACCGTCTGCTAATAAAGTTCTAACCTGGCCTTCCATGCTAAATTCATCAAGTACATCATCTAAATAAGTCAAAACGTTTGCAGTGCCTGCTGGCGCACCGACTGAGTATTGAGCAATAGAATCATTGGCATTATCAATTGAGTCAGGTGAATATTGACCAATAGAACCATGAAAATCATCATCTAGATGAGCAGCAAACTGTGTGCTATCTACATAACCCAGAAAAAGCCCATCAAGTGGAGACACTTCCTGCGCTGCATGATGAGGGGTTTCTGGTGCGCTATGAGTTAATTCATTAGCGCTTGTTTCTATGCTAAATCCAAAATCTATATCAACAGGAGTTCCTGCCTCAGTTGTACTAGGAGTAATGGCACTTGGTGTCGTTGACATAGAAGAGGCTTCTGTAACAGCATGCTCAGACATAGCTACAGGTGATGCTGTTCTGTCAGGTGGAATGGGAGCAGAAACGCTTCTCACCACTCTTCTACCTCTAGGTCTAAGCCTTGGTACAATTCTAGAAGGAGGAACAAATCTTTCAGGAGGAGTAGTTTCTCTTGTAGATTGTCTTGTCGGTGTTACTGCCGGTGTTCTTGTCGGTGTTACTGTTGATTTACCTGATGATTTTTTAGGTGCCATGACACAAATCTCTCGTTTTAAAAAAATAAGTGGTCATTCTAACATAGATAAAACAAAGAAAGTTAGCTGTCTTTTTTCACAGCCCAAACGGTAGGAGATCCAATAGAAAGATACTCTTTTACAAAACCCAACATACGCTCTAAAGATACTTGAGCGTTCTTAACGAGATCAGGTGCTAGCACGATTTCATTAGAGCCCGTTTTGAGTACGTCATAAAGCTTTTCAAGTGAGTTCATCTTCATCCAAGGACAATGAGCGCAGGATTGGCAGGTGGCTCCATGGCCGCCAGTGGGTGCTTGGATAAAGCGTTTGTGGGGAGACAATTGTCTCATTTTATAGAAAATGCCGCTTTCTGTACCGATTATGCAGGTATCGTTCGGTAATTGCTGCGAAGCTTTCAAAAGCTGTGAGGTAGAGCCAATCACATCGGCTAAGGCTAATACATCGGCAGGCGCTTCCGGATGCACTAGCACCGCCGCTTCGGGATATTGCTGCTTTAGTTGGCGCAGGGCTTCGGCTTTAAAAGCCTCATGCACTATACAAGCACCATCCCATAATAAAATATCAGCCTTAGTTTTGGTTTGCAGATAATGCCCTAAATGTTTATCAGGAGCCCACAGGATCTTCTCCCCTTTTCCATGCAAATGCTCAATCAAGGGAACGGCTATGCTTGAAGTGACCACCCAATCTGCACGGGCTTTTACGGCCGCTGAGGTATTCGCATAAACCACCACGGTTCTATCAGGGTGAGCATCACAAAAATCGCTAAACTGTTGAGGGGGACAGCTAATATCTAATGAGCAAGTGGCATGCAAATCAGGAACCAATACTCGTTTATGGGGGCTTAAAATTTTGGCTGTTTCACCCATAAAATGAACGCCACAAACAATCAGAGTGGTGGCAGGATTATCTCTGCCAAAGCGCGCCATTTCTAGAGAGTCTCCTATAAACCCGCCTGTAGCTTCTGCAAGCTCTTGTAAGGCATCTTCTACATAATAATGGACAATCACTACGGCATTTTTTTCGCGCAACAATGCTGCTATATCAGCAAATATGCGTTGTTTTTCGGCAGCAGACAATGCATGCTCGGGAGGCATTTCAATCACTTGTTGTTTAGCGCTAGCCAAATCTAACTTCATGGGCTTTCTCATATCAAGAATAGTGCGATTATTATATCAAAAAGCATAAAATTAAGCTGTAAGCCCTACTCAAAAGAGATAGCTAAAAGCTATTAGCTTTATAGAAAAAAACAATTTGCCTAATTCTCATCCCTAAGGCATCCTATGCCAATACATTATTTAACTCTTAAAGGAGAACTCAGTATGTTATCGATTGGACAAAAATTCCCTCTATTTAACCTTACCGCCGTGCATGTAGGCGACAAAGACACGGCTTTTAAACCGGTTACCAATGAAACCTATAAAGGCAAATGGCAAGTCTGGTTCTTTTGGCCTAAAGACTTTACCTTTGTATGCCCTACTGAAATTGTAGGTTTTGGTGAATTAAACAAAGAATTTGCAGATCGGGATGCTCAGTTAATTGGTGCATCAATCGATAGCGATTTTGTACACTTAGCATGGCGCCAAAATGATGCACGTTTAGCCAATAGCCCTTTCCCCTGGGTATCTGATATCAAAAGAGATCTCAGCACTGCATTAGGTATTTTACATGATGAAGCAGGCGTTCCTTTACGCGCTACTTTTATTGTAGATCCAGAAGGTATTATTCGTTATGTACAAGCCAATGATTTAAGCGTTGGACGTAATCCTAAAGAAGTATTACGTGTTCTTGATGCTTTACAAACAGATGAATTATGCCCTTGTAATTGGACTCAAGGCGAAAAAACTTTATCTTAGTCCCCCTCACCCGCCACGTGCTTTGCACGTGGCGACCTCTCCCTCAGGGAGAGGTGATTAAATGGAGCATTATATGTCGATTGAAAGTTTAAAAGAGGCATTGCCTGATTACGCAAAAGATTTAAAATTAAATTTATCTTCTTTATTAAATACTACCGATTTAAACGAGCAACAATTATGGGGTTCGTTTTTATCAGCTGCTATCGCTAGCCGAAATTCAACCGTTATCAAATCGATTGCCGAAGAAGCTAAACAACATTTAAGCCCTGAAGCCGATCAAGCGGCTAAAGCTGCGGCCGCTATTATGGGAATGAATAATATTTATTATCGTTTTATTCACCTTGCTAGCAATAAAGAATACGGTAAATTACCTGCCGGTTTGCGTATGAATATTTTAGCTAATCCTGGTGTTGATAAAAGCGATTTTGAATTATGGTCATTAGTGGTTTCTGCTATTAACGGATGTGGTATGTGTATTGATTCACATGAAAAACAATTACTCACACACAATATGAGCGTAGCCTCTATTCAAGCAGCTGTTCGAATTGCTTCAGTGGTACATGCAGTATCCGTTACCTTGAATGCCGAACAAGCGCTTGCAGGATAAACTTAATGGAAATTTATTCCATCTATCAGGAAAACACACTAAGAAATTATAATTATCTCTTAGTGTGTCCTGAAACACGTGAAGCCGCTATTATTGATCCGCTCGATCCTGAAAAAGCACTAGCTCTCGCTAAAGAAAAAAATTCGACTATCACGCATATTATTAATACACACGAACATCAAGATCATATTGCGGGTAATGCGGTGATAGCCTCTCGCACAGGTGCCAGCATTACAGCCCATATCAATGCGCCTATTCACTCCGTCACTCATCGAGTAAAAGCCGGTGATAAAATTAAAATCGGTAAAACTATCGAGTTAACGGTTCTAGATACTCCTGGCCATACTCTTAGCCATATTTGTTTATTAAGCAATGATAAGATCCCTGCTCTTTTTTCTGGAGATACTTTATTTAATGCGGGTTGCGGCAATTGCTATAGTGGTGATGTAGAATTATTATACAAAACATTTAATGAGCAATTATCCAAGCTGCCGGATAACACCCTTATTTATCCAGGACATGATTATTTACTGAATAATGTGCGATTTGCTAAAACACGTGAGCCTGATAATAAAGACATTGATCAATGGATTCAAAAAGCAGAATTGGCCAATCCGCATGATCCTATTATTACAACAATGAGCATTGAGAAACAAATAAATCCCTTTTTTAGATTAGATTCCCAAAATATTATTCAAACCCTTCAAAAAGATTTTCCAGAACTCGAATCAAATGCGAATCAGCATGACGTTTTTATTTGCTTGCGGGAATTACGAAATCATTGGTAACTGTCATTCCCACTTTTGTGGGAATGACAGTACATACATACTATCCAAAGAAACGAGATAACCATCCTATTAGGCTATCGTTACTGCTTTCATTTCCTAGCGGAGCTATTCCGAGTGAAGCCATAGGGCTCAAAGGAACATTCACATGGGCGAGTAACTTAGGATGATAATCCGTACGCAAGGTATTAACCTCAGTCAACCAATAATTCCATGCATTTTCTTCATTTACAAAAGTAGCTTCATTAACATACTCACCTGCTGCCATACAAAAAGCACTATTGCAAAGAACGGTCCCCATATTACCTGCAGAAGCATAATCAGGTGGTAAACGCAGAGCTTGTTTCACAACATATGAGAAAGTTAATCCTCCATCGGTGCTGAGACTTACCATGGGATACTGCACGCCACCATCAGTATAATGTCCGCCTAAAATACAGCGTGGAGAGCCACCGGTTTGTGTGCAACTAGCATCTGTAAAAACTCCTGTAGTAACAGTACCAGAAGGTTCTCCAGCACTGTTATCAACAAAATAGCCAAACGAATTTCCATTATCAATGGTAACAGCCAGCATAGGTATGGGTTGCCCACCTGCCGAATAACTACCGCCCGCTGCACAAATAGTGCTAGTCGTTGCACCTGTGCAAGAGACATCGTTAAAGCTAGCCTGCGCATTATAGCTGGCAGGAAGAACACTCCCAGATTCTATAGGGAAACTCCATGTGGGCGATCCTGCCCCTGCGTTTACACCTAAAGCAAAAAACATAGTTTGCTCTGCGATACCGTTAGTGTAACTACCCACACCAGCACAGGTTGAAGTAGTGGTTGCGCCTGAGCAAGCCACGCCATTAATAACTCCTGCACTACCATAAGTAGTAGGAGCATTAGAACTACTTACTCTATAGGTCCAGGCAGTACCTGTATTAACACTGGTTGCCAACAATGGATAAACCAAAGAGCCATTATTATAGGTTCCGCCAACAGCACAAACAGCGGTTGTTCCTGAGCCCGTACAGTCCACACCATTAAAGGCACCTGCCGAATCAAAATCTCCAGGTAACCCGGTTCCTTCTTCAATCACATAACTCCATGTGGATCCTGCGTTGGAGGTTATGGCCACTAGAGGATAAGCCGTAGTAGTGGGAACAGAAGCGGTGTACGTGCCTGAAGCCACACAGCGGTTTGCATCAACGCAATCAACATCGGTAAAGTTAGCTACGTTCGCAGTAGCATTTGCAAAAGAAGCAGGCCAAGTAGGAACGGTATTGTTAATAGGATACGTCCATGTTGTTCCGCTATCCGTACTCACTGCCATCATAAGAAACGCACCTGTTCCTGTATCAACATAACGCCCTCCTGCCACGCACGTAGTGCCTGAGCAACTCACCGTATTAAAACTTCCTCCAGTAGAGTAGTCAGGAGGCAATGTACCCGTTGTTTTATCAATCACATAACTCCAGTTAGCGCCTGAGGTATCACCTTTAGCGATCATTGGATAAACCACTGAAGATGATGCGGTATATTTCCCCACGGCTATGCAACTACTCGATCCACAAGAAACCGCATTAAAAAAACCATTACCCACAAAATCTTCTGGCAAGGGACCCGTGGTACTATCGATAGCATAGGGGCCATCCATATCAAGCTTTTCATTAAGAGCAAAGTTAAAAGGAATTAGCATAGGATATTGGGCAACAGGAACTACAGGGCCGCTGGTCTCTGTCACATTTAAAGGATAATTGGTACCCGAACAAGTAGTACCATCAGAGGTGCAAATAAATAAATGGTTTGCAGGATTAGGATCATTTCCATTCACTGCACCTGATATCACTAGATTTAAAGTACAGCTAGCACCTGCCGCCAAATTAAATGTTTCACCACATCCACCCGAACCAATAGATACATTAGGTGGCAAGTATTTAACAAATACTCCGTTTCGATCAACAGACATACCACTTGTCACCGTATATGCAGCATCTACAGTACCACCTTCACTAACCGTGGTAGGCAAAGCTCCATTTGGAACAATAGTAAAAGGTGCTGCATAAGCAACACCTATTCCTAAAGAAGCAAGCGCACATAGAGAAAGCAAAATCTTTTTAATTGTCATGGTCTAATTCCTTTTATTTTTTTAGTTTTAGGGCATTAAATAGGTTAACTGCAAAATAATTTCCTGATTATATAAATTATTCGTCTGTAGACTATGTTTAAGCTCTGTCGTATCCAAATAAGATTTTTCTAATCCCGCCTTTCCTAAATCAGTAAAACGATAACCTAAACCTAAACGAACGCAGTCTTCCACCACATCATAATCCACACCGACTCCAAAACTATAAGTAAATGCCGTTGTTGAATTATTATTATACTGAGGTGTAAAAGCTAAAAATGGATTTACATTGGTCTTATAATCTTCGGCTTTATTAACAGAAGCACCTACACCCACAGAAAAATAAGGATGATAACGCTCTTTCCATTCTGTTAACCATTTGTTTTCCCATAAAATTTGGTAGGTTCTTACTTTAAAGTGATAGCTAAAAGAGTCAGGAGAAATCTCACTCGCATTCTGAATAAGTATCCCTTCTGAAGAAAAAGGTGTTTGCTGGTAATAAGCAATACCGGTTTGCCACTCCCAAAATCTATTCCATTCGAGCTCTACACCTGCAAATAAGCCCCACACACCGCGAGTTTGTTCGCTCTGATGAGAATCGTAATCATAAATAGTGTCACCCACAGCATAGTTAGCATTCGCATCTACCTTAGCAAAAGCTAAACCACCCGTTGCACCTAGAACCGGACGAATTTCTAATTCTTCCATTCTTTCAGAAAGTTTATCAAAATAAATAAATTCCGCAGCACCTGATAAAGATGAAATACTAGAAGCTATTAAAAATGTGGTCAATTTTGTTGTTATTCTCATTTAAATCGTCCTTAGTTATTAAGATACATAAATATAAAAAAATGCTAACAGTTAACTTGATATTAAGCGGTAAATACTAACATATAGATCACAACCTAGCCATTTTTAATGAGTAAATGTGAATATAACAAAAATATTTGTTCAAAAAAGAAACGTATTAGTAAAGAATATTAACTTAGATTGAAAAGCTGATAGAAATTTTGAGTGGTTTGGCGGGCCACTTCTTCGAAAGGAATATTTCGTAGTTGCGCAATGTACTCGGCGGTGTAACGCACATAAGCAGGAACATTAGGTTTTCCTCTAAAAGGAACCGGCGCTAAATACGGGCAATCGGTTTCTACTAATATTTTTTCTAATGGTAAAACACGAGCAATCTCTTGCAAATCTTTTGCATTTTTAAAAGTAACAATGCCTGAAAATGAAATATAAAAACCCATTTCAATAGCTCGCAAAGCCATATCTAAATCTTCAGTAAAACAATGCAAAACCCCACCTACTTCTTGCGCGTTTTCTTCTTTTAAAATACGCAAAGTATCTTCTTTAGCCATTCGTGTATGTACAACAAGTGGTTTTTTATATTGTTTGGCTACTTGAATATGCATGCGAAAGCGATCATGCTGCCACGCCATATTTTCTTCAACACGGTAATAATCTAAACCTGTTTCGCCTACGGCAATCACTTTGGGGTGAGAAACCCAATGAGCTAAAGTTTCAACAGAAATATACTCGCCAGGATGTTCGGTAGGATGCTCGCCGGCTGCAACACTGATATCAGGATATTTTTCAGCAATAGCAATAAGGCCTGGAATTTCATTAAGATCCACACCTACACATAAAAAATATTCAACGCCTTCAGCACGTGCAAAAGCGAGTGCTTTATTTAAATCATTATCGTAAGGAGTGAGATCAATTCTATCGAGATGACAATGAGAATCAACCAACATGTTTTATTCTACCCATTTTTTGAGAGGTAAATAATACGGTTCCCAACTCACCGCATCAATTAACATATCGATCCCTTGAGAAAAATCCGCTTCAGCCACACCATCACGCTGCGCTTGCTCCATCACGGCTTTTGCAATAACCACACGCAATTCTCTCATTTGACTAATAGCAGGAAGAATAGCGCCAGACGGATCTTGATGTACGGGCGCAGCGGCGGCTAATGCTTGAGAGGCTTCCCATAACATATTATCGGTTAATCGATTGGCTTTTGCTGCTAAAACACCTAAACCTAATCCAGGAAAAATTAACGCGTTGTTACATTGGGCTATCGGCAACGGTTTTGTATGCTCATCATGCTCTTCTTCAAAAGGACTGCCACTGGCTACCAATGCTTTTCCTTTAGTCCATTTTAATAAATCTTTGGGATCCGCTTCAGATAATTCGGTAGGATTAGACATAGGAAAAATAATAGGACGATCACAATATTTTGCCATTGTCTTCACAATTTTTTCATTAAACGCACCAAACACGGTAGAACTTCCAATGAGTACAGTAGGTTTCACTTGTTCAATCACAGTGAGTAATTCAATATGGCCTGACGCATTGCGAGTCCATTTTTCCGTTTCTTTTTGCTGATTGGCAATATGGCGCGCAAACGGTTTTTGTGCATCCGTAAGATCAGACATGTCATCGGTAATAAGACCTTTACGATCCACCAACCAAAATTGTTGTGCAGCTGCTTCACGACTCATGCCAGAGCGGATCATGGCATCAAAAATTTGTTCTGCCATTCCCATGCCTGCACTACCCGCACCAAAAATAATGACTTTTTGTTTGGTTAAAGGTTCGCCGGTTACTTTAATAGCAGACAAGACGCCGGCTAAAGCGACAGCACCAGTTCCTTGTATATCATCATTAAAAGTACACATATCTTTCTGATAACGCTCTAACATACGGCTAGCATTATCACGGCCTAAATCTTCCCAATGTAAAAAGACACTTGGAAATTTTTTATTCATGGCCACAATAAAATCTTGAATAAACCCATCGTATTCTTCGCGCGAAATACGCGGATGGCGCCAACCTAAATAATAAGGATCATTTAAAAGCTCTTGGTTATTGGTTCCTACATCTAACATAATAGGTAATGTATAAGCGGGATTAATGCCAGCACATAAGGTGTAGACCACTAATTTAGCGATAGGGATATCAATAGCCCCTACTCCCTGATCGCCAATACCTAAAACACCTTCACCATCAGTGGCAACTACTAAACGAATATCGGGATGAGAACGATTCTCTAATATTTCAGCAATATGTTCTCTATCAGGATAAGCAATATAAATTCCTCTAGGCTGTCTGAATTCTCGGCCATGATGTTTAACCGCAGCACCAACAATAGGTGTGTAGATAACCGGTAAGAGTTGTTCCATGTGTTCTATCAAAAGACGATAAAAAACCGTTTCATTGCGATCATGAAGATTATTAAGATAAATATTTTGTTGGAGCTTATCGTACTCATAGCTCATGGTTTGCTGATAAGCGCGCTCAACCTGCTCATCTAAGGTTTCAATGCGCTGAGGGAGCTTACCTAAAAGCCCGAAAGTACGGCGTTCATCATAGGAAAAAGCAGTACCCTTATTGAGTAAGGGGGTATTAAGCAAAGCTTTGCCAGTGATGCTGGTTTCAATCCAGCGCTCGCGGGTAGTCTGATTTAAACAAAATTTAAAAGGTAACATATACTTCCATAACCATATTGTATGTAATTATAGCACTTGGAAAAAAAAATGCCTGCGTATGATGCAGGCAAGAATATCACATATCGAGGAGAGTAAAAACGAGGGACTATCCGGCCTTCCTGGAGGCCAATTGGCAATAGATATCTCCATGACGGTTAATAAAGTGCATTAGCTCAGATAAATGCTGTGGTTCCGGATCCGCCAAGCAAGAAATAAGCTGATTAACTAATTGTTGCTCACGCTGAAGAACGGCATCCACCATACAAGCCAAATCCTCACCTTCCGCTTGATAGATAACTCCTAAGCGTTTGCGTAACACTTCACCATAAAGGTGCTGCTGACGTTTCCAGGTACTCTGGATCAGATCAACCGATTCTTTTTGGCGTTTTTTATAGTAATAACATTTAGCCGCAAACCAACAGGTCAGAGCACCAGATATAATTACCAGTTCAGATAAAAATACGATAATAGCGACTTCAGTCATATAGCACTACCTTTTTTAATTCATTGCGTAAACAGAGTCTGTCGCACGTCTTTTATGGCGTAGCCAGAAATAACGTCCGATAAACAACATGAAAATAACAATCACATTCAGCACCGCCAGTATAGAGAGAATAAGTGGCCATATATCGCTCTCAGACGCTGCATACGATTCTAAAGCCGTAGGTTCTGCTATTACGTCAGCTTCTTCGTTAAAAGTCACTGCAGGCAGTGATTCTGACGCGAGCTTAGCTTGCTCTACAGCGGCCGTTTCTTCAGAGAAAGCCGTTGCTTTCGTTTGATCAGAAGTTACCAACACAGAACCATCATCCAATGTAATAACCATGGGTTCAGATAACTGCTGTCCTGTTAAAGCTGCTGTTGATGAAGCAGCCTCTAAACCTTCGTCAGCCGCATGAGCTGCCATCGCTTTATTAGTCGCTTCAGTAATGAGTTCCTGAAGTTTTGCTTCAGCTTCAGCCAACTGAGCTTTAATTTGAGCAGACTCTGCTTGTCCCAACTCAGTAGGAGGAGGAAGAGGCACAGAGGCTTCCACTTGCGCAAGTTCTTGAATAGGAGCAGCTATTTCTGCTTCTGCCACTATTATTTGAGCATCCGCAGAAGAGTTAAGCGCTGGAGCTTGCTCAGGCACTACAGGAGCATTAATAAGCGGTGCATCCACTGGAGCGGTAAGAGGAACTGTTTCTTGTACAACAGCCGGTGCAGGTTCAGCAGTAATTTGTGCAACGGTATTAGGCGTTGCAGATGTCGCTAAACTCGTTTCTAGCAAAGACATTGCTGTAGGAATAGCCGTAGGCGATTCAACAGATTGAAAAGAACCTTGAGTTTCACTGGTTATCTTTTGAAGCAAGGCTTTATCGGCATGAGGAAAACCAAGTGCAAAGACTCTTATCTGACTTTTTTGCAACTGAGGAATTAAAGTATTCAGCAATTGTTGTTTAGCAGATTCGCTTTGCGCCGCGGCATTATTCAATGTCACACCATTATCGGTTAACACAATCAGATTGCGTCCGCTACGTGCAGGGGCATTACGCCAGTGATGAGTGGCCTGAGCAACAGCATTGGCTAAATTTGCATTAGGGCCATAACCACTAATGCTAGACACCGCTTGATCAGCACGTTGGCGCCATTGGGCATTAACAGTGGAAGGCGCTAACAACATATTCACTTGGCCAGCATAAGTCCAAATGCCTGCTTGGCTACCGTCTGGAATTTCATTGATAAATTGTTTTAATGCAGCAACACGCTGCTTTTGTGGATCGAAACGTTGCATGCTGCCTGACACATCAACCAGCAAATGAAACTGCTCTTGCTCAACCGCTTGAGCGGTAGAGGCGCCTAAGAAAAATAGGCTTGAGAGAAGCAATGCGGAAAAAGGTTTTTTAAATATCTGGAACATCATAGTCAGCTTTCCTAAAAAGTTTTATACTACCACGTCTTAGTTTACGGGCACACTTCCTAATACTTCGACTACTGCTAAGAACTTGCCACCCAAAGCTATCATACAATTCTCAGGACGCACAAGCGTCGACAAACGTATTTCTCTGTACATAAAAAGTTTCTTAGGTTTCTGAAGCATAGGATTTCTTATCAATATTTTTTAATACTAGCATTAAAAAATAAAACGTACATTGCTGATATTTCTTAATTTTTATGCATAAATTCGATATTTATTTTTAAGAGATTCTCCGTAAGCTTAAGATTATCTTCGCACAAGCACTCATGGAAAAAGATTACGGAAAGTAGAGAGATTCGCCATCAGTTAACGGAAGAATGTCTCCACGCAAAGCAAACAATCTGCTTACTTTTTAAAAAGGTGATAGAACTAACATATTCCAAAAAAAGACAAGATATGCTCAAAGATTTTACATCTCTATTTTTTGGACGCTAATTGTCTAAGCACGTAAGGCAAAATGCCGCCGTGTTGATAATAGAGTACTTCTTGTGGGGTATCTAAACGAACTTTTGTTATAAAAGAAATGATGTTGCCACTTTCATGCACTGCTTTTACTTTTATCTCAGTCAAATTTCCTTTTTTCAAACCGGCTTTTAAACCTTCGATTGAAAATACTTCCGTTCCTGTTAAACCTAAACTCGCCGCGGTTTCACCTTCTTTAAATTGCAAAGGCAAAATACCCATTCCTACTAAATTAGAACGATGAATACGTTCATAGCTTTCTGCAATAACAGTTACTATGCCTAATAACTTAGGTCCTTTTGCTGCCCAATCTCGAGAAGAGCCTGAGCCATATTCTTTTCCAGCTAATACTAATAAAGGAATACGATCTTTTTTATAAAGTACTGAAGCATCAAAAATGCTCATCTGTTCACCGGTAGGTAAATATTCAGACCAGCCACCTTCTGTACCAGGCGCTATTTCATTTCGTAAACGTACGTTAGCAAACGTACCTCTCACCATCACTTCATCATTGCCTCGTCTGGAGCCATAGGAATTAAATTCAGCCTCAGAGACCCCATGGCCTAACAAATAACGCCCAGCAGGACTTTCACGTTTAATATTACCGGCAGGAGAAATATGATCCGTTGTCACACTATCACCCACTTTTACTAATACGCGTGCATTCAAAATATCTTCTAGTTCTTTAGGTTGTAATGTCATTCCTTCAAAGTAAGGTGGATACTTTACATAAGTCGACGTAGAATCCCATCCGTACAGTTTTCCTTCAGGAGCAGCCAACTCAGCCCAATTTTCATCACCTTGATAGACTTCTGAATAACGTTTCTGAAACATAGAAGCTTGTACAGAATCGGTAATCATTTTTTGAATTTCATGTTGCGTAGGCCAAATATCTTTTAGAAAAACAGGATTCCCTTGCTGATCTTTGCCTAATGGCTCTTTATACAAATCAATATCCATAGTTCCTGCTAATGCATATGCCACTACCAATGGAGGTGATGCTAAATAATTTAAACGCACTTCGGGATGAATACGTCCTTCAAAATTTCTATTGCCCGATAATATGGCGGCCACATGTAAATTATTTTCTTGAATTTCTTTACTAATCTCTTCAGGTAATGGTCCAGAATTACCAATACACGTGGTACAACCATAACCCACTAAATCAAATCCTAATTTTACTAAAAAAGGCATTAATCCTGATTTTTCTAAATAATCTGTCACCACACGTGAGCCGGGTGCCATACTCGTTTTCACCCACTTTTTAGAGGAAAGACCTTTTTCAATCGCTTTTTTAGCTAATAATCCCGCCCCTAACATCACAGCAGGGTTAGACGTATTAGTACAACTCGTAATAGCCGCAATAACGATATCGCCATGCTTTAAACCTTGTTTTTCTTTTGAAGGTGCTTCTACTTTTGATTTTTCCAAAGTATCTCGCAAAGCTTCTTTAGCTTTAGTGAGATCTAATCTATCTTGCGGGCGTTTAGGCCCTGCTAAGCTAGGCACAATCGTAGATAAATCTAACTGCAATTTATCCAAATAATTAACCGTGTGTTGTCCTGGTTCAAAAAATAAACCTTGTGCTTTGGTATACGCTTCAATTAATGCAATTTGTTCAGGTGCACGACCAGTTAACTTCAAGTAATTTAAAGTTTCAGCATCGACGGGGAAAAAACCACACGTTGCGCCATATTCAGGTGCCATATTGCCTATAGTCGCACGATCCGCTAAAGGTAAATGAGTTAAACCCTCACCATAAAATTCTACAAATTGCCCTACCACGCCTTTTTGTCTTAGCATTTCAGTGACACGCAATACTAAATCGGTGGCAGTAGTTCCTTCCGGTAAACGCCCTGTCAATTCAAATCCCATCACTTCAGGAATTAACATAGAAATGGGTTGGCCTAACATAGCTGCTTCTGCTTCAATTCCACCCACACCCCAGCCTAAAACACCTAAACCATTAATCATGGTGGTATGCGAATCAGTACCTACTAAGGTATCGGGATAAAGTTCATTTTCATTATTGAAAACAACACGCCCTAAATATTCTAAATTCACCTGATGAACAATACCGGTATCAGGAGGAACCACTTTAAAATTAGAAAACGCTTGTTGTCCCCATTTTAAAAATGCATAGCGCTCTTTATTTCGCTCAAACTCCTTATCCGTATTAAACTGTAAAGAATCCGGAGTACCAAATTTATCCACTTGAACAGAATGATCAACCACAAGTTCAACTGGCAATAATGGGTTAATTTTTTCAGGATCAGCACCTAAATTCTTCATAGCTTCACGCATAGCGGCCAAATCTACAATAGCTGGAACCCCTGTAAAGTCCTGTAAAAGTACGCGTGCCGGCATAAAATAAATCTCTTTATCGCTAGGATAGTCATCTGCACAAGATAAGACTTCTTTAATATCGTCTTCGTTCACATGAGGAGTATTAAGGTGACGAACCAAGTTTTCCAGTACAATTCTCAGCACGAAAGGTAATCTTTCGATTTGCAGTTTTTTAATATTATAAAAAGAATAGGTTTTACCATTAACGGTTAATGATTCTCGTAGAGATGACAATGGAGGCAAATTAGACATATAGGCTTCCTTAAGCAATAATGTTATCCCGAATATTTTTTTATTATAGTCTATTATGATGCTGCCTCCAATCGCTAAACAACAACCTTACACTTACCAATTGCATGGAGAGACACACATCGATCCCTATGCATGGCTGCGCTACCAAGATAAAGATCCGGATGTTCTCGCATATTTAAAAGCGGAGAACGCCTATACCGATTATATTATGAAAGACTCTCTGACGTTACAAGAGAGTTTATTTAACGAAATGTGCTCTCGCATTCAATTAACCGATATGTCAGTTCCTTTCTTTGAAAAAGGCTTTTATTATTATTGGCGTACTTTTGAAAAAAATGAATATCCTATTTTTTGTAGACGAGCTAAAACCTTAGATAACGACGAAACAATTTTATTAGATGAAAATGAATTGGCAAAAAATCATTCTTATTTTCATATAGGTGGAGTTGAAACCAGCCCCAATCAACGATATTTAGCGTATACACAAGATATTGCCGGCAATGAAGAGTTTGTACTTTATATTAAAGACCTAGACACCAACACTACCATTAAAACATCAGTTGATAATATTGCACCGCATATTGTTTGGGCCAATGATAATACCACTATTTTTTTTACCAAACATGATAATGCATGGAGACCCTTCCAAGTATGGTCTTTTGACTTAGTAACCCAAGAAGTTCAACTTCATTTTACAGAGTCGGATACACTTTTTCGTTTAAATGTTGCTCGTAGTAAAGACGACAAATATATTTATATCGAAAGCAATAGCACGATGACATCTGAAACCCGTTTTATTAATTCAGATGCTCCTCATGATGAGTTTCAGTGTATTTATCCTAGAGAAGAAAATGTAAAGTATGATGTTTTTTCACACACTGATTCCTGGTATTTACTCATTAATAAAAATGCCAAAAATTATGAGTTAATTAAGATTAAAAAAGAGAGAAAAAGCGATGAAAAACCCACATTTATTGTTGCTCATCGCCCTGAAGTAAAGTTAGAAAATCTTGAAATTTTCAGGGATTTTTTAGCCCTTACCGAACGACAACAAGCCAATTTACAAATACGTATTATTGGCCTTAAAAATAATCAAGATGATATCATCGAATTTAACGAACCTGCTTATTCAGTAGAACCTATTGATAACGTAGATTTTGATAGCGAAACACTTCGTGTGGTTTATAGTTCACTGACAACTCCTCGCACTTTTTATGATATCAATTTACAAACGAAAGAAAAATTATTTTTAAAACAAACGACGGTTATAGGTGATTTTAATTCTGAAAACTATATTAGCGAACGTATTTATGCCACCGCAACTGATGGAACATCCATTCCTATTTCCGTGGTTTATCATAAAAATACACCTAAAAAACCTAATACTCGTTTATATCTTTATGGATATGGTTCTTATGGGATAAGCTTAGATCCCTGGTTTTCATCCTCTCGTTTAAGCTTATTAGATAGAGGCTTTATTTTTGCTATCGCTCATGTACGAGGTGGTGGAGATAATGGCGAATTCTGGTACGAAGCAGGAAAGTTGTTACAAAAAAATAATACGTTTACCGATTTTATTTCTTGCGCTGAACATTTATGTCAATTGGGTTACACATCACCTGAACATCTTGTTATTTCCGGAGGCAGCGCAGGTGGTTTATTAGTCGGTGCAGTACTCAATTTACGTCCAGATTTATGTGCTGCCGCTATTGCGGATGTACCTTTTGTTGATGTGTTAAATACCATGTTAGATCCCACTATTCCATTAACTACGGGCGAATATATGGAATGGGGAAATCCTGAAAATAAAGAATATTATGATTATATTAAGCTCTATTCGCCATACGATAATATTAAAAAAACGGATTACCCGGCTATGTTGGTTACCGCTGGACTTAACGATCCGCGAGTGCAATATTGGGAACCGGCAAAATGGGTGGCTAAATTTCGTACTTACAAAACCGATCTGCACCCTCTTCTACTAAAAGTGAATATGAGTGCAGGTCATGGTGGTGCTAGTGGACGCTTTTCTGCACTAAAAGAAGTGGCTTTTGAATATTCGTTTATTTTAAAAATACTCAAATGATAAGATTAAGCCCCTAAAGTGCTTCTTAGCATCCAAGCCGTTTTTTCATGGGTGTTTAAACGCTCGGTAACTAGATCAGCAGTCGCTTCATCGTCAGCATCATCAGCCAGATCGAACAATTTTCGAACATTTCTAGCAATCGTTTCATGCCCATCAAGCAGCTGCTTGATCATTTCTTCAGCTTTGGGGACATCAGTTGGCAATTTTATAGAAGATTTGAAGTCAACGGGAACGAAAAAACCTAAAGCTCTGATCCGTTCCGCTATCACATCTACTGCCATCCATAATTCGTTGTATTGAGTTTCAAACATCAAATGTAAACTACTAAACATAGATCCAGTCACATTCCAATGAAAATTGTGAGTTTTTTGATACAAAATATATGTGTCACCGAGTAATTGAATAAGACCATTAGCGATTTCTTGTCTTTCTTTTTGGCTAATACCGGTATTGGTTGTTTGTTTCATATAATATTCCTTCTGAAAAGTGACCTACCACATAAGAAAAAACCGGCCAGTTACAAGTAACAGAGCCGGTTTTTCCTGCAACATTATAATATCTAACTAGATACTATTATGCTTTCTTAGCGCGACGTTTTGTCGTTTTTTTAGCTTTACGCGCTTTTTTTGCTTTCTTAGGCTTAGCAGATTTCTTTGCTTCAGCCAATTTAGCATTATGAGAACGTTTCAATTCAGCTACTTTCTTAGCAGCGTCATGTTTAACTTTCTTCACAGCTCTAGATAAGCTTGTTCTGATCTTCTTTAAAGAAGAAGAACCTGTAGAACGTTTGCTTGATTTTCTTTTAGCGACCATTGTGTTATCTCCTAAGTTATAGTCAAACTACTCTATTAGCTAATACAATAGCACACATTTCCAAATGTGCAAAAAAAAAGTAACTATTTTTTATAAAAATGTGAAAAAAAATGAAAAAAAATCTCATTTGATGTGTAATCGGGGTAATCATTACCCCGATCAATCATTTTTTTATGTTTTGTGAGATGAAGATTCGAATGTTAATGCATTTAATATTTTCTGACATACTACGTCAATGTTACCTAATCCATCTATTTCTGTGTAACGTGGTGCAGACGCATCTTGTGTTTGTAAATCTTGATAATATTTTGCAAGTGGTGCTGTTTGTTCATGATAAACCGTTAAACGTTTGCGAATAGTTTCTTCTTTATCATCTTCACGTTGTATCAATGGTTCTCCCGTAACATCATCTACCCCTGCTTGTTTAGGTGGATGTGTAAAAAGATTATATACACGTCCGGAAGCAGGATGTACAAGACGACCTATCACGCGCTCAATAATTTCTTTATCAGGAACTAGCAGCTTTAATACATGTGTAATTCCTACAGAAGAATGCTGTAAAGCATCTGCTTGTGCAATAGTACGTGGAAAACCATCTAACAAAAATCCATTAGCACAATCAGGCATTTGAATGCGTTCATTGATTAATCCAATTACTACTTCGTCAGGAACTAATTGCCCTTGCTGCATATATTCTTGTGCTCTTTTCCCTAATGGCGTTCCATTGCTCACGGCCTGACGCAACATATCACCTGTTGAAATTTGTGGAATATGAAAGCGCTCACAAATAAAAGCGGCTTGTGTTCCTTTACCTGCACCGGGTGGCCCTAGTAAAATAATCTTTAATTTTTCCATGATATGCTCCTTATCGCATTTATAATTGCCGTAAACGGCGGACTTCTAAAATATAGGGTAATTGTTGTATTCTCTCTAAGGCTTTGCCTAATTTTTCTAAGCTCGTAATTTCTACCGTAAGCGTAATATTTGCCACTTCTTTTTTAAGACTGCTATTAAGCGCTAATATACTGCACCGTTCATTAGCAAATACTTGTGTAATATCCCGCAATAAATTCTGTCTATCATTGGCTGTAATTTGAATAGTGACAGGATACTTTTCAGCACCTTTAGTTCCCCAGGTCACTTCCACCAAACGCTCCGGTCTCACTTCTCGCGCATGCGTCACATTGGCACATTCTATTCTGTGAATAGAAATACCCGCACCTTGGGTAACATAACCAATAATTTTATCCCCAGAGACAGGGCGACAGCAACCCGCCATATGTGTGAGTAAATTGCCAACTCCTTGCACAATCAAATGATCAGCATGTGTTGATTTAGAATAGGTGTCAGAAAGCAAAGACGCTACATCACTTATTTTATTGACTTCTGATTTAGGTAAGCCTGTGGTATCGCGTAATAAATGAATAAGCTGTATAGGTCTCAGATCACCACGACCTAATGCAATTAATACATCTTCACCCTCTATAAAATTTAGTTTGGGAGCCAGTGCTTTATAATCAATACTTTCTAAACCTAAGCGCTGCAATTCTTTTTCCATTAAAGCTCTACCAGCGCTCAAATTTTGTTCTCTGTTTTGCTCTCTGAACCAGGCTTTTACTTTTGACCGCGCGCGTTGCGTCATTAAATAACCTAAATCAGGATTTAACCAATCACGACTAGGGTTAGGCTCTCCTGCCGTTAAAATTTCCACTTGATCGCCGGTATGAAGCGCAGATGTCAAAGGAACAATACGTCCGTTTACTTTAGCACCACGGCATCGATGTCCAATAGTAGTATGTACTTGATAAGCGAAATCCAGAGGCGTAGCACCTCGCTGTAAATCAAGAACCTCACCATTAGGTGTTAATACGTAAACGCGCTCATCATAGACTTTTTCTCTAAGTTCATTAATTAATTCATCAGCATCAGCCACTTGCTCTTGCCATGATATTAATTGACGCAGCCATGCAATTTTGTCTTCATAGATAGGATCATGACGTACACCTTCTTTATAACGCCAATGAGAAGCAACACCTAGTTCAGAATCTTGATGCATTTGTCGAGTTCTAATTTGTACTTCAACCACTTTACCTTTAGGTCCTACTACAGCGGTATGCAAAGACTGATAACCATTTTGTTTAGCCATAGCAATATAATCATCAAACTCTTTAGGTACATGTCTCCACAAACGATGCACTGTTCCTAAAGCCGCATAACAGTCTGCGATTTTATCTACCAAAATTCGTATGGCTCTTACATCATAAATTTCATCGTAGTCGACTTTCTTACGCTGCATCTTGCGCCAAATACTGTAAATATGTTTTACTCGTCCTTGAACTTCAGCTTCAATACCATCTTGTGTTAATGCGGTTTGCAGTTCTCCGATAACGGCGTGCAAATAATCTTCTCTATCCAAGCGTTTTTCATCTAATAGCTTTGCAATATATTTATACGTATTAGGTTCACGGTAACGAAAAGATAAATCTTCCATTTCCCACTTCAACTGCCCGACGCCCAAGCGATTGGCTAAAGGTGCATAGATATCAGCCGCTTGTTCAGCTACTTGCTGTTGATATTCGACAGGGAAATATTTCGCCATTCGCAATGTGCACAAATGCTCGGCCAGTTTAATCAATACGCCTCGTGGATCATCCACCATCGCCAATAACATTTTTCTCAATTTATCCATTTGAACAGAATTTTGATGCTTACCACCGCTATGGTGTAAAGAATCAATTGCTTTCATAGCACCTACGCTTTCTACCAACTTCAATGCAACCGAACCTAGCTGATTTGAGACTTGTGCAGGTGTTAGTGCATGTTGCTGCACAGGAAGCACTACAAGCGCGGCAGCAATGGTTACCCCATCCAAACCTAGATCAACTAATACGTTGGCTATATTAACGCTGTGTTGCAATACAGAGATGTTTTCAACGAGAGGAGGAATATTATCGTTTATTTTTTCACTCAGCGCGTACGCTTTTTCGATAAGCTGTACTTCTTCCTGAGTGAAATGCTCAGCAAGGTAGTTAAACCATTCGGTCTTATCAAAGACTGTGCTTGATTTTTTAACACTGACCATAGTATTACCTACGTCCTAACTATCTATTTTTTAACAAAGAGTCCCATTGCTTCCACATGATGCGTATGTGGAAACATATCTAAAACGCCCAAGCGCTTTAATTCATAACCTTGTTTAACCAATTCACCGGCATCACGGGCAAAAGTAGCGGGATTGCAAGATACGTACAAAATATGTGTAGCTTTCCACATTTGAATTTGCTGCACAATTTCTAAAGCACCCATTCTGGCAGGATCTAACAATATTTTGTTATATCGTTGTTTAGCCCAGGGCATATCAGAAAAAGATTTACTCAAGTCCGCTGCGTAGAACTCCGTATTATTTAATTGATTAAGTTCTGCATTGTGTCTGGCGCGCTTTACCATTTCGTTATCCCCTTCTACGCCTACGACTTTTTCGGCTAAGCGGGCTAATGGCAAGCTAAAATTTCCTAAACCACAAAACAAATCTAATACCCGATCAGTCGGTTTAATATCTAACCATTCCATCGCCTGTTGCACCATCAACTGATTGATACTGTCATTAATTTGCACAAAATCCAATGGAGAAAAAGTTAATGTCAAATTGTAAGCAGGTAAAGCATAAGATAAAACGGCGGGTTTATTTAATGGCACTACCGTACTCGCATTACCGGATTGCAAATACCAGGTCATTTTATGTTGCTCACCAAATTCCGACAGTAATTTTTTATCCGCATCTGTGAGTGGCTCTAAATGGCGAAGCACTAATACTATTGCATCATCACCTACTGCGACTTCAATTTGTGGAAGTGCTCTATCGATAGAAAGTTGGCTTAACACTTCTCTTAATTCGACCAAATGTAATCCAATAGCAGGATGTAATACTTCACAGCGAGTCAGATCAGCTACATATCGACCTTCTTTTTCATGAAAGCCTAATAGGAAACGTTCTTTTTTACTCACATATTTAGCACTCAATCGTGCTTTACGCCTATATCCCCATACTGATGCTGTTAAAGGCGGAGCTAACACTTTAGGAGGTGTGACTTTTCCAAAATGGATTAACTGCTCTAATAAGATGGCTTGTTTAGAATCCACTTGTGACTCAGCATCCATATGCTGCAAACGACAACCGCCACAAATGCTGGCATGTTCACATTTAGGCTCCACACGATGAGGGCTAGGTACCAGAACATCCAGCACTTTACCTTGATCAAACTGGTTTTTTCGTTGGGTATACGTAAACGTCACTTGTTCGTCTGGAAGTGCACCCGCTATAAAAACGGTTTTTCCATCCACTTTAGCTATTCCACGACCATCATGGGCTAAGCGAGTGACATCGGCAGTACTTATAACAGGAGGCATATCAGTCCCTACTATCTTATAGTAAAGATGCCGATTATATCATATTAGGTTTTAGTACTGACATAGCACTATGAGGGGGTTGGAGAGCAGTCATATATAGCTCAAATTGATGACAATAGCTATTTTTTAGCCTAATATAGGAGGAAGAGTTGGAAAAAGTATAACTATTATGAACCTTCAAAATAAAAGTCTTAATTTCAGTGCCGCTGTGCAGTTATGTGGTGGACAAGAATCTATTGCTCGTGAAATTATTCAAATGCTGGTCAATGAACTACCCGAGCAAAGCCGTGAATTACAAGAAGCAGTGGCTAAAAAGAATTGGAAAAATTTAGATTATATTTCACATAAATTAGCTGGTTCAGCCTCCTATTGTGGAATGGAAGAAATTAAAAAAGAAGCTCGTTCACTTAACGAGATGATTCGACAACAAAATATGGCAGAAGCTCCTCAGCAAATGACTCATTTGCAACAAGCTATTGCCGATGCTTTAAAAGCCGCAGAAGAATTGGATATAAAACCTCAATAGAAACCCGTCGAAAACTATACGCTTATTACCCACTTAACCATTAGGGCAATCAACACAATAAGCACGACTACTCCTGCTATTCCGAAAGCTCCATAAACATAGACATTGCCGTGGGCAAAGTCTTCGTCTGCAATACCTTTTTTTTGAATACCAATAAAAGCAGAAAAAACACTGCGAATCATGTGTTTCCAGGAAAGAGATTTAGTAATGAAGTGTGAAATCATGAGAGATATTATAACAGAGACGAATCGTAAAATCCGTCTCTGTATAATAAGTGAGTTTAAGCAACCGCTTCAGCAACACGAGCTGTTGATTTATTACCTGCAGTAGCACGAAGGTCTTTCAACCATTGCTCTGTTAAAGCAGACATTTTAGAGGTCAACTTAGGATCTTTAAATGTACAGGTCATCAAAGAAGCACCCTGAGTCATGGCAACAAACTGAGATGCCAATTCAGGAGCACGCTGTCCGTGACCTAAGGTACGGAACTGTTTTTCACACCAATGAAGGGTGTCGTTCAATAACTTAGCAGAAGCGTCAGCTAAAGCGCCGCCTTGTTTCGCTAATTCTTGACATAAGCTGCCCACTGGACAACCACTGCGAGCGATATTGTCTGCTTGGTCTATCTCAGATTTCAATAAAGCCGCTAAACGGTCATGAGAATCAGCATGTTGTTCCCAAGTTTGAAGGTTTTCATGCAATTCTTTAGCACGACTTTCTAAAACAGCCTCGCCAATTGCATCCTTGGTTTTGAAGTAATAATAAACGTTACCTAGCGGAACATCCGCTTCCTGAGCAATATCCGCCAGCGTTGTTAGGTTAAACCCTTGTTTGTGGATAAGGTACTTAGCAGCATCTACTAAGCGTACTCGTTTGTCAGTTTTTCTAGGCATAATGTTAAGTTTCCATTTGATTTTCAGATAATTTATTACGTTTGCAATTAAACGTAAAACCCTTGCTTTTCTTAGGTGCTCTATCGAGTCTCCCGAAAAGCGTTTTTATTTACTACATGTGAGTTAGTGTACACATCTAGAAATTAAAAAGCATCAGCCTTTCGCCTGACTTCTTGTAAGCCATTTACCTAAAGTAAGTTCAGAGATAAGATATTTAGTTTCATTACTTGCAAATGATACCATAGATTTAGCTAACAAACAAATACCAGTCAACCCACAAACTACAATAATGTGATTAAGCAAAAAGAGATAAGCAGACTTTGAGGATAATCGTAACTCATTGAAAAACAAAAGGTTTTACTTGTTGGCAACTTGGTTTCTAATATAAGTGGGCAATGCCTGCTCAGGAGATAAGAATTTTTTTCTAAAAAAAGCTTCTTCAGCTAGCCTAGCAACACTTCCGGCTCTAGGAAAAGCACGAGGATAGCAATGCAGAATTTGAGAAGCCTCCAAAAGCTTTTCAGTATAAGCCCCCCAGCCTTCACCCACCCCGACCCAGGGTTTACCCTCAGGAAGTGGAGGAATATTCTCTGGTTTTACCACGCATTCTGGGGTAGTAATGGCCCATTTACCCTCTAAAAACTCATAAGTTCCCCAATAAACTTCCCCCATTCTGGCATCAAAAGCACAAGCTAAATAGGTAAAGCCCAGCTGCCGATAAAAAGCATCGGCCATAGCCATTAATGAAGAAACAGCGATTAAAGGTTTTTGAGTTCCCATGGCCAAACCTTGGGCAACACTAGCAGCCAATCTCACACCGGTAAAACTGCCAGGGCCTGCTCCAAAAGCAATTGCATCAATATCATCCCATTTCCGATCGGAGCGAAGTAATAAGTCTTTAATCATAGGCAATATAAGAGCACCATGGAGCTGGGGTGCCCATTGAAAACTCTCATCCACGACTCCATCAATAGAAAGAGCTGCTGAACAAGCATGAGTTGAGGTATCAAACGCTAAAATAACCGCCATTGTTTTCCCTTGTTATGTCCCTCAGACTACTGGACATTTGACCACCAATCATATATACTTATGTCACTATATTAAGTAGGATAATACCTATGGTAAAGCTGACCCAAAGGCAACGCCAAGTACTCGATTTAATCTCTAACCATATTCAGCAATTTGGTGCTCCACCTACCCGAGCCGAAATTGCGAAAGAACTCGGATTTCGGTCTGTTAACGCAGCCGAAGATCACTTAAAAGCCCTTGCTCGTAAAGGCGCTATCGAAATTTTACCTGGACTCTCTAGAGGCTTGCGTTTACGCCAAGCTCAAGGTGTGCCCATTGTTGGCCATTTAACCGCTGGCAATCCCATTCTATCTGAACAACATATAGAAGGATACTGCCCTGCCGAACAACTTTTCCAACCTAAAGCCGATTATCTATTACGTATTCAAGGTAATGGTTTAAGAGACGCCGGTGTTTTAGAAAACGATTTATTAGCCGTGCATAAAACCCAAAATGTTAATAACGGCCAAATCGTGGTTGTCTATTTAAACAAAGAAGTCTTGGTTAAGCGTTACGAACGCATTAACAATATTATTCGCTTATTATCTGCCAATCCTGATATTCCACCTATTAGCGTGGATATCACTCAACAAACCTTAGAAGTAGAAGGCGTTGGCGTAGGGATTTTAAGACATTATTCTCCCGTTTCTTTCGCCCGCTAATTTTTATTTAATCCAAAATATAAAGTTGTTAAGTGTTTTTATTATCTAATGATTCCGAAGATCTGAGGATTTCAGAAACAAGACGCTGATCTAATCCTCTTTTTAACATTTCTTTGGCTATGGCTTCTGATCGTTGCTGACTTCCTTCTTCTTTACCTTCTTGTCTGCCTTCTTGCCAACCTTGTTGAATTAATCCGCTTTCATACGCTTGTATACGTTCAGCTAACATATTATTTACCTCCTTTAGGTCTATGTCTTCCATTGGCGGCATCCCTTTTTTTCTTAATTTTAGCATGTGGTAAGCATATATCGCAAAAGCACGCCGCAAACTTTGTAAATCTTCACCTTGTAATTGATTATCTAATCGTTCCAATATGGGTTTTGCAAATACCCAATTAAATTCGCTCTGTTCTAGTTCAATCAATAAAGCGACTAAATTTTCTTTATCGGATTTTGATTCTAATTTTTCTAGAGAATAACGTCCAACCTCTAATAAGTGATATCTAAAATGAGGAAAATAATTCTTCATTTCTGTAGGAGTGGTTTCCTCCAAGAGTAAGTGTGAATGCAAAGGTGCTGACCAGTCCGGTTTGCCAGTATAGATAACCCAAGGTAAAACGGGAGGCAACATGCCTTTTTCAGTGAGGCTTTTCGACTTGATTAAATCTTCATAAAGAAGTCCAATATAAGACATCAATCGAATACTCATGTACCGGTCAACGGTGGATTGAAACTCTAATAATACGTACAAATAGAGCCATTCCCCTTTGTATCGCATTTTCCATACCACATCACTTTCTCTTTTCCTATATTGCCCACTGATATAGTGAGAATTGACCTTTTCTAGGGAAGTAATTTCTATCCCTTTTAATTCTCCTGCATGGAAAAAAGGATTCATAAGATTTTCTATCACTTCTCGATGTGAAAAAATATCCTTATATGCGCAATCTTGTAGTCCCATAATCTACTTCCTTGGCCATTAAAATTAATACTATATTAATCATAAGAAGGATGGCCATTCAATAGGACATTAGCTATTGGTGAAAAAAAATTACATTTCGCGAAGTACGCGGAAACCTTTATGTTGTGAAGGCTCTCTGGATTCTTCACTGGTTTCTAAAGGCAAAGAGCAAACAGGCGGATTATCTGCATGTTCTGGGCCCATTGTTCCAATATTTCTAGGTGTTTGCACCCACTCTTGTAAAATTCCCAATTCATGCGCAATTCCCCAACGGTTAATACTGCCTTGTTGTACGGGTTTTAATTTTTGTGGCAATTTTAATAAAGTATCAGATGTGCATCGATAAATTTCATTGCTTAATATGGCATAGCGCCATTCTGTTTCCGTAGGTAAGCGATACGTTTGCTTAGTGGTTTTAGAAAGCCAATTCATATAAGCCGCTGCTTCTGCCAATGTAATATCAGTGACCGGATAATCTTGTGCATTCGGATCGGTACTGCTGCAGGTGCCTGTAGATTTACAATAATCATCATAATCTTGCTTAGCTACCTGCACATCAGATAAATCTAAACTAGAATTAGCCGGTGTGTTTTTTCTGCTCTTTTCTTTTAAGTTTGCTTTTTGCGTAGAAGGCAAACGTTTTGCTTCACAAGCTTTAGTGATATGACAATAATAATTATATTCTCTAATAGAGATAGGATATTTTCCAATAGCATAAGAAGAAGCAAACTGAGCACTCGCCGGTGGTACGATCAATAAAGGCCCTTTTGCATGAGAAGACAATTGATCTTGGCAAGTATGCACACCATTAGAACCACTAGAAAAAATTGCTGTGCAAGCAGTATTATTGTTAACACTATTAGCAGCGGGCGACAATGTGGGTTTATCAAAACCTAAGGCTTGTATGGCAGCCGCATCCCATAATCCTGCATCAACCTCTGCTTGGCTTTGCCCTAAATTAGTTTGTACTAAATAATTTGCCGCATGGTAAGGCATCACTTCTTTATATTCTGTGAGTAAACCTTTAATACCGGGATCATTAGGCAAAAACTCTTCGCCCGTCACCAATAACTGCATCGCTAATTCATATTGCTCTGAATCAGCTAATTGCTGTCCTACTTTTAAATAGGCTTCACCTAACATGGGCAAAGCCACTTGATCAATAAACCAAGGATCAGCACCCATCGTTTGCATCGTCACCACGGTATTTTGTGCACCTACTAAATCAAGTGCAGCTACTTGGGTAAGTAAGGTATGTTGCAATGCCGATAATTCGGCTTGCTGTGCTGCTTTATATTCTTTTTGCTCACGCTCAATAAATGCATAAGCTAACCACTGCCAATATTCGCTTAGCTCTGCAGGAGAATTAAAATAAGACGCTTTAAGTAAATCTACTGAGGTTTGCATAAACTGTTGTTGCGCATACGATTGTAATGCCTCTCTGCGGTAATAACTTCCTAGTTCAAATTGAACAATAGCACTCATATTCCAATCAGCTAACCAGGGATATTCGGCCGAATTTTGAATTAGCCAAGGATAACTAAACAAAGGAGGAAAACTCGTAATATCCCAACACGATTGCCCTTCAGAAATACACGTAGCCAATACTTCAGCAGGACGGCCTGCTAATTGATGTGAGACTTGAACCTGACGATCTTTAAGTTCTGGCTGATTGGGATAATGTTCCATTCCCCAATTCAATAATTGATCAGCCAATTTAAAATCATGTTCAGCCAATGCCTCATCAATGCTAAATACCAAAGCATACAGAATTCGTTTGTCATATAACAAAGCATTATCGGGCGATAGTTCTTTTAACTGAGTTTCGTAAATAGTGATATCTTGCAAAGTAGATGGTGTTAAAAAACGATAAGTAGATAAAATTTGGTTAATGCCCGTAATTTGGACGTTAATTTGTTGTGCCAAATAAGAAGATACTTTTAATTGCTCTGTAGGCACAGCAGGCAATTCTGGGTACAAGCGTTGCAAATCTTGAAGCCATAATTGGGCGTTTCTCCACTCTCCTTTCATGAGCGCGGTATTAATCGCCTGCTCATAAGAACTGATTAAAGTAGATTGAAATTGTTTTAATAGCGGTTGGCGTTGCATCATAGTCCAAGAAGAAAGTTCATTAAATGCTTCTTGTCTTTGATAAGGCTCCGGGCTTTGAAGCTTTTGGATCAGATTTTCAGATTCCCATACGCGCCAAGGTTGATACCAAGCGATTGCTAACAGAAAAGCCAATAGTAAAATAGTAGCAATACCTACCCAACGCCAGTGTTGTTTCAAATAATGCCAAGCACGTCTTTTCAGTTGCACAATATTTCACCCGATGTTGAGCAGCAGTTATGAGGTATAATGAATTCAATTATAACCAAGTTTTGATCCGCTGTGTGATTTAAGCAAGCAAGTATATAATATAGCGTGCCCGGAACATAAAAGGTCAAGATAAACCTCCAGCATAATAAAGAGAGATAACTGAGTGAGCTCATTTTTTCTTCAACAAGCAAAGCAGCTTTCTGACAAACTTCCTGCTCATGTATTACAAGGCATGAAGAGAGGAATTGAAAAAGAAAGCCTACGGATCACTCCCGATGGTAATATTGCCCAAACATTACATCCTAAAGAATTAGGCACAACGCTAACTCACCCCTATATCACAACCGACTACTCGGAAGCCTTAATTGAACTGATTACACCGCCCGTTAACACTCCTGAGCAAGCCATTGAGTGGTTAATGGATTTACATACCTTTACTTATCATCATATAGGCAAAGAATTACTGTGGACAGACAGTATGCCCTGTAGTTTTGCTAAAGAAAGTGATATTCGCATTGCAGAATATGGTAAATCTAATATTGGTCAAATAAAACATATTTATCGGCAAGGTTTAGCTCATCGCTATGGAAAAGGCATGCAAGTGATCGCGGGTATTCATCTTAATGTTTCTTTTCCAACAAAGTTTTGGGAGTTTTATCAAACTCATCTTAAAGACACTCAACCGCTTCAAGATTTTATTAATCAACAATATTTTCATTTGATGAGAAATTATTGGCGTTATTGCTGGTTATTAATTACTTTATTTGGCGCATCCCCTGCTTTTTGCCACACATTTTTGGGTAAACCTAATGATGAGATAAAAGAATTAGTGGAAGGCACTTGGTATGCCCCCGAAGGAACTTCAATCAGGATGAGTGATTTGGGCTATCAGAATAGCAGACAACATCATATTGATATTTCATATAATAGTTTAGACGAGTATTTACGCGATTTGAAAAAAATGGTTTCAACCCCAGAACCCGAATATGAAAAATACGGCACTATTGCTGAAGGAAAGTTTGAACAACTTAATGCCAACTTACTGCAAATAGAAGCTGAATATTACAGCCCTATTCGCCCCAAACGCAGACCTAATCCTAACGAACGTTCCATTCATGCTTTATGCAAACGTGGAATTGAATATGTAGAGGTAAGAGTATTAGATATTAATCCTTATGATCCAGTTGGCATTACGGTAGAAGAAATTCGATTTGTAGAAAGCTTTTTACTCATGTGTTTATTGTCTCCAAGCCCAACTTTTAAAGAAGGCGAGATAAAAGAAATTAAATCCAATATTCGCAAAGCCGTTTATCATGGTCAAAATGATAAAACCCATTTGCATAAAGAAGGTAAACCGATAGAGCTTGGTCAATGGGCTCGTGATTTATTTGAAAATATAGGCGCTTGCGCTACTCTGCTGGATAATCATCATTCGCACACGCTTTACCAACAATCGGTATCAAATGTGGAAAAAAAGCGTTTTATTCAAGAAAAATCATTAGCTGCGCAAATATTGCAAGATATGAAAAATTACCATAATGGCAGTTTTGTGCAGTTTGGTCATTATTGGAGTGAACAACATCAAGCCTATTTTTTAAAGAAAAAGCTTTCGCCAGAAAAAGATGCAGAACTGCTGGCCTTAGCCAAAAAGAGTATTGCTGATCGCAAAGCGCTAGAAAAATCTGAAAAAGAAAGCTTACAAGACTTTGCTGCCCGCTACTTAAGCTTCTAAATTATTCTGACAATCTCAAAACAATGCGAGACGAGGCAAAAGCCACCCAAAAAAGCGGAGGGTACTCATGCTACCTGAGCAATTTTTGGGTGGCTTTTAACAAAGTATCGCATGTTTTGAGGAAGTCAGGTTTTTAGAAACTGCATATCCCAAGTAGCTCTATTATGATCATCAGTATAGTATTCAGGATTTTTCCTGCTTAATACCTTATTCATATCTAACTGTTCATTAAATTCGCACACATAAATCACATTGACCGACTTATCTAAATAATGCAAAGGCATACTCACACACTGCTTAAATACGGCACGTAATCCCTCATCAATTGAGCGAGAATAAGGATCATTCAATAAAGGATCAACCACCATATTAAAAATAGCATGGCCTTTAGGTGTTAATGTATGATTTACTCCCGCAAAAAATTCTACCGTTAATAAATGACTAGGAATGGTTAATTGGTGGCTATAAGCATCAATAATAATCACAGGAAATCTAAGTTCAGTTTGTTGCACAAACACCCTGGCATCTCCCGGCACAAATTTATCTTCTGTTTTTAAATAGTGATCTTTCACAATCTGATCAATATTAGGATCGATATCCACATACGTAACTTCGTTGCCATGCATCTCCTGAGCTGAAAAGGTAAAACCACCCGCGCCTAATACTAAAATAGATTGATTTTTAAGTTGAATATCATCAAAAATAATACTTTTGATCTTTTCTATATAAGGAAATGCCCCACCATCCGTGGCTACAAAAGAGCTGGTGGAATTATTAATAATTAATAACTTTCCTGATTTTTTTTCAACCACGAAAGGTTCAATCACCTGATATTGAGCATAATTATTAGTGGCTACAAACAAACGAGCTGTTCCTAATACATTAAGCCAATAAATAAAGGCTATTAAAGCGCCCGATAGTAGTATCCATATAAAAGAAGCTTTGTCTTTCAACACAAGAATGGAAGACAACATTAACAATGCACTAGCCGAAATAAATACGGTCCAGCCTAAACCTAACCAATTCATGAGAACTAAGCTGGTTAACACGGCGCCTAAAAAAGATCCTAAAGTGCTGATTTGTAATACTCGCCCCCCGATCACGCCGGCATGCTGTTTAGATTCCCACAAATTCATCACGATGGGAACGGTTTGTCCTAACCAATACACTGGAAATACGGTAACGATTAAAAGATATCCCAGCAACAATACATATAAAGGCAAATCTGTTATTTGCTGCCCCCATAAAAACCAATAAGCGAGAAATACATACGAAAGACCAATACCTAACCAAGCACCTGCAAATAAAAAATTGCGCATTAATCGTTGCGCACCATCATAAATAATTTGTCCGCCACGCCAATATCCCATCGCCAATGCCAGTAAAAATAAACCAATAATTAAACTGGTCACTACTACACTGTTACCCACAAAAGGCATTAATTGGCGAATAGTGAGCATTTGCGCCGCTAAAGCAACAAAACCTTCAATACCAATAATTAACCATAAAATATAAACTGGCATCATCATTCCTGCTCTTTTAATCTTGCCCTGAATTAATCTTGAACCGGCGCCCACGAAGCACCTTGATTTAAACTTTGTACTAAATATCCATTACCGGAACCAGAATTATTTCCCGCAGCAATACATTGCGTCGTACTACCACTACCCATACAAGCAGCGGCATTAAAACTACCCGTAGATACCCCTCCCGAAATAGCAACAGTGACCCAGGTGTTTCCACTATCTATTGTTTGTGCGAGTAAAGGAGAACTTCCAGCGCCTTGTCCCACCGCAATACATTGAGTAGCCGCTGCATTGCAATTAACAATATTAGGATCCGATGCAAACAGTCCTGAAGTCACTCCAGTTATAGTTTTGGTAGCCCAGTTGCTTCCTTGATTTAAGGTTTGCACCAATAAAGGAGCACTACTCGTTAAATTTTGTCCTGCTGCTATACAGACCGCACCAACACCACTACCCACACAATCCGCACCAAACAATTGGCCTAATACAGGACTACCAGAAATAGCAGGGATGGTCCAGTTAGCTCCAGTATCAATACTTTGAACGATAAGAGCAGCGCCCGACACTAAATTTCTGCCTACACCTACGCAAAAATTATCCCCCGTACAAGCAGCACCAAATAAATTACCTGACGTTCCTATTGTTATACTAGACCAGGAACCACCTTGATCAGTTGTTTGAGCAAGAAGTGGGCCTCCAAAAAGATTAGCACCCGCGGCAATACAGAAAGCGCTTGCACCGCTGCCCGTACAAGCAGCACCATTTAACCTGCCTCCCGGCGAACCTGTAATAGTGACTGGTGCCCACGTAGCACCGCCATCGGTGGTTTGCGCCAATACAGGAACGAGTGGGCTACTTCCAATCACGAAACCAGCGGCAACACAGATAGCAGCATCATCACTGCAATCCACATCTAAAAATTCACTGTTCGATGGAAAACTTGCAGTGTTTACTTGACTCCATGTGCTTCCACCATTTGTGGTTTGAATAAGCAACACACGACCTGCTATGCTATCTAGCCCAACCGCTACACAATATGCATTTTCATTACTTCCCACACAGTTAGCAGACGTAAACGTAACAGAAGTAGAGATGCCAGCTACTGTTACTGCATTCCAAGTGTGACCACCATCAAGCGATTGATATACAAAAGGTGTTTTCGGCGAATTTGAAGCAGTGCCTAAAGCTACACAAATACCTGTGGTACATGCACCCGCTTCAAAAGCTCCTGGAGTACCTGGAATAGTGGTGGTAAAGTCAATGCAGCCTTTAGAAGGATTATTACAAAAAATACCGTAATGCGTTTCGCCGCCGTAAAAGTCGTTAAAATCAATACTATAGTTTCCTGGAATAAAAGGAGTCACCGTTGCATCCACACTACAAACAGCATTGGGTGGCACTGGCCCCGTGCAAGCAGTTGCAGTTGCGGTGACACCATCAGGTACCACAGGAGTAACAGAATAAGATCCAAAAGTAACGCCGGTGGTATTAATGCAGTCAAAGCTAAAAGGAGTCGATTGGTCTACCGAGGGAGTGCTGATAACTGGTTTAGTGCAATTCATTCCAAAACTATAGCTAAGCGGAGAAATAATCAACAGCAAATTGAAAAGCAAAAATTTTAAAATAGTGATATTCAATGTCTTCATCCTGAAAACCTATTAAAAAGTGTAGCGTAATATAAATAAGGCTTCCATATTTTCTAATGACACATCCAAATCTCCTATACTAGGATAGGTCTCAGATTTTCCTGTGCGCGCATCACCTAAGTCACTGTAACGTGCAATAATGCCTAATGTCCAACCTTTAAATTCAGGTGAACGGTAATCTAAACCCAAACCGGCTCTCCATGCAAACGAGGTAGTCGTTTCATTTTCAAAATCAGCGCTTTGTCTGACAGGCACATCCGTTGAAATACGCATTTCGTCATAACCCGACGAGGTGTTAAAAGCAACACCTACACCCACGTCAATAAAAGGAACAAAATAGGTGTATAGAAAATTTTGAAAAAGATCGAGCTGCCCATCCAGCCAAATCACATTAGAATAAATATGATATTGATAATCATAATAGGTTTCTTCTTGGTATTTATTGATATTCGCTTTAACATCAGAGCTGGTTAAATATTCATAGCCCAGCGCTAAACGTGTTGAAGGAAACCAGCCCTTTTCTTTATCAAAATCCCATTCATAGCCCACTAAAGCGCTGAGCAAAAGATTACCATCTCTTTGCGTTTCTTTATAATCATCGGCTAAAGGTGCAAGCGGCGGATTAGGCATATAAGTCGTATTGGTTTGATTGTCACTGGTAGGCGCAGTAGCACCTATTTCAAACCCTATCCAGATACGAGGACCTTTTTCTTCAGGCAATTGTATCCAATCGTAATTGTCTTCTCTGGCCTGAACAGATGAAAAGCCACTTAGCAAACAAACAATGAAAAACAAACCATTGCGCAATACTGAGTTCATCTACCTCTCCTTAATTCCTCCTTCTATTGTAGAAGGCAAAACAATATAATGCTAACGCTTTGTTTCAGACAGTATTCCTTTATGATCAGCTAGGACTAGCAGCTGCTGCAGGAGATGGATTGGATGGTGTTTGGTCAGGTGGAACAACCGTTGTGGATCGCGATATGGGAAAAGAGGCTCGCGGTAACTGGTAGAATGGAAAAGATGACTTTTTGACAGTACCTTTTACCCGTTCATATAGTGTAACAAGATCCTGCTCTGTAACAGGATATTCCTTAACATCAGATAATGCCTGCTGGGCTTGTTTCGCAGTCCAACGACCAGTGGGTTCATACACAGCACACCTTTCTATCAAAGTTTTAAAGATAGGTAAGGCATCAGAGTCTAACTCATTTATTAATCTTTGAGCTTCATACTGATCTCTGAGTCTTTCTAGTGTATCTCGTACATCATCACCCAAATCTGCAGATGTATATGTTATTTTTGAGGCAGCAAAGCTCCAAACTATTAATCCATAAGTATACATATCTGCTGCTGCTGAAGCACGACTTTCATCCTCATCAAAAATTTCAGGTGCTGCCCACAAAAGACTAGGCGCAATTCCTTTGCTCACTCCTGGAGTTTTTCTTAGCAACTTTGTCGATCCAAAATCAGTAATACGTAGATTTAAATCAGGCCCAATCAAACAATTGTCTGGTTTAAGATCACAGTGAAGAAAATTATTTTCATGCATAGCAACTAATCCCGCAATGAACTCTCTAGCAAATCGCAAACGGATCGATACGGGTAAAGGATGGCGTAAATCACTAGACAAATACAATACGGGTTCAAGCGAACATAAAGCTAATTCAAGAGCTAAATAATAAGAATTTTCATAGGAAAAATACCCATACATTTTAATAATATTATTCGAAGGCCGAAGAGGAACAAGAGCTCTAATTTCACGCTCAAAAGATGTTTGAGTTACACTATTTTTCTGCATTTCTTTAACTGCTATCCATAATCCAGTATTCATATGTCTTATGGCAAATACTTCTCCATAAGATCCTTTGCCTAAATTACTATTTCTATTGATCGGAAACTCGTATATTTCTTGAGGATTAGGTATTTCAGCTCGCAAATTAAGATCCATATTACCAAGCAAAGTTCTATTAGATTCATCCAATTTTTGAAGTTGCGCATATGAGGGAAAATCAGGTTCTCCCTCTGGAAGAGGCACTGGTGCAGAAATGGGTTCCACTAGCGCCAATGTTGGTAGTTCCTCATGAATAGCAGGTACTGCTGGAGTGGCTATCACAACGGGTACTGGCATTTCATTAATACGAACGGAGATAATATCAATATCATTATCAACAATGCCAAGACGCAAATTTCCAGTATTATCAAAAACATTAATCAGTCCCAATGTATCACAGTCAAAGCCATCTACTAAAATTGTCTTTAAAGCAAGTGGCTTCTTACTATCCACATGTGATCTTAAAATATTTACTATATTTTGCAAGGTTTCCCTCTTTATACCCGTTCCATACAAATTAAGCGTTTCTAATTTACGATGAGTTAAAATAGCATTTATAATGTCTATAACGCTTCCGTCTCCCAATAACGAATTATCTTTGAAACTGAGTTTCATCAAAGATGTGTTTCTTTTCAAACCATCTATAATGGGCACAACATTTTCAGGGAGTAGATTCAAACTAGAAAGTGTTAAGCAAGTTAGTGTAGTGGTAAAAGGTAATGCATCCGATAATGCTTGAATTTCAGCAGCCAATATAGGCTGTCTGGTCAAATCAAGCTCCGTCAACGAAGGATCAGAACGACGAATTTTTTCTATGCATTCAGAAATAGCACTTCTCTTTCGTTGGGTTGGAGGAGCAAGCAAGTCTGTACGCCCCATTATCCTCTCCTCTTAAAAGATGTATTCCATTATCAAGTCGGGGGAAGTAATTCAAGTGCTGAAGAGGTAGGCGGAGGCGGAGGCTTAAATCCCAATGTTGAAGTAGCATTCAGAGGGATAGGTGCTTCTGCTTTATTTGATTGCAAAAGCGCTTCCACAGAAAGAGCAGGTAAGCCAGAGGTAACCAACGTGCCTTCCTTGCGTTTTTTTACATACTCAGCAGCCACTTTTGGATCACAAGGATCCTCAAATACACGCTTAGGTTTGAATAGCTTGCTCAGATTTTCAACGAGCTGATAAATCCCGAGTTTCATTTTTTTACATATATCAGAGATAAAATTTATAATATTCTTCATTACTCGTATTAAAAATATTTCTTTTTTATCGGGAACGGCAGGAATAGGTTGTGGAAGTGGCGTAAAATTGCTCAAATGAGTAACATCCGGATCCAGTGGCTGCGCAAGTTCTTTCTGCTTATGACGTAACACTAGAGGACTAGAATCATCATATCCTAAAGGACTCAGCCTTATTTGTGTGATGGACATTCCCACCGGATTCGTATCCCCTACGCTCATACCACCTGTTAATAAATAATCTTGTACCTCTGGATTACTGGTTCCGCTCAGAGTTCTAATAAATAAAGATTGATCTTGTTCATTTCTTATATCAACAGGAACATTCGCTCCTATCAAATCAGAAAAAACGGCATCTTCTGGAACACCTAAAGCTGCTCTCTCAGCAACCGTGGTAGTAGCCCACCATAATTGGGAAGCAGAAAGGTGTAAGCGTTTAGCTTCGTCTGCTTCTTCTGTAATATTCGCTTCTAACTCGGCTATTCTTTCAAATTTTTTATCCAATTCTGCTTTATAATTTTCATGATATTGAGTTATAAATGCAGCGAGTTTGTCATGCGAATCTATGCCAGACATCCGATTAATAATATCACTCTTAACTCCATCCAACTTTTCAAGGGCAAAATGGGCACGAAGTTGCCCTACTTCTTCTTCTGTCATATTTATAAATAAAGTAGGCGTCTCGATTATCTGCTTCATAGAAAGACACTGAACGGTATGATAAACCGAACGAGTAACACCTGCTGATAGCTTGCCTAAAAGTTGTTTGCTATCGGGCAAAGTCGATTTAAAATCAGCATATGGCTTAAAGCTCTCTGCAAATTGGTTTGAAGAAAGTTCAACAAATGATTTGTAGTCATCTAAATTAAAGGAAGAATCACCAGACTGTTGAGATTGTATTTTTTTCAAAAAAGGCTGCAATACATGCTCGAAAAAGCTTTGCTGAAAATGTTTTTCAGCACGTAAGCGATTAAGCTCTACATACAAAGGACGAGTGAGTGGAAACTCTAACGGTTTAGAGCCCAATAATAATTTAAGGAGGTCTAAATGACCTAGTTCTGCCGCTTTAAAAGCCAATTTTATATATTCGCTCATCACTTCTCTCCCATTTATCTTTTACACAAATACCCTATCAATAACATAAATCCATACCTAAGTAGGAGTTAAAGTATGGTCAGGCGGCCTTGCTGCAAATAATCCTGCTGGGGGAGCAAAGTCGACAACTATTGGTGGTGGCACGAGTTCTACGCGATCGACTGCCACAGGTACCGGAGCCACAGCTCTAGCATGAACCAAATCTGTCAGTGGTATTCGGTGAAATCCATATTCAGCATCCGTTTTATAGGTATCATTTGCCATTATTAAGGGGCCAAAAAGACGACTTCTCCCTATATTACCAATCCGTTGAGATGCACGAATACATGTTTCGATCTCTTGATACATTGAATCATCATTTTGATTCAAAACCGCTTCTGAATATTTCCCCTCAACTTGATGAGCTGAGTCAGCTCGACTTTTTAAGATAGCCTTACTACTAAAAAATAAACGATACAAAAGATCAAAAACAGTGGGCTCTTTTGGACGATCTATCATATAGTTATTTTTTCTGTATTTCTCCAAAGCTAATTTAACATCCACTTGGTATTGCCGTTTTTTTTGTAGTCCATTTTCACACCAAATTCTAAACCAAAACACCACAGGATCCAGTGGCTGATCCATTTCATTTACTTTATGTTTTGCGACTACCTGAATGACTTTGGCTTGTCCAAGGCCAACAGCAAAACTAGCTATAGATACATTATTAAGGTTTACTTCAGAGACGCTAGCGCCGCCCGCTAATAAATAATCTAAGCCACGCTCATTTCCATGCGATGCAGCTATAACAGATAAAGTATTTCCACCATCTTCAGCAAGTACTGGAACTGCATATCCTCCATTTTCTGTTTTATCTATATAGCTTAAAAAAACATTTCTAGTAACATTATTAGGAAAACCCGCATCAATATGCTGTTGGTGTGTGGTACTATCCCACCAATAGGTTATATCTGTTATGAATTCTTGTTCAGCTCTTGATTTAGCCAAACGTATATCTCTTTTAAGAGTTGTTATACCAACTCGGTCACTTTGAATATCTTGCTCAAATTGAACCTTGTAACTTTTTAATATTTTATCGAGTCCAGTATCAAATTGGTCTGGCTTATTTATACATTTCACTAAAAGTTCTTCAAGATATCCAACCCACTCTCTGAGATGGTAAGCTCTATAAACTTTAATATCATCAAGTGAAAGTGTATGCCTTAGAAAAAACTCTTCCAATGAAACAGGCAACCTTTCACCAAGCTGCGCCTCTCTGCTATTTCTAATCAAATTCTCAATAAGCTGCCTTGTATGTGGATTAGAGGCTTTAAAATCTGTAATGAATTGAAAACCATTTAATAAATCTTGAACATATTTTCTGAGTTTTAAACGATAAAAGTTTGGATCATATGGCGTTTTTAACATGGGAGGCAACCCATCGTTTTCTGAAATTTTGCGTGCACTATCTGTACAAAGCGGTTTTATCACCTTTTCCAAAAAAGCGTGTCTAAGCATTAAATTATATTGTATTTTATTGAGACTTACATAAAGTTGACGCGTAGCAGCAAACACCACAGGATCCGAGCCCAAGACAGTTTCGAGTGCTTTAAAATGGCTTCGGTTTTTCACAGCTGAAAAAGCAAGGGCCAACATCTGAGCTTGTATCTCGCGTATTTCTGGCATAAAAACCATACACTCCTATCAGTTGGTAGTTATTGTAGCAACTGATTATAAATACGACAATTGGCAAATCTCTTGTTTTCATGTGAGATATATCCTACCTAATGGCCAGCATTATCAAATCAACTGACACACTACCCAGCATTTTGCAGATTAAGCAGAGTTAATTAAGGGGGATATTTTTGGCAAAGGGATCTTTATGTGGATCTGAATTCCAAATATATTCAGTAGTATTAATGATTGAATCAGCTGTTTTTTTACCATATAACTCCGAGATAACAAATAAACTCATATCCGTTCCTGCCGCAACACCCGACGAGCTAACTATATTTCCATCTTCTACCCAGCGAGCTTCTTTCACCCACTTCACTTTAGGCCCCTGCTCTACCACCCAATTAAATGCCTTTTTATTAGTGGTTGCCCGTTTACCATCTAAAACGCCGGCTTTAGCGAGTAATGCGGCTCCGGTGCACACAGAAAGAGTCATAGAGGCTTTATCCGAGCGTTCTTTTATCCAGGCTATCAGTTTTGGATTATTTACTTCTTTACGTGTGCCCATTCCGCCTGGAATTAATAGTAAATCGATAGGAGGAGCATCATTTAATGTGGTATCTGTCATGATTTCAGGGCCTTGAGCAGAAGCCACTAAACCGCCCTTTTCTGACACTAAAACAATTTTGATATGATCAGGTAAATTCCCGAACATTTCTAAAGGGCCAAATACATCTAATAATTCAAAATTGGGAAAAATAAGAACGGCCAGTGTTTTTCCTTGGGTTTTAACAGTCTGATTTTTCATGGGTTCTTCCTTGGCAATAGAGTGACTAGTAAAAGTATATGAAACAAAGGCAAAAACTGCCAAAATTAATAAGATTGAACGTTTCATAACGGCCTCCAAGGGAGTAAAATAGTATTAAGGTGCTGTAGTTTAACTTAAGAGAGAATATTATGTCTGCTATTTTATCGCGTTTGCAAGCATCTCCTATTGTTGCCATGGCGGTTATGCTGTTAGTTATTGTTGCAGGTGCCATCGAAACTGATATTTTTGTGCCAAGTTTTCCTGATTTAAAAGTCTATTTTGATACCAATGAAGCGATGATTCAACTCGTTGTAGGCGTTAACTTTTTAGGTCTATGTTTATCCAGCCTGGTGTATGGCCCTATGACCGATGCATTTGGAAGACGTAGTACTTTACTGATTGGTATGAGTATCTTTCTTGTAGGTAGCATAGGATGCGTATTATCCAACACTATAGAAACATTATTAATATGGCGTTTTATTCAAGGCTTAGGCATTAGCGCGGCTTTTGTTGTGCCTTCGGCCGTTATTTTTGATCTTTTTACTAAAGAAAGAGCTGCCAAATTATTAGGTACTTTTACCGCCATCGTTACTTTTTCTATGTCCGTAGCACCTATTCTAGGGAATTATCTGAATAATACGTTTGGCTGGAGGTCAAATTTTATTTTTATCGTCGCATTATCCCTTCTTGCTTTTCTATTAACTATAGTTTTGGTAAAAGAAACACTAACAGCAGAAAATCATTCTCCTATTGATTTAAAACGAATAGCCCAAGATTATTACAAAATACTATTGAGTCATGAAACGGTTTGGTATTTGATTATGATTTGTGCCGTTTGTGCAAGTTATATTATTTATATTACTAATTTATCGTTGATTTTTGTGGATCATTTAGGTGTTAGTAAAAATCATTACACTTACCATCAAGCCGCTGTTTTATTAGTATTTGCTATCATAAGCTTCTTCAATGGACGTATTATTAATGTGTGGGGAACCACTCGTACACGTATGGTAGGGTTAGCCTTAAATATTACAGGTGGTTTTTTATTACTCGCAGTGGCTCTTTTATTTACGACAAATCCTTTCCTAATTACTATGGCCATGTCTATTAATGCCGGTGGGTTTGCACTGTGTAATGGTATTATTTTTTCGGACTTTATGCACGCGTTTCCACGCATAAAAGGTTTAGCATCTGCCATATCTAATTTCACACGACTGCTTTTTATGGGGCTAATGGTCGCACTATCAGGTGTGTTATTTAACGGCACCATTATTCCGGTAGCAGCAATAATAGCAGTGCTTTGCTTGATAACCTTGGTTTGTATCTTTTATATGCCTAAAGTGGGAGAGTCTTAAGAAAAGTACTGCTGTGCTGCTGTCACATCTTTTTTGATTTGATCTTTTAAAAGCTCAATACTCTCAAATTTTTCTTCATCTCTGAGTTTGTGCAAGAATTTTACGTCTAAATGCTGGCCGTATAAATCACCCTCAAAATCCAGCAATAAAACTTCTAGCACAGTGCGCGTGCCATCTACTGTAGGTCTAATACCTACATTGGCTACCCCAGGATGATCGTTAAGTGTTTCACTGCTCACACGCACACAAAAAACACCGCTCAAGGGTAAACCTTGCTTAGCTACAGCAATATTAGCTGTAGGAAATCCCCATTCACGTCCTCGCCCTGCTCCTTGTTTTACATGCCCAGAAATAGTATAAACACGACCCAATAATTGTTCAGCTGTTTTTAAATCACCTTTTGATAAAGCTTCTCGAACTGCAGTGCTGCTTACTCGTTCATGGTGTTCAAAAAACGTGGGAAAGACTTCAACAGTGTAATGATATTCTTTGCCTAAATTATTAAGCAAAGCCAGATCACCTTGACGTTGTTTACCAAAACGGAAATCATCACCAATTAAAATATGTTTTACATGCAGACCGTCTACCAAAATTTTTTGGATAAATTCTTCAGCCGTTAAATTAGCGAGCTTCTGATTAAAACGTAAACATAAAATATAATCGATAGGCAATTGTTTTAATCGCTGAATTTTTTCTCTAAATAAAGTTAAACGTGCAGGAGCTTTTTTGGGGGTTAAAAACTCCCTAGGATGAGGTTCAAACAATATCAGTACACTGGGCACTCCCCTCATCTTGGCCTCGGCCACTAATTGTTCTAGCAAAGCCGCATGCCCTTTATGAACACCATCAAAGTTTCCAATAGTCGCTATACATCCTGTTTCAGCGAAAATTGAAGGAAAAGAGTGTCGAATTAGCTGCACAACCACCACCTCTGAAAAGCGCTATTGCTTAAAATACCTGCATAGTTTACCAGTCATAGGTAGAAAAACAAAGAGAGCCTGCTCCACCCCGATAAGGGTGGAGAGGCATCAAGATAAATTTATGGAGTAAAAAAAGTAATACCAAATGGCTGAGCAAAATAGGAAGTCCCTGCTCCAGAATCTCCACAAGCATCAAAACTGCCATCTGAATTTAAGCTACAACGTGAAATTCGATTGTATCCTAAATCAGAATTGCTGACATAAGCATAGGAGGAACCCAATGCGATCCCAGTAGGTTGCTTAAATACAGAGCCTAAAGAAGAATCATTACAATCGCTAAATAAACCTGTCTCAGCATCTACAGAGCAATAGGTAACAGAATTAACGGCTGTAGTGTCACAGGTATCTTTTTTTACATTGGTGAAGCTGCAATTACTTTCTGCATTGGTAATATAAGCATTTAAATTTTCACTCGCATCGGTAAAAAAAGTAATATCAGCAGGTTCTAAAAATATATCTCCCGCACCAGAATCCGCGCATGATCCTAATGCACCCTCACCACCGAGTTCACACATAATAATTCGATTATTGCCAGCATCAGCGATATAGGCAAAATTATTATTAATACTTAAACCTAAAGGCGCATCAAAAACAGTGGCAATATCAGCACAAGAATCTGTTACAAACAAACCTGAAGAATCTAATTCACATTGATAGGTTATATTATCTGCTGTATTAACAATGTAAGCATAAATCGTATCATCTAGAGTATCAAATGCAATGCTTGTAGGAGTACCAAAAATAGCGCCAACTCCAGAAGGGGTGCAAGCAGTCAAAAACCCTGTTACTGGATCTTGCAAGCAGCGCGTAACAGTTCCAAGCGCACCATCAGTAATATAAGCATAATTATTTTCATCAACTATTTGTAAAGTAATATCACTAGGAGTATTAAAAATTAAACCCGTACCCATATCCTGACACTCAGCAAACGAACCACCAGCAGGCTCAATTCTGCAACCTTGAATACTGCCATCACTATAGACAATATAAGCCCCTGTATAATACATCACTGTTTGAATATCAATACTGACAGGAGTGCTTAATTCAATAATACTCGTGACGCAACTCGTATATTCAATCTCCCCATAAATATCCATAGGACATTTTGAGATACTTGAATCATCATCATTAGTTAAATAAACATACTGAGTAAATCCTGCTACCGCAAAAGCGATACCTGATTTTCCATCAATCGTCGTATTATCAGCACTTAAAGCGGTAAACTGACCTGTTGTCGAGGAAACCGAAAACTTATGTACATAGCTATCTCCTCCAAAACTTCCTGTTTCAGGAAGAAAAGCAATGACTCCTAAACCTGAAAAGCCTCCTTGAAATGAAATAGCATTAGGGTAAGCAAGAGCATATCCTGCTCCTGAGTCAACACAACTCGTAAATAACCCCGTAGAAGAATCGGTGGCGCATTGAACTATTTGAGCTGCTGATGAGGAACTAGGCTGATAATTAACGATATAAACATAACGATAAATTCCAAAATCCTGAACGGATAAGCCCCTAGGATTATTAAAGCCATAAGTCGGATAATCGCCTGCTGACTCACAATCACTAAATGAGCCATCTGAAACCGAAGCGCGACATCTCCAAATAATACCGTCGGTATCAGAAACATAAACATTAATATGAGAATCAATCCCCACAGCAATGCTTACTGGTGCTACAAAAATATCTTCACCTTGTTCGCTACATTCCATAAATTGACCGCTGGTAGTGTTAACTGAACAAACCCATACCACATTCATCTCCGTATCAACCACTTGTGCAAAAATAGATGAAGCTACCGTATATAAATTAATGCTATAGGGAATATTAAATTGAGCGTGCACACCCGAGTCAACACAATACAAATTACCGGCGCTATCATTTATTCGACATTGCGAAACGGTTCCCACATCAGGATTAGCAACATAAATATAATCAACATCATTAACAGTAAAATAAGCCAACCCCATGGGGTCAAGCCTATTCTGAGGAATGGATGAACTAGTAGAACAAATTAACTCGCCACTGCTTGTTACTTCACAGTACGTATAAGTATTATCTGCAACGTTTGTGATATAAGCATAATCGACAGAACCTATGGTTTTAAAATCAATGCCCATAGGCTGATTAAAATCTGATCCAGTCTCTGCACAAGCACTTAACATACCACTGGTATCATCCACATTACATTGCCAAACAGTTCCCGATGTAGAATAAGTAGAATCTGTTATATAAGCATAAAGATCATCCGTAGTAAAAAATCTAATATTTTGGGGCGCACTAAATGCAGCCCCTACTCCTGAATCAAGGCATTCTGACAATACACCTGTCATTGAATTTAAATAACATCGTGTTATTGTTCCAGCATGACTGTTAGAAATATAAGCATAATCAGTAGTCCCCATGGTTTGAATAGCCATTCCTATGGGTGCTCCAAAAGGCATAGTTCCATTCTCACAATTCTCCAATGCGCCTGTTGTCGCATTCACCGTGCAAGTTGTGATATCCCCTATCGTCGCATTGGTGACATAAGCATAAAGTGTTCCTTCGATAGATTGAAAAGCAACACCAATAGGAAACGAAAAAATATCGTCTGTATTGTTACAATCATCAGAAAGAGAACCATCCACAATATTTACCTGACATTGAGAAATAGTTCCCGCATCCCTATTGGTAATATATGCATAGGTATTGCCACTAAATGTGGTATCGGGAATAGCAATACCCGTGGGAGCATCAAATATCATACCCGCACCTGAATCGCCACATTCATCCAACCCCTCTACGCCAGCATCTGTACACAAGGTAATTGAATTATCATTAGAATTTGCCACATAGGCATACGACGCACTAGCAAGCTCCGAATACACCCCTATCAATAATGATAAAGAAATAGAAATATACGAGAATACTATTTTTTTCATTTTCTTATTCCTTTATTAGCTAAGGGGTAAAAAAAGCAATTCCAATAGGCTGATTAAAATAACTAGTGCCTACACCAGAATCACCACATAAATCAAAAGTACCATCAGGATTTATGCTGCAGCGAAAAACACTGTTATTTCCTAAATCTGAATTACTTAGATAAGCATATGAGGAACCAAATGCAATTCCAGTGGGTTCATCAAAAATACTTCCTACTCTAGAATCATCACAAGCAGTAAACAATCCTGTCTCACTATTAACTGAGCATATGCTTACTGAATTATTAGGGGGATCACAATCTCCATCACCGCTCTGGGCATTCGTTATATACGCGTTTACATTATCATCGCCATCCGTAGCAAAGGTAATTCCAGCAGGCTCAGCAAATATGGCATTCACCCCTGAATCAGCACACGATTCAAAAAAATTAGAACTTCCTAAATCACATACAACGACTCTATTTTTTATTCCTTCAGTGACGTAGGCAATATCATTGTTGAAAGCAAGGCCGATGGGAGCATCAAAAACAGATGCCGTATCAACACAAGAATAAGGATCAGGCAGCCCGTTCGAAAGATTGATTTCACATTTACTTACAAAACTCGAACTCTGATGAGGCATATAAGCATAAATATTATCCTCTATTGTTCCTAGCCCTAGCAATTTAGGACTTACTACTCCAGGTAAGCTTTCAGTTACGCAATTAGACAGCAACCCTGAGGAAGAATCAGACAAACATACAGATATATTGGAACTCCCAGCATCTGTTATATAAACGTAATTATTGCTTTCGATCTCTTGAAAAGCAATACCGCGAGGGATTAATGAATCTAATGTACCTGCTGTACCAAGACATAAAGCAAGTGATGCATCTTCTTCATCTAAATCGCAAGCTAAAATAGCACTACCAGCACCTTCAATCGTCAAATAAGCAACAACATTGCTATCGACTGTTTGAAATGCAATATCGTTAGCAAAAACTTCGTTATTAATAGTCGCGCAATCTATTACGCTGGTACCACCAGTAGTCTCACACCCTATGAGAAATTCTCCTTTAGCAAAGAAAACTTTTGAAACAACACTGCCTGAAGTATTAAAAATCCATGGAGAAATAGCCATCCCCGGATTTGAGCCCAATCCAGACACAGTATTTGTGTATGAATAAGTAAAATCACCTGAAGTATCAAGAAAATAACTCTTTACTTGCCCCGAACCTGCCACATAAGCAATCAAACCATATTCTGTTTGATCGAAGTTAATAGCATTAGGATCACTAGGAGTTGAATAGCCCGTTATGACTGAGCAAGTATCAAACGTTCCATCATTATTTAACTCACATTTATTAACACTAGAAGTGCCTGCCGATACAATATAAAGATAATTAACATCATCAATCACTTGCAATGAAATTCCAGTCGGCGTATCAAAGGTATATACTCTGTCACTCGCATCATCGCATGAATATAAATGGCCTACTAAACTAAGCAGACATAACCAAACACTATCTGTTCCTTGATCAGAAACGTAAGCATAAGGATAGGCATAAGTTTCAACATCAACAATACCCAGAGCAACCGAATGTGGGCGTTCAAAAATAGTAGGTAGAATGCTGTCATTAGTGTCAGTAAAGCCACCTTGACGAGTACAATTGCTAAATTGTCCCGTAATAGGATCTACTTCACAACTCCACACAATACCCGTCGGTGCAGTGCTGCTAGTGATATCAACAACAAAAGCATAAATACTCTCAGAAGAAAACTGATAAAAATTAAGACTAACAGGCATATCAAACTTTTCACCGACACCTGAATCCAGACAATAGGTATAACTTCTTTCAGCATAAACAATACACTGTGAAACAGTACCTAAATCAGCATTAGCTACATAAACATAATTAACACCATTAACGGTATAAGCAGTTATTCCAGTAGAATCAAGATCAGCGATAGGTACGGTAAAAGTAGAACAGCTAGTAAAAGAACCATCAGCATCATCTACTAAACAAACCGAATAATTTCCAAGATTACTAGAAACAAGATATACATATTGGAGATCACTACCTAACGTAACAAAATTAATAGCTGTTGGCTCAATTAAGCTTTCATAAATAACGCTACAACTCGTAAACTCGCCGGTATCAATATTTAAATCACATTGGTTAACATCTCCCGTAACACTCAAAACATACCCGTAAAGGCTATCAGAAGTAGAAAAAGCGACATCAATAGGACCACTATCCTCACTACCAAAAACAGCACCTACCCCTGAATCAAAGCAATTAACTAAACTTCCTGTACTCTCATTTAACAAACATTTTTTTACTAAAGCCGTATATCTATCAGGTATAAAGGCATAAGGGATCTCACCAATCTCTTGAAGAGTAACAGCAGAAGGGTTTTCAAAAATAGTAGAAGCAGCGCTAGCACAACTAGAAAATGTACCAGCAGATGAATCTACTGTACACTTTATTACATCACTACCGGATGAGGCGGTAATAAAAGCGTAAAGCGTTGCGTCCGCCGATTCAAATGCAATTGAAAAAGGATTAGAAAAAATAGGATTTGATATTTCAAAACATTCAGAGGCTAGTTCACCGGTATCTGTATCTATCTCACATTGTAAAATAGAATCTGAACCTGCGTTTGTGATATAAGCATAATAAATATCACTAAATGCAACATCAGGAACAGCTATTCCGATCGGGTTATCAAAACCGCTAGCACCCGAATCACTACAATCATCCAAGCCCTCTACCCCAGCATCAGTACACAAGGTAATCGAATTATTATTGGCATTAGCAATATAAGAATAAGTACTGGCCATTCCGAGATTTGAATAAGTGGAGAGTAATAAAGAAATAGGGAAAGATAAAAGAGAAAGAAGAACTTTTTTCATGGCCATCCTTGCGTCATGTGAAAATACTATTTCTGAGAATATTATAAACCCCACTGAGTGTAGGTTTTATTTCTCAAATGTCAAATTAACAGGCGTTAATTAGTCACAGACGGAAAGAATGCAATGCCTTGTGGTCCATCAAAATCAGCATCACCTGCCCCTGAATCTACACAAGTGCTTAGAACACCATCATCATCTACTTCACATTTAGAAACAGTGTTAGATAAAGGATCAACACCCGCATCATCCGAGTTGGTAACATAAGCAAAAGGTGTTCCATCAAAAGCTTGGAAAGCTATACCATAAGGCAAATCAAATGCATCTGTTACACCTGAATCTGTGCAAGCAGAGAGTAATCCAGTACCACCATCAACCACACATGAAGTGACAGAATTAGCTACTCCACCTGAAGCGGTATCATTCGTAATATAAGCATGTGTAACTGAATTAGTGTCTTCATAAAGTGTAATACCGTTAGGCGTTAATATATCGGTGGCACCTGAGTCCACACACGCGGTTAATAACCCTGAAGAATTGATATCGCACATTATTACGCTATCGTTTCCTTGATCCGTAATATAAGCTTGTGTATCGCCAAATACTATATCAGCGGGTGTTTCAAAAATAGATCCTGTAGTCACACAAGAACCAATAACACCCACAGAATTCATACTACATTCGCTAACTATATTGGCTCCTTCGCTTGTGACATAAAGATGAGTTCCATCTTCGCTAAAGGCAATTCCGTCAGGATTAGTAAAGGTTGCTGAAGAAGCGGCGCAAGCAGAAAGTACACCGGAAGTACTATTCCAGGTACATTTATAAATATGACCATCAGCATCTGCAATATAAGCATAAGTTACGGCCGAATAAGTACCAAAAATAACATCCGAAGGCCCGCTGAAAAGAAAACCGGTTCCAGAATCAAAGCATCCTCCTACTGTTCCATCGGCATTCACCAAAAGACAGGCAGCCAATCCAGAACCACCTAATTGAGTAATATATCCTACGGAACCAGTGCCCGTATAAACAGAAGGATTATTTACGGCCAGGCTGGTAGGGTTACCAAAAGGGGTAACACAAGAAGAAATAGCACCCGCTGCTCCTAGTGAACATTTATTTAATGTAAATCCATCGGTTGTTGGAACCGTTGAAATATATGCATAAAGTGGAGGAGACGCCGCATCAAAAGTGATCGATAACGAATCTTCTGGCGTCACATAATCCGTGCAAGCAGAGAAAACACCGGTAGTCGTATTCACCGTACATTTATTCACTTCGCTTGCAGTTTGAGCTGTCACATAGACATAGGTAGTACCTGTGACAGCCTGAAAAGCAATATCAGCAGGTGCTGTAAACGCACTGCCAGCCCCTGAATCCGTGCAAGCGGTAAATAAACCTGTTCCGCTCACACCCGCATCCACCGTACATCTATAAACCTGACCATCAACCTCATCAGCAACATAAACAAACGGGCCATCAGTAAAAGCTTGATAACTCACGCCCGAAATCTGACTATAAGGAACACTCACTAAATTTTGAGCGGCATCGGTACAATTACATAATGCGCCCACAGTGCCAGTAATAGTTCCATCGGTGTCCAATTCGCATTGAAAAACCGTGCCATAATCCTGATCGCTGATGTAAACATAATAATTACTATTAATAGCGGCTGTGGCAAACGTTAAATCAAACGGCTGTGAAAAACCAAGAGGCCCTGCATTTACACAACTACCCAATTGTCCTGTAGTCGAATTGGGAATACAACGAAAAATATCACGCACAGAAGTATCTATATCAGTGATATAGGCGTATACCGTTGCATTGCCTGGATTGGTATTAAACACCAATGAAAGAGGTCTTTCAAAAAAACTATTGCCGGTACCTGCATCAATACAATAGATTTGGCCATTAGGCGAATACATTTTACATTGCGAAATTTTACTATTAGTCTGATCGGTCACGTAAAGATAATTTACGCTATTAAAAACCTGACGAGTAAGACCTACAGCGGCTGTAGAAAAACGAAGAGAATCTGCCGTACCACAAGTCAGGTTTCCATCCGTTACCCCAGGGCCCGGATCAATAGTACAAACCGAGAGTGTATTATCACCAAAATCGGTGACATAAGCATAATCAATGCTGTTTACGGTTGCGAAAGTAATACCATTAGGCAAATTAACACCCGTAGCCTCACTTGTTACGCAATCTAGCAATTGTCCCGATGCTGTATCGACCGTACATTGATAAACAATATTCGCAGAAGAATCGGTTACATAAGCATACCAATCAGTGGATTCAAAAAAGGCGATATCAACCGGATCAACAAAGGTAAAATCAGGCGCTAATCCAGAATCAAAACAATTAACGAGTAAACCAGAACCATTCGTTCTGCATTGCGTTACCGTTCCAGCACCATTATTAACAATATAAGTATAATCGGTAGCACCACCAAAATCTTCCACAGCGATCCCTTCCGGCGCATCAAATGCACTGGCGGTTGCGCTGCTACAGCTGCTTAAAGCGCCGTTAACCGTAGAAACGTCACATTGAGTGACATTTGCGCCGCCGTTATCAACTATATAAGAATAGAGCGTGCTTACATATGATTCTAAGGCAGATACCACTGTGTAAAAAGTAATTCCTGTTGGCACATCAAACGCTGTACTCGCGCCAGAATCACCACAAGAATCAAAGGCTCCTGTAGATGAATCTATTAAACATTGCGACACCGTATTATCGCCCGCATTGGCTACATAGGCATAACTAAAACCGGTAAAAGTGGTACTCGGAATGGCAATTCCCGCTGGTGCGTCAAAAGTACCGCCTGTAGCACCTGAATCGGCACAATCACTAAACGCACCTGCAATCCCATACACACAATATGTCACGCTATCGTTAGATCCATTAGTAATGTACGCATAAGCACCCGGTATTGCAGTATAAGAAATATCCGCTGTAACAGGGACGAAACACGAAGGATCGCCCCCTATTTCAAACACCGCACTTAATATATAAGAAGCAGCACCTAGCACAGTAGGTTCGATATCAACAACAACTGTACACGTACCTCCATTAGCGGTGGTGTCTACGCTTAGCGAACACGTTGAGCTTGCGTCAATAGTCACATCCCCTGAAGGCGATCCTCCTTGTGGAATAATCGATGGATCAACTCGTATAATATTAGGGCTATTATTAACCAATGAATAAATATAGGTACTGGTCTCTCCCAATGGCAGATTAGCAGGAATGGGTGGCGTTGGAGTAGTAGAAACAAATTCTAAAGGCAAAGTAAGCAAATTGTATTTAGGTTTGTCACAAGCGGTTTCTGCTGCAAGTGAATAACCACTAAATAAGAATGAAAGGAAAACACCTGCGCTGATTGTAAAATTCCTTTTCATTTTTTCATCCTTTATAACTTATCTATACAATTATGGAATAGTTTGCTCAAAAGTCAAATATTAATATTTATGGATTTAAAAACGCAATTCCCACTGGATTATTAAATATCATACCAGCGCCTGAATCCACACAGGCATTTAAAGTACCATCTGCGTTTAACGTACAACGAGAAACCGAATTATTAGGAGTCTCTACTGTATCAGAATTAGTGATATACAGAAAAAATGTTCCGTCAAAAGCTTGAAAAGCAAGCCCCGCAGGAGACGCAAAAATTTGACCTAAACCAGAATCAGCGCAAGCACTTAATAAACCCGTAGTCGGATCTACAAGACAATAAGCAACGGTGCTATCAGGAGGCCCACCTACATTGAGAGAATTAGATACATAAAGATGTTCATCACCATCTGCATCATTGAAAACGCCAACACCGGTAGGCCTAGCAAATACCGAAGGATCGGGTCCTGAATTTATACAATTGATCAAAAAACCATCGCTACGTTGATCACAAGTAGTCACTTCCGCTTGTGTACTTTCGGCAATATAAACTTTATTGTCGTTAAAAGTAATTCCCAATGGATCAACAAAAAATGTTCCCGTGGTTTCGCAGGCACTAAACAACCCTGTAATTTCATCTGCTATACATTGAGTCACGGTATCACCTGCCTCATCCACCACATAAGCAAAAAACCCACTGTCTACCAAATCAAATGTAACGCCCGCCGGTTGTGTAAAAATAGCACCAGCACCTGAATCCACACACGAAGCCAAAGCACCTGTAGTTAAATTTGGGATACATTGAGTTACCGTATTTAAAACACTATCCGAAATATAAGCAAAAGTAGTGGAGCCAATCGTTTCCAACATGATTTCTACAGGAGAAGAAAAAGAAAAACGGGTTCCCGCATCTGCACAACTAGTGATTGAACCATTAGAATTATTGACTTGGCATTCTAAAATACCGCTTCCTCCTGCTTGTGCAACATAAGCAACCGTGCTGCCTCCCGTTAAAAGTTGCAATGCAATACTATTGGGCTCTCCAAAAGGAGATACACAAGTAGACAAACTGCCATCACTGCCTACTACACAACGCAAAATTTCTCCAAAAGTAGTCGAATCACCTACGGTGACATAAGCATAATTAGTGCCATCCACTGCTTGAAATGCAATTCCAGCCTGCCCGCTATCAAAATCATTATCAGAACACGCTGAAAATTGTCCTGTGGTGGTATTAACAAGACATTTAGTTAAAAAAGGTGTCATCACGGTAGGATCTAGATTAGGAATATAAATATACAAATTAGAATTAATAGTCTTAAATTCAAACGCTGCGGGCTGATTCAGTGCAGAGGCGCCTGAGTCTACACAGGCAGTGAACAAACCTGTAGTGGCATTCAGAGTACATTTTTGAATATCACCATTAACAAGCTCTCCTACATAAACATAACTTGTACCTGCAAACGTTTGGAATGATACTCCTATAGGGCTATCTAGAGGATCCCCTATATTTTGGGCTGCATTCGTACAATCGCACAAAGCTCCGGTCACTGCATCCACCTCACATTGCCATACAGTATCAAAATCCACATCAGAAACATAGGCATACAAAACTGAATTCACCGTACCTAACGTCGTAACATAAGGCGCCTCAAAACCAATAGGACCCGAATCCACACATCCTGTAAATTGTCCTGTGCTAGTATTTACCGTACATTGCCAAACAATCCCACTTTCGGGTTCATTCACATAACCATACGTGGTTCCATTAACCACTTGAAAAGTCACAGAGCTTGGGGGATTTGAAAACACACCCGCTGTTCCTGAATCAATACAATAAATATTGGCCGTTTCTATAGTCGTGCTATCTATTTTGCATTGTAAAATAGACTCCTGTACTGCATCAGCTACATATAAATAATCAGAACCTGAAAAACTCTGCTGAGTAATATCAATCAAAATATCGGTTGAAAGCAAAGAACTACTCGCGCATGAAGTTAAGTTTCCACTACCGGAATCCACATCGCAGGTTTCTACCGTATTTGTTAAAGCATTCGTTACATACGCATAATCAACACTGTTCACTGTTTCAAATGAAATACCCAAAGGATGATCAAAACCAGAACCTGTTGTAGCACAAGCACTTAATAATCCGTTTGATGGACTAAAAAGACACTGCCAAACCGCTCCCGCGCTTAAGTAATCAAAATCAGTAATATAAGCATAAATATCCGCGGTTTCAAAAAAGGTAATATTCGTGGGTGTAGTAAATATATCTCCAGGGCCCGAATCAAAACAATGAACCAATTGTCCTGATTCACCGGTAATGGCGCATTGAGTTACGGTTCCTGCATCTTGATTAGTAATATAAGCGGCCTCTACACTTAAACCCGTTACGGTTTGATGTGCGATCCCAAAAGGCGAATCAAAAGGAGCTGATGCCGTTCCACACGTGCCTAATGTTCCATCAGAAAGATCCGTCACACATTTTATTACATCAAACCCGCCGCTATTAGTAATATAAGCATATAATGTGCTGCTCGCCGCATTAAATGCGATATCGGCGGGTAATGAAAAAATAGTACCAGCCCCGGAATCCACACAGGGATCAGCAAATGTTCCATCTGTCAGATCAATTAAACATTGTGAAACGGTGTTTGTACCGAAACTAGTGACATAAGCATATTTATCGCCAGAAAACGTTTCAACAGGAACTCTAATTCCACCGGGCCCATCAAATGTGCTGGTCGCACCGGCATCACCACAATCGGTAAAACCACTAGGTCCTGTATTTTTACATACCGTGACGGAATCACCCTGAGAATTAGAAACATAAACAAAAGCATCGATAGCATTGTAATCAATATCAACCGTCACATCATTAAAACATGAAGGATCGCCACTCACGGTGTAATTCGCAGAAAGAACATAAGTAGCGGCACCTGTTACCGTGGGATCAATATCAACGGTTAAAGTACAAGTTGCTGCTGGCGCCCATGTTCCTGATAAACATTGTGAACCCGAATCTACGGTAGCATCACCGATAGGAGAGCCGGTTATAGAAGCCGTAATACCTATGGTATCAGGACTATTATTTACTAAAGTAAAATCATAACTGGCTAAATTACCTATTGAAATATTGGCAGGAATGGGGGGAACAGGAATATTAGATTGAAACTCCAAAGGTAATTGTTCAATACTATCTTTTTTGGGAATACAAACATTTTTTTCCTCTATTTTATTAGCAAAAGTAGTTGCACTCATTAAAAAAAGTGAAATGAACAAATAAATATTCGTTTTTAATTTTCTATTGGTATTCATCGATCCATCAACTCACTTTTCCATTAAGGATTGAAGAAAGTAATACTAAAAGGCTTATCTAATAATGTGGCGCCCGAATCACTACACGCATTAAAACTACCATCGGCATTTAAAGTACATTGTGAAACCGTATTCGACAATGGATCTGAAGTCGCAATATTAGGTACATAAACATAAGATGTGCCCATAAAAGGTTCAAATTTAAGACCCGCAGGAAGCGCAAATGCAGCGCCCACACCCGAATCGGCACAGCTTGCTGGATTAGCTAATCCAGTCATAGCGTCTACCAAGCAAAATGTCACACTATTAGTTCCTAGCTCAGTCACATACATATTTAAATCGGCATCTGTATCCGTAAAAAGAGCAACTCCTGCTGGAGCGACAAAAACGTTTCCAGCACCGGAATCAACACACAACATTAATACGCCAGATGAATTTTTTTGACACATCAACACTCTGCTTAAGGTTTGATCTGAAATATAAGCAAAATCTCCATTAAATACGATAGCTAATGGATGCTCAAATAAAGTGGCCGTGGTTGTACAGCCGCTAAAAAGTCCTGTTGTATCATCCACTAAACATTGCTCGGCGATATTTCCATTAAGATCTAACACATAAGCATAAATCACGGGTCCTGAAAGCGTATCAAAGGTAATCGCCGTGGGCAGTGAAAATGTAGCGCCAGAATCCACACAACTGGAAAGAATTCCCGTTGTATTATTTTGCAAACATTGGGTTACCGTTCCAAGAGTAGAATCGCTAATATAAGCAAAATTATTACCACCAATAGAAAGAAAAGTGATATCAGTAGGAGCATCAAACATAAAACCAGTTCCCGCATCTTGACAGAAAACAATTGAACCATCGGTCGTGTCAACAAGACAACCTAGAACACCACTGCCTCCATTTTCTGTCACATATAAAACTTGATTAGCACCACTATTGATACTACTTATTTCAACACTAGAAGGCGCTCCAAAAACAGTACTACACTGGTTTAAGCCTCCACCCGATAAAACATTACACCGATTAATAGCCCCCTCAGAAGCGCCCTCAAGTGCCACATAAGCATAAAGAATTGCATCAACTGTTTTAAAAGCAGAACCCACAGGAGCTGCTGACAAAGTAGATGTTGTGCAAGCACTAAACAATCCTGTACTGGTATCAACCGTACATTGCCCCATTGTCAATGCACCACTTATGTTGGAGTTGCTAATATAAGCATATAAAACAGAAGTCACTTCTTGAAATGTTGTAAAAGTAGGCATATCAAACACTGCACCCGCTCCAGAATCAGGACAAGCCGTAAATAAACCTGTCGTATTATCTAAAGCACACTGATATACCGCATTATTGGTGCTGTCACTTACATAAATATAATCAACACCTCCAAATAGTTGAAATGAAAGCCCCGTGGGAACTGCATAAGGTGGCGTTCCTAAAGATACCCCAGCATCCGTACATCCACTGAGAGCGCCGCCTGAAGCAACCTGGCATTGCCATACTGTTGAAGAAGCATCACTCACATAAGCATACGGAACAGAATTAACCGTAGTAAATACCATATCAAACGATGCAAGCAACACACCGCCGGAATCCACACAAGCACTTAATTGGCCTGTGGTAATATTAACATCGCATACCCACACTAAATTTGATCCGGGATCAGGCACATACGCGTAAGTATTAGTATCTGCATTAACATTAAAAATAATAGATACCGGAGTCAAAAAAGGAAGACTAGTTCCCGCTTCAATACAATAAAGTCTGCCCACGTCATCTGATATTTTGCATTGCAACATTGCACCCGTAACAGGCTCTGCTGTATACAAATAATCAATACTATTAAAAGTCTGCGCGACCATATCCGAAACCTCATCTGAGGAATATAAGAAATAAGCCGCGCAAGACGTTAAATTGCCGGTAGCAAAATCTATTACACAAGCGCCGGTCCGATCAGTACCGGCACCACCTACATAAAGATAATTATCAGTATCCTCTTCAGCAAAAGTAATGCCTTTAGCACCAGCAAGAGCGCCGTCTGAAACGAATATACAATTGCTTAATATTCCGGTAGAAGTATCCACATCACATTGCCACACTCCTCCACTCCCACCTTCAGCGATATCAGCTACATAGGCATAAGTGTCTGCACTGGTAAAAAACCCTATGCTATTAGGAGAAGAAAAAACAGAGCCCAAACCAGAATCTACACACAGTTCTAATGCGCCCGTACCTGAATTTACTGTGCATTGCGTTATCGTTCCAGAAGCGGCATTAGCAATATAGGCATAATCCGTTCCGCCGAAAGTTTGTATGGCAATACCACTCGGTATAGAAAGGATCTCTACAGCATTAATACAACCTGAAAAAGCACCATCGGCAGACGCCACTTGGCATTTGGTAATATCTGCGCCATTAACATTAACGACATAGCCATAAAGAAAATCACTGGTATCAAAAGCAAGTCCAAGAGGTTCATTAAAAATATTACCTGCACCTGAGTCCCCACATAAATCAAAAGTACCATCAGCCACATTAATAGAACATCGAGTAACCGTATTTGCGCCAGAATTGGTGATATAAGCAATGTTAAAGACACTCATAAAAGATGAAAATGCTGACGAAGCGGGTAAAATTTCTATAGCAGAAGGTGCAGTCAAACTAGTTGCACCCGTATCAATACAATTATCTAAACCACTAGCACCTGTATTATCGCAAACCGTTACTGAGTTTCCATCTTGATTCGGAATATAGGCGTAATTAACAGCGGGAACAGCATTAAAAGAAATAGGAGTGGTAACATCATCAAAACAAGAAGGATCACCACTGACCGTATAATTAATAGCAAGCACGTAGGAAGTCGCTCCTGTTGTAGTGGGGCTGACTTCAACCGTGAGATGGCAACTATCTCCAAAAGGACCTATATCACCTGTTGAACAATCATCGGCACCTACTACAATTGAGGCTTGATCCGCCGGCGTTCCATTCAGTGATGATGTCACCGTCATGGTTATTCGACTAGAGTTATTAGTGACAGTGTAATCAAAATCAATAGTTTCACCAATAGCAATATTCGTTGGATACGTAGGAATAGCGGTAAATGCGATAGGATCGGTATCTAACTTTTGATCACATTGAGAAAAAGCAGCGCTAGCATGCATTAATAATAAACAAGGAAGAAAAATAGAAAGACTATATTTTGCTATTTTTCTCATGGTATTCCTTTATCTCATTAAAGATTATCAAAGTATAAAATCAATTAGTCGGATGTCAAATTAATATACAAACTTTTACTCGTTAACCCGGATTTAAAAATGCAATTCCAGCCGCACCTGCAAAAATGGCCCCAGCACCAGAATCTACACATCCACTCATTTTTCCCGTACTCGTATTAAACAAGCATTTCTGCACAGAATTGGCCGTGCTTTTGCTAATATAACCATAAGTCGAACCTTCCACCGATTCAAATGCAATACCACTCGGATCCGCGATACCTGTTGCATCTGAATTAGAGCAAGATGAAAATAATCCGCTAGAAACATCAATAATACATTGTGTCGCTACTCCCGTATCATTAGTCACATACGCATTAGGCGCACCTGATACGTCAGCCAGAGAAAAAGCAATCGCATTAGGCTCAGAAAAAATAGCACCCACACTAGAATTAGCGCACACTGTTAATGACCCACTCGTCCCTTGAGTACAAATAACTACCTGATCGGTTCCTGCATCCGTGATATAAGCTTGATCACCACTGAAGGCAATACCTTCAGGTTGTACAAAAGTAGAAACCGATACTGCTGCACAACTACTTAATTTTCCGTCAGGCTGATTGACGGTACATTTAATAACTCTATCCCCTGCTTCATCCACTACATACGCATAAAGAACACTGGCCACCAGATCAAAGGAAATGCTGGTCGGTGTTCCAAAACTAAATGAAGCTCCAGAATCAGCACAGGCTGAAACGGCTCCTGTTGTTGCATTCCAAGTACATACGCTCACACTACCTGTGCTTTGTGCATTAGTCACATAAGCAAAAGGTCCACCACCCACTGCAGGTCCAAAACTTAGAGAAGTAGGCACATAAGGAAATGAAAAAGAAAATGCTGTGCCGGAATCTTCACAAGCAGTAACCAAGCCACCTGAACTGACATCACAAATTTCAAGCCCATTGCCACCACTTTGCAAGATATACATCAATGTCTGAGGCCCTGTAATCGTTTTAAAGGCAACACTAATCGGATTACCAAACGAGGAAGTACAACTCGTTAATAATCCTGTGGAAGAATTCAAGGTACATTGTTCCACCAAACCCGTATTCATGGTGATATAAGCATAAGTAGTTCCACTCAACGTATCAAAAGTAATGGAATTAGGCACTGCTCCTAAACTGCTGCTAGTAGAACACGAACCCAATGCACCCGTTGTAGTATTAACTAAACACACGGTAACCGTTTGAGCGCCATGATTAGGAATATACGCATAGATATTTCCACCCACAGATTGAAAACCAATCGATTGTGGATCGCTTAATCCCCCCACACTTAAATTAGAGCAGGCAGTAAATAAACCTGAACTATTTAAAGTACAACGATAAGCAGCATTATTAGTTTGATCCACCGTGTAAATAAAATTTGTACCGCTAAAGGTTTGGAAAGATATTCCCGTAGGTTCAACATAAGGAGGTGAAACAATATTTTGATCCGCATCCGTACAATTACATAATTCGCCCACAACAAGACCACCACCCGCTGTCAATGTTACATCACATCTAAAAATAGTACCGTAAGCAACATCTGAAACATAAGCATAAAGCGTAGAAGTAACAGTACCAAATGCCACATCAAAAGGAGCGGAAAATCCGAGTGGGCCCGCATTGACACAACCCGATAATCCCCCAGTTCCCGAATTTACATTACACTGAAATATAGTATGAACGCTAGGATCGGTGACATAAGCATAAGTACTACCGCTAACCGTTTGAAAAGTTAAATCTTGCGGAGCAGTAAATTCCGTTCCTAACCCCGAATCAATACAATAGAGTTGTCCTGTCGATGTGGTTTCTCTACATTGAAAAATACTACCATCGGTATTTACTGGATAAATATAACGATTGCCTCCTGCTTGAAATGCAGCAATTCCAGTAGGATTCGAAATGGTGATGCCGACACTAGTAAAAACACAACTTCCCAAATTTCCGTTAGAAGGAGAAACAGCACATCGAGATACTTGATCTCCTGTTGCGTTTGTCACATACGCATAATTTGTTCCACCAAATGTTGAAAACGCAATTCCATTAGGCGCTGTAAAACCCGTAGTACGAACACAACTGCTTAAGGTTCCTGTGGTTGTATTTACATTGCATTGCCAGACTCCAGGTGTTGAGCTGCCCGCATCAGTCACATACGCATACAGTGCATTTGAAGTAAAAAAGGCAATATTTTCGGGCGTATCAAAAACATCTCCAGCTCCAGAATCAAAACATCCTTCTAAAACACCTGTACTTACATCTATGCTACATTGCGACACACTTCCTGTTGCTTCATTGGTCACATAAGCATAATCACTGCTATTGATAGTTCGAACAGTAATACCATGCGGATCATTAAAAGGTGATGAAGTTTCTAAAACACACCCGCTGAATGTTCCATTGGATTGACTAACCGCACATTTAGTTACCCCCGGTGTTGAAACATTAGAGTCTGTAATATAAGCATATAAATCTCCCGAAAACGACTGAAAAGCAATTCCCACCGGTGAAGATAATCCTGATGTTGCTATGATACAACTTCCTGATACAAATTCGCCAGTGCTGGTATCAATAGGACATTGAGTTACCGTTTGAGCGGTTTCATTAACAATATAAGCATAAGCTGTGCCCGTAACAGCAGGAATAGTTTGAATAGCAATTCCAGTAGGACCACTCAAGCTAACACCTGTGCTCGCCGTAGCACAACTCTCCAAAGCACCGGCTGCACCTTCTGCACAAACACTTACGGTATCATCCGTATTATTCGTCACATACACAAAATCAGATAATGCACCGCCATTAAAAGAAATAGGTGAAAGTAAATTATCACGTCCATCATAGTCTATAGACAAAGTATAACTTTGAGCACCAGGCACTACAGGATCGATTGATAAAGTAATACTACATTCAGCAAGGGGTTTTAATAAATTACCTTGCGGTCCACAATCATTACCTACGCCAATATTGATCCGAGTAATAACCGTGTCGATAGGAACATCATGCGAATCCAAAATTTCTGTACTGATAGGTAAATAAGTAGTAGGCACATTATTAACAATAGTGTAGGTGACTTGAACTGAATCTCCCACACCTATATCGGAAGGAATAGTGGGTAATGGTGGAACGAAAGCTAGCGGTTCTACGAATGTAGTAGAGTCTGCAAAAACCAGATTTATACTTGTGGAAAGTAGAGAAAAAAAAATAGCTAAAATATGCATTATTTTAGAATGCATACTCCAACCCCAACAATATACTCTGCTGTATTAGATTAATTGTTATTGGTTCAACATCAGGATGAGGAATTCCGTTTATTTTCCCCATATCACCGGTTTCGGGTGATCCCAAATCTGTGTAAAGATACGTCACTGTCACATTCAGATCAGGAGCCAATTGATAACCTATGCCTCCGCCTACTTGAATAGCAAAGGTAACACTGGCTTTACTATCCAGGGTAATATTTCCTCGATCAACACCAGGATCAGGTGTTTCTGCATAAGAAATATCCGTCCATGCAGCTCCTATTCCACCTATAATAAAAAATGACAAATCCTTATACTTCAAAACATCCAAACTTAAATTTGCCATCAAATTCGTATTAGAAACATCCGTTTTAGAATCATAACCAGGAAAAAGATAATCAGCACCGTACAAATCAACATCACCATCTAATGTAGTTTCAAATTGCTCTGTCACATCAAAACTTGCCGTAATCTCAGGAAACCATCTCCACGTTTCCCAAAATCGATAATTTAAAGGATAAGCATAAGCTAAGCCTAAAGAAACAAACAAAGCATCGGCATTATCAAAAGTCAGTCTATCTGTTTCAGTATTAGTAACGTGCAAACTAGTATCATCAGCCGACAGCCAGCCACCACCTATTGATCCCTTTAACTCTATGTGTCCATTTTGTAAAGCTTGTTGAAATAGTGATTCTGCACGCAAAAAAGGAGAAAATAAAAATAAAGAAAACGAAATGATAGTAATAAAAAACTTACTTTGCATGAGACAGTCCCTGTTTTGCAAACAAAAGCTTATTCTACTTTTTGTGGACGAAGCATTTGCTGTACCCGCAAACCACTTATATGCAAAGTGGCAAAATAAATAACAACAGCACCTGTAATTAAGCTTAGTAGGTAACCCAAACGCTCCCACCAAACTCTGTTTACCCAATCTGCTAACTCACCCATTCCCCACCATAAGAAAAACAACATTATTCCTAAAGCGATCAATAATTGCACACTAAACTTCAACCAACCATCCATAGGATTATAGTGACCACGATACCATAATAATACTAGCAATGTGAAGGCATTAAATAAAGCAGAAAGCACTGTTGCTAAGGCCAAACCTACATGCGCCAAGCTAGGCATCAATAATAAGTTTAGTATAATATTAATCACTACAGCAAACACGGCTACTCGCACCGGCGTACGTACATTTTGCTTAGCATAAAATGCACCTGCTAAAATTTTAACCAACATAAAAGCCCATACACCAATCGCTAATGCTTCTAAAGCAGGAACCACAGCGTACACATCTTTAATCGTAAACTCACCATAATGAAACAATGTCGTAATTAATGGTTCAGCTAACACACCTAAACCAATCGCGGCAGGTAAACCAATAATACAAATATTGCGTATCGACCAATCTAAAGTAGCTGAATACTGTTTAGGTTTTTGCGCCGCATGTTCACGAGAAAGTTCAGGCAATATCGCCGTTGCTAAAGCAACACCAAAAATGCCTAAGGGAAATTCCATTAAACGCTCAGCAAAGTATAACCATGATAGGCTACCTGCCGGTAGAAATGAAGCAAATAAAGTTCCTAATAATAAATTGACTTGTGCAACGGATGCACCAAACATAATTGGCGTCATCATTACCAATAATCGCTTCACTCCCGGATCATTAAATCCCCAGCGAAAACGAGGAAATACACGCAACTTCCATAAAAACGGCAACTGAAAAAGTAACTGTACTATGCCGGCTATAAACACACTCCACGCCAATGCTAAAATGGGTTCATCAAAATAAGGCGCCGCATAAAGAGCACCTGCAATCATAATTAAATTTAACCATACCGGAGTAAAACCAGGCACAGCAAATTTACCGTAAGTATTTAATATACTGCTAGCCAAAGCGGTTAAAGAAATAAAAAATAAATAAGGAAAAGTGATCCGCAACATCACCACTGAAAGCTCCCAACGCGTAGTGTCATCTTGAAAACCAGGAGCAAAGATATAAATTAAAAAAGGTGCTGCAAGAACACCCGCTAAAGTGACCCAAAATAAAACAAAAGCTAACGAACCTGCCACTTTATCAATCAGTACTTGAATTTCTTCGTGATTCCCACGTGTTTGATATTCGGATAAAAGTGGAACAAAGGCTTGAGAAAAAGCACCTTCAGCGGAAAGACGGCGTAAAAAATTAGGAATTTTAAATGCCACTAAAAAAGCATCGTAATAAGCGCCCGCACCAAAAACACTGGCCACTACCACATCTCGCCAAAAACCCACCAAGCGGGAAATAAAAGTGGTGCTCGCAAAAGCAGCTACAAACTTGGCCAATCTATTATTCGAATGCATGCCTAATATCCTTATTATTCCATTTGCATTATAATACAGTTATGGAAATTACTCCCGATTCATCCAATACATCTTACACGATCAGACGGTGCTCATCGACCAGCATCACCGTCAATGAAATCGAATATACAAAAAGTCTTATTCTCAGCGCCAATCAATTGATCCCAGATTGGAGACCGCAACATCTTAATGACATAACATTAGATGATCTGACACCTATTCTTGAACTAAAACCTCAAGTGGTTCTACTAGGCGTAGGTGAAAAACATATATTCCCTTCTCAAGCTCTACTCAAACCTTTTTATCAACAACATATAGGTGTAGAAATAATGACCACACAAGCCGCTTGTCACACGTTTAATCTTTTAGTGGCAGAAGGTAGGCCCGTCGTCGTCGCTTTGATAATAGAAAAATCTAGTTGATCTTAACACCTAGCTGGGTACGTTCCATTGTAAAACCAACATCATGTGTAAGCGCTTCGATTTTTTCCAAATGATCGCCAGGCAATAATAATAAAAAACCTGCGTTATCGCCTTTCACACACCCTGCCCCACAAATTTTCGCTGCACCACCCAATGCTTCTATTTCTTTAATAAATAATTGAATACGTTCGGGCACTACCCCAATCTCACATAATAATCGATGATTTTGAGTAATGGCTTGTCGTAATTGCAAGGGATCTTGTCGTTTCAATGCCTCATCACACATCAACGTAGTTTCAGTAAATTGTACCCAAAAAGAAGCCGGAAAAGCTCGTGCTTTCACCTGCTCAACACATTCCCCTGTACTGCTAGCAGGTTGTCCCGTATTAATTAAATAAGCAGGCCAAGGGTCTAATGAACGAGGCTGAATAGCACTCATGGTATACAGCAAAACCCCTTCATATAAACAAACACTAGGGTCAATACCACTCGATAATCCGTGCTGTAAGTTTTCCACTTGTTTAGCCAAAGTTAATAATTCTTGTAAAGAAAGAGGATGTTGAAAATACTGGCTAGCAATACGTAATATGCCCACCACTACGGCTGCGGATGATCCCAAACCATAACCCATGGGCAAATCGCCGCTAATAATGAGTCGCACGCCCTTATCCAAAGAGATCCCGCTATATCTCAAAAAAACGCCCAAGGCATAAAGCGGTAAATCATATAAGCGGGTGGTAATAGCCCCTACCGCCCTATCCCCTTGAAGAAATTCACGATAATGAGACTCTAATACCTCAAACTGCTTCCAAAAATCCTCTAAGCTCAAGCTCATTACTGGGGTTTGATATTCAGCTAAAGCCAGTTCCACAGTAGAATCGGAAGGGGCAAGCCTAACCTGCACGCAACGTTCTATAGCCGCCGCCAAAGCGGGGCTACCGTAGAGAACCGCATGTTCTCCTGAAATAATTAATTTACCTGGAATAGTGACTTGTAACATAGGGCACTATGATAGCCTTTCTTAGCTAATTAGCATATACTTAAGCCTTAATTTTTCAGCCAAAACAGGCCCCATGGGGCTATATTTTATGTCTACAAAAACAGCCAATATTCCATTAAATACCATCGGGCCTATCAAAATCCTAGGCTCCGAAGTGAACGACGAAGTGCTAGTTCCCCTGGCCACTTATGAAACCACATTATGGCCATCGACCAACCGAGGCGCCAAAGTATCCCGTTTAGCCGGAGGGATTAGTGCCGTTATTATCGATGACCGAATGACCCGCTCAGTATTACTTGAAGCACCTAGCGCGATTAAAGCAGCTGAATGTTTGAAAAAACTACAAGAACGCCGCACCGAACTCGATAAAATCGTAAAAGAATCTAGCCGCTATGCCACCTTACTAGAATTCCATTCCCAAATTACCGCTAATCTACTTTTTTTGCGATTTGCGTTTAGCACAGGCGATGCATCTGGTCACAATATGACCACAAAAGCCAGCGAGCATTTAGTGCATTGGATCCTAAAAGAATATCCTGAATTATCTTATGTATCGTTATCCGGAAACTATTGCACAGACAAAAAAGCCAGTGCTGTTAATGGTATTTTAGGACGTGGAAAAAATGTGATTGCTGAAATCATTATTCCTGAAAAAATCATTATTGATGTATTACATACCACACCGGCTAAAATAGTCGATCTCAATATTAAAAAGAATTTTATAGGTAGCATTAATGCTGGTGCTCTACGCACCGCTAACGCTCATTTTGCGAATATATTACTAGCGCTTTATTTAGCCACAGGCCAAGATGCAGCCAATATTGTAGAAGGCTCTCAAGGCATTACGCATGCTGAGTTGCGCGGAAACGATCTGTATTTTTCAGTAACGGTTCCTAATATTATTGTAGGCACTATTGGTCATGGAAAACACTTAGATTTTGTTAAAGAAAATTTGGCTATGCTAGGATGTTTAGAAGAACCCCAATCTGATCAAAGCCCGGGAAAAAAAGCCAGACGATTAGCCATTATTACGGCCGCCACTATTTTGTGCGGTGAGCTTTCTTTATTGGCAGCATTAACGAATCCCGATGAACTGATGCGCGCACACACTACTTTCGAGAGAAAAAATGACTAATGTCATTCTAGTCGATCAACACGATAATCCCATAGGAACTGCTGAAAAATTAGCGGCTCATCAACAAGGCTTATTGCATAGAGCGTTCTCTGTTTTTGTATTACGTGATTCAGCAAATGGAACAGAATTATTACTACAACAACGTCAAGCAGATAAATATCACGCAGGAGGTTTATGGACCAATACCTGCTGCAGCCATCCACAACATAACGAAAGCATTCAAGAATCAGCTGAACGACGTTTGCAAGAAGAATTAGGTTTTTCAGTAGCATTAACCGAAATTGGTGTTTTTCAATATCGTGCAGAATTTCCTAATGGATTGATTGAACACGAAATTGATCATGTGCTAATAGGAAGCTTTGATGAATCTTTAACAATAAATCCTAACTCAGAAGAAGTGATGAATTATCGCTGGATAAGCCTGAAAGATGCCGAACAAGAAGCCAAGGAAAATCCTAATCATTTCACGCCTTGGTTCAATCAAGCATTACAAATAGTTCAAACGCACCTAGCATGAAAGATATTATAACAGCATCAGCACCTGGCACCTTAATGCTTACTGGCGAACATGCTGTTTTGCATGGTTATCCTGCTTTAGTTTGCGCTGTCGATCAACGCATGCAAGTAACATTAACGCCAAGAAACGATACGGCATTTACCATTCACTCTCCATTATTAGGAGACTTTACAGGGGATATTGCTACCGTTTCACCTAAAGCGCCTTTTGAATTTATTACGACTATTATTGCCTCTTATAAAACAAAATTAACAACAGGCTTTGATCTGAACATAAAAACCGATTTTTCTCATACCGTAGGGTTAGGCTCTTCTTCTGCCGTAACAGTTGCTACTATCGCCGTTATTGCAAAATATAGTGGAGAAATTCTAACACCAGAAACATTATGGAAAAAAGCCTATGATATTATTCTTCAAGTTCAACAAGTGGGATCAGGAGCTGATTTAGCCGCCAGTATTTGGGGTGGTTTATTGTTTTTTCAAAACAAACCTTTTTCAGTTGAACCTTTATCTTATTATCCTGCTATTACCTTACTTTATTCTGGTAATAAAAAAAGAACCGCTGAAGTGATTAACTATGTTCAACAGTCTGCTGAAGAAGAACCTACATTGTATCAACAGTATTTTAAAACACTTGGGCATGGAAGCTTATTAGCCAAAAAAGCCCTTGAAGAAAAAAATGACATCGCTTTAGGAGTTATTTTTAATGAACAATATGCCATTCAAAAATCCATGAAGCTCACCACTGAATCCATAGAGTACTTAATTGAAAAAATGAATGCAGAACCTCAGATCACCGGCAGCAAAATCAGTGGATCAGGCTTAGGTGATTCTATTGTAGGTATTGGAATATTAACCACCCCCTCTTTAATCGCATCACAATTACCTGTTCATATTGATAAGCGAGGGCTTCAATATGAATAAAAGCCAAGCTTTTGCTGCTTCCAATATTGCCTTAGTCAAATACTGGGGAAAGCGTGATGAAAAACTAAATCTTCCGATGACCAATAGCTTATCTATCTCTTTGGGTTCTTATGGAACCCAAACTCAAATCACTGAAGCATCAGTTGAATCTTATAGGCTAAACAAGCAAATAGTGGAACCTAATACTGAATTCTATAAGCGTTTAAAAAGTTTTTTGGATCGATTTAGACCTCATCCAGATTTTTATTTTCAGATTGAAACCGAAAGTAATATTCCAATTGCGGCAGGCATAGCTTCTTCCGCTTCAGGTTTTGCTGCTATCACTTTAGCACTTAATGATTTTTTTGATTGGAAGCTGGAAAAAACAGCTCTTTCACGCCTAGCGCGATTAGGCAGCGGCAGCGCTTGTCGATCATTATGGCAAGGTTTTGTGGAATGGGAAAAAGGCAATAAAAATGACGGCACAGACAGTGTTGCACATCCTATAGATATGCCTTGGGAGTCGCTGCAAATAGGCTTATTATTGTTCAATACCGAAAAGAAAGCCATTAGTTCACGTGAAGCAATGAAACAAACCGTTCTAACCTCACCTCTCTATAAAAATTGGCCTCGAATAGTAGAAAATGATCTCATCAATATGCATAAAGCGATCCAAACCCAAGATTTTTCCTTGCTAGGACGCACAGCCGAATCCAATGCTATTGCCATGCATAACACCATGCTACAGGCAAAACCCAGTATTATTTATTCGCAACCAGAAACGCTGGAAGGAATAAAGAAAATAATACGATTACGAGAAGAAGGATTGGAAATTTATTTTACCCAAGATGCAGGTGCTAATTTAAAAGTGCTATTTTTGAAAAAAAATAAAACGGCGGTGCTCTCCCAATTCCCAGGCATGGTAGCCATAGATCCTTGGTCAATAACTAAATAGCCTCGCACTTAAACAAAAAATCTTCCCAAAATAATTGACGATTGAGCGCTGTAATTTCCCAAAGTTTTTGCTGCGCGGTCAACATTTCTTGATGTAAATAAAACCATTTTCTTATAGGTACATGAGAAAAGCTTTTTTGAGCACCTTCAGTCCCGTAAGCTAAATGAACTGCTCTACGGATCACATAATCAACTAAAGGAAAAATCTCATTTTCTTCTAAACTGGCCCAACGATTCGCCAAGGTTAGTGCAGATAATTTTCCCTGCAGCACGCTGAGAAATTCATTGACCATTTGCTCTCGTTGTGAAAACAGCTCCGAATCTTTCAATAACTCTTTAGCATACAAAGGGGCAGAAGAAACCCAATGCAACGCTTTATTTACTAGCTCATCAGAAACGGATATTTGCGTTTTTAACCACGCGACAGATTCTTCATGTGTCGGTATAGGACAATGTAATAATTGGCAACGACTACGCAAAGTTATAGGTAATAAAATAGGACGATCGGTAACCAATATAAAATAAACGCCTGAAGGCGGTTCTTCTAAAATTTTAAGCAATGCATTTGAAGCGCCTATCGTTAATTTTTCAGCCGCTTTGATTAATACCACACGAGCGCCACCTTGTTGTGCGCTATCTGATAACTTTTCTTTTAATAAGCGCGCCACATCTATATTTAATGTATTACCTTGCTCATAGGATAATTCATAAAAATCAGGATGTTGATGGGTTTTATTCAGGGTGCATGCACGACACTGAAGACAAGGTTGATCAGTTTTTTCTGTACACAGTAACCAAGCAGCCAAAAATTGCCCAAATACAACTTTACCAACTCCCGCATTTCCGGTTATTAAAAACGCATGAGGAAGCCGCTCCCGCGACTGAATTAATCGGTTCCAGATGGTTTGTTGCCAAGGAAAAATAGCATTCATTAACCCACCGCACTTTCTAAAGCTATTTTTATTTGGGTTTGTACTTCTTCAATAGATTTACTGGCATCTATGATTTTGATTCGTTTGGGATCTGTTTTTGCTCGCTCTAAGTAAACAGAACGGACGCGAGTGAAGAAGTCGTGTTTTTCTTGTTCAAAACGATCCGTGTCTAATTGACGCGATTTGGCGCGCGCTAATGCCAATTCAACAGGCGCATCCAGTAATAAAGTGAGATTAGGCTGAAAACCTTTTAGTGTCCAGTCGCTGATTTGATCAATACGAGCAAGAGGTAATTCTCGTCCACCGCCTTGATAAGCATATGTCGCATCCACAAATCGATCAGAGACTACCCACTCGCCACGATTTAGCGCCGGTAAAATGACTTGATCCATATGCTGAGCACGACTAGCAAACATTAATAACAATTCTGTATCGGCTGCCACATTTTCTTCTCTAGGTTGCAGCACTAAATTGCGGATCTCTTCAGCCAATGGTGTGCCACCAGGCTCTCGAGTGGTGAGCACAGAAATAGAATGTTGACGTAAAAAATCCGCCACAAAAATCATTTGAGTACTTTTACCTACCCCTTCTATGCCTTCAATCGTAATAAATTTTGCTGATGTATTTGTCATTCTTTTTCCTGTTTCGCTTGCCATGCACGATATCGCTCAACAGCAGCCGTATGTTCTTCAAATGTTTTAGAAAACTGATGCCCACCTTCACCGGTAGCCACAAAATATATTTCATCACCCGGTGCAGGATGCATAGCCGCATGCAAAGCTGCTTTACCTGGCATACAAATAGGTGTTGGAGGTAAACCATTGACCATATAGGTATTATAAGGCGTATACACTTTTAATTTAGAGCGTTTTAGTGGTCCTTCATAATGCTCCCCTAAACCATACACAACAGTGGGATCGGCTTGTAAGCGCATATTTTTTTTCAAACGACGCACATAAACACCGCCCACCCGTTTATGCTCAGCAGAAAGTCCTGTTTCACTTTCAATAATGGATGCCATAATTAATGCATCGTAAGGTTTTTTATAAGGCAACTCAGGGCTGCGCTTAAGCCACTCTTCATCCAATTGTAATTGCATTTTTCGATAAGCACGTTTTAATACATCCACATCACTTGTGCCCTTCGTAAAATAATACGTATCGGGAAAAAGCCATCCTTCAGGATGCGAAGTAGACATACCCAGTTGTTTAGCCACTACAGCAGGATTACGACTAGTAATTTTATGCGTTAATTTAGATTGTTTTTTAACAGCGTCCAATACTTCATAAAATGTCCACCCTTCTCCTACACGCAATTTATGCTGTATGACTCTACCTGTCGTAAATTGTTCAAGTAGATCTTCTGAAGAAGTACCTTCTGTAATTAAATACTCGCCTGCTTTTAAATCGTTAGATTTGCCTTTGAATTTGGCCATCCAGGTAAATAATCTTGGATGAGAGATCACACCTTTTTCATGGAGTTCGTTAGCCACTTGGCCAATAGTTTTATTAGGAGCAATTTCGTAGACAAGACCTTCTTCATCTACAGAGACAGGAGTTTCTAAAAACGCTTCATCACTCCATGTGTATCCTGCTCCTAACAGCATGCAGATACTCATTAGGATAAGAAGGAGTTTGCGCATGAAGTGTCCTTAGTTTGACGTCATGACAATATTAGATTTTTTGTACAACAATACTCGCGTTTGTACCACCAAAACCGAATGAATTCGAAATCACCGCATCTATTTTCATTTGTCTTGCTTCACCTGGAACATAATCAAGATTACATCCTTCGCCTGGCTCCACTAAGTTAATAGTAGGCGGCACTACTTGATCGCGAAGAGCAAGTGCAGAGAAAATAACTTCTACCGTTCCCACTGCACCAATCATATGGCCAGTCATTGATTTAGTACCACTCACGGCTAATTTAAAAGCATGCTCGCCAAATACTCTTTCAATCGCTTGGCTTTCAGTCGCATCGCCTGCTACCGTAGAGGTTGCATGGGCGTTCACATGTTGCACTTTATCAGGGCTTAAATCAGCATCTTTTAATGCATGACGCATCGCATTTTCCGCGCCACGTCCTTCAGGTAAGGTAATATGATACGCATCAGCGCTCATACCATAACCGGTTACTTCACAATAAATTTGTGCGCCACGACGCTTAGCATGTTCGTATTCTTCTAATACTAATATGCCAGCACCTTCAGCTAAAACGAACCCATCACGATCTTTATCCCAAGGGCGGCTAGCATGCTCAGGATCATCATTTCGAGTAGACAAAGCGCGAGAAGCAGCAAAACCTGCCACGCCTAATTTGCTGGATTTTTCAGATCCACCAGCAATCATTACATCAGCATCACCATAAGCAATCATACGCGCGGCATCACCCACGTTATGTGCACCGGTAGTGCATGCGGTGACAATACAAACATTGGGGCCACGAAATCCGTAATGCACAGATACTAAACCGGCAGCCATATTACAAATCGCACCTGGAATAAAAGAAGGAAGCACACGTTTAGGCCCTTTTTCGAGTAAAACAGTATGCATTTCTTCGATAAAGTTAATACCACCAATACCCGAGCCGATCGCAACACCTATGCGATCAGCGTTTTCTTCGGTGACTTGAATACCAGAGTCTTTAATCGCTTCCATAGAAGCCGCCATCGCGTAATGAATAAATGCATCAAACTTGCGCACTTCTTTGCTAGACAGATATAAGGCCGGATCAAAATCAAGAAGCAGTCCGCCAAAGCGAACAGGATAATCATCATAAGCAGGATCTTTAAAACGGTGAATGCCGCTTTGTCCCGCTAATACTTTTTTCCAGGTATCAGCAACCGTTAACCCTAAAGGGGAAACCATTCCCATACCTGTGATTACAACCCGACGACCTTTCATAGATTCAGCCTCTCTGTCATTACTCTGGTGTATTACTTACCTTTTTCTAAATGCGCACTGATATGATCAATAGCATTTTTAACGGTTTGAATTTTTTCAGCTTCATCATCAGGAATTTCAATTTCAAATTCTTCTTCTAAAGCCATTACTAATTCAACTGCGTCTAATGAATCAGCACGCAAATCATCTATTAAAGATGCTTCAGGCACTACTTCATCTTCTTTCACTTCCAGCTGTTCGCAGATAATCTTCTTTACCCGTTCAGCTACGTCTTGATTAGCCATGCTAGTCTCTCCTTTCGTTTTATTAAAAAAATAGGCACGGGCAGATTATACCAAACCCCACCACCCATACCAAGCCCACTACTGCATATACATTCCGCCATTAATATTCAGGGTCTCGCCAGTAATGTAGCCAGCTAAATCAGATGCTAAAAACCCTACCGCCGCGGCAATCTCAGCCGGCTCAGCAAACCGCGCTATAGGCGTAAATTGCAACATGGCTTGAACATGAGCTTCTGGCAAATTCGCCGTCATATCGGTACATACAAATCCGGGTGCCACCACATTAACGGTAATATTTCGGCTCGCCACTTCGCGAGCTAATGATTTACTAAAACCAATCACAGCGGCTTTAGATGCAGCATAATTACATTGCCCTGCATTACCCATAACGCCTGAAATAGATCCTACAGAAATTATGCGGCCCCATTCGGCTTTTAACATGCCGCGTAAACACGCTTTGGTCAAACGAAAAACACCGTTTAAATTGGTGTTAATCACATTTTCCCATTCCGCTTCTTTCATACGCAACATTAAATTATCTTGCGTAATTCCCGCATTATTCACCAAAATAGAAGGTGTAGCACCAAAAGTGGATTTAATGGTTTCTAATGTAGCATCAATCGTAGATTGATCCGTAACATTCATCACCAAACCTAAACCGGCTTGGTTTTTAGTTTTTAATTGCTCAGTAATTTTATTAGCGCTGGCTTCGTTCGATCCTGTTCCTACAACAATGTATTCAGGCGAGCAAAAATATTCAGCCACTGCCCAACCAATTCCGCGACTTGCTCCGCTAATTAATACTATTTTTGGTGTTGTCATTTTATTTTCCTTAAATCTTTAGCTTAATACTTTATGCAATGCGGCTAAATCTTGTGTGGTTGCACATGCAATAGCAGAATTAGTGCGTTTCATTAAACCTGATAATACTCTGCCTGGTCCACATTCTAATGCCACAGTAACGTCTTTTTCTGCTAATTTCTCAATTGTTTCTACCCATCTAACAGGTGAATACAATTGACGAACTAATGCTTCACGAATAACCATAGGATCGTGCTCTACTGTCACATCCACATTATTAATCACAGATAAATGAGCTTGTTTTATATGAATGGTTTGTAATAATTCGGCTAATCTCTCTGCAGCAGGACGCATTAATTCGCAATGAGCAGGCACACTCACTGGCAACATTAGCGCTAATTTTGCGCCTTGTGCCTTACATACAAGACAAGCACGTTCAACTGCGGGCGCATGTCCTGCAATCACTACTTGATCAGGCGCATTAAAATTAACTGCAGACACTTCTTCTTGCTGTGCTACTTCTTCACAAATACTTTTCACTTGTTCAGCATTTAAGCCCACAATCGCAGCCATCGCACCAGCTCCAGGAACCACCGCTTCTTGCATAAAACGACCACGTGCTGACACAATTTTTACCGCATCTGAAAATTCCAAAGCACCTGCTGCCACTAGCGCAGAATATTCGCCTAAACTATGCCCAGCAACAAATTTAGGTTTTAAAGCATGATGTGCATTTAAAACACGCCACAGTGCAATACTCGCAGTTAAAACCGCAGGCTGTGTATGCACCGTTGAATTTAATTTTTCAGCAGGACCGTTTGATACCAACTCCCATAAATCATATCCTAAATGAGAAGATGCTTCAGAAAATGTGTCTTTTACCACAGGAAATTCAGCAGCAATATCTGAAAGCATGCCAACCGATTGAGAACCCTGTCCAGGAAAAACAACCGCTTGTATATTACTTAATGTACTCATTTTCTTATTTCCTTCACTCTAATATTTAATTAAAGCAGCGCCCCAGGTAAAACCGCCGCCAAATGCTTCTAATAATAATAATTGCCCACGTTTAACACGGCCATCACGGATTGCTTCATCCAATGCCAGTGGAATAGAAGCAGCAGAGGTATTGGCTTGCTCTTCAATCGTAAGCACCACTTGCTCCATTGAAATACCTAAACGTTTAGCAACTGCTTGAATAATACGAACATTCGCTTGATGTGGAATTAACCAATCAATCTGTCCTTTCTCTAAATTATTTTCTAACATGGCTTTGTGCACAATATCTTCTAATGTTCTAACAGCAACTTTATACACTTCTGAGCCTGCCATCTGCACATGTTTATTTGTATTTTCAAAAAGTGCATTGGGTAATGATAAAAAGTCTTGGTAACATCCATCTGCTCCCAGCTGAGTCCACATCACGCCTGTTTTTTCTGCCTCACTCAATACCATAGCGCCCGCACCATCACCAAATAAAACACAAGTGCTTCTATCGTTCCAATCTAATGTGCGTGACATGACTTCGGATCCAATAATTAAAATATTTTTAGCCGCACCATTTCGAATATATTGATAAGCAATATCTAAAATATAAACAAAACCTGAACACGCAGCGAGCACATCGAAAGAAGGAACAGGACGAATACCCAAAGCATTTTGAACTAAACACGCCGTGCTAGGAAACATACGATCCGGTGTGCAGGTACCTACAATCACCATATCAATATCTTCAGGTTTTAATTTAGCATCTTCGAGCGCGCGCTTTCCAGCAGCAATAGCCATACTACTCGTGGTTTCATCATCAGATACCACTCGTCTAGCGCGAATACCTGTGCGGCTAAATATCCACTCATCAGATGTATCTAAACGCTCTGCAAGATCTTCATTGCTGACACGTTTTGAGGGTAAGTAACTTCCTGTTCCAGAGATAGTGACGTGTTTCATATAACTAAAGACATTTCTTCCATTAAATAAGCAATTTTTTCTTCTACTAATTTAGGAACATTATGTTCCACTTCTTTTACACATTCATCAATCGCATAACCTAAAGCGATTTCATCAGCACCACCATGGCTTTTCACCACAATGCCGCGTAAACCTAATAAAGAAGCACCATTATAACGCTTAGGATCCATTTCTTCCGCTAAAGCACGTAACATGGGTCTTGCCATTATAGCGGTTAAACGATTTAACCAGTTAGAGTGTACTTTCTTTTTAATTTGATCAATCAGCATTTTTGCCAAACCTTCGCTGGTTTTTAATGCCACATTGCCCACAAAACCATCGCAAATCACAACATCAGCATTGCCAGCGTAAATACCATCGCCTTCAATAAAGCCGATATAGTTGATAGAAGAAATCTGTTGTAAATACTGAGCGGCGGCTTTTACTTGAAGGTTTCCTTTAATTTGCTCTACCCCTATATTCAGCAAGGCCACGGTGGGCTTTTCTATGCCATAGGCCGCAGAAGCAAGCACAGAGCCCATCACCGCAAACTGAACCAAATGCTCTGCCTGGCAGTCCACATTGGCACCTAAATCTAGCATCAAACATTCACCTTTTGAGGTGGGTAATGCACCTGCAATAGCAGGTCGGTCAATTCCAGAAACAGTTTTAAGTACAAAGCGAGCCATGGCCATTAGGGCTCCGGTATTACCGGCGCTAATGCAGGCTTGGACGGAGCCTTCTTTTACAAGGTCCAGGGCATAACGCATGGAGGAGTTACGCTTTTTTCGCAGGGCATGCGAAGGCATTTCGTCCATGTCTACCTTCTCGGGGGCATGATGAATTGTCCAGCGATCAGCACAAAGTGCAGCGGCTTGGGCATAATGAGCGTCCATATGAGCCCGAATACCCGGCTCATCCCCTACCAATACCAAATGCAAATGGGGATAACGCTTCAATCTATCCAATGCGGCTGGTATGGTTGCGCTGAGGCCGACATCACCACCCATAACATCGAATGCAATTTGTATTGTGTTCAATCGTTTTATTCTTCTGCAGAGTGAATTTCTTCAACGGCTACACTAACCACTTGGCGACCACGGTAATATCCCGTAGCGGTCATATGGTGACGACGATGCACTTCACCGGTTACTTTATCGGTAGAAAGTGTTGGATTGCTCAAACTATCATGCGCACGACGCATACCACGGCGGGAACGGGTCGTACGGCGCTTAGGAACTGCCATAATGAATCTCCTGAATATGCTAAAATAGCTCACATATGATAACGTTAACTAAGCCCTCTGTCAAAGTGCAAAAAGGAGGGGCTTTAGCAGGCTCAGGGTGTATTTTTTCGCTCCGCGCACCATCCCTGGCGCATCCCGCTATCATCCTGATAGCTAGTCGCTGCAAAATACACCCTGAGCCTGCTAAAGCTCTTTATTTATACAAGATTTACTATTATGCAGCCGATTATTTTAGCTTCTAGCTCACCTTATAGGCAGGAGCTGCTTAAAAAAGTAGGGATTCCTTTTAGTTCCCAAGCGCCTAATATTGATGAAACTGAAAAAAAAGGTGAGTCGCCGGTACGTCTGGTATTGCGCTTAGCCCTAGAAAAGGCCCAGGCTATCCATCCCAAAACGCCTAGTTGGGTGATAGGCTCAGACCAAGTAGCCGTCTGTAAAGGCCAAGTTTTGACTAAATCTCATACCCCAGAGAGGGCATTTGAGCAATTAAGCCATATGAGCGGTCAAAAGGTACGATTTATTACAGGGCTCTGTTTACTCAATACCGCTGATAATTCTTATGAGTGCAAAGTAGAAATAGTGAGCGCGTATCTGCGCCCTCTTTCACCTGAATTTATTAAACACTATATCCAAACCGAAAAACCGTTTGATTGCGCCGGCAGCTTTAAAGTAGAAAATCGAGGCATTACCTTAGTGGAGCGCTTTTCTAGCCGCGATTTAAATGCACTTGTTGGTTTACCACTCATCCAGCTTGTGACTTTATTTGCAAATAAAGGCGTTACCTTCGACCAGTATTGGATAAATCATCATGATACCTAAAAATATCCACTTATTTTTTGAGCGCCTGAAAGCGCAAAACCCTGAACCCACCACAGAATTAATATATCACTCTCCTTTTGAATTATTAATTGCAGTGATGCTATCCGCTCAAGCTACCGATGTAGGCGTAAACAAAGCCACAAAAGTATTATTTAAAGAAGCGAATACCCCTAAAGAAATTTTTGACTTAGGTGAAGAAAAATTAAAAACCCATATCAAAAGCATTAATTTTTTTAATACTAAAGCAAAAAATGTTATTAAAACCTGTGAAATTTTATTAAATCAACATCACGGTGAAGTACCTGCAGACAGAAAATCATTAGAAGCCTTGCCTGGTGTTGGCAGAAAAACCGCAAATGTAGTATTAAATACAGCATTTGGTGAATCTACTATGGCAGTCGATACTCATATTTTTCGAGTATCCAATAGAACCCAATTAGCACCCGGAAAAACACCGCTAGAAGTAGAACTTAAATTATTAAAAGTAGTGCCTGAAGAATTTAAAAGAAATGCACATCATTGGTTGATTTTGCACGGCCGATATACCTGCATTGCACGAAAACCTAAATGCTATGCCTGCATAGTAGAAGATCTCTGCCCTTTCACCCCGAAAACTATTCTAGGCAAATAAGAGAGGTCATACGGCCGGTTTTGCCGTCTCGTCGGTAAGAATAAAAACGCTCAGGATCTTTAAAAGTACAAAATCCTCCACCATAAATAGAATTTCTATTTAGCCCTGCTCCTTCTAAAAATAATCGCGCTAATACATACATATCCATATACCAGTGGCCTTTTTTTTCAGAAGGTCTAAAACTTTGATGCGCAATCATTTCTTTATTAGCAAACGCTTGTCGCACTTCGTCACCCACTTCATAGTGATAAGCACTAATACATGGCCCTAACCATGCCATTAATTCATTGGGTTCTGCAGGTAACATCGCTACACCTTTTTGCAAAATACCAGCAGCTAAACCGCGCCATCCGGCATGTAAAGCCTCTACACAAGTTCCATTGCGATCACATAATAAAACAGGCAAGCAATCTGCTGTCATTATCGTGCAAATTTTTCCAGATTGTGTTGCTCTGCTTCCATCAGCAGAAAAAGAAGCAATTTCAGGTTGATCGAGATTTAAAATATCAGTTCCATGCACTTGATTAAGCCATAAAGGCTCTGCAGGTAATGAAAGAATTTTTTTTAAATGCGATCGGTTTTGTTGCACATTATGAGTATCATCACCCACATGATCTCCTAGATTAAAACTTTCATACGGAGCAGAACTAAAACCACCTAAACGAGTAGTTGAATAGGCTTTCACATTTGTAGGCGCAGGCCAATCAGGAATAATAATAGATCCGTTGTTAATTATTTCCATTCTTTTAAATATCTTCTTTTTGTAAAACAGTCCATAACTCTGCTAAATCATCAGGTAAAGGCGCCGTCCATTCGACCATTTCTTTACTCACGGGATGCATCAGTGCTAAATGCTGGGCATGTAAAGCTTGGCGATGCCATTTTTCCAATACTTCTTTTAATTCATCAGAAGCGCCTTTAGGAATATAACGACGACCAAAATAAACAGGATCACCAATGATAGGATAGCCTAAATGCATTAAATGCACACGAATTTGATGAGTTCTTCCTGTTTCCAAGCTCACTTGTAAGCCCGTAAAATGTTTTAAGCGTTTTAATAAACGATAATGCGTGACTGCCGATTTCCCTGAAGCTAAAACGGCTCGCTTAGTTCGTTGTCGCGGATGTCGGCCTAAAGGCGCATCTACCGTTCCACCGCTAATAATTTCACCTTTTACAATGCAAAAATAATCACGCTTTATTTTGCGTTCTTGTAATTGTTGCACCAAATCCTGAAAAGCAGTCAAAGTGCGTGCAATAACCAACAAACCGGTGGTCTCTTTATCTAAACGATGAACCAATCCTGCCCTAGGCAGAGCCGCCAATTCAGGATAATGATGCAGCAAAGCATTAACCAATGTGCCTTCTCTATTCCCCGCTGCTGGATGCACGACTACACCAGCCGGTTTATTCACAATAATTAAGCTCTCATCCTCATAAATCACAGGCAACTCTAATGCTTCAGCTCGCCATTCTGTTTGCTCTAATTGGGGAGCTACTATTTGAATATGTTCTCCCCCTTGGATTTTTAAGCGAATAGCCTCTACAACCTTACCATTCACTTTTACATACCCAGCCTCAACCCAGCGCTGCAGCTGAGAGCGGGAATATCCAGCAAATAACAAAGCCAATACCTGATCTAAACGCTTGCCCAGATAATCGGTAGGCACAACAACGTCCAAGGAGATAGAGGATAGAGATGAAGGCATAGTGGTAGACATGCGCACCTTAGGATAGAATATAGGAAGTCTATTTTATAGTGAACAGTACCCAATGAAAACAACTTTGTATTTAGCCGTCAGTTTAGTCTTAACACTCACTTTAGTCGCTTGCAGTAAAGATCCAGAAGAGGTTTACGGCAAAATGACCGACAGAGAGATTTATACAGAGGCAGTTACCTACTTAGAAGATGGCAAATATGAAAAAGCGAGTGAGGCTTACGAACAGCTTGATGCTCAATACCCTTTTGGCGAGTACACAGAGCAAGGCCAACTGGAAATTATTTATGCTTATTACAAATTTGATGAGCTGCCCGCGGCACTCGCCTCAGCGGATCGATTTATTCGCTTACACCCGCGTCATCCGCATGTAGACTATGCTTATTATATGCGCGGAATTATTAAATTTAATGAAAACAGTAGTTTTGTCGATCGGTTTTTACCTATAGAACGCAGCCTTCGCGATCTGAGTGCACCTCGTGATGCTTATAATTATTTTTCCGAACTAGTACGCTTATATCCTAATAGCACTTATAGTCCTGATGCGCGCCAACGCATGCTATTCATTCGCAATTCACTGGCCTATAATGAATTAGCCGTTGCTCAATGGTATATGGACCGCGAAGCTTATTTAGCCGCTGCAAATCGTGCGCAGTATGTGGTTGAACATTTTCAAGAAACACCTTCAGTTCCAAAAGCATTAGTCATTATGACAAATGCATATGAAAAACTAGGTCTAGATGATCTAGCAAATAGTACAGCTAAGATTTTAAAAGAAAATTATCCTAACGAACTGAAACGTTTAGATTAATCTGAATACGGAGATTTTTGGCAATGAACTCATTTACCCGATTTCATAAACCCGCCACACAACCCATAGTCATCGCTGATGATGAAAAATCTCAACAAGTCACGCGCGTACAAACACCGAGCGAATTACTTAACACGCCAATACGCGCGGCATTAATCATGGATATTAAAAACAAAGCCAATGCACCTGAAGGCGTATTTAAAGAATTCTATCAAGCATTAATCGAAGTAGTAGCCGAATTTTATCAAGATTTACCTGGCGTTACCCCACCCTTTAATCGATTTGGCGGATTATTAGATAATGCATTGCATCGTGCAGCCGCCATATTAGAAGATCGAAAAAATCATAGGCTACCCGACGATGAAGATGCCACCGATGCACAAGTAGCAGAAGAATATGCATTATGGACTTATATGTTATTCAGTGTCGCATTATTTCGCGATATCGGAAAATTACATAACTGTTACCAAATATATTTGTGTGATTCGGAAGGATTAATGCCAAGACGTTGGCAACCTTATGATGGCGCTATTCCACAACACAGCCAATATTATCGCTTCAAACAAATTGATCTGGATAGACGTCATGTTGATCCGGCTCAATGGGACAAACGCGCGGGTCCTAATCTTGCTTACAAACTCATGACACCTGAACAATTTAATTGGATCCACGGCAATGCTGCTGCTTATCGTATTTGGTGGTATGAATTAGGTGACGAGGAAGAAGAAGGTCGCGGTGGTAAAGGTACCAAACTCGCTATCGATAATGCAGAAACCGCTGCCATTAAAATTGCTATCTCATTAGATAGTGATGCGGCCGTAAAAGATTTTGCTGCAAAAGTAGAAGCTGCACAAGAACAACAAGAGAGTTTAAAAAATCTTCCTACCTTAGAAATGGATCCAAGCGCCATTAATGCAGAAAGCACAGTAGAAGTAACCATGGCTGAATGGGCCGGTCAAGTTTCACAAAGCGACTCAGCTATGGCAAAACAAGTGCAAACCAATAAAGATGGCACTATTAGCATTTCTGCCGCTGCTGTGGAAGCATTTGCTCAAACCTTTCCACAACTCGCTCAACAAAACGGTGGAACCGCAGGCATTTATAATCAGGTCAGTACTTCTGCCGCCAATACCGCAGCAGTCACCGCAACCGCACCGGTTACCGTTAGTCAAAGCAGTACGGCCGCTCAAACGAATGCATCGCCTACCTCTAACACACCACTTTCTGCTCAATCAGGAGCTTCTCAAGTGGGCGCACAAATGAGCAATATCGTAGCTAAAGCCGCCGCCGGTGGTGCAATGGCTGCCGCTGTGGCGGCGGTAGCAGCAAGCTACCCTGCCGTACAAACCGCACGTTCTAGCGTGACATTAGGATTGGGTAGATAAAAACACGAAAGTGTTAGCTAAATTGCAACACTAAAACACTATTGATACATCCAGTTCTCGAAACCTCTTCAACAAGATATAATTTGTTTAACTTACTACTAAAAAGTTAGTCTTTTATGTTACTCGATATTCTCAAAAAGTATGCGACTTATGAAGAAGCCGCTACCATCAGTTATATACAAAGAAGTATAAAAGGCGGATCCCACCAATTTTTAGAACGCGGAAATCATTTTGAAATAAATCGTGTTTTTTATGAAGCAGTGATTTGCTATCAACTTGCCATAGAAAATTATAATCGGTCTCAACATACCCCTTCGATACCCGCAGAAGCCCAAAAACGCTTAGATAACATAAGAACTTATAATTCTAAACTGGATGGCGATACTTGCCTAAAAATTGCCAACTTATTTTTAATGGCAGAAATGCCTAGAGCTGCATCCCGTTGGTATGAAAGAGCAGTAGAAAAAGGGAAAATAGAAGAAGGCTATGCAGGAATAGGAGATTGCTACCAAAAACAAGGGCTAAATGACGTAGCACTAGGATATTACATCACTGCTTATAATGGACATATAAGATATTCCGCCAAATTAATGCTAATGATATCCGCTCCTGGTATTACCATCGATGAAATAATTTTAATTGGAAATACTCTCTTTAATAAACAAGATTACCAAAATGCCCTTTCGGTATTTAAAAGTCTTCTGATTAGAAATACCCCAGATATTTACTATTACGTAGCCATATCAAAACATAAATCTGCTCAAAAAATACACGAACTAGAACAAGAAATCTTAAAAGGCAATCAAAATGCCTCAGATGAAATTGAAAAAATATATGACGATGCATTATGGCCATCGGAAAGAATTACGATTGGCGATATGTATCTACTAGGCGAACATGTACCACAATCTAATAAAAGAGCGGAAAGATGGTATAGATCAGCTCAAGAAATGAACTACATGGTGGCAGATGAACGCTTAGGAAAGCTATATGAAAAAACATATGGGGCCAACTCAAATCCAAAATTCGCTTACGAAAAATATTACAAGCTTGCATTCAGAGCACTTGATAAAAATCTTTCCTGTGATGACACCTTCATGGCAGCAATCATGTGTGAAGAAGGTCAATGGATCGTGAGAGATATTCATAGAGCAATCCGATTTTATAATGATGCAGCAAACATGGATTCACAATCTGCTCTTATAAAACTAATGAATTTATATCAATTTGGATATGAACCAGACGAAAGAGAAACGAAAAGAAAAATATTTATTTCAAATCGTTACAATAAAAATGAAATTGTTTTTTCTACAGAAAATAGATTAGAACCCAATATTTTACTTTATACATTTTCTTGTTTAAAGATAGAAAATGATAAAGAAAGAAAAGAAAAAATAAATGAATTACTTAACATGGGTGAAAATGAATTAATTTCCCCATCTGATTTATGTAATATAGCTTTTATGCTCTATACTGAAAAACTTCTTCCAGAAGCACTTTCCCTTTACCAATTAGCTGAAAAAAAAGGATCTGCCTTAGCGATAGGTAACCTAGGGCTTTTCTACTTAAATAAAGACAAAACAAACACCAATAATCGACGAATGGCTCTTGTCCATTTTCAAAATGCGGTTAATAAAGGAGAGGTCAGATTTCAAGAGTTAATTGATAATCTACCTCCTATCCCAGGATCACAAATCACCCCAGCAGTAGCCCCAGCTACTTTAAGGCATTTAGTTCTTAGTTCAAACGATATCATTGATCCTAATACAATTATCAATATTTCAGAGCGTTTAACTCTTTTAGAGAATATGGCCAAAGAAAAAGGAATTACTTTAAAAGAATTAGGTAAATTTTTTATAAACCATATTGTATTAAACAGAACAGGTATTACTGTCTCTTATGCTCCTTCGCATTACGAACCTTTTCTAAACACACTGCTGTCTTACTATTTGGCTATGACAATATCAGACTCTGGAGAAGAAAAATTAAATATTTATGAACTAATAACCGCAAAAAGAAATTATAACTTAGAATATATTAGTCACGATGATTGTATTGATATTGGATTAATTTTTTATTCTCTGGGATATTATAATGAAGGAATATTGTGGTTAGAAAACGCAAGTAAATGTTATGGGAACACCGGAAGAGCCCATTATTTTTTAGGGCATCTATATGAAAAAGGTGTAAATATTCCGCAAAATATGACTTTAGCCTTAAAACATTACGAGCTATCCTCTGAAGAAGGTTATCAACTATCGGTAGCCCATGTGGATAGGCTAAAAAAAGAAATCAAACCTTCCGAGCCTGCCGCTGTTAATCCAGCAGCAGCTCCTTCATAATTTCCAACCGCTTGTAATGGGAATACGACGCTCATGCACAAAAGCGCATCCGGTTACTTTGGGTCCTGGAGCACCCTGCCTGCGTTTATATTCATTTTGATCAATGCGTTTTATCACATCTAAAACCATTCCTGATTTATATCCGGCTTTTACAATTTGCTTTATGCTTTCAAAATCTTCTACATAACGCTCAATAATGCCATCTAAGGTTTCATAAGGCGGTAAAGTATCTTGATCCAATTGATTAGGCGCTAATTCTGCGCTGGGTGCGCGCTCAATAATTTCTCGCGGGATCACGGGGCTTAAATTATTCCGATAATTCGCCAAACGATACACCCACGTTTTTAATACATCTTTAAGCACCATATATGCACCAGCCAGATCACCATATAACGTGCCATATCCCATGGCTAACTCACTTTTATTACTGGTATTTAATAAAACATAATGATTTTTATTAGCAATGGCCATTAATATTAAACTTCTGCAACGTGCTTGAATATTTTCTTCTGTCACATCTTTAGGCTTGTTCTTAAAAACGGGCTCTAATAAATCCACAAACTCTTTAAACACTTTTTCAATACTAATCACTTCAAACTCAATACCAAAAATATCGGCTTGCTCTTTAGCCGCTGAAATACTCACATCAGAAGTGTATTGAGAAGGCATAGAAACACCAATGACTCTTTCAGGGCCCAGCGCGTCAACAGCAATAGCCAACACTAATGCCGAATCAATTCCGCCTGACAATCCAATCACTACACCTTTAATATTATTTTTAGCAATATAATCTTTCACGCCCAATAAAATAGCTTGATACACTAGCTCTTCAGGGCTGGGCATAGCCGGTACTGGCACGTCATAAACTAACGATAAATTTCGTTTTTTATCTTTTTTTAGCGCAAAAACATACAAATGCTCATAAAAGAAATCCGCACGCCAGATTAACTGGGCTTTTTTATCTACTAAAAAAGAACCGCCATCAAAAATAATATCATCTTGGGCACCTGCTATATTTACATAAAGTATAGCCAAATGATGTTTTTTAGCATGTTCTTTTACCAGTTTTAAACGGTGCGCCGCTTTATCTACATTAAAAGGCGAAGCATTCATAACAATAACAAAGTCTGGCTTTTCTTTAGCTAAATGTGCCACAGGACCAGGATGCCAGATATCTTCGCAGATTAAGAACCCAATTTTTATCCCTTCAATAGTTTTTATACTATTGCGAACTTCTGATATAAAATAACGCTTTTCATCAAACACACCGTAATTAGGCAGCATTTGTTTGTGATAAATACCGGTAATTTTACCTGCTTTTAATAAAGCCAAACCGTTAAAAATATTGGTTTTATTATAATCAGGAAAGCCTATAACGGCTAAAACATTAGGGTATTTTTTGCTATATTGAGTGAGGGTTTTCATAGCCTTTTGACAGGCATCTTTAAAATCGGGCTGTAATAATAAATCTTCTGGTGTATAACCGCATAAAGTGAGTTCTGGAAATACGCAAACGTGGGCATTAGAATCATTGGCTTCTTTAATCGAGTCCATGATTTTTTTAACATTCCCTTCAATATCACCCACGGCAAAATCTTTTTGTGCAACCGCAACAATCAGTTGTCCACTTTTTCCCTTAGCCATTATTCTCTCCTTTCAAAATCTGTAATAATCGGAAGGCAATACCGTTTTTTTCTCTTGAATCATATCCACTAGCAATTCGGTTGCAGCAGGCGCAAATAATATTCCATTACGAAAATGCCCCGCATTAATCCACACATTATCAAAATCAGAAACTCTACCCATAAAAGGGATCCCATTTTTTACAGCGGGTCTTAATCCTGCCCACTGTTGCACAATAGGATACTGGCTTAAAGCGGGAACCATCTGCTGGGCAAATGCTTTTAAAGCCTTATATTGTTCTTCTGTTGTTGTGCTATCAAAGCCAACATCTTCCATTGAGCTTCCTACTAAAATATGTCCATCCGCTCTAGGAATTAAATAACGTCCTTCACTCACCAGCATATGTGGCAACAAATCTGTTGGCACTTTCCACAATAACATTTGTCCACGCATCGGAAAAATGGGCACGCCCGTATTTATTTTTTTTAATATCTCATTACTCCATGCACCAGCGGTTAATACGACTCGTTCAACCGAGACATTTTCTCCATTAATATTTACATGAGAGATAACTTTATTTTTTTCTTTAAAGTCACTGATTTGGGCATTGGTAACAATACGGATCAGCGGCATTTTTCGAATACTAGCTTCCAATGCTTTAAGCAAATGCGGATTACGGATCTGACATACCGTAGGCATCCAGATGCCACCCAATACTAATTGTAGCGGAAAATCATATTTTTGCGCCCATTGCATGGCTTCCGAATAAGCATCCGCCTGCCATGTCATCACACCCGTTTGCCGCCATTCTGAATCAATGCCAGTTTCTTTATGTAAATTATCAACCAAGGAAGGATAAAGATCATAGGCTCGTTTAATAAGTAAGGAGATCTCATGAGGCCCATTCCATGGGTATAAAGGCATACCCATTCCGCCACCAGCCCACGAGGCTTGCTGGCCCAAAAAAGCCTGTTTTTCGCACAAAATAACCGATTCCCCTTTCTGTGCCAAAGCGCGAGCACACATCAAACCCATAATTCCCGCACCAATAATAACCGTTGTCATACTCTTGCTCTTTTATTCATTTTTTCTTAATATTCTAAGAATGAACCACGCGATAACCCCTATTCTACCATGAATGGCTTTACCCTACTCGAAGGCCTTATTGTGCTTATTATCCTAGGTTTAGGTACGTTAATCACCCTAGGAAATATAAGCCCTCTACAGCAACATTATGATGGAGATATCATGGTTAATAAATTGGTAAGAGATCTACATTTTGCCAGGCAACAAGCCATTATGAGGCAAACCCCTATTAGGGTTTTACCGACAGAAGGTCAATGGTCGGATGGATATCAAGTGGTAATTAAAGAAACGGGAGAATCCCTTTCTACCCATATAAATAAAACCACGCTTAAAAATTCAAGACATTATATTGAATTTGCCGCTACTGGTTTTGCAGAGGGTAGTAATAGCACTTTTATTTATACAAACACTTATGAAGAACGTAAAATCATTATTAACCGACAAGGTAGAGTCCGAGTGGAATGAGCGCACTGGTTTTACTTTGCTTGAATTAATAATCACACTCGCAATCATTAGTTTGCTCAGTATGTTTGCCTTTAATAGTTATGAAAATATACTGATTAAAACACGACGACTGGATGCAAAAACCACTTTATTAACTTATCATACGGCACTGCAAGAATGCTTTATAGAATTATGGAATTACGAAGAATGCGCAAAAAAAATCATTCCTAATCCTGAAAACTCTATTAAAGGTTTCTATAAACTAGTCATAAACACTACCTCCCCTACTCATTATCTTTTAAGTGCTATTACCACTCTTATTCAAGAAAAAGATACGGCGTGCCATACTTTCACCATTAATACGCAACAAAGTTACATGGCCTACACAATAAATGGGCAAGAAAACCCTAATTGTTGGTAATTCTCAAACTACAATTTTTATTATCAGCCCTGATTGCGCGTTGCTTATTACTTGTTATAATGGGGTTAGTTTTAACTAAGTGGAAGCTAAATATATGGATTATTTCGCACAATATGGACTGTTTTTTGCCAAAACACTCACTATCGTTCTTTCTGTTGTTTTTATTTTTATTGTAGCCTTGCTACTCACACGCCGTCGCACTAGCGAAGGCCAGATCAGCATTAAACATATTAATGAACGCTATGATGAGCTAACCGAAGCCCTAAAAGAAGCCGTTTTACCTAAAGCTGAATGGCAACAACTCAAAAAAACACTAAAAAAGCACAAAAAAACAGCTATAAACACTAAGAAAAAACGCATTTATGTATTAAATTTTATAGGTGATATACAAGCGCATGCCGTTAATCGACTTCGCGAAGAAATCACTGCCGTTTTATTAATTGCCACACCCGAAGATGAAGTATTGGTTAAAATCGATAGCCCCGGTGGCGCGGTTAGTGGTTATGGTTTAGCGGCTTCTCAATTGCTACGGGTTCGTGAACATAATATTCCACTGGTGGCTTCTATCGATAAAGTCGCTGCTAGCGGAGGTTATATGATGGCGTGCGTCGCTTCTAAAATTATTGCGGCTCCTTTTTCTATTGTAGGATCGATTGGTGTTATTGCCCAATTACCTAACTTCCATCGCTTATTGAAAAAACATAATATTGATTTTGAACAAATATCAGGCGGCGAATATAAAAGAACGCTCACTATGTTTGGCGACAATACCGCTAAAGCCCGAGCAAAAGTACAAGAAGAAGTAGATGAAACCCATGAATTATTTAAATTATTTGTTCACGAGCATCGTCCCGAAGTGGATATTAAAGCCGTGGCCACGGGGGAATATTGGTTAGGCTCACGTGCTTTGGAAATGAAACTGGTAGATGGCTTAACCACGAGTGATGAATACCTATTGCAGCAATATGAAATGCGCGATATTTATGAAGTCACTTATATGCAAAAACAAAAAGTAATAGAAAAGATCCAAGACAACTTAAAAACCATGATAGAAGCCACCTTCGGCTACCTACGATAACAAGCTCCGTCATCCCCGCATGTTGAAGCGGGGATGCATCCGAGCTTCCTCCAGCATGATTAGTAGTAAAATGATTTAAATGTTTTCTATCAATCACAAACACTCCCATACCTATATTATTCTTTTTTTAATCAAGGTTTTGAAAGCAAGTTCAAAAAATCCTGCCCAACAGGTTTATAACACATAGAAATAAACACGGCGTGAGTAAGTGATTTGCATCCTAGCTTAGTTCTAATACGCTGCCGGTAAGTAATAACCGTTGATTTTTGAATTCCCATTAAATCACCTATTTGCTTCACATTTTTACCTTGTGCTATCCAAAACAGACAAGTACGTTCTCTATCAGAAAGATTTTCTATCTTCTTAGCATGAGGATTGACTGTCGCATAAGACAATAACTCACTAATCAACCAATGTTGCTTAGGCGTGGGAGAAGAATTTCCGCACGTTAGTAAAATATCACTGACTAGACGATTGGTAGCACACATTTCATTTCTATTCATAGATTGGCCTTATTTGTTAATTTTGTTATGGGGCTATTTCGCTATTTCACAGCATATGACATAGCAATATAGACACAAAACATGTGAAAATAATTTAGAACTGGGTCTATCACTCCAACCATCGAACCATCTCCTAACAGTGCTTCTAGGAATACCAAACAAATTGGCAATCACTGAGCTGGTATATCCAGTTTGTTTAAGTGTATCTATCATGCTTTGCCAATTATCATTGGGCACATAAATGTGAAATTTTGATCTTCTCAGAAAAATGGCTGGATATAGCCAACCCTCTCCTATTTGACTTCCAACGTTATTTGTTTGGATCGGCCTGGAGACAAATTCAGTACAATATGAAAAGGGAAAAGTTTAGTTATATCTGGCAATTATTCATGGGCACTTTATACAAAAGAAATTTGTACTTACACCCATATTTAAGTGAAACGGCCAAACATTTATTTTTAATTGCCTCAAAAAAAATGGTGGGATTTTGTCCTGCTAATGATACTCAACAAATAGCCCCTACCGAAATGTTACAAGAAGCAATTGTAAATATTTATCAGTTAAAAAATTATATTCCTACTATAATGCAAGCTACCCCTATGGCTGATGTAAATTCACTTTTTCCTGTTTACTATTCTCTTTCATATCCTACTTTATTAGAAGGAGAGCCTGAAACAGGAACTCTTAATCGAATTATGCCTGATATAAGAGATATTAAAATGGCGATTGATACTTTATTTGATAAAACACCAGCACATCAACAAGAAAAATTAAGTTTTCTTAAAGAAATTGATTTCTCATATTTTCACACGGAAGATGATATGTACCATGAAATTAATAAAAGCACTATAATTTCGGAAATTGATTCTCGATTTTTAACATTAGAAAATAGATTTAAGGATCGGTCTTTTTGTGCGAGCAGTTCTTTTTGGCGAGGATGTGTGAGAATTGATAAAAAGTAAGTGTTAGCTTATTCTCTTTACAGGGTTAGTTTTCATATCAGGTGCACCCATAGTTTTTATGAGACTGGACTCGGTATCTAAAGTTCCTTTACTATGTTCTATCACCCAATTTCTATCTGATACAATATGGTTAATCATATCATGTGGAAAACCTTCATCTTTGTCAGTTGTTTCATGCCAAACTCTAACCACCTGTTGTTGAAGGCCAGGATCTAGCATCACATTCTCAGAAGAAGTTTTTCTACCACTACCTAAAATTTCAATAGCCTGCATAATTCCAGAAAACAACAATCCACGAGTAAGACCAATACGATGTATAGGAACGCTATAAGGTTTCACTGCAGTATTAGCAAAGTTCACGGGGAAGCCACCATATAATATTTCTAATATACTTCCACCATTGGTATAACATTCAATATTTGATAAAGGATCAACCTTGAGACTGGGATTTTGACTGGCAATAAGTTTTAGTAACTGTTTGAATTCTTTATCTTCAGATGAAACGCTAGCAATTAATCTATTATGCCCATTCAATGTTAATGGGTTAAAGTTCTCTGTAATATCTAGGCCTGTACATCCAATAATGAAATTAGTGTGTATGAATAGCTGTTCTATGCTGCGCATCACTTCAATTTGTTTTAACTCAGGATAATCTCGATAAGTTGTTGGATCAGTATCAAAAATGGCAACAGAAAAACCATCCTGTATGAGTTTCTGAGCCAGTGCTTTTCCAATAGAACCAAACCCAACAATTCCTACCACACAGGTTCGACTATCGAGCTGACGGGTAATAGTAGAAATTTGTTCTACACTAGTCTCAGCGATAAAGGTAGGCTCTACAAAAAGCTTGGTGGCGGACTGTGCCACATTCACAATAGGAAATCGGGTCATCTCAACATTTTTGCTGTAAAAGCCAGCCCGTGTTTGTTCAACTCCGGCTATTTTGTATTTTCTCCTAAAGTAAGGAGGAAGTCTTTCAACAAAGCGTCCACCATCATCACATAAAATAATATTCTTAATTCTGGGGTTTCTTTCAAGCTCTTTTATAACAGCAGTGGCATCCTTTTCAGAAGCCGCCTGATACTCACCAAGCCGTTCTGGCTTGCTACCAGGCCATACATGCACTCCTAGCCCCTTCATCGCTTCATAAACACCTGGAGACGTGGAATAGCTCTTGCCTGTTACATAAGCCTCAAAGCCAAGATTTCTAAGTGCACTAAACAGTGTGGATGTGGTTTCAAGAAGATGTTGAGCTCCAATAATAGCCGTCTCATCAGGTCTCAAAGGGCTTTGGGATAAGAAAGCTCTGGCTCGCTGCTCTAGCTCATCCATTACTGCTAAACGAGGTACAGGATGAGGCGCAATGACCTTTAGCCCAGCCGTAGATAGCGCTCTAGTGCCTCGTGATAATGGGGTGACTAGTTTTTCAAGCCGCATATAAATAACCCTAATCGGATGAGGTTTTACTGCTCTAGGTAGAATCTAACCTATACCCAGAGCAAGCCTCAGAATGTTGGCCTTTGTCCACAGTTAAGCGGACAATTATGGATGATAGGTTAACATATTTATCTATGGTAGGCTACTGTCTAACTAAATTCCCAAGACGAGATGTTCTGCATAATCAGTAGTAACTCTAAACTTCCACTTGGTTGAAAAAAGGAGGATTCTCTTCACTTTTGCCCTCTTTTATGCTATCTTATTTAGAAGATTGACTACAATCCTGAGAAGGTTCACCCAATGCCGCCACCAGGTTCAGCAAAAACATTAGCAGCATCTCCTGACTCCCAAAGTCTGCCCGTGAAAATTGATATTGATCAATTAACTATTGGCGAGAAAACTTACAAGATAGGACAAGATACCCCTCTTACGCCCGAAATGAGAGATGAAATTCAATCTCAACTCCAAGGTAAAACCGTTGTTATTTTATGTAGCGTGGGTACGAATACTCGATGCGAAGGCGACTATTTAGATGCTGTGATTAAGTTTTTTTCAACCTTATACCATACAAATGTAGTCACAGATCTTCAGATCTTAGCTTGTGATGGAAACCAAAGACATAATTACCAGTTTGAGAGTTATGGTCTGCTGATAACTGATATTGCAGATACACTCTTATTTCATCTAAATGCTATTTCGCTGAGAGGTCTTGATGAAGAAAGTGTTTTAGAGGCACAACGAGATAAACAGTCTCTTCAAGATTCAATCCTAAGTTTAAAAAAATTCGCTAAACACGATAATAGTACCACTCATTATAAATATGTCGAATCCTTATTAAAGGATATAAGAGAATCTCTTTTACCTTTACAAGAACGTTTAGGGAAAAAAAGATTAGAAAAAATTAGTAAATACTTAGAACATTTTGATCTTTATCTTATACTCCACTCTTTAAAAGCAACATACAAAATAGGAAATAGTTGGCATAAAAAAACACTGGAAATAACCAGAAAATATAATCTTGCTGATTCTACTATCGTACGTTGGCATGAGAGATTAGGCATATATGGCGCGTCAATGAGACAACTTGATACTGAACAACTTACTTTATCAAGAAAACAGTATAAAGAAGCGCTACAAAAAAAATCTCCACAAGATTTATTACCTCATGAAAGAGCTATAGTAGATGGATGCTACGAGTCAGCTCCTTTCTTAGAAGAAGAAGCACAAATAATTCAAGATATGATTGGTGACATGACCAAAGAATATGCCAGATTAGTGCAACAACAAAAAATAACTGCTAGAACAAAAGAAATTCGAATATCTGATGATGATCAAATAACTGCACTTACACGTCTGATAAATCAAATTGAAACAAGTGACACAACAGAAGAAGATATAGATAATAAAAGTACTATCAAGCAGGCTTTTGATCGCACAATCAATGATTATGTAAGAAATAAAAGACGATTAAAGTGGCTCACTGTTCTAGGAGTCTCTGAAGGAATATGTAAGATGGCCGCACGTCATTTTATAATAGAGGAACTGCCACTTCTACTTAAAACATTAGTCGTATACCCAGGCGAAACATCTCCTGCTATCAATAGCATTTTTGAAATAGAAGATGGTTTGTGGTGCCAAGTGAGTTTTACTACAGATCATAAACCAGCAGACGATCTCTCTAGTAGCGATTCTGATAAAGACAGTCCGAGAATTACCCCACCTAATTCCATAACTTTTCCAACAATTAAAATGGTACGAATTAAAGTTGGTCAAGTGGAAATTGAATATCCCGATGATAATGATCCTGAAACTTTTTCACTACGATTCAACGCAGCCGTAGAGGCCGAAAAGGCATTAAGGTTGGCTAAAAATAAGCAAAGAAGGGATGAAAGCCCACCTGATTCTTCCAGTGGAAGATCTTCTACCAGTGACGAGCATCACTCTAAAGACTCCAGAGAATCTAGCCATAATGCCTCTCCCCATTTGACACCCAGATCCGCCCCAGCGCCTTTAGACTCTCCCATTAAATGTCCTATACTATAGTTCAGTAAAAAACAGTAAGGACAGTTGGGAAAATGACATCTACTTCTCCCGAAGCTAATAAGCATTACCACATATGGCACTTTCTCGATAATATTGCCGCCTGCATACCTGCTAACGTATATTGGAAAGACATCAATGGGGTCTACCAGGGCTGCAATGACAGGATGGCGAACGCACTCGGCTTACCTAAATCTGAAATCATTGGTAAAACAGACAATGCTTTTATAAAGATACTCGGATCTAAAAAGAGCATTAATACTTATGGAAAACAGGACAAAGACATATTAAAAGAGGGCATTCCTAAATTAAATTTAGAAGGCCCCACTCTATATCTCCCTCAAGAGAAAGTTATTCACCAGTTAACAAATAAAATTCCTCTCAGAGATACAAATGATCAAATCATAGGGCTTCTTGGTATATCGATAGATGTGACAGAAGGAAAAACAGCCCAAGAAATTTTAAGCGATGCAAACAAAAAAAGCTTAGGTTTTTTTGCGGATTTAAGCAAAGAAGTATTTGGAAATTCCTCACCTTCTTATAATACGGCAGAAGAATATGCTTCAGCTGTATTCTTCTATTTAGAAAATATTATTTCACATATGCCAGGAAATATTTATTGGACAGATAAAAACTCTGTTTATTTGGGTTGCAATGATAATGTGACTAAAATGCTAGGCTTAAAGTCTCATAAAGATATTGTGGGTATTACTTATGCAGATATGGCTAGACTAGGTGGCTGGACTGAAGGCCAAGGCGAATCTTTTAGAAAAGATGATCAAGAAGTTATGCGCACTGGAAAACCCAAATTAAACGTAGAAGAACCACCCATTACTGATTCAAAAGGTAACATCATATATTTTCTTACAAGCAGAGTGCCATTACGCGACAAGAATAATAAAGTTGTAGGAATTTTAGGGATTTCTATTGATATTAGCGAACTTAAAAAAGCGCAATTTGCTCTTGGAGAAGCCAAAGAAAAAGCGGAGGCTGCCAATGTTGCTAAAGATGCATTTATGGAGAATATGAGCCATGACTTTAAAACACCACTTAACGGTATTTACGGTGTTGTGCAGCTTCTTGTCAACAGGATAGATGAGTTTCCTGATGATATAAAAGAACTTGTTCATGTTCAAGAAAAATCCACTCTAAGACTAGCAAAGCTAGTCGAATCCATTTTAGATTTTAGTAAGATATACTCAGGCACTCTAGAAATAGTACAAGAGGAGCTAAATTTATTTGATATCATTGAATCGGTAGTCCATAATCTTTCGTTTCAGTTAAAAAACAAGCCTGTAGATATCTTAATCTATTACCCTCCTGAAGTGCCGCGTCATCTGATTAGTGATACGCACTGTATCACTAGTATAGTGCTTAATTTAATGAGTAATGCCATAAAATTTACTGATGAAGGCCATGTGGCTATATCAGTTAATATCGCTTCTAAAGAGGGGGATAACGTTATCCTAGAAATAGAAGTAACCGACACAGGAGAGGGAATACCAGAAGATAAATATAAAGAAATTTTTGAACGGTTCCATCGTTTAGAATTATCTAATAAAGGATTAAAAGAAGGTCACGGTATTGGTTTATCTGTAGTAAAAGAATTAGTAGATAAATTGAATGGGCAGATTGATGTACAAAGTGAGTTAGGGAAAGGAACCAAATTTACTACTCAACTTCCTTTTCAAGTGCACAGCATGTCATTCTTCGTATCTGAATGGGAAAAACTTCATCCTACTGTTCATATATTGGTAGTGAGTGATAAAGTAACCTCTACTGATATTCAATTCAACCAGTTCGAGCAAGCGTTTGTGAGCAAAACTGATAGTTCATCTCTCATCAATAAACTTGAACAGGCTATTAAAGATAAAAAACCATTTCAAGTGCTTATTATTGACGACGAGATCAAGACCGATCCATTAGCACTTATTAATACACTTCATAAAGACAAAAAGTTCTCAGGGCTCATGAAACTATTGTCTCTTCAACCCAAACAAGACCGAGATAAAAAATGGTACGACACGGCAAGAGAGATGGGATGCTTTGATTTCATTAAAAAACCCGTTTTACCTAGCGAATTAGATAAAAAAATGGTAGAAGCCTGGGAAAAATGGGAAAAGAATGATCCCAATAAAGAACCCCCTGCTTAATCCTTCATAAGTTCTGTAAGCGTCTTTTCCAACAAAGCCTGATTAACAGGTTTAGTTAAAAAAGCATTCATCCCTGCGTTTAGGCTCTTCTCTCTTGCTTTTTCTTGGCTGTTCCCAGTTACAGCAATGATAGGAACATCCTTCGCAGCCAGGTGACTATGACGTATTTTTTCAGTAAGTGCTACTCCATCCATATCTGGCAATCCTAGATCCATCAGGATTACATCAATCTTTGAATTAGGATTTTCCAGAATGCTCAAGGCTTGCGCAGCATTATTCGCAGTTTGAACATCCTTATACCCGATGGAACCTAATATGCCTTTAACAATCGTTTGGTTAATCTCATCATCTTCAACAAATAGTACTTTTTTCATATTATCTCTCTATGGTGCAGACCAATTAAATACGTTTATCTGATATATCATAGCACTAACTCTGTATGAGAGACCATCAGAAATCAGCTCGATGTTTATGGCTAAAACACTTACAAGATGGCCATTAAAACTAGCCATCGGATCAAATATTGCCCGTTTCGGCTTTCTAAAATTTACATTTTTATAGGATGGATTGCCGCGGACGCTAAACGCGTCCTCGCAATGACAGGCTCACACTAGTCTTTCTTTTTGGATTTGCGTTTTGGTTTTTTGGCTTCAGGTTCAAACCAACTTTTTATTTCGTCGCTTAGAACACTAAACCCAGCCATTGCATTATCGCGCGCTTGTTCAAACCAAGGTTGGCCTTCTACTTTGTTGTAAACATGACGAGCACCTTTTGCAACGGTTTTAGCGCCATCACTCACCATACGTGCGCTATGTTGCAAAGGATTATCTTCTAGTTTACCTAAACGACGATCAATACGCTTTAAAATATTCCCTAACATTTCCGGATCACATACCGCTTTTTCAGGATGCAACGTTTCTTCGGCTGCACATTGTAATGTGGCATCAATCCAATCTTCTACTGATTGGTGCTGATGTTCTGCCGCTCTTTCTACTAATTTATACGTTTCAGAATTAATGTGAATATCCATAATCAATCTCCTTTTCGTTTGGCTTCTCCACGCGACTCTAAAACTACATAAGCCGAAGCATAACTACGCTCGTGGGTAATACTTAAATGGGAATGCGTCATATTTTGCTGATCGGCCAATTGTTTGGCCACTTCACTAAACATTAGCATAGGTCTGTGCCATTCGTCATTTAATACACGAATATGCAAATATGAAAGCCCCGCACGAAACCCCGTTCCTAATGCTTTAGCCGCTGCTTCTTTAGCCGCAAACCTAGCAGCCACAAATTCAGCGGGTTTGGGTGATTTTTGAAAAGCTTCAATTTCTGAATCGGTTAATATGCGTTGAATAAAGCGAGTTCCGTTATCAGCTAAGATCTTTTCAATACGAGGAATATGCACCATATCCGCGCCTATACCTATAATCATCTTAGCCTCTCCTATTTTATTTTTTATACCTTTAACAAGGCTTTCATTTCTTTTACGGCATTTTCCAAGCCTACAAACACGGCTCGTGCCACAATCGCGTGCCCTATCATTAATGCTTCAATCTCTGAAATACGTGTAACAGGCATTACATTATCATAATTTAAACCATGCCCTGCATGCACTATCAAGCCCTTTTGAGTAGCAAACACTGCAGCGGCTTTTAACTGATTCAAATAATTTACTTGCTGCTCACCTTGAGCTAATGCATATTCACCCGTATGAAATTCTATTTCAGGTGCACCACAAGCAACAGCGGCTAAAATTTGCTCTTCATGCATATCAATAAATAAAGACACCCGAATACCTGCATCAGCCAATCGCTCACATGCTTTTTGAATATCTTTTTGATATTTCACGACATCAAGCCCCCCTTCTGTGGTCAGTTCTTGACGCTTTTCAGGAACCAAACAACACATTTCAGGCGATACATCTAAAGCAATATCTATCATTTCAGGTGTGAGTGCCACCTCTAAATTCATGGGAATGCTAATCACTTCTTTAATAGCATACACATCTTTATCTTGAATATGGCGTCTGTCTTCGCGTAAATGCAAAGTAATATTATCAGCACCGGCGGATTGCGCCATTAAAGCCGCCTCTACGGGATCAGGATAATTCACATTACCACGCACTTGCCGCAGCGTGGCCACATGATCAATATTAACTCCTAATTTCATCATTGATTTCACTTCCTTCACTTTTTTCTACTACTTTTTCTATATTAGGGTCACTCAAATCACGGCGCCATAAGCTTCTGGATAATAATGGCTTTTCCCCCAAATGCGAACCCAGTGCCGTACGCATCAAACGCTTGGACTCATTCAGCTCTTCAGCGGTAGTAAACTGCTCTGTATGCAATGCTAACAGAGTGCTGCCTTTATATAAATGTCTGGCTGCATAGCCACCCCAATCCCCTCTACAAATATAACAACCAATTAAGGGATCAAAACTGTAATGTTTATCAGGTTCTATAGGCTCGCCTGAAAAAGCATCTCTATTAAACACCAATCCGTAGCCTAAATGAACCATTAAATGCTTTTCAAATAAGCGTAGGATCACCGGTAATTGATTTAATTCTACATGAGCAATCTGACGAATAGTAGCAGCATAATAATCGAATAGTTCGCTATGAGCCTCATGACGCTGAAGCAAGCGATTAAGCAATTCGTTAGCGTAAAGACCACTCACGAGTCGGTTGCCCGTTAACCAAAAAGGTTGTTGATAAAGTTCAGTAGAACGTACAGTTCCCAAGTCACCTTTAAGCCACCAAGACATCAGTAAAGGAGCAAAAGGTTGCAATAAAGTTTTATGGCCTTTTTTACCCTTAACACCTCTAGCCACCAACGTAACGCGGCCATACTGTCGAGTAAAAGCCTCTACTAACATACTGGTGTCACGATAAGGGCGGGTGTGTATTAAAAAAGAAGGCTCTAGTTCCGTTAGCATCTTCTATCCATATAATTAGTCGTCAGTGTATCCTAACTGTTTCATGGCTTTAAGATCATCTACCCAACCTTCACGCACTTTCACCCATAATTGCAAATATACATGTTTTTGCAAATGAGCTTCTAAAGCAGCGCGCGAATGCTCGCCAATGGCTTTTAAACGTGAACCTTTCTTACCAATCACAATCGCTTTATGGCCTTCACGCTCTACATAAATCACGGCATGGATCACATCGGTTTTAGGCTTATGCTCAATTTTTTCAATAACCACCGTTAATAAATGAGGAACCTCATCACCTAAAGCGGTTAATAGTACTTCACGAATAAGCTCCGACAACATAAACGGCTCTTTGCGATCCGATATTTGCTCAGCAGGATATAAAAACTCCGGCACTTCAGGTAAATACGTTTTCACCAAATCGGCTACCCGTATTGCATCTTTAGGTTTTCTTGCACTAATAGGCATCACATCAGCAAAAGCAAATTGCTCTGAAATGGTAACCATATGAGGAATCAAATATTCTTTTTCTTTTACATGATCCACTTTATTAATGATCCAAATCACCGGCAATTTAGTTTTTTTAATACTATCCAATACAAATTGATCTTCATCTCTCCACAACGTACCTTCGGTCACAAACAAAATCAGGTCTACCGTTCTAGCCGCATTCATCGCCACTTTATTCATATATTTATTTAAAGCATGTGGAGTTGTTTTATGCATACCCGGTGTATCCACATACACGGATTGGTAATCTCCTTGAGTAGAGATCCCTAAAATACGTTGGCGTGTAGTTTGAGGTTTTCGTGAAGTAATAGTGACTTTCTTACCAATTAAATGGTTAAGTAAAGTAGATTTACCCACATTAGGGCGGCCAATAATCGCTACAAATCCGGCATACAAAGTGGTCATAATTTCTTCAATAATGTTATTAAGGCTTGTTCTGCTGCTTCCTGCTCCGCTTTTCGACGACTATTTCCTTCTCCCGTCGTTGTCAACTCTAAATCTTTTATTTCGCAACTCACCAAAAACATTTGCTGATGGGCTTCGCCGGTTACACTGACAATATGATAATCGGGCAATTCCATTTTATGAGCTTGCAAATATTCTTGTAATTGCGTTTTCGGATCTTTTTTAATATTTTCTAGTGAAATACTATCCAAACGCTTTTCAAACCACGCTAAAACGCGTTTTCGGCACACATCCATTCCACCATCTAAATAGATAGCAGCAATAATCGCTTCTAACGAATCCGCTAAAATAGAAGGCCTACGAGCACCACCACTTTTTAGCTCACCTACGCCTAAACGTAAATAATCCGATATATCTAATTCTGCTGACAACTCAGCCAAGGTATCACCTTTCACTAAACTCGCACGCAAACGGGTCAACTGTCCTTCGCTAGCATCAGTAAAACGTTTAAAAATCTCTTCCGAGATAATCATATTTAAAATAGCATCACCTAAAAATTCTAAGCGCTCATTATTTTGCGAAGGCGACATACTGCGATGAGTCAGCGCTTCTGTTAGCAAAGAAAAATCACCAAACCGGTGCCCTAATTTTCTCGCCAGCTTCTCTAATCCTAATTCCATACTATTCAATCTCAGTTCCAATACGGTTCCATCGGATCATATCGATCCAATTTTCAGCGTGGCTATTCCAGCTTAACCAAATAGCAAAAGCTCTACCCACTAAATTTTCTTCAGGCACAAATCCCCAACTGCGGCTATCATCGCTATCGTCGCGATTATCACCCATCATAAAATAATGACCTTCAGGCACCGTCACTGAAAAATTTCGCCCATTCACATTGCGTTGGTAAATATTATGTTTAACGCCTTCCAAGTTTTCTATCGATTCTTTTACACCGATTTTATTTCCATTACTATCCACAAACGTAATATCACCTACTAGTTCATAAGACACTTTAACGCCATTCACAGAAAGCTCTTTATTGGTATATTCAATGCGATCGCCCGGTGTACCTATCACTCTTTTAATAAAATCTAAATTAGGGTTAACAGGATAACGAAAAACGGCTACATCACCCGCTTTAGGCTTATTATTTTCCCACAATACCGTATTCGTTACCGGAAAGCGTATTCCATAGGTAAATTTATTGACTAGAATAAAATCACCGGTATTTAAAGTCGGTTCCATAGAGCCAGAAGGAATTCTAAATGGCTCAATCACAAAAGAACGCAACACTAAAACAAATAAAAGCACCGGAAAAAAAGAACGTGCATATTCCACTAAAACAGGCTCTCTTAGAGTAGCTGAGCGTTTTTTACGCCAAAACAAATAATCGACTAAGGCGATTAATCCACATGCGACTGTCGCAGCAAGCAATATGCTGGCAAAATTAAAGTTCATAATGTTCCCTTATATACATGGATTGCCACGCACCCGCTGCGGGTGCTCGCAATGACGGCATCTATTGTGCCACTACTTATCTACCTTTAGCACCGCTAAAAATGCTTCTTGAGGAATTTCCACATTCCCCACCTGCTTCATCCGTTTTTTACCTGCTTTTTGCTTTTCTAATAATTTACGTTTACGTGAAATATCACCACCGTAACATTTAGCTAATACGTTTTTACGTAAGGCTTTTACGGTTTGGCGTGCAATAACATGAGCACCTATCGCTGCCTGAATAGCTACATCAAACATTTGTCTAGGAATAAGCTCTTTCAAACGCTCTGCTAATGCACGTCCACGATAATGCGCCTGATCTTTATGCACAATCACCGCGAGAGCATCCACTTTTTCGGTATTAACCATCACATCTAGTTTCACCAAATCAGCTACTTGGAAACGTGTAAATGAATAATCCAAAGACGCATATCCGCGGCTAGTAGATTTCAAGCGATCAAAAAAGTCTAATACCACTTCACCCATGGGGATCTCATAAACCAACTGCACTTGTTGGCCTACATACATCATGCTTTTTTGCACACCGCGCTTTTCAATACATAATGTGATTACATTACCTAAATAAGTCGAAGGAACCAATATAGTCGCTTCTGCAATCGGCTCGCGAACTTCGGCAATTAAAGTAGGCTCAGGTAAATCTGCTGGATTATCTACGTATTTAATTTCATCCGATTTCAACAACACTTCATAAACTACGGTAGGTGCCGTGGTAATTAATTCTAAATTGTACTCACGCTCCAAACGTTCCTGAATAATTTCCATATGCAGCATACCTAAAAAACCGCAACGGAAACCAAAACCTAAAGCCTGTGAGGTTTCAGGTTCGTAAAACAAACTTGAATCATTTAAACGCAATTTCCCTAATGCATCACGAAACGCTTCATAATCATCAGAATTAATCGGAAACACACCGGCATACACTTGTGGTTTCACTTGTTTAAAGCCTGCCAACGCGGTTTTAGCAGGATTTCTGGCATGAGTTAAGGTATCACCTACAGGTGCACCATTAATTTCTTTCACACCCGCTACCAAGAATCCCACTTCGCCAGCCAGTAATTCTGTTTTGGGCACACGTTTAGGCGTAAAAATACCGAGTCCATCCACTTCATAAGTTTGACCGGTAGACATTACTTTAATTTTATCGCCAACTTTTACGCCGCCATTTTTCACGCGAATTAAAGAAACCACCCCTAAATAACTATCAAACCAAGAATCAATAATCAGTGCTTGCAAAGGCGCATCACGATCACCTACCGGTGGCGGCACTCGAGCCACTAATACTTCTAAAAGCTCAGGTATACCCATTCCGGTTTTAGCACTAACACGCTCGGCATTAGCCGCTTCGATCCCAATAATATTTTCAATCTCTTGAATAACACGCTCTGGCTCTGCTTGCGGTAAATCGATTTTGTTTAATACAGGGATGACTTCTAAGCCTTGTTCAATCGCTGTATAGCAATTGGCTAACGTTTGAGCCTCTACTCCTTGAGCCGCATCCACCACTAATAATGCGCCTTCACAAGCCGCAAGAGAGCGAGATACTTCATAGGAAAAATCTACATGACCTGGCGTATCAATAAAATTGAGTTGATAAGTATGGCCGTCTTTAGAATGAAAAGGCAGCGTAACGCTTTGCGCTTTAATGGTAATACCGCGTTCACGCTCTAGATCCATAGAATCCAGTACTTGTGATTCCATTTCACGATCGCTTAAGCCACCACACACTTGAATCAAGCGATCCGCTAATGTGGACTTACCATGATCAATATGAGCAATAATTGAAAAATTACGTATAAAAGCTAAATCTGTCACAAGTTCCCACTAAATTATATTTGTATTTTCTATATTTCACCTCTCCCTTGAGGGAGAGGTCGCTTAGTTTCTGCGTTAGCAGAACTAAGCGGGTGAGGGGGAGCTTAATAATTAAATTCCCCTCACCCGAGGAACAAACGCTTCGCATTTGTTCCTCGGCCTCTCCCGCTGGAGAGGCGATTATTTATCACTTCATCTTAATTGCTATATATCGCTTACCTTCACCACGACGCCCAATTAACGCAGGCACCGCTTTCTGTCCACTGGAGATTCCTTCCATAGCTTTATAAAAATCATCTTCAGTGCCAATATCACGTTGGTTAAGACTAAAGATAATATCGCCGCGCATAATTCCAGCACGCTCAGCAACACCTTCTTCTTTCAATGCAATAACTACTACACCAGTATCTACACTTAAGCGTGTCATTTCATCGCCTGTTAAAGCGCGTACTTGTATACCTAAGCGATTATTCACATCCGGTTTATTCGGTGTAGCAGCAACCACTTCTTCTATTTCAGGCTCAAGCTCAGCAATATTTACTTTTACTTGACGCGATTTGCCATCACGAATAACCGTTAAATTAACCACACTATTAGGTGGTGTATTACCTACTAAAGGAGGTAAATCACCCGCTTCACGAATAATATGCTCATTATAAGTGGTAATAATATCGCCACTCTTCAATCCGGCTTCTGCCGCAGGGCTATCTTCTACCACTTGTGCAACTAAAGCACCTTCAGGACTCTTTAAGCCAAAAGATTCAGCCAATGAGGTATCTACATTTTGGAATACCACACCTAACCAACCGCGTGTTACATAGCCTTTATCTTTCAGCTGCTTCATCACAGAAATCGCTACATCAGAAGGCACTGCAAACGACAATCCAATATAACCACCACTGGTGCTCACGATTTGTGCGTTAATGCCTACCACTTTACCGTCTAAATTAAATAAAGGGCCACCAGAATTACCTGGGTTAATTGCCACATCGGTTTGAATAAAGGGCACATATTTTTCACTGTGCAATCCACGACCTTTAGCACTCACAATACCGGCCGTAGCAGATTGCTCAAAACCATAAGGAGAGCCAATCGCTAATACCCATTCCCCTACTTTCAAATCAGTAGAAGAGCCAAATTCAACAAAAGGCAAATTAGATTCCTCAATTCGGAGCAAGGCTAAATCACTACCCGCATCTTGTCCAATCACTTCGGCTTTATATTCTCGACCGTCCGGTAAGCTCACTTGAATTTCATCGGCATCACGGATCACATGATTATTGGTCATTAAATAACCATCTGCACTAATTAAAAATCCAGAGCCCAATGATTGAGTGTCATATCCACGAGGAGGAAAACCATCTTCACCAAATAATTCAGGGATCATGTCACGAAAAGGGCTAAAAAATTCATCTGCAAACGGATCTATTTGAGGTTGCCCCCCCATACTATCTCGCGGTTTAACCGTGCGGGTGGTGCTAATATTCACCACAGCAGGACCATATTTTTCTACCAACTGTACAAAATCAGGTAATCCAGCCGGTGTTGCAAACGCAGGAGCAGCAAAGCCTAATTGGGCGGCCATCACACAAATAGCCATCTTCCATAATTGACGTTTCATATAGACTCCTCCCTTCTCAGTTAGCAACAGACAATCAGCAAAAACCGATTTATTATAGCACTGAAAATAGGGCAAAGCTCGAAGTTTAGAGAACCTCTAGCGATATAATCGCTAGAGGTTTTGAGGGGAGATTAGCGACCAAAGAACAAACTGGGAATAAAGCTCGCAGCAGGAGCCGGAGCTGCCGGAGTTGCAGTAACGGCAGGTCGTGGCGCTTCTACTTTAGCAGGAGCCGGTTTCAATGAATCTAGCTTCACTAAAGAATCGCAGCAAGCATTATATTCAACTACAAGCTTGTCCAGTATATCTCTTAAAAAAGTGGATGCTTCAGAAACATTAGTAATCGAGTTTTGAGGCAAGTCAGCGGCACGCACCAGATTTGGCATTTGTTTAGCAAATCCGATAATGGCAGCAGACAACAAGCTCATTTCAGTTCTTAACGCAGTATCTACAGCAACATACTCTGAAGCAGACAAACTACCAGAATAAGTCGCTAAAAACGCATGTGCATCACTCACCTGGTTAAAATCTTGACGTGCCACACGTTGCCCTATTGTTACTGCAAACTGAGAAGCTGCTTCACTCAAGGTTTCAACCAATGAGCTGCTCGCATTATTAAGAGCACTAGTCGTTTGATTTTCTTTGGCATTAACAACGCTACCAAAGTCTTGTAAAGCTCTTTTATCGCTAGACAGTTTGCTTATTAAGGCAGAAAACTCGACTGCTTTGCCTCTGCCCAATAGTGAGTCTACATGCGCAATAACTCCAGCACGACGCTCAGGAGATGCGATGCTTACATAACTACCTAAAGCAGCTATCAGCTCATATGCAACATTAGCTGATAATTTTCTTTGACCAGAGATAGTTTTTGCATCCGTTAATTGAGGCCTTAATCTATCGTTTATTTCTCTTACCTTAACATCAACCACATTCCAATTAGTAGATAAGGCTTGTTTTTTCTCGAGTAAAACAGTCATTCTTTCAAGCACAGGTTTAAATGATTCTAAATGATAAGTGTAATTACTAAGCACAGAAGCAAGTGTAGATAACACATTATCATAACCTTGAAAACGAACATCATTAGCTTCATAAGCATCCACAAAAGCTGTTATTACTGTTAATGTTCTGGCTTGTATATCTTCAAAATCATCGTTTTGACTAGCAAGTAACACAGGAAGATTCATAAACACTTCACGAATAGCGCCAAAATCAGGTGATTTTCCTGAGTTAAGTGCAGCTGTAGAAATGCCTTCTAACACGTTTTTCAGTGCAAGCAATCTAGTTTCAGCTAATTGTTTATAATCGGAACGTAATTGTTCAGTTGAATTTAACGCATTTCCAGCTGTTTCAGCATGACGACTAAGAGCTTGTAATAACGCTTCGCTACAATCTAAAATAAACACATTCGGTTTTACTTGGTTGTTAGAAGCTTTAGCATAAAGGTCAGCTGCACGTTCAACATAAAAGTCAGCCACGTCTTTGAATAATGCCAAAGCTAAATTAACTAGTTGTGTATCATCAGAGGCGCTGATACTAGATACTCTAACTGCTCTTTCAGCTAAAATTTCACCTATCTGCTCTTTCAGAGTAGCATCACTATGCCCTATCTTATTTGCTGTTAATTTGCTAAGTACACCTTGTAGTTTATCTAAAAATGCTAGATCAAGATTTCTTTTTTGCATCTCTGGTTTTGTTAACTTCAACACTCTCAAGGCCAGATCGCTTTCTAGAAAAGTACTCAAAGTGGTTCTTTGTGTTGCAGTTAAATCCAAGTAATGCTCTTGATAAGCAGCAAAAGCACCAGCAACCAAACTATAAACATCTGATTTAATCGTTGATGCACTTCGTGAACTGCCTTCTTCTTGCAGTTTTAATTCTCTCAAACCAGGTAATGCTTTTGTCAAATCATTTACATAAGCAGCTAAATGAGTATCTACATTTGCTTCTAGTTCAGTAAGAGGTTTTTGCGCTTTTGCAGGAGAAGAACCAACAACAGCAGATTCTTGTTTTTTTTCTACAAAAACATTTAAAGCACTTAGCCATACCTTATTCAGCTGATGTAGTCCTGACAATGCTGTTTTTGCATCAGCAGCCTGTTCCCCCTCAAATGCAGCACGAATAGAAGTAATAGCAGAAGATATTTCATTTTTAAAATCTTTATCTATCTCCGCTATATAGCCACTTACCGACATATTTAATACATAATGAATATCAGCTCTTTGAGCAGCAGGCGCTGTGGCAGGTAAATCCTGATAAGCTTTAACTAAACCACGAATAGCAGCCAATACTTCTTCTTTTTTAACAGATGCTACCGTGATTTTGGAAGTAAAGAGTACCATCAGATCTGTGGTCACTGTAGTGTGATTAACTTGAGCAAAATCATCACTCGCTAACTGTTTAAAAACATTTACCAGTCTCAAAGTGGCATCATTAACCGCCTCAACCTCATGCACACCTGAATTTGCTTGAACCGTATTAGACTTAATATGGCGTTTTAATTCTTTATACAATTTAGTAAGGTCTGTATTTATCGCATCACGTTCTTTTTGATCTTTAATCTTTTGCTTTGTCTTCATAAATGAAGGAACTAGGAAATCCCAAAAAGAAGGTTTGGATTCTTGTATCAACACTTTCGTTAGTCTAGTGTTCAAAGCGGCTAATCGATCAGCATACTGAGTTGTATTAGTATCCGTTCCTATTTGAGCAATAACAGCGGCACATGCGGCTGCTTTTTTCTGAGCAATATCTTGAGAGAGAGCAGGCAATACCACGGTTCTCAAATTTTTAATCGCTTTATTAACATCTACATACAATTTATAACTATCTAAAAAACGAAAAGGAACAAAAGGTTGTTCCGCATCGCTAATAGTAACTAAATTTCTCAAGTCTGCTCTTAACAGATCGAGTTGGTTATCAATCGCTAATAATGTTTCTACACTAGATCCAGCTGCGCTGATTGATTCTTGCAAAGTATTCACTTTCTTTAAAGCGCGGCTGACTGCCAAACCATAGGTGAGCGCCGCTTCTAAATTTTTTGCATTCAGAAGCGCTTCGGTTTGCAAAGAAGGAACAGGGCCAAGAATAGGTGCATATTTAGGTTGCTTCAAGACCTCATCTAATTGTTTAGCAGCAGTTGTTAAAGTCATAACAGGTGCGGTAGCTCTCATAATACATCTCCTTATGAATGGTCTTTTTTTGTACAATTCCAGTGTCGCGCGAGATCCGTTTTTTGTCAAGTTTTTTTAGTGTAATAACATAAACAAGTTTCAGTACTCACAAATAATTCAGCTATTGAGAATAATTTTATTATTTTTAGAATGGTGTCTTGCTATTTTAATTTCATTCACTTTATAATCACTCTCGGAAATTGTAATCAGTAATGCAACTGAAATATTAATCAACATATTCATTTTAAGGAAAGTTTTATGGCACTACTAGCACTCGATCGGTCGGTTCTTATCGGTTTTGCATTTGATGCAATTGAAAAAGGCAATTTAAAATTCTTACAAGTATTGCTAGGCGCCAAAGCCCTCGCTAGTGCAGACACTGAGGCTTTACCTGATCAATTATCAGGACATGACTTAGCTAACAAGATTACTATTCTTGAAGCCAACAAATCCCGTACAGCACAACAAGGCAATGAGCTTGCCGGCTATACCCAACAACTAACTGATCTAACCCAAAGAAAAAAACAAGAACTAAAAAATCTTTTATCTCAAGGACTAGGCGACGATTTTAGAGACATGATGCCTTTACCAGAAAGTATTTTAGCCATGGTCGATAATGAGTCATACACTGCTCACGATCTAACTGAAGCATTTTTAGATCCTACTAACACCATTCCTCCTGATACTATTGATGAAAACGGAGCTAGTTTATTAGCTCGTGCAGTGGGTACCAACAAACCTGAAATCGCTGAATTTTTAATTCTTGCAGGAGCAGACTTAGATTTTATTAATGGAGAGATTTCTACTCCGCGTCAGCAAATGAGATCGCGCACAGAACCGGAATGGACTGCCTTAGTTACTAAATATGCTTCAAAAACCTCTCCCAAAACTGATGCTATAAAAAGATTAGAAAAAAGTTTTGTAGACAGACTCAATACTATATGTAAAAAATATAGAGATGATAACTCTGGCCTCGTTTCTAGTTTTTTTTCAAGCACAAAACCTATATTAGCAGCACTTGATACAGTAGAAACAGCCGTTAAAAAAATCCAAGACGGCAATGCCTCTGCATTGAGTTTCATCGAAATAATTGACGCATTGATGAGCCAACCCAATTTTCACACAACACCCTCTTTGCAATTGCTTGAGAATGATCTCAGCAAAGAATTTGATTTTTTCAAACGTAAAATCATAGCGGCAACACCTAAAGTAGCACCCACACCACGAGCATCTGCTTCTGTGATTACATCTGCACCCGCTATTACTCGATCATCTGGCTCTGCTTCTTTTATGATGGGCGGAGAAGCAAGCGCTTTAACGATGGCTTCTGTACAAGCAATGGTTAAAAGAGAAACTGCCGCACTCGTGGAGGCTGCAACAGCGCCTTTAAAACAGCAATTGGCTGCATTAGAAGCAAAAAATACTGAACTAGCAGAAAGGTTAGCAGAGCAAACCGAAGCAATGAAAGAAGTCAAAGCAGCTGCAGCGGAAGTAAGAGAATTTTCTAGCCTATTGCAAGCAGCAAGAGCATCAGGTGGATTGGGGGGTATCACTTTGGCACGAGGAACTGCACCAGCACCTGCTGCGCCTCCAACATCAGCACCTTCAAACTCATAAAATAAATATGGAAAATCCTGAACGAAAAGCTGCACGCGAAATATTAGGTTTAGACATAGGCTTTACAGAACCTCAGATTAAACCGGCTTATAACATACGCGCTAGAGAATGCCACCCTGATAAATTTCAAGGCCAAGCTAACGAAGCAGCTAAAACCGCTGAGTTTCAAGCGGTTAATGCTGCTTATCTTTATTTAACTTCGGCAGAAGCACTTAAAGAAGGATTAAAAGGACAAGACTGTTATACCGAGGCATTAGTTACTCAGATCGAAGAGATTGCTAAAGATTTTCTTCCACGTATTACTGATTTGCTAAGGCAAAGAGATGCGCAAATACAAACCGTAACAGAAAACACAGCCGCTTTACGAGAAACAGCTGAAGCATATAGAGGCTTAGCTGCCCTGCTTCATAGTCCCCGTGTGCTCGCATTCTTTCAACGCTTTAACAGAACACCCAATAGAACATCACCTGCTAGAGAATCAGCTACAGAATCAACAGCAGCTCCACAAACACCAACAAGAACACCTGCTCAAACTTCGGCAGCTCCACGAACTCCACAAACCAGAACTGCTCGAAGATTATTTGCTTCACCTCGTCCTAGAACCGCAACACCACTTGCAGACAGAGTAGCCGCGCCTGAATCAAGTCCGCCAGCAGCACCAACCCCTGCAGCACCTTCTGCTGTGGCAACGGCGACAAGAATTCCTCCAACAGCGCCTTCACCTACGCAACGAAACCTTTTTACAAATTGGTTGGGGTGGTAACAAAAAATATGATTTTATTAGTATGTTTATTTGACAAATTCGCCTTTCGGATACAATATATGTTTACATGCTCAAAAAATAATCAAAACTCAAACCTAAAAACTCAGCTATCTAACAAGGAGAAGTAATATGCCAGGCCTATTTGCAAATTTCAGAAGGAACACCAGTGATAGATTTTCAAAATTTTTTACTCCAGGTAGAAGAGAAGTACACCTTAATAAAATTTCTTCAGAGGCAGGAGCATTAATTGCTCTACTCACCCCCAGTACTCACGCGACTCCTGCTCTTTCTCTGCAAGAACAGTTAACCATTTTGGATAAGATGCAAAACTGTATTTACAATATCAATCTGGTTATTCAAGAATTTCAGTTAGAACAAGGCTACAGCGATGGAATGAAGCATGAACAAGAGCATAATCTGAACCAAGCTTTATACGCTTTTGTTAATTTACTGCAAGAAGCTCGGTATCCTTTACCTAGTCCTTTACCTCAAAATAGAGAAGAATTTTTAGTATGGATAGATACGAGTTTTAATCAATTTTATAAATCGGTTACTGACCATTTAAAAAAATATGACCAAGCATTAACATTTATTAATAAAAATTCGCTACCTACTAGAAATATAACAGATCCCGTATTAATTCAAGCAAGAACACTGGTAGCCGAAGCCAGAAGCAAACTTGCAACCGCAAAAGTAAGCTTGAAAACTGTAAAAAATGGCAAATCAGTAGAAGAAAATGTCACTATTGAAGTAGCCTGCCGTAAAATGCCGTGGAAAGAATTAAAGCAAAATGAGTTTTATAAATTGCATATCAATTATTTACGTGCCAGAACAAATACAGATCGAGCTCATTATACAGCCCTTCAAAAAATAACCAAAACTCTAGCACCTAACGGCTTAATACATGCTTTATTTGGACAAAGAGCCGAAAGTGAAGACTACCAAGCAAGCTTGAAACTACAAGCCGCCACCTGGAGAACATTTCAGGAATCGGTAGAAGCTTATGATAAAGCCATACTCCAAGAACAATATATGTACTGGAGCGATACCGCCTATACTTTAAAGAAATCCATGACCCTTATTGAAGCAATATTAAATCGTGGTTTTTCCACACGAGTAGGCGAGTTTTTTAGTGGAAATAAGGTTAATGAAGCTAAATTAAAGAAACAACATGAAGGCTATTTTAGCCAATTACAAGAACTAAATGAACAAGTCGCTAGTTTGAAAAACATTGCAGTTGATGCAACAAAAACAGTGTATAAAGAAGCAACACAGCCTGTTGGATTTTTTAAATGGTTTGCAGGATTTAACGCCGAGCTTACATCATTTGTCACTAACACCTTACCCAGAGCACAAACAGCCTCAGCAAGAAGAGCCACTAATGCTAGAAGACCTGCGCCGGCTGCTCCTACTGGCGTTGATACAGATGCAACTTCCACTGCCACAATAGCCGTAGAAAATAGTTTAGTTACCGCTCCTTTACAATTGCGTGATTTACGCGAACAAATGAGTAGCCGTTTAAAACAAGGAAACATAGAACAATTAAAACAATGGGTAACAGCATTAGTCGATAAAATTAAATTCAAACCCCAAGAAAGTGCTGAAGAATTCGCCTGGGTAGCAGCGTTAACCAATGGATTTACTGCTGAGAATGATCATGGAATCTTATTGGCACAATTACAAGATGATAGACCCTTAAGTTTACGTCTCACTTCAAAACAACCACATCAATTTTCTAATGAATTATTTCAAAGCTATCTTAATTCAACAGGTAAAAAAGGCACCCCTGATACTGCTTTAAAATGGATACAGAGTTTTATTGCTGATAAAAAATATCTGCCTAACGAGCATAAAACAGTAGATGAAGTAAAAAGAGAGCAATCGCTTTTAATAGTTCAAACTCTGCATATTATTCTACACGGAACCAGTGAGCAGCGTGAACATCTCAATATGGAACTGGCTACATTAGATTTTACGATCTACGGTATTCCAGGAATGAGTGAACCATTAATATTAGCTCCTGAGATGAGGGAATTATTAGATCAATTGCTAGGTAAAACTGAAACACTAGACGATCTTATGATGATGCCTCCTCCGCCCCCATTAGACGCACTTTCTATTGACGAGGATGCGATGATGATGAGGCTATCAAGATTACCATTGCCTGAAAGCGTTGTGCCAGCACCGAAAAAAGCAGCCCCCGCTAGACCAACACTGGTAATTCCTGTACCTCCAACCTTTCCACCACCGCAATCATCGGCGCTCCAGTTTCCACCTATTGATGCACGTCCCACTTTAGTGGCAGTGGGTTCACCCATACAAGGAGGGATGATACCCGCTCCAATCGGTGTAGCAACAGCTAATTCGACTAGACCCAGAACAGCATCAATGTCTGCACTTTCTCTTGTTACTGCAGCAACTGCAGCACCAGAACAAATAAGATTTACACCCAAACCACCACAATTACCACCACCGGCAGCAACACTTGCTCCTGTGGCAACTTCTCCTACAACACCAGTAGTAACACCAGTGGTAATAACAGGACCTCAAGGAGGACCACCACCACCACCTCCTCCTCCGCCGCCACCACCGCAAGCAGTTTTTTCAGGATCTGCTGCATCAAGTGCAACACCCACGAAATCAGCTCAAGCGGGAGCACCCTTAGATATGGCATCGGCATTAGCAGCTGGAGTAAGATTAAAGAAAGCAGTAACCAGAGAACAGGGATCGCCCCCTGTACAAACTACAACACCAGGAAGACCATTAGGTCGACCGGGAACTGGCTCGCCAGCACCAAACTTCAGTGGTCAATTAGCAGAACGATTGGCAAAACTAAAACAATCTAAAACTAATGAGGGAACACCTCCTGCTGTGACAGCTCCTTCAACAAACCCTACAGCGTCGTAAGTTATAAAACTCCTTCATTTTCTGTTATTGCTATAGCAGGAAATGAGGGAGTTTCTTTTTCAGCACTCAACGTATTCCAAATTTTTCCTAATAAACTATTACTCGCTGGTGATCTTATTTCACCGGTTTCTTCTTTCTCTAATACTCCTAGCAAATGTAAATAGCTTTTAGCACGAGTAAACGCCACATAAAGTAATCGGATCACTTCAAACTCTTCGGCTTTTTGTTGCTGTAACCACAAATATTTATATAAAGGATCTTCTTTATCACCTACCGCTTGTAAAGGCGCTATTAATACCTCTACTTGGCCATTATCTCTAGGTCGCTCCCACCAGGTTAATAATTTTTTATTATTAGTGCGTGTAGTAGCATGCAAGCCAGGCACAATTACCGTATCAAACTCTAATCCCTTAGCTTTGTGCATAGTCATAATTTGTACGCGACAATTATTTTGATTAGGCGTTGCATATAAACGTTGAATTTCAGCTTCCATTTCAGAAGGGTGTAAATAAGCGATTTTATTTTGCAGCTTTTCAAGCAACTGAAAAAACAGGGCTGCATCTTGTACTACGGTAGGATCGGAATAAAGCCTAGAGCCGCCTAAGCTTAACCACACGCCTAAAATCCATTGAGAAATAGGCAGCCTATCTCTATCGCTTAATCGTTGCTTTAAAAGGCTAATAACACGAGGTAAATTTTGTTGAGTAGATTCTCTATAAACAGACCAATCAGAAATGAGCTGTAATTGATCTAAAATAATCGCTTCAGGCGCTCCTTCTACTAAATAAGTCAGTTCTTCTAAGCTTAACGCACACCAAGGTGCACGTAAAAAAGCCAGCCACGCCAGACGATCAGCGGGATGTAATAAAGCACGAGTTAAAGTTAATAAATCTTGTAACACAGGTCGACTACTTAAAGATTCAATATCTACGGCATGATAAGCAATTTTTTCAGCTTGTAATAAGGGCAATAGTGAATTTAATTGTGGGCGCGATCTCACCAATACTGCAATTTCTTTTTGATCAGGATCTGATAATGCCGTTTTAATCAGGTTAACGACTTGCGTAGCTTCTGATTTATCATTATCAGCAATATGCAAAGCAACGGCAGAACTAGACTGTTGATGAAATGCAAACGCTGGTGTAAACGGAATAGCGCCCACACCAATATCGGCAAATGCAGGAAAAGCCTGGGACATATGATGATTAATCCACTCAACAATAGGCTCAGCTGAGCGAAAGTTTACTTGCAAGGTTAAAGACTGTAATTGGAGATCACCAATACCTTGTTGTTGCACAGCCAAAAACAAACCTACTTCCGCTTGTCTAAACCGGTAAATAGACTGCATGGGATCACCTACCAAAAACAATGTTTTACCATTATCAGGTTCCCATCCTACCGTTAGTCTTTCAATTAAGCGAAATTGTGCGGCGGAAGTATCTTGAAATTCATCTACTAAAATATGTTGAATATGATAATCTAAGGCTAATGCCATATCAGTCGGTTGATCGGCAGTGCCTAACGCTTGCAAAGCCCCTAATAACACTTGGTTAAAATCACATACCGTATTTTTTTGAAATAATAACATGAGTTGCGCCACAGTAAGAGTTAATACTTTTAATAGATCAATAATCACTTGTTGCTGTACGGCAGAATATTCAGGATCCGGTAATTGTTGAATATGCACTAAAGGTTCTAGCCATTGAGGATATTCAGACAATTCGTTTAAAAACTGCTTCATTTGATCCTTTTTCAGTTGAAACTCTGATTTTTCCTCAGCAGTTTTACCTTCCGTTTTAGCAGGAAAACCATTTCTTTTATCAACACTTTTTCGGCAGGTTCCTTCATTGGTCAATAAAAACTGGGCAATCACTTTCCATTCTTTCAAACTATTGGCTTCATATGAAGGAATAGCAGTAATTAACGGAATTTTATGTCCTGTATACGGTTCAGTAGAAGCTGCAAAAGATAATAAGCTTAATAAGTCATTTTCCAATATATTAGGAAAAGCCTGTTGAGCTTGTTTTAAACTATCTTCAATTAAATTCGTTAAATGTTTTTGTAAAATATTCTTTAAAACTAATGTGTTATTAGCAGCCCCTACATAATCTAACCATTGCTCTCTGCAGCCCAGTAAATCAGCTAATAACAATTGCAATCGTGGTAATTGATTATCTACATGCCATAATAAATTTTTAATCGCATCAGACCATGCGGGGTTTTCTTTATAATCTAACCATACTTGTTCAGCGGCTCTTTCATAATAAATTCTAGGCTGATCAGTAATATCAGGCAAACCACCAAAACCACTTAATAAGGGCAATTGTCTTGCCAAGCGAGAGCAAAAGCTATCAAAGGTTTGGATCATTAAACGGTTAGGATTTTTTAATAATTGCCAGTCTTTTTTCTGTGATCGATCCAAAACAGCACGGGCTAATTGCCATGTGGTTTTTTTATGATCCCTATCAGATCCAAGTTCGGGCTCTTTTTGCTGTGCTAATACTAAAGCTTCCACCACACGGCTACGCATTTCTTGTGCAGCTTTTCGTGTAAAAGTAATCGCTACCATAGATTCAGGATCATCTACCGTAGACAGCAAAGCTAAAAAACGCTGAATCAATAATTCAGTTTTTCCTGAGCCTGCCGGTGCTTGCACAATAAAAGATTGAGTCACATCTAAGGCTTGCTTTCTCTGCCCATAATCTTTAATCATACATAATCATCCTCTTCTACTGATTCAATAGAGGAATGACCAATTCTACAAAGAGAATGTAAATCACAATATCGGCAGGCACTTTCATTCGGATAAGGATCCACTTTGGCCGATCCATTTTTAAATTCATTAATTAATATATCAGCTTTGGTTTTCCATTCGCTTATTTGATCGCCAATACCCACTTCTATTAATGCTTTTCGAGTCAGTCCAGGAAAGTCATTGGCATGATGCGGAGCTACCCAGCCACTAAAACCAGTAAATTCACCCATTATTTTAGCAAACGTTACGCCTACTAAATTTGATTGACTCATGGCGTATAAAGGCAATTGCGGATTCACCAGTCTATCGCTATCTTGGGAAAGAGATGGAATATGACCTGTTTTATAATCAATAATAACTTGTCCTTCAGACGTTTTATCTATTCTATCCATTCGCATACGAATAATAATACCGTCAAGATCTAACTCAATTTTAGATTCTAATTCAGCAATAGAAAAATCGGCTCGTTGCTTTTCTTTTTGCAGCCATTTATCAATATGAAAACACACTCTTTCTTGCTCAATTTCTAAAAAAACAGCGGGAATCGCATTTTTTTCTTTGGTAGAAGCATAAAGCTCAGTTAAAGATTTTTTTACCTTAACATTAATTATCTCTTTTAATTCAGACTCAGAAAGTACTAATAGCGTTTTTTGATCTTTTAATTCCGTCCATAATAATTCTAAGGCTCTGTGAATCACCTCCCCTCTCATGGCCGCATTACCTAATTCATGGGAGGAATTAAAAGGTTGGTATTTTAAACCTAAACGGTAATACGCATAAGCTCTAAAAGGACATTCGGCTTGATCTTTTAACAAAGCCGTTCCACCTTTAAACGAAGCTATGCGAGTTCCCTGCTCATCACTAATAGCAGGCGGTATTTTATGATCGCTCTCTAACCAGCTAGGTAAAACCCTTTCCTTTACCTCAATCGTTTTTATTTTGCTTTCAATTAAAGGGCTAGGCAAATAATGCTGTTCTCCGGCCAAAGCATAACTAAAATGTACATGTGAAGACGAATGGCACCAATGTTCGGTTAATTGCTCTGCATAAGTCCATTCTTGGCGATAAGTGGCATGAGGTAAGGCGTAATGACGCTGTAACGCTTGTGGAATAAAAGGATTAGGTTTTGCTGCGGGTGGCCAACTTTGTTCATGTAAACCACATACCCATAAATGGTCAAACGACATGCCTAATGTTTCTAAAATACCCATTACTTGTACTAAAGCGGGTTTAGTTTCAGGCTGAAAACAAATGTTGGATAATTCTTCTTCCAACATATTGAAAAATACTGAATAAGAAATAGATGGGCTTATACTATCAAGCCCTGCTAGATCAGACATTACTTTTAAAAAACGTTTCCATACTTGCTGTTCCGTTTCATTTTGCTCGCGACCATTAGGCCAATCAATTGTTTCAAATATATCACTCACGAATAAAACCCATTCACTAGGGCTGGCCTTTTCTGGCCATGATTGGCGTTTTACATTTAATTGAACGGCTAATTCAGAAAGCAAAGGACACACTATGCTGGAGTGCGTGATTAAATATTTTTCAACCGTTTTCCATGTTAAATACTGGTAATCCTGCTGGATCCACTTCGCTGTTAGTTGTGCGCGTACACTGCGTTCTTCCATCTCCCCTTTTAAAAATACCGAACGAATTAAAACACTCATTTCTTGAGAAGATAAGCTTTGAGAAAATGATTTTAGCAAGTTCAGTGTATGATTCACCAAAGGATATTCATGGAAAGGCAAACCCGCATCTAAATTAAACTGTACTTTTTTTTCAGTTTCGCCAGATAATACACTTTCGGGCATAAACACTTCAGAAAAAATACTTTGTATACTTAACCACGATTGGCTTAATTCAGGGATTACAATACCAATGGTGGCGTCAGCGCCCTTACTGCACTCATAAGCCCAAACGGCGGCGGCTCTCCATTCACTCATTTGATCGGGATATTGATAATAATGAATATCAGGTGAGCGTATATCAGCATTTTCTTCGTATTGTATTGTCATACCTTTACTTTCAAGATATGCGAATAATGCTTGAAACTGTGGAGTAATATAATTAAAACCATAAAACTGTAACGATGCAGATGTATTAATAACAGACATATGCTGAGTTAAAAAACAAGGTAGCTGATATTCATCTACCCATTTTTTTTCCGCACAAAGCGCCTCATACGTGCTGGCCCAATTAGAGAAATAAGCCATATCGGATATATTTTTTCGCTCAGACGTTTTCTCTATTTCTTTTTTTAATTCGCTAAGGGGAATTTTCCACTGCTGTAGCCATTGCCAGGCTTGTTGAACACCGGCAATAACCGCTTTGGTATTTAATAAAGGAAGTTCTTCTTTTTCAATAATCTCTTGCCATAATAAAGTGCTTTGTAAAGAAGTCAGGCGCTTCCACTCAGGCATGGTTTGAGCGCAAGATATCCATAATTGATCTAACCAATCCGATTGGGAAATAGCGTTTTTTTCACGTTGAGTGTGGTTAAGGTAATAAGCAAGTCGCGAAGTTGGGGTGATTATTATTTGATATGGATCGCCGCGCGAGCTGCGCTCGCTCGCAATGACGTTCTCGCTACACATGCTTTATCCAGCGCTTTAATAACGATTTTATGGTTAAACCCTGAACCATAATAGAGAAGATAACTACAGCGTATGTTAACCAAATGACGAGATCACGCATATCACCTGTTGGTAATTGAAGTGCTAAAGCAATAGAAACCCCACCACGTAATCCACCCCATGTCATAATCGCAATCATTTTGGGATTAAAGGTATTAAATTTTTCTACAGTGGCTACAGGAATAGCCACACTGATATAACGTGCCGCTAGCGTGATCGGAATGGCCAGTAATGCCAACTGTAAACTGTCCAATGAAAAATGCAATAATACAATTTCTAATCCAATTAATACAAACAGCACGGTATTTAATACTTCATCAACCAATTCCCAAAAACCATCTAATCTATTCACGCTGCTTTTAGGCATAGCACCGGCACGTAACATATTACCCACCATTAAACCGGCGACCACCATACTGATAGGACCTGAAACATCGACAATATTATCAGCAAACACAAACCCGCCCGTGACTAATGCCAATGTCAGCAAACACGCTACTTCAAACTTTTTAACCGTTCTCATTAAATGAGACACTACCCAACCTAATGCATACCCAAGAAGTAAACCACCACCCGCCTGTCTTGCAAACGCCAACATAATATCGCCCGATGCCAACTCTACATGCTGTCCCATCGCTATTTGTAATAGAACCAAAAATAATACGATCGCAATACCATCATTAAATAACGATTCGCCAGCAATTTTCATTTCAATATTTTTAGGCGCAGCAATCACTTTTAAGATAGCCATAACCGCGATAGGATCGGTAGGAGAAATAAGTGCACCAAATAATAAGGCATAAATTAAAGGAAGATCGATAGTGAGCCAATACGCCGTGTAATACAATAAAAATCCCACAATAAAAGTGGAAATTAATACGCTGATAGTGGCTAAGGCACCCACCACCCATCTAAACTTGGCCAGCTCCACCACATTAATTTGCAAACCACCGGCAAATAATAAAAAGCTTAACATGCCGTTTAATAAGGTTTCAGATAAATTAATTTGCTCTAATAAATGTTGAGCCCAGCCACCTACTGAAAATCCCAGTTGCCCCAATAGCATAATAAAACCGGCCAATAGAATGGTGATGAGGGTAACGCCTATGGGTTGGGGTAATCGCAGGTAGCGATAATTGACATAGCTCGCCGCAGCTGTGATGGTTAACACCAGCGCAATAATTTCGTTAATAGCCACTGATGCTCTCCTTGCTGATTTAATCTCTATACATTGTAGCGAATCTAGGCAAAAATCGCTATAATAATGCTTTGAGTTTTCGAGCACCTCCCATGACCAACGAAGAATTGCATCTATTAATCAGCAAAAACATTCCTAATAGCCAAGTAATGATAGGTGGAGATGGTCATCATTTTGAGGCCACTATTGTTTCCGACGTTTTTTCGGGTTTATCCAAAGTAAAACGCCAACAATTGGTCTACCAAAAGCTTGCCACTTATATCACCAGTGGAGCGATACACGCATTAAACCTGAATACTTTTACCCCTGAAGAATGGACAAAACAGAATGGATAAACTTCTTATACGCGGTGGCCGCCGCTTAAAAGGCGATGTACGTATTTCCGGGGCTAAAAATGCAGCGCTTCCAATTTTGGCAGCCACCTTACTATGCGACAAACCTGTGATTATTCACAATGTCCCGCATTTAGAAGACGTCACCACCATGATGAAATTATTGGGTTATATGGGCGCCACTATTACCGTACAACCTGATTTAAGTGTTGAGATGAATACGAGCACGGTAACCCAATATTCAGCTCCCTATGAATTAGTGCGCACTATGCGCGCCTCTATTGTGGTATTAGGCCCACTCCTCGCTCGTTATGGTGAAGCGCATGTTTCTTTACCAGGTGGATGTGCTATTGGCTCTCGCCCCGTGAATTTGCATGTAGATGCCATGATTGCGCTAGGTGCAGAAGTTGAAATTGAAAACGGCTATATCAAAGCGAGAGCACCTAAAGGTTTACGCGGCACGACTTTTATTTTTAATACGGTTACCGTTACTGGCACCGAAAATTTATTAATGGCCGCTTGCTTAGCCAAAGGCACAACCATTATTAAAAATGCAGCACGTGAACCTGAAGTGATTGATTTGGCCAATTGCTTGAATACCTTAGGGGCTAAAATAAGTGGTGCAGGTACCGATACTATTGAGATACAAGGTGTCACTGAATTGCATGGCGGAGAACATACCGTACAGCCTGATCGTATTGAAGCAGGCACTTATTTAGTGGCAGCCGCTATTACGAGCAGCAAAATTAAATTAAATCATGTAGATGCCAGCATTATGGAATCGGTATTATTAAAATTAAACGAAGCAGGCGCCGATATCAGTACTGAAAAAAACAGTATTATTATTGATATGCTAGATCGCCGTCCTCGCGCGGTTAATATTATTACCGCGCCTTACCCTGCTTTTCCTACTGATATGCAAGCGCAGTTTATGGCTATGAATTCCATTGCAGAGGGTACTGGAACCATAACAGAAACGATTTTTGAAAATCGTTTTATGCATGTATTAGAGCTACAACGATTAGGCGCTCAAATAGAAATTAAAGGAAACACCGCTATTTGCCAAGGGGTTTCACATTTAACAGGTGCTCCCGTGATGGCAACCGATCTACGCGCGTCAGCTAGTTTAGTATTGGCCGGATTAGTGGCCACGGGCGAAACACTGGTAGATAGAATTTATCATATCGATCGCGGATATGAATGCATTGAAGAAAAACTTTCAATGCTTGGTGCTGATATCACTAGGGTATCTTAAAATTACGCTACTCCTAGAGCATCTGAGCGCTTTTATGTTCTGGAATTTCGTGTTGACTCATTCCTTCGTATACCGCTTGCGCTAAAGTATCACACCCGAGTTTTGCTTTAATTCGTTTAATAAATGTGGCCACCGTAGTACGTTTTATTCCCATACTTTGCGCTATTTGCTCTAAGCTTTTACCTTGTGCTAATAAATATAAACATGTTCTTTCTCGTGTAGAAAGGCGTGTATGCGTGCGTATTTCCGGCTGTGTAGTTAAAGAGCCAAATACTGCTTTAACTAAATTCACTTGCTCAGGTGTAGGATGAACAATACCTAATCGTTCAAATACATCTTTAATCAAACGAGACATATCCATCATGTTGGTTTACTCCTTTTTTTAGAATAACAATACAAATGCAATACTTTAGAAAAAACTAGATAGCCTGGTATTTCTTCTGTTCCATTAAACCATCGCTGAACCGTGCGTCTAGGAACACCGGTTACACGAGAAACCTGGCTGATGCTGTAACCTTCTTCTTCCAATTCTTCTAACATCACTCGCCAACTAGAAATCACCACGGCTTTATGAGTCGCGTAATAATCAGAGTTTGGCTCTCTAACGCAAAAAACGCCGGGAAAATGTACTAAAGATGCCACCGATTTTTTTGTATGTTCGGTTTTTCTCACGCGTGAATGCTCTTCATAATAAACTACCGATACACAACTCATCGTGCTCTATCCTCAATTTAAATGACATATAGTCAAAACTATGACAAATTGTGCTATTATTGGATGACATTTCCGTATGCACCTTGCTTATATAGCAACCTGGTAAAAAAGCTTATTTTTGACTAATTATTTAATCAAAAAGCAGACGGATTATCAATGGATAAAAGCGGATTTTCAGCTAAGACTAAACGCACAGAATGCACATATGACAAGTCATTCAATAGAAGAACAAATTGCTAGAGCAAAGCGCGCACTTAGTTTGCGACAAATGACACATCTTTCTCGTCAAAAATTTGAAAAACGATTTGGTATTTCAACCAGCACATTGCAACATTGGGAAGATCCTAAAAAAAATGGTTTAACTTTAAAAGGTGCAAAACGTTTAATTCAAATTTTGCAGCAAAGCGGAATTTATTGCAGTGTAGAATGGCTAATGCATGGCATCGGTCCTGGCCCACAAACATTACCTACACACTCAGAATCGCATCGTGCAAAACCCACGCACAGAGTCAGCGAGATCTCAGAAGCAGAGCATATTGCTAGCGAATTAGCGTTGTTTACACAACATTACCCTGAAGTGATTCATACCGTTGTTTCAGATAACAGTATGGAACCGCGTTTTTCTGCTGGAGAACATGTAGCAGGAGTACGACGTTATCGCCAAGGAATTGCCAGCTTAGTAGGACAAGATTGTATTGTGGTAACCAAAGAAGGACAGTTGCTGGTACGTAGGATCCGGGCAGAAGATGCGCCGGGATTTTATCACTTGAGTTGTTTAAATATGGATTCTTCTATTGCAAAACCCGTGCTCTATCACGTTGAATTGGTTAGTGCAGCACCCATTATTTGGTCTCGCCGCATGCATAGCTAATTATTGAATAACAATTAAACTTGTCAAATCGTATAACTCCAACATCGCTAATAATTTTTCAGGCGGATTTTTAAAACTTAAACTTTTACGTTGATGTTTAGCAAAACGTTCCCACGCCAACAAAATAGCAATACCCGCACTATCAATACTATCCACCTGCGCTAAATCAATAACGCAGGTGTTTGAGGCCTTATTAATCCACTGTTGCCCTTCACCCACCCAACGTAAGGCAGTGTCGGCATTTAATTCGCCTGTTAACATATTATTTAGTTAAACCTTTTGCATTACGAGCATTTAAATCAATAATCACTGCATCTAGACCTTTTTGTTTAATAGGACCGGATACTTGATTACGGAAACTGCTGACTAAGCTCACGTTTTCTACGTTAATATCATAAACCATCCACGTGCCATCTATTTCAGCTACACGATAATTCACTGAAATAACACTACCATCACTTTGCTTAATAGAAGTATTAATTTGTTTACGCTCACCTTTGCTGCCAATTGGTTGTACTTTTCCAAATACAATTTCTTGATCCGTATAATTTAAAAACGCTGCAGAATAGCTCAAAATAGCCCAACGTTCAAAAGCACCTTGAAACGCCAAACGTTGATCAGGGGTTGCTGTACGCCAATAAACCCCTAATACCGCTTGCGACATTTGAGGAACAGCAATATGCGGAATAGCGATTTCTTCCACAATATTAACAATGACATTAGGATCTCTTTTAATATCATCTTTTCTTTTCTTTAATGTGCTAGTCATTTCATCGCTCACTTGCTTTAACATAGTCACAGCCGGATCATCTGCTGCATAAGCAGCCGACATGACTAATACCATTAAAGCCCCTACTATATTTCTTAAAGCTAATCTCATAATGTCTCCTCATCTTTGCTATCATCTGTTACAGAAAATAAAAACTTACCAATTAATTCTTCTAGCACTAAACCATTTTGGGTTTCAATGATTTCATCCCCTTCTTGTAAATAATCTTCGCTGCCACCCGGAGATAGAGCAATATAATTATCGCCAATTAAACCAGACGTATAAATACTCGCTACCGTATCGGTAGGTAATTTTACGGTTTCATCAATATTCAAAGTGACTATCGCATTATAAGTATTAGGATCTAAATGTATACTTTCGACCTTACCCACATTTACGCCTGAAATAGAAACCCGAGCGCGAGATTTTAAACCAGAAATATTACCGAAAGCGGCTGTCACTTTATATTCTGGAGTCACTTTATAAAAATCCATCAAACCACTCACTTGCAATGCTAGCACCATTAAAGCAACGATACCGGCCACTACAAATAACCCTACCCAAATTTCAACAATAGGACGTTGTCTCATTATAATCCTCCAAACATCAATGCGGTTAACATAAAGTCAGCGCCTAAAATCGCTAACGATGAATATACTACGGTGCGTGTGGTGGCATAACCAATGCCTTCTGCAGTAGGTGGTGCCACATAACCTTGATACACGGCAATCCAACAAATAAGAAAAGCAAACACCACGCTTTTGATAACACCATTAATGGTGTCATCCACAAAATCAACAGACGCCTGCATATTACCCCAAAAAGGGCCTGCATCCACGCCTAACCATTCTACGGCCACTAAAAATCCACCTAATATTCCGATAGCATTAAACATCAACACCAAAATAGGTAAAGAAATAAAGCCTGCCCAAAAACGCGGCGAAATAACATATTTAACCGAATCGACACCAATCATTTCTAAGCTATCGAGTTGCTCTGTGGTGCGCATTAAGCCTAATTCTGCTGTTAACGATGATCCCGCGCGCCCTGCAAATAATAAAGCACCCATCACAGGACCTAACTCTCTTACCAAGCTAAGTGCCACTAATTGCCCTACCGCTTGTTCAGCACCAAAACCGGTTAACGTAGTATAACCTTGCAAACCTATTACCATTCCCACAAATAATGCGGCACAACCAATAATAGGAAAGGATAAAACACCCACATTAAATAGCTGTTTAATTAATAAAGAAAATTTTGGTAAACGAATTAAAGTAGCGCCTAATAATATGCCGGCAGCACCGCATTCATGTAAGAAGTGCAGTACTTTCCTACCTACCTGTCTGATCGATTCTATCAATGTATTAAAATTGAACATAATTATCCTAACTCAAAATCTTTTTTCAAATCAGTTGCTGGATAATGAAAAGGCACTGGCCCATCCGCGATCCCTTGAATAAATTGCTGGATCTCCGGTTGAGTTTGCGCATATAACTCTTCTGGTGTTCCCTGACCAATCACACGTCCATGCGCTACCACATAAGCATAATCCGCAATGCTGAGCGTTTCTTTAACATCGTGTGAAATAATAATAGACGTAATTCCTAAAAATTTATTTAAAGCGCTAATCAAACGAACCAATACGCCCATAGCAATAGGATCTTGCCCTGTAAAAGGTTCGTCATACATCACCATTTCCGGATCTAATGCAATCGCTCGTGCAAGTGCCACTCTTCTGGTCATACCACCAGACAATTCTGCCGGCATTAAATGTTGTGCGCCTCTCAAACCTACAGCCTGTAATTTCATCAAGACTACATCTCGAATCATGGTTTCGGTTAGATTGGTATGCATGCGTAAAGGAAAAGCCACATTATCAAATACAGAAAGATCGGTGAACAAGGCGCTAGCCTGAAATAACATGCCCATGCTCATACGAAGCTTCATGAGCTCAGGGCGAGAAATACGATTAATATTTTTCCCTTTAACTATTACTTCGCCCCTAGAAGGCTCAAGTAAACCACCCACCAAGCGCAACAACGTAGTTTTACCCGTTCCGCTAGGCCCTAAAATAGCAGTGACTTTTCCAGTGGGAATACTAAGAGTAAGATCAGAAAAAATATGACGATCGCCCCGCTCAAAAGACACATTTCTAACACTAACAATATTGTCGGAATGAGGCATATATAACTCTCAATTAATCCGTTAATCTAACATAATTAAGTTTATCTTACGAGCGCATATGAGGAAACAAAATCACTTCCCTAATAGAAGGCGCATCCGTCACCAACATCACCAAACGATCAATCCCAATTCCCACCCCACAAGTAGGCGGCATACCATACTCCAAGGCATTAATATAATCTTCGTCGTAAGGCATCGTTTCTTCATCGCCCGCTTTTTTAGCTTCCATCTGCTGACGAAAACGAGACGCTTGATCATCCGGATCGTTTAACTCGCTAAAACCATTCGCTAACTCACGTCCACCAATAAACAACTCAAAGCGATCCGTCACATTAGGGTTTTTATCGCTAGCACGGGCTAAAGGCGACACTTCAGTTGGATAAGCCGTAATAAAAGTAGGTGCTATTAATTGATGCTCACCGGTTTTATCAAAAATCTCTAATTGAATTTTACCTATTCCCCAATCAGCAGTAACCGGAATACCCAATTTTTTAGCGTAACTCGTTAACACATCTTTATCAATCACATCGGCTTCGCTTAAATCAGAATTATATTCTAAAACCGCTTCAGGCAAACTTAAACGTTTAAAAGGCTTGGAAAAATCTAATTCATTACCTTGATAATTAATGACCAACCCACCACATACATTTTGAACCACATAACGGATCAGCTCTTCAGTTACATCCATCCCCTGATGATAATCCGCATACGCTTGATAAAATTCCAGCATCGTAAATTCAGGATTATGACGTGTAGAAACCCCTTCATTGCGGAAATTTCTATTAATTTCAAATACCCGCTCAAAACCACCTACAATTAAGCGTTTTAAATAAAGCTCTGGTGCCACACGCAAATACAAAGTCATATCGAGTGCATTATGATGAGTAGTAAAAGGCTTAGCGGCAGCGCCGCCTGCTAATACTTGCATCATAGGTGTTTCTACTTCTAAAAACTCAAGATCGTTTAGAAAGTGACGAATTAATGAAACTGTATAAGAACGTTTAATAAAAATATCGCGAGTGCTAGCGCTACAAATTAAATCCACATAACGTTGACGATAACGTTTTTCAGGATCCACTAAACCATGCCATTTATCAGGCAATGGGCGCAAAGTTTTAGTAATTAAGCGCATTTGCTCTACATGTACACTAAGTTCACCCGTTTTTGTTCTAAATAAACGACCAGTTAATCCAATAATATCGCCGATATCCCAGCGTTTAAATTCATCATAAGACTCGCCACCAATTTCATCCGCTTTCACATAAATTTGAATATTACCGGTACGATCTTGAATATTCGCAAAGCTGGCTTTACCCATTAACCTACGAGTCATAATACGACCCGCTATTTTCACTTGAATAGTAGTAGCGTTTAATTCTTCAGTAGATAATTTATTGTATTCATTGATAACCGCTAAAGAATTATCAGTAGGAACGAAATCATTAGGAAAAGGATTACCCTTTTCGCGCAGTTCATTTAATTTTTGTCTACGAATTTGCAACTGCTCATTTTCGTCGAATATCTGATTTTCATTGTTTTCCATCATACGTTCCTTAAAGACCTGCTTTTAAACTTGCTTCAATAAATTTATCTAAATCCCCGTCCAATACTCCTTGAGTATTTCCAGTTTCAACACCAGTGCGTAAATCTTTAATACGGGAATCATCTAACACATAAGACCGAATTTGAGAGCCCCAGGTAATTTCTAATTTACTTTCCTCTAACTGCTGATGCTCTGCTCGGCGTTTTTGCTGCTCTAATTCATATAATTTTGCACGCAATTGCGACATCGCTTGCGCGCGATTTTTATGCTGAGATCGATCACTTTGACACTGAACCACAATACCCGTAGGAACATGGGTAATACGCACCGCTGAATCCGTACGGTTTACATGTTGGCCACCGGCACCACTAGCACGATACGTATCAATTCTTAAATCGGCTGGGTTCACCTCAATATCTATATCATCTGTAATTTCAGGCGATACAAATACCGATGCAAAAGAGGTATGCCTGCGATTACCCGAATCAAACGGTGATTTTCGCACCAAACGATGCACGCCTGTTTCTGTGCGCAGCCACCCATAAGCATAGTCGCCTTTTACATGAATGGTAGCACTTTTAATGCCTGCCACATCACCAGCTGACGCTTCTAATAACTCGGCCTCAAACCCTTTTGATTCAATCCAACGTAAATACATACGCAATAGCATTTCTGCCCAATCTTGTGCTTCTGTTCCGCCAGAACCCGATTGAATATCAACGAAAGCTGAATGGCTATCCATAGGCTTTGAAAACATGCGCTGAAACTCTAATGCTTCTACGCGCCCTACAATTTTTTGAACGTCGTTTTCTACATCGGCTAAAAGCTGTGGATCTTGAGTTTCAACAACCAGCTCTAAACCCGCTTTACCATCAGCAATACTTTGCTCTAACTCTTCAATACCGGTGACTATTTTTTCTAAAGCCACTTTTTCTTTGCCTAACGATTGAGCTTTTTCTTGGTTGCTCCACACATTAGGCTGCTCTAATTCGCGTATGACTTCTTGTAATCGTTCTTTTTTTAAGTCGAAGTCAAAGATACCTCCGAAACGCCTGCGTACGCTCGGATAAATCATTTAATAACTCTCGCAAAGGATTCAGTTCCATCATATTAAGGCCTTCCTTTTATCCATTCTTGAGCGCCATGAATACGCTTCAAAGCACGCTCTTTTCCTAATAAATATAAAGTAGCATCAATAGAAGGAGAACTCGTATTGCCCGCCACAGCTACACGTAAAGGCTGAGCTAATTGGGGAAACTTAATATTTAAAGTATCTTTTATAGTATTAAGTTCTAAATGAATAGCTTCTGGCAGCCAATCGCTTAAAGAACTCAACATAGTTTCTACTGCTTCTAAAACAGGCAAACTATCACGTGTTAACCATTGCTCCGCGGCTTCAGGCAAATAAGCCACTTGATCTTGATACCAAAACAAGCTGCCTTTAGCCATATCTAATAAGGTTTTATATCGGTCTTTTTGCACTTTCACCACTTCTTCTAATGCAGGACCACCGCTTAAATCGACCGAATAAGCCTCTAATTCTTTTTCTAAATAAGGCTTTAGCAAACCTGCTAATTTTTCAGGGCTGCTATTTTTAATATGCTGCTGATTCACCCACAATAATTTTTCCGGATCAAACGCTGCGGCAGCTTTATTCACTTTTTTCAAATCAAATTTTTGTACTAATTCTTCTACCGTAAATATTTCTTGATCCCCCAAAGACCAGCCTAAACGTGCTAAATAATTTAACATCGCTTCGGGTAAATATCCCGCATCACGATAATGTAAAATATTCACCGCACCATGACGCTTAGATAAACGCTGTCCATCGGCCGCTAAAATCATAGGCACATGCGCATAATGAGGCAAAGGGGCACCTAAGGCTTTTAAAATATTAATTTGGCGTGGCGTATTATTAATATGATCATCACCGCGGATCACATGCGTAATTTTCATTTCCCAATCATCCACCACTACGGTTAAATTATACGTAGGCATGCCATCTGCACGCTGTAAAATTAAATCATCTAATTCGCTATTAGCTACTACAATAGGACCATGGATCAAATCATTGAATTCCACTACACCTTCAGTAGGATTCATTAAACGAATAACAAACGGTGCATTCGGATCGACAGGTTTATTCCCTTTTACATTTTCAGGGCGACAATGACCATCGTAACGAGGTTTTTCTTTATTCGCTATTTGTTTATCGCGCAATTCCGCTAAACGCTCTTTACTGCAATAACAACGATAAGCATATCCATCATCTAATAATTTTTTAACAGCAGCTTGATAGTGAGGAATGCGTTGTGTTTGATAGAAAGGACCTTCATCGTAATTAAGCCCTAACCAATCCATGGCTTCTAAAATAATATCCACGGATTCTTGTGTAGAGCGCTCCGTATCGGTATCTTCAATACGTAAAATAAAATCGCCTTTTTGTTGGCGTGCAAAAACCCAAGAAAATAATGCAGTACGCGCACCGCCTAAATGTAAATATCCCGTAGGACTAGGAGCAAAGCGTGTCCGAACGTTCATAAACTCTTCCTTAAATAGAGAGGCTACACAATAATGCGATCATCAAACACAAAGCAATCGCCCTGCCATAAATTTTCTTCGGGAGCATGCGTAATATAATGGAGAATGCCGCCCTTCAAATGATAGACCTCTTCAAAACCTTGCTCTAGCATCAGTGCCGAGGCTTTTTCGCAGCGTACGCCACCGGTACAAAACATAGCGACTTTCTTATGCTTTTTAGGATCAAGCTCACGTTCAACATAATCAGGAAAATCTTTGAAAACATCCGTGCGAGGATTAATAGCACCCTTAAACGTGCCCATTTCCACTTCATAATCATTACGCACATCGAGCACGACCACATCAGGATCTTTCAACAATTCGTTCCACTGATCAGGGGCAACATAAGTGCCCACGCGCTCAGCCGGATTAATATCAGGACGGCCTAAAGCCACAATTTCTGGCTTTACCTTAACAAAATAGCGATTAAAAGGAATATCGGCACTATAGCTCAACTGATAAGGCAATTTGCCCATTTCTGGCATGGCTTCCATCAACGCTAGCATCTCCATTACTTCAGGATCGGTACCTGAAATAGTGGCATTAATGCCCTCTTTAGCCAGCAAAATAGTGCCCTTTATCTGGTGTTCAGCCCCTGTTTTCTTTAGGTAAGCCATCACCTCAGCCGGTTTGCTCAAGGCTGTAAATTTATAAAAAGTAGCAACAGTATAGGTGTTTATCGTGTTCATAAGCGGGATATTGTATCATAGTCACGACAAGCGCAAAATGCAGTCGCCTGCCTATACGCCCCGGTGGCACAGTGGATAGCGCGTCCCCCTCCTAAGGGGAAGGTCGCAGGTTCGATTCCTGCCCGGGGCACGTTTAAAATCAATGGGTTAGATAAAATTGGATTAATTTAAAATAGGTTTAATTCCTTTAGGGACTACCATAGGTACTACCAAATTAGTCAGTGGTCAATTTGTGCGCAATCTCGCACACCAACTTCAGAGTTTTACCAATTGATGCAGCTAACAAAATCCTATATCCTTCCTAAAGGTAGGAAAAGTACTTAAAGGATCGTACTATAATGCAGTAAGGGATGATTTTGATAGGTGATTTTGGAGTAGTAAATGAAATCCACTTTAGCCAAGGTATATGAAGCACCTGCACCAAAGCAAGATACTAAAACTCCAGTTTTAGTCGACATAAAATTAGATGCGGTTATTCCCACCCAATATACTCAAAAATTTGATTTACCTACCCTCAGTTTTGGGGTGAGAGTGAAGCCATTTAAAATTAAAGTCACCAGAATACCAATAACCCATCTTCTACCCGCTTTTCATGATGCCATATCCACGGCTGGTATGGAGTATAATTTACAACCCGAAGCGAGAAAATCATTGCCCATTAATAGATTTTGGACAACCCCCAATACGTTGCAAGAACACTGTGTTCAGTTACTTATTCAAGAAGGAATAAGAAAATGGAATTCTTTTCAATATTTTGATTTAATCCCTTCTGATTTGAAAGAATGTATTGAGAAACTAATAGATATGTTTCTAAAAGGAATTGAGGTGGAAAAAAGTGCGGATCGATTAATACCACGTTTCCCTTCTGAACCTTCTTCTTTGGGGCAACAACCGAATTAACTTTATTACACTATGGTTATTTAATAAAATAAGATATGAAAAATTATTACGCAATTCTGGGCATTCAGAGAAATGCCACTGAAGATCAAATAAAAACAGGCTATAGAAGAGCTGCTAAGCTAGCACATCCTGATAAGAACGTTTCTGATCCAAAGACCCAGGCGGCTGCTGAAGCATTAATGAAAGATGTGGGTGAGGCATATGCCACCCTGAGTGATCCTGAAAAAAGACGCTCCTATGATTTGCTCGTAGAATCAGATGATGTCTTTTCAGAGAGTCGTATGCCTGTTCTTGGATATATCACAAAGGGCCCCACGCCAGCGAGATCTTATTATTTTAAACGGGATCATGCAAAACTAGTTGCTGAATATACCCAAACACCCCTATCTAAAGGTTCAGTTCGCTCGAATTTTAAAACTTTAAATGCCTCTATTTACACGCTGCAAAAAAATGGTGGAAAACAAACAAGTCATCCAGATATCTTTTCATTAATAAATGCAAAGTCTTCAGGTGGATTTCTCCTCCCCTATATTAATGATGCTTTTATTCAGCGAACATTGACGCCAGCAATTGCGATTAAAATATTGACCGATTTTCTGTCAGGGCAATATTACGGTTTTAATGTAGGGATTATTAGTAGTTACCTAAGAAATCAAATTAAAAAAGCGAAAAGTGCACAAGAAATTGACCCAGCCATTTTGCTTTATGAAGGAATTTATGGATTGTTTCTTAGAGCTGAAGGCCGCGCACCATTACAGATTCAAAACAATCTATTATCAGCCGTAGAAAAAATTACGAGTTATGCTGCAAAAATGGATGGTTCGATTTCATATCAGTTTATTATGTTACTTCAAGGCAAGTATTTTAGGCACCTCTTTTCTCAGGCTCTTCATGAACATTGGCAATCTCCTGTCAGTGTATTTATTAATCATTCCAATTTTGATGGTCAGGAAGTGCTAAAAAAACTCTTAGATGGTTTTAGAGAAAAACTATTAGGGAGCAATACGGAAGGTTTAAGAGGCCGTATTCAATACGTTCGTATGTTATCTAGATTTGACAATGCAGTAAACTCAAAATTCAACATGCAGAATATCTCGTTTTTTTACCGCAAAAATGCATTTATAATTTTAGATTGGCTTGATGCTATTGGCTTTCGTTCAAGCAGACATATTTTTATAAATACGATAATTCAAGCAGCGATTCAATTTCAACTATCGGCATTTAAAGGTAAAATTCCAGCGCAACAGATGGCAGATGAGAAATTAGCTTATTCTCTTTATGTGGATGCAATAATAAAGGCAGAATCGGCAACGCCAAATGTCCAGTTATATACATTGATACACTGTTTGAAATATATGAGTGCATTTCAGTTCCAAACACCAGAATTGGTAAAAGTTATTCCTCTCATTCAGAAGCGAGTGCTTAAAATAATAGATGTTTTTCCTTTTTTCGAGCCAGCCCAATCCAATGCCCAATTATTTGATGATTCATTTTCAATGATTATTTTGATGAGAGAAGTATTGCAAACGTTGGTTAGAATTATTAAAAATAATAAAATTGAGACGGCTGGAAATCTGGTCAAATTAGATGTGCCAGAAGCAGCTGTTTTATATCAGGCTTATGCAGCATGTCTTAGAGGTTGGTATGAAGATCATACTAATCTAGATAGTGAAAATGAAATTAGATTGGCTTTAATGCAAGAGTTGCTTACTCTGAAAGGATGGGATTTCCCAGGTATGGGGAAAAACCTGGAATCTCCTTGGATTATGATAGATAGAGACACTGCGGGATGGATAAAACCTAGGCCCACATTAACATTCCCAGCAGATCCAGCATTAACGGCGTTCCAATCGCTTAATGGTTTTATGATTAATGAAACTACAGGAGAAATTACATTTGTCATTACGGAAGCCGATGCCAATACGTTACCATACAGGAAAGTTCTAACTATGGCAGATATTGTAGAAATGGTTGAAGCCCAAATATTTGGTGCTTTTTTTAGCCTTGATCCTCCTGATCCTGATATGCATCTTCATCCATTTAATCAAATGAGGTATGGCCCTCCTGCATTACGAGATACTCAGCTATTTACTACCATGATGCTGGCCGATTATTTATTAAAATTTTTTACTATTGGAAATGAAGTAAAAGGAATTTACCCTTATGATATGCGTTCTGCAGACCAACTGCTTGATCAGATACCGGAATATTTGAGGGTAATTATTCATAACTTTAGAAATACAAAAACTTCAGAAGAGGCTATTCACCGATTTTGGTTTGAGGCAATAGAAGTTCCCACAGTGTATAAGAAGAAAGAGGATAAAACCTTACTCTTTACATTTGGTGATGCAAAAGTGGTGGTTAAAAAGCATCTAATGGGTCGAGATGCAGAAGGGAAATTGATTGATATACCTGAGCCTGATGAAGGCTGGCATATTTATGCTTTTCCCGCCAATAAAAAAGCAGCATTTAATAAAAATCAACTCGATATTACACGACCCGCTATGATTTTCTTTGAAAATCAAAATGATGTTATTTTACTTGATGATAATGATGCCCCCTCTTTAACGCTTACCTTGCCAGAATATAATAATAAAGTGAGTGTAGTAAACTACAAAGAAAGACGGAACGTGCTATTTAAACAGCCGAAAGATGCAAAAGGAGAAATAAGAAGAACGACTAATAACGTATCTTTGGTGTATGCGACAATTACAGAAATTGCAGCCCTGGCAAAAAGGGAGCATCATTTTTCACCCGAATTTGTTTTTGCTCAAGAATTTTCCGATCACTATGAGGAGTTTTCCCAATATTTCCCTGAGTTGCAACGACTTAAAGAGATGGCGCGCGTCGTTGCTATTGTTAATAAGTTGCTAGCTATAAGAAAGGGGAATAAAGAACAAATTTCTGATTTTGAAAAAGTTTTAGCTGATATTGATTATTGGAATAATGCTAAAAAAAATGCAAGCATATGGGGTGGCTCTGCTAAAAGAGAATATAGTTCAAAATATAACGAGGATTATCCAAAGGTACGGGAAAATATAAGAGATAATTTTGCAAGATGGGGAGCTTCTACTTCACAATATCTTTTTACCCAAGAATATATATCTAAATTAGGAGAGATTTACGATAAAATTAAACCATTGAGTTTTGATCAGTATTCCACTGAAGTTCAACAGGACTGTCAAGCGTGTTTTGAGCAAAATAAGGAAAGAATTACTAGAGAACACGGATATGAAGCTTGGAATCATAATGAATCGCGTATTAGAAAAGAAATTTTTGATGATGCTCCTCGTGTTGCGCGAGAGATGAGTGAAACCAAGTGGAATGGAATATATAAAGCAATGTATGATGCTCATTCTCCCATGCTTCCAGGGGATTCTGCTAAATATTTAATTGAAACCTTCATGAAGGGTAATAGTGGACCTCTTGCTGAAGCGTTAGGTACACATCGATTTTATGAGGAAATATCTCAAATTAGTCGAATATTTCCTGGGCATAGTACTATCATTTTGGACTCTGCTTTGAGAGGTAATAATGAAGCTTTGGACACCATTGCTCATCAGAGAATGTATGATGAAATTTGTGCTGTGTTGCCTGCGCTCAGGAATCTAGAATATAAATTTCAAAATATGGGTATGGGCAAACGCGCAGATAGAAAACCTCCTGAGACCACCTGTGATTGGATCCCTGCAAGTATCCGAAGAGCTCAAAAAGAAGGAACTGAGTTTGTTTACGGGGGGGTTGAATTATCACCACATCCTGTCCAGGTAGATAATGCGCATGGACGTGCAGATGATATGATTTTTAATACTTTTTTTGCAGGGAAGAAAGCAGCAGTACCTGCTGCTGAAATACAACGGAATACAGGGTTGCCCGAAAAGCTTCCCCATTTAAGAGAATTACATGCCATGGCGGTGAGATTAGCAGAAGCTCAAGCGAAAGGTGCGGATGTTGATGCACTGATAGCAGAAGCAAAACGCAGAGCTGATGCAAAAACAGCGGCTCCACGACCTGCTCAAGCTTCCGCAGCCGCTTCCACGATAACAGTAGCAAAACCTTCTACAGCAACTTCAGTTCCTGTAAAACCTGCAGCAGCGGCTACTCCTAAAGCTCCTGCGGCTGCTTCCAGTGCACCAGGCATGCCTTCTACCGCAGCAAGTTCTGTTCCTGTGAGACCTACTGCAACTAAGGCGGCCGTTCCTAAAACGGCTATGCCAGCAGCTACTACTCCATCAGCTGTAAGACCTCCTCCTGCAGCAGCAAGCACTGCTCCAGCAAGACCCGCTCCTGCTGCCCAGGCTTCTATTCCTACCCCGCCTCCTGTTGCAGCCGCCGCAGGTGGTAGCAGTAGTGGTGGAGGTAAAAAACCTCCTGGAAGCGGAGGCAGAGGGGGAAGAAGTCGATCACCCTCCCCTCCGCCACCAGGTGCTGGCTCCGCATCTGCAAGTAGTGCTAAAGTTAAAGCAAGTACCCATATAAAGGGAACAGCAAAATTTACGACGGATGCAACAAATCTTCCTCGCAAGACTCAAAAGGCTATAGATGAAGGATGGGAAGTACCTTATGGTGGAAAATTTGTAAGAGAATTTATAACAGCGGAAGAAATAAAATTTTTAAGATTTTATTCTGTTGATTCAAGAAAAATCGGAGGTTTTTTAATAAGAGAGAAGGAAGTTAGAAATATTATGCATGATCCTGAAGCATTAAAAACACATTTGGGTCTTGCTGAAATCCCAGTATATTTTTGTGAGGTTTTTGTTCCAACAGATACTAGAATGAGAGTAGGAATTATTGGGCCTCAGCCAACTCACGGGCGTGATTTTAGCGGTGGGTTTCAATATGAATTAATTGATAGAATACCAACGGAATGTTATAAACAAAACAACTTGATTTTAAAACAAACCCAAGATGAATCATGCGTCCCAAGTTAATCAAGGAATATATTTATGAAAAAACTGACTGGAAAACAGATTAAAACAATTAACATGAAAATTTCAGTAGGAACTGATAGTTATATTGTTTTGGTTGATACTATGGGTGATAGGACAGTTGTTGGAGATGAGTGTAATAAGAATATTTATTGTGTTAATAGTAATTATGATGTTGTTTGGCAAGTAAAAGTGGATGAAACAGGATTTGAGGCCGATCCATTTGTATATATTTGGCTAGATAATAAAAAATTACTGGCAAATAAATTTCATGGAAATGAATATGAAATCGACATTTCAACTGGAATGGCTACTGAAATTGGATGGCACAAATAATTAGATATGATGAGTAAATATTATGTTTAGTGGAGTTTCTATTTTAGCCAACCGATATTTTGATCTAGCTGAAAGTTATGAGAACGGCAATGGTTGGTTTTTTTCAAAAGATATTGATGCGGCCGTTGCTTGGTATGCTCGTGCAGCCGATGCTGGGCATCCGAAGGCCTATTTTAGACTGGGAAGAATATTTGAAGAAAGAAATAAGCTGGAAAAAGCCTTAAAATATTATCTAGATGCTGCTTTGCGATCAGATGTTGAAGCCATTTCTTCATTAGAGAGATTATCATTGGCCAACAATATCACGGCTAAATGCTATCTTGGAATTGTACATGAAAACAAAGGTGCGTGGCAGAATGCTATTCAATCGTATACCGATGCTATAGCCGGACAAGATGCTCTGGCTATGTATCGTTTAGGTAGGATCTATCAGGCTGATCGAAAAGCTGCTTCTGGAAGCGTTGTTATTCCCCAAAATATATCTGAAGAACTTTCCTGGTATCGAAAAGCAGCCGCTGCTTTCTCTGCTCATGCCTTAAATGCACTTGTTGAACGTTCATCTTCTGATGCACAAGCGGCTTTTTATGTAGCGGAGATGTATGAAAAAGGTGAAGGTCTTTCGAAAAAAGCAGAACGTGCGGTTGAGTATTATAGAAAATCCAGCGATTTAGGGAATCATAATGCTACCTATCAATTAGGTAAAATATATGAGTCGGGAGCTGATGATGTTCCCAGAGATATAGTTGCTGCCGTAAATTATTATGCAACAGCGGCTTGTCATGGGCACACTGAGGCAGAGTATGATTTAAAACAATTAGCAACCTATGAAAATAATGATGCTCAATATGTATTAGGCATCAAATATTACGGTGAATATAAAAAAGAAGTAAAAAGTACTATTACCTGGTGTATCAGAGCCTCTGAAAAAAATCATACTAAAGCCACTGACTATATAACAAAAACCGATTTTGATGCAGATACCTATTTAACAATAGCTAAAACATATCAAAATGGCGAACAAGGTATTCCTAAAAATATACGTAAAGCCATCCAGTTTTATATAAAGGCCAGTGAAAAAGGAAACGCTGAAGCTGCTTTTGTACTAGGTACAATATATGAATTTGGTCGACCAGGAATTGTTGTAAACACATCAACCGCTTTTGATTATTATTTAAAAGCTGCAGAACAAGGTCGATTGGATGCTTTACCCGCATTAGAACGGCTTGTTATTTTATTAAATAGTAAAAAATCAGAATATGAGCTGGGTAAACTCTATCATGATGTAATAAAAAATATACCTCTTGCTATAAAATGGCTTAAAAGAGCCGCCGAAAAAGGACATGCCAATGCCCTTGCATTGCTTCCAAAAATAGCGGATGTCAGCTCTGCGTGGGCTTACGAAATAGCAAAGCTATATGACAATACTCCAGGAGAAACTCCTCAGCTTGAAACTGCTATTCGATACTACTTAATTGCTGCACGCAAAGATCATGCTGAAGCCAAAAAACGACTTGAAGCATTAGCTCAGCAGCGAAATCCTGAAGCACAATACCAATTAGGTTATGGTTATTATCTCCATAAGAAAGATACCTCAAATGCAGTTCGATGGTGCATGAAAGCGGCTGATCTGAAACACGTTCCAGCGTCAGACTACGTAAATAAAACCGCTTTCACCGTTGATATCTTTTTAATGATGGCGAAAGCCTATGAAACGGGTGAAGAAGGTATTACAAAAGATCCCAAGAAGGCTATTCAGTTCTATGTAAAGGCCAGCGAATTAGGCAGTAAAGATGCCTTTCATCGATTAGGGCAAATATATCAGCTTGGTGAGTTAGGAGTGACAGAGGATCTTGTTATTGCTTGCAAGCATTACTTAAAAGCGGCAGAGCAACAACATAAAGAAGCATTATATGCATTAGGGCGAATTCTGAGTACTTTAAGCAATGCTCAATTACAATTTGAATTAGCTGATCTCTATTATCGAGTATTGAAAGATAATTTAGCGGCTCTCAAATGGTTTAAAAGAGCTGAAGATAATGGGAACACAAAAGCGTCTGCTCAATTGGAACAAATAATAAGTCCCTCCCCTTTGTATACATACGAATTAGGGAAATTGTATGAAGGAAATGCTGGGGAAAAAGCAAATCTTCCTAAAGCATTGAATCTCTATCTTGTGGCTGCACGTAAAAACCATGCAGAAGCAAGAAAGCAATTGGAGGCTATTGCAGCTAGAGGAGATGCGCAGACTCAATATATGTTGGGCTATGAGTATTATCATTCTACTAAGGATTTTGCGAAGGCAGTTGAATGGTGCATGAGAGCGGCCGAAAAAAAACATAAACAAGCAACAGACTACTTAACAAAAACTACTTTTGGCGTAGATATTTACCTAAAAATAGCTAGAACCTATGATTTGGGAACAGAGGGCATTGCTAGAAATACAAAGCGTGCGGTTGAATTTTATGTTAAGGCGGATGCTTTAAAGAGTAAAGATGCGGCTTTTCGTTTGGGGCAGCTATATGAAGAAGACGGTAAAGATTTAGAAAAGGATATTCAAAAGGCTTGCCAATATTATTTGAAAGCGGCTCAATTAGGACATAAAGACGCATTGCTTGCGCTAGAGCGTCTAGTGCTAATGTTAGGTCATTCTGACTGGGAATTTAAATTAGGTGAGCTGTATCAAAAACTTAAGAATGTGCCTACTGCATTGGAATGGTATAAAAAAGCGGCAGATAAAGGATATGCACCGGCTGAGGCAGCAATAAATAAAGAAGCGGAGTCTTCAGCCGATATTGCTTATCAAATGGCAAGAGCTTATCTCCGTACCAATACCCCTGAAAATAATGTGAAAGTATTCCGTTATTATAGAATGGCGCTTAGTAAAAAACATGAGAAAGCAAAAGAAGAAGTAGAAGCTTTAGCCTTAGCAGGAAATGCAGAGGCTCAATATTTACTGGGATATGCATATTATCATGAAGCGAAAAAAGATCCTCAAGCAGCAGTCAATTGGTGCATGAAGGCAGTTGAGCTCAATCATGCGCAAGCTCGCACATATTTAACGCAAACAGTATTCACGCTTGAAATCTATTTGTATCTAGCAAAAACGTATGAAGAAGGCACTAAGACTATCAAAAAAAATAATACTCTTGCCATTGTGTTTTATGAGAAAGCAAGTCAGTTAGGAGATAAAGCCTCTGGTCTACGTTTAGGACATCTCTATCAGCTTGAACACCAAGGGGTGGGTAGAAATACTGCTCAAGCATGGGCTCATTATATGAGAGTAGCTAAAGAGGGTAACAGAACCGTATTGAGCACGTTAGAACGTCTTGCATTGAGAGGAAGTTCTGCGCAACAATTAGAACTAGCAGCATTATATCAATTACCTTTATTTTATAATAAAGATAAAGCCAAAGAATGGTATGAAAGAGCGGTTGACTCAGGAAATACTGCTGCTAAAAAGGAACTAGATAAGTTATCTTTACCTGATAGTAAGCAGCCTGCCGCAACGACAACTCGTGTATCTTTTTCAGCTTCTGGTGCTGTAGTGCTTAATAAAGCCCCTAATGTCGCTCAGAAAAGCCCTCTCCCTGCTCCAGTTGCTGCAAGTAATGATGCAACGGCAAGTATTCTTCTGAAGCTAGCTAGTGTGAACGGAAATAATGCTGCGTTACTAAGTGAACTTTCAGGGTTACTACCCCCAGCACCTGTGGCGGTTTCAGGGAACAGATGGTAGATAGTAATTTAAGTAAATAGGGAGAAAAAATGGAAAATAAATTAAGATATGGAATATATGCAATCAATGGAGTAGTTCTTTACCTATTCTTTGCTGCTCTATTATATAACGCAGGATATTGGTCACAATTTGACGTTAATATTGTTTCACTTTCTAATTTTTGGGATCTCTTTAAGTTCCCTCTATCCAATATTGCACAAATCTCATTTTTCATTGCGTTGATAGTATTATTTCTGGTTTCTTTTTCTGTTTGGAGGGTTGGTAATAAAAAAGAAAAGATAGTTGATATAGAAAAGAAACCAAAGAAAGTATCAAAAGGATTTAAGGTTTTTCTTTCTATTTTTATTAGTTTTTATTTTATTTTTTATGCTGTCTATATTCTATCCAGTGATGAATCTCCTACAAACTGGGTATGTTTTTATATGGTTCTAGCGATTCCTCCATCTTTGTTTTTAATCGAAAAATTCTTCCCTCAGTTTTTCTCAACCAACCATACATTAAAATTGTTACTATTTTTTGTTGGGGCATATCCCCTTTTAATGCTTGATTCAGGAAGAATGGATGCGGAAAAAATACTTGAAAATAAATCTTTTCAAACAGTCTCTTTTGGGTCTTCAAAAAACAATGCATTGAATGAAAATTACAAATATTTAGGCACTATGGGTGGGGATATTTTTGTGATGACACTGGATAATAAGAGCGTTATCGTTACAAAAATAGGCGAAGATAGATACCTGAAGATAAATAGATAATGATGGACATTTTGTAAGTATTTTAAGCTAGGAATCCAAGAAATATCCTGATGGTCTGCTGTGTGGGTTAATGCTATTATATAGTAGATAAACATAATTAATATGTCAGAAAAACATCTTTATTTTTAATGGCAACTCCTTATGCAAAAATTGACACACGGTTCAGAACCATTTAATGCAGCCTTGCTCTCCCGTTCTTTTATGGAAGATATTCTTTACAACATGCCAGGTTTTGTTTACTGGAAAAACAGAAAGTCTCAATACCTAGGATTTAATAAAAATATGGTTATTCTGTCTGGCTTATCCAGAGAGGCTCTTTGGGGTAAAACAGATGAAGAGCTAAATTGGGGAGTAAAGGAAGCCGAATCCTTTCAAAAGGATGATCAAGAGGTTATAGAAAGTGGTGGAATAAAAATTACTGAGCATCAGCTTCCTATAAAACGAGTGGATGGGAATAACATGGTTGTTAGGACGGAAAAGTCTTGCCTCATAGATGAAAGAGGGCATATTGTGGGCGTGCTTGGTGTTGCAATGGATGTAACTGATGAAAAATTGATACCCAAGTTTGTAAATCACCTTAATCTCTTTACTCCCCGTGAGAGTGATGTATTTAATTATATTTTTCTTGGGCTTACATCTAAGAAAATTGCAAAACGATTAGAACTGTCGCACAGAACGATCGAAGATTATGTCGAAAGAATCAAAATAAAATTAGACTGCACTAGTAAAAGCGAGATAACTGAGACCGCCATACGCCTTGGTATTGTTCGAAGAGTACTTTAGAATAGATGCTCATTATTAGGTTACAATATCAATTGTAGACGCGCCATTACTAGCTCGTTCTGTACGCTGGAATACTGATCCGCAAACTGACTATCACTGAACAACATGTTTAACCTCTCACTGATTGGGGTTACCCACTCTTTAGGAGTTCTGTTCCAGAAGGCATCCCATTCTCTGGAGCCTTTGGTTAAATAGTTTAAAGAGATAGCTGCCAATGTATGGCTGGCAGAATCTATATCGTCAATTCTATCTAATGGAATGGCATATAGTAGTTTTTCCAATTCATCGTAAGGTAAAACCTGTGATGAATAATTAATGGTTTGCTTGAGTAAAATGCCATCTTGAGTTTTTAATTGCTTTTTGAAAAAATCCTGTATTATTTTTACATTTTTCAAAGATCTTTCATCTTCCATACCAACCAATTGATGCGCATAAATGTTGGTTATTAAGGATAGAGTATGTAGGTGTAACCCAGGATGATTTTGTTCACTAATAAGGCTAGTTGCTTTAGATATGTATTCGATAGAATCAAATACATTGTTATTAATAGCATCAATAAACACATTTAATAGGTCAGGTTCGTTTTTATAACTCATAATATATGTCCAAATCATATCTGCTCGTTGCTTAGGGCTAAAGTTGTTATCTTGGCTAAGACGTTCAAATACTAAAAGCAGTAAATAAGCATACCCATCTCTTTGAGTTTGGGGAGCATCTAAGTAAAGCTCAATCATCTCATTAAAGGCATCTTCATAGGAAAGGCTATTGATATGTTCTTGCCAGCCCTCAATATAATGTAGCGAATTTATTTCATCCAGAGATGCATCTGATTCTAAGCTTGCAGGCCTTATATATGGGAGACTTTCGTATGTTTCAATAGGATATGGGGTATATTCTCCTGTTGGACCAGGAGGAATAAGAATATTTGCTCCTTGAAGATATGCGTATGTTACAAAAGTATCACAGCGAAACTTACCACATTGCTCCGCAGTTTGGTGTATCCATTTTTTAGTGGTTGAATCATAAACAGAGGTTGCTTTTTGAGATGCAGGATACCAATCTCTTGTGAGAGTATATTCATGACAACTAAATCTTTGAGAGTTTGCATATTCTATAATTTTTTCGCCTTCTTTTTTTGTTAAAACTGGAGGTTCAGATAGTGATGGTCTACCAAATCGACTGCCCCAATAGGTCGCTTCAGCTTGAAAAATTTTTAAATATGGGGTGTGAACCCCACCCTCCCATGTGGTCTCATCCTTCTGAAATTCTAATACCCTGTAATTTTCATTACTCTCCGCGTTAAAAACGGTCAAATCTCCGATGCCTGTGTGTCCAAGGGATTCAAAGCCTGCAACATTTAAGCTTCGAGCAAGAATGTCTCCATAGCAAATATCGTAGCAACTACCATGTTCGCAATTATCATAGTGAGGATCGACATATACTTTTTCACGAAAAATACTATCATCCATTTTGCATTCTACCTCAACATTAGTCACTACAGGGTTGGATGGATCTGAAGTAATTATTTCCCAAATAGCAACCACATCGTAGGAATCACCTGTAATTGGGAATGTTTCAGGAATAAAAGTATAGAATTTTTCTACAGCATTAGTTGAGCAAGAATCGGGAAACTTCCCAAAACGATCATAAAGCTCGTTTTTTTTATAGAGAATGGCTGCCTTTACAGGATCATCACTGACATTATCGAAGATATATTCGGCAATCGTTTCTTCGCATGCGGTTTCATATTGTGAACCTTCAACTACTTTATAACTGCCAGCAAACCATAAACCGCTAAATGGAGGCAAACGAATAGGCTCTGCTATTACAACGGAAGACATCATAAAAAATAGAGCGGTAGAAGAGATTATTCTACTTAAAAAGTGAGAGTGCATTTGGTAATTCCTATCTATCTTATTACTAATCAGAATAGTACGTTCTCCATGAACAAAGAATGGAGTATAAAGGGTTTATGTTGAACTTGCATATTGGAAGAATTCGGAAAACAACGTGAGAGACAGCTTACAAAATGGACATCGAAATATTAGGTCATATTACTAAAAAAACAAAAAACCAACTCCTATAAAATATAAGTGTGCATTTTGTAAGTATTTTGAGGCTAGAATTCAGGCAGTTCTCTTATGGTCTGCTACATGGGTTAATGCTATTATATAACATAAAGAGATATCTACTTTGTCAGAAAACCATCTTATATTTAATTAGGTCACAATAGAGCAATAATATGAAAAAAGTACTATTTGTTGAAGATGATGAAATTAACCAAACGATTGTTAAAGGTATATTAGGTTCTATTGGGTATAAGGATGTTCAAACTGCGAATAATGCTGCAGAAGCATTGAGCATTTTGGAAAATCCCAATTCAAAAATTGATGTAATTCTCATGGATCTAGGGTTGCCTGATATGGATGGGATAGCACTTACTGAAAAAATACGTCATAGCAACTTAGCTATAAAAGATGTTCCTATAATTGCTGTGACTGGGAACAGTCAAGAAAAAGCAAAAGAGAATAGTCTAAAAGCAGGAATGAATGCTTTTTTAACTAAACCTGTAAATCAAATATTGTTAGAAAAGACCCTTGCAGAACTCCTTAAAGACTAATTAGGTGATGTTTTTTTAGTGTCTTTCTTTTCCCATTTCTCCCAAGCATCTACTATTTTTTTATCTAATTCGCTAGGCAAAATAGGTTTTTTAATAAAATCAAAACAACCCATCTCTCTTGCTGTATCATACCATTTCTTGTCTCGATCTTGTTTTGGTTGAAGTGATAGTAATTTCATTAGCCTTAAGAATCTTTTATCTTTATGAAGCATATTGATAAGCGCTAATGGATCAGTTTTGATTTCATCGTCAATAATAAGCACTTGAAAAGGCTTTTTATCCTTAATGGCCTGTTCAAGTTTATTCATAAGAGAAGCGCTATCCGTTTTACTAACAAACGCTTGTTCAAATTGATTAAATTGAATATCAGTAGAAGTTATTTTATCACTCACTACCAATATATGAACAGTAGGATGGAGCTTTTCCCATTCAGATACAAAGAATGACATATTAAGCACTTGAAAAGGAAGTTGAGCAATGAATTTAGTTCCTTTTTCTATTTCACTTTCTACATCAATTTGACCATTCAATTTATCTACTAATTCTTTAACTACTGATAGGCCAATACCATGCCCCTCTTTTAATCCTTTATTAGATAACTCCAGACGGTGGAAACGTTCAAAAATTTCTTTATATTTATCTTTCGGTATCCCCTCTCCCGTATCGACTACTTCTAATTGTAACATTACATTATTGCCATCTTTAGAAACCACGCCAACCGATATGGAAACATGGCCTTCATCGGTAAATTTCACCGCATTACTCATCAAATTAAGTACAATGCTCGTAATGCAGTGAGTATCTCCAATCAGGTGGCGTGGCACCTCAGGAGGATAGTATATTAGGATATCTACTGGCTTGTTTTTTAATTGAAAAGAAAGATTATGAACAACAGACTCAATAATATCAAATAAATTCAGCTCTTCTTGCACTATTTCTAATGATCCAGAATATATCTTGCTAAAGTCCAATATAGACTCAATTAACTTGGTTAAACGCAGGGTGGATTTTTCTTGGACAGAAATAAGTTCTTTAACATCATCAGGAAATTCATCTTTTCTATTTGAAAGTAATTGTACAACGCCATAAATACCGTTAAGAGGAGTTTTAAAATCATGACTCATATTTTCCATAAAGGCATCTTTAGCCACATTGGCAGCTTCAGCTTTTTCTTTCGATTCAAGTAATTGTTGCTCAATTTCTTTTCGTTCTGTGATATCGATTGCGACGGCTAATATACCAACGATCTTGCCTTTATAATCATAAAGTGGAACACGATTACTTAATTGGTAAATCATCCTTCCTTCAGAATTTTGAAAGGGTAATTCTTCATGCTGCAAAATAGATTCACCTTTTAAAACACGAGAATCATATTCTCTAAAGGACTTCAATACTTCTGGAGGCCACCCTAATTGAGTTTCAAAGTCTTTATCACTCATTCCATAAATATCTTTTGGAGATTTTAATCCTACTAGCTTTGCACAATCATCATTGCATCCTAGATATTTAAACTCTGTATCTTTCCAAAGGACACTACCAGGTATTTGAGTAATAATATTTTCTAAATGAAAACGAATGCTTTTAGTCAGATCAACAATATTATCGTATTTTGGAGCAGAACTTCCCATCACTTCATTTGCTATATTTTTAATAGCTATTAGATCATTTAGATGTTCCTGTGTGAGAAGTTCGGGTTTGGCTTCAGAATGTGTTTCAGAGGTAGTGTCATACCCAAACAAGACTTTAAAAAGCTTTCCTTCTTCGTCTACATGATTGAAAAACCACGTGATATCAATATTTTTATTATCTATTTTATATTGAGTTTTGTAGTAGTTAGGGTTTTTTGAGAGTTCAGAAAGATTTGGTAGTCCGCCACCCTGCTTTAATTGGGCGTAGGGCTTATTTATTAAATTAATAATATTTGGGAAATAAGACTTGACGGTTTGATTAACATAAGAGACTTTGTCATCTTTATCTAGGACAATTATACAAAAAGGTAGGGAATCTCCTAGTGTGGCAAGCTTCATTTTATACTCTCTTTTAAAAAAACATATATTCTCTTAAAGAGTAGTTTATTACTGGATTCTATGCAAAGTTGTAGAAAGCGGGTTACTGACGTAACTAACAAATAATTTTATTTTAGGCCATTTAAAACGAAGTGCAATTTTTCAGCACAATCCTGCACATTGTCTGGATCAAATAATGACAAATGATTTCCTTGGATAGGTAATATATGGTTTTCCTGTAAAAAATCAGATGACCATCCATTTGTGGGGTCATCAGTAAATGTATATCCTTCATCAGGAAATTGCTCTAATGCTTTTAACAGAAAAACTGAAATGTTAGGATTATGAATTGGAGTATATTCTTTAGCTAGTTTCATGTTATGCATTATTCTTTGAAAAAGTTTCTTAAAACTTTGAGAATCTTCTTTTATTCCTTTTTGGATTATATACTCTTTGACTCTATTTGGATTTAAACTCGAAGGGTGTTTTTGTAAGCATGGGGTATCTATAAAAATAACTTTAGTTTCTTCATTTTGCTTACTCAGCTGTAATGCCATCTCATAAGCAACAAGCCCACCAAAAGACCAACCTCCCAATATATAAGCACCCTCTTTTTGTATGGTTTTTAAAAAACTTACATACACAGAAGCCATTTCCTCAATACTATTAAAATTGGCTGCTCCTGAAGCTGTTGTAGGATCATTTATGGCATATAAATCATATTTGTCTAAATAGGGAGATAGCGAATAGTATTCAAAACCTACACCACTTAAGGCATGCACGAAAAAAATTTTACTTTCATTGCCTCTTTTTCTTATAGGGATGATGGGGTTATTGATTTTATCAAAAGACTCGTATTTCATAATGAAATCTCATAAATTGCATCTGAATGAATATATGCGTCTTCTTTGCATTCAGATAGAATCTTATATATTGCCTTTTCAAAATGGCTAGTTAAGTTTTTAATAGTGTCATGCTTATGATGATTTGTGCTGTAATTAAAAGAAATCTTCATTTTTTCGTTTATAACTTGAGCGGCAATATCAATAAGATGAGGTCTTTTGTTATGTGGGGATGAATGTAGATTCAAGCCATTTTCTTTAAACGAAAGGAATGAGTTTTGAAGACAGGTAGTTTTCCATTGCCCTAAATAGTTAAAGCTTACCTCTGGTTCAATTTCAAAATCAGGTGATGTTTTACCATTAGACATATATTTAATGACCCCGTACTCAGTGGGGTTACATTTACCTAGATCTATATGTATTTTTTGTAATTTTTCTTCATATGATTTAAGATTATTGGTGTTAATTTTAAATGGGAAGATAGTAGTAAACCATCCCAATGTTCGGCTTAAGTTTATCTCTCTTGAAAACCCACTTCTTCCATGTAGCTCTAGATCAATAGATAATTCATTTTTTTTGATAAATGAATTGAATGATTCTGATAGTGCTAATAGAAGTATTTCGGTAATGGGGACAGCATAGTATTTGACAGCGGTGGTCAGCAATTTTCTTGTGGTTTTTTCATCAATTTCAAAGCCAATATTTCTGGAAGAGCTTTCATTGTTAGCTCCCCTATCAAAATCTTTGGGTATAGAATTGTACGCAGATGGAAGTTGAGTCTTCCAAAAATCGATGGAAGATAGGTTCTCCTTTCCAGATAGATGGCTTACCCATGAAGAATAAGGCAGCGTACTCTTAGGTAATGATATATGTGATAAGTTATTACTTACTTGTAAATATATATTTTCAAAATCCTCAAGAAAAATTCGCCATGACATAGCATCAACCACTAAGTGATGGATTGCAATAAATAGCTCTTGAGAGTTCTTATAGTTATCCACAAATAGGATAGCCTGAATTAAAGTACCCTTTTCTATATCAATATTTTCTTGAACTTTTAAAGAGAATTCATTTTTAAGTTTTTCAATTTCTTCACTGCTTTTACTTGTTAAATCGACAAGTAAACAGTAGTCAAAATTTTCATGATTAGCCTCAGAGAGCCTTCTTTCATATGTTCCATTGGCACATTGATATCTAAATGATAATGCCTGATGAGCTTGTATTAGATAGTAAAAAGTCTTATTAATGAGGTCTTTCTTTAGCGATATTTTTGTATTTAGGCTTACTGTTTGATTAAACATATTGGGGTTTGAAAATTTTTGACTAAAAAACCAATTTTCTATGGGGGAAAGCGATGATAAATCTACTGTTCTAATTTCATTATTATGTAAGGAGTCTTTCTTTATATGTTCGACCATTGATGCAATTGTTCTATGTTCCATAACCGTAGCTATATCCAGGTCAATGTCATAGGCTGAGGCCATACTAATCATTTGCATTACCATCAAGGAGTCTCCTCCTAAATGGAAAAAATCATCATTGATACTGATCCGTTCTTTTTCAAAGATCTTTTTCCAAATTTCGCATAAATTTGTTTCTAATTCATTTCTTGGCGGGATATATTCTTCCGTGTTATTTGTAAATTCAGGTTCGGGTAGTTCAGAAATATTGACTTTAAGGTTATGATTAAGAGGGATCTTGTCTAATATGGTAAAGGTTGATGGAACCATATAATCTGGCAAATGAAGAGATAAGTATGTGCGTAATTTTTTAATCTTGTTTATGTCATTTTTGTTATCTACAGTAATATAGGCTGCAAGACGTGTGCTGTTGGTCTTAATGTCTTTTTTAGGTACAATCACGCAATCATGTATCCCATTAAATTCTAAAATGGCTCTTTTTATCTCTTCTGTCTCAATTCTAAAGCCTCTAATCTTAACTTGGTTATCTTTTCTGCCACAAAATTCTATATTGCCATCCGATAACCATCGTCCCAAGTCTCCTGTTTTATATAGTTTTTTCCCAATAGCATATTTATTATGCTCTAAAAAAGGATTATCTATAAATTTTTCTGCAGTAAGCTTCTCATTGTTCAAATAACCTTTTGATATTTTTCTGCCCCCAATATATATTTCCCCTTTCTCACCTATGGGAACGGGCTGCATATTCTCATCTAATATATATATTTCTGTATGAAGAAGCGGTTTCCCAATAGGAACACAGTTTGATTTTTTGATAAGATCAATACTCAAATCACAAGATATGCTAAAAGTGACTGTCTCTGTGGGGCCATATCCATTTACTATTTGTATGTTTTTTGAAAAACCAAGAACTTGTAATATTTTTTGTTGGTCAGCAACATCCCCACCAATAACTACAGTTTTAAGAAAAGAGTATATCTCAATACATTCATTAACTAAAATGTTAAAAAGAGCTGGCGTGAAGAACATGATAGTTATATGATTTTCAATCACTTTATCAAGTAGTTTTTGGGGAGATAGTAAATTATTTTTATCTATAATTACTACTTCTAAACCATTGAGCAAACCACCCCAAATTTCAAAAGTTGCTCCATCAAATGCTAAATTAGAAACTTGTGCGATTTTATCATCCTTAGAAAATCTAATGAAATCCATATCCTTTACTAATAGAGCTATTCCTTGATGCTCAACCATTACCCCTTTGGGTTGGCCTGTAGTACCTGACGTATAAAACAAACAGGCGAGATCGGATTCATTAATTGTATTGCTTGGGTTGCTAGTATTATCTGAATAGGTTGTTTGATCATATAGACTCAGGGATATCCCATCAAATTCTAAGGATGTATGATTAGTACCTTTGGTAAGTAAAACAGAAGCTTTTGCGTCATCTAGCATGAACTCTATTCTGTCTTTAGGATACTCAGGGTTTATGGGAAGATAGGCTGCACCTGATTTAATGATTCCGAGTATTGCTACTAGCATTTCAATAGAGGGTTCGACCAATATCCCAACAACACTACCCGATTTTATGCCTTGAGTTAAAAGCTTATTAGCAAGCTGGTTGGCCTTTTCGTTCAATTCGCTATAGGAAAGAGCTGCTTTATCCATGCGCATAGCAATCTTTTCGGGCGTAAGGCTAACCTGGCACTCAAACATTTCTTTTAACGAAAGACGATAGGAATCGTCAGAATTTGATTTATTTCTGTGTGAGAACGTATTGAGAATTTTGTCGATCATGAGCTTATGGTTCATTGAGGAATTATACCAATCCGATAGATTGATTGGGTCTGTTGTAGCCATGATAACTTTGCTTAGCATTAGATAAACTGATTTTATAATCAGTTTTATCTTAAAGCTATTCCTCTTTAATATTAGTCATTATTATAACAAATTTTATATGCTAAATGAATCCTTAGATTGGCCTAGAAAGGTGCTTTAAATCCCCCTATTCGCCCCTCTTTGCGTTCCACTGAGCCATATTGATGAGAGCTTATGACTGAGATATGGGTACAGGCTAGAAGCCCTCTGAAGATATGCAAATATCTCATCTTGCGATTTTAGTTAGACAGTAGCCTACCATAGATAAATATGATACCCTATCATCCGTAGTTGTCCGCTTTACTGTGGACAAATCCAACATTTTAGTAGTTTTACTGATTGGCATAGGGTTTATTTGCCTTTATGCCATAGTAAAACTTATCCGATTAGGGTTATTAATATGCCAGTTTTAAAACTAGCCACCCCATTACTACGCCGAAGTACTAGAGCTTTATCTACGGGAATAAAGGCCGTTGCGCCCCACCCTGTTCCTCGTCTACCTGTTATAGATGAATTGGAGCAACGAGCCAGAGTTTTCTTATCTAACAGCCCTCTGAAACCAGAAGAGACTGCTGTCATTGGAGCTCAGCATCTTCTTGAAACCACCTCCACACTATTTGGTGCGCTTAGAGGCCTTGGCTTTGAAGCCTATGTTACAGGCAAATGCTATTCCACGTCTCCAGGCGTTTATGAAGCCATGAAAGGCTTAGGAGTGCATGTATGGCCTGGTAGCAAGCCTGATAGATTGGGTGGGTATGAGATGGCTGCTAAAAGAGATATAGGGGTAATCTATCAGGGTATAGAAAGGAACCCAAAGATTAAGAATATAGTTATCTGTGATGATGGCGGACGTTTTTTTGAAATGCTTCCATTACACTTCAGAAAAACATATAAAATAGTAGGTGCAGAGCAAACTCGTGCTGGTTTTTATAGCAGAACTGTTGAGACAACTCGGTTCCCTATTATCAATGTAGCTCAGAGTGCAGCTAAACTTCATGTCGAGCCTTCTTTTATTGCCGATGCCAGTGTTGAACAAATTTCTGCTATTACTATGAATCTTGATAAACAAAGATCTATGGTAGGCATCATTGGTTTTGGTTCGATTGGACAAGCACTTACCAATAAACTTATCAAAGACGGATTTTCTGTAGCTATTTATGATAATGATTCGCGTATATATCAACATTACCCTAATATAAGTCAAGTAGAAGTAATGTCTAGTATTGAAGAGTTATTTTTGCACACCAATTTTATTATTGGATGCACCGGACGTGATACCACTGATAGCTTTGATCCGTTGACTTTGACTGGTGATAATAGAATTCTTGCTAGTGTTTCTTCGGAAGATAAAGAATTTAAACATCTATTACAACAAGTTGCTAGCTATGATACACCTATAAAAGTAGATCCTTTGTCTAATTTTCAGTGCTCCACAAAAAGTGGGAGTACATTAGAGATTCTGTATGGTGGATTTCCTGTTAATTTTTCTAATTCTGCTACCCAACCTTTTAATGTGCCTGCACCACGCATTGCATTAACACAAGGCTTGTTATTTGCTGGTATTATGCAAGCATTCAATTTATTAGGAAACCGAGAACTGGGCGCAACTAATGTGATGCTCGATCCAGAACTACAACGTTATGTGGTAAAAGTATGGCTAGAAACCACTATAAAAGAGAATAATTTACCACGTGATGCCATTGATAAAATTTTAGGAAATGTGCAATGGGTAATAGATAATAGCAAAGGCGCTTATGATACCGATGCAATGATCTCAAAGGCTATGTGCCCTCCTCCCATCTCAACAACCCTTACAAAAGCTATAAACTAATCTTTTCTCTTGGCAATTTTCACACATCCTCGCCAGAAAAGACTGGTGTTACAAAAAGACCTATCTTTAAATTCTTTTTTTAATAATAGAAATCGTGGATCTTCTTCAACAATTAAATTACTTTTATGTACTTCGTGGTATATATCATCATCTGTATGGAAGTAAGTAAAGTCTAATTTCTGAAGCACACTTAGCTTTTCTTTTTGATCAGGTGTCATTCTGTCATATAAAGTATCTATAGCCATTTTAATCTCTCTTAAATCAGGCATAATTCGGTTAAGCATTCCAACCTCCGGTTCACCTTCTAGCAAGGTAGGATATGAAAGAGAATAATAAACGGGGAAAAGAGAATCTACGTCAGCCAATGGAGTTGGGTGCATTATTGTCGGAAAATGATTTTTTAATTGGTATACATTAGCAATGGCATCCTGCAATCCTGCTGTTGGTGCGATTCTTTGTGAATCATCAGAAGGACAAAACCCCGTCCATTCTTTTGAGGCAATTAGGAAAAGATGTTTAACGGTATCTGTTAAATAGGGACGCAAGTGTAGATGTCGTTTATAAATAGCTCCCATAAATATCTGCCAAGTGAAACTAAATTTTACCTTCTCCATTGCATACTGAGATTGCCGCCAAGAATGTCCAAATAAGTATCGCTCAAAGTCAAATAGATTTGGATTTGAAGTGTCTAGCCATATCTCTGAGAATATCAAAATTTCACATTCCCATTTCTGTTCAAATTTAGGAGAATTAACGATAGCTTTAAAAAATTCCCAATGATCTTTTAAATGTGTAGGTATTTTCTTAATAGGAAAATCATAATAACGGCGTAAGCGATTAATTCCCTGATTAGCCGCCAGACTAGGTAACATAAAAATACTCCTACCACCTGCTGACACCGTCCATATAGGATCGGAAGATCGATCAGTTAAATAGTCATGAGTTTCAAATAAACCTAATAAACTACCAGGATTAAAAACATTCAGCGGCACAGTACGAGTATCCATATCTACAAAAACTTCGCAACTGTTTTTGAGAACTAAAAATAAGGGTATAGAGCGATAAGAAATTTTATCTTTAATTTCAGTCGGAATAGATGACGACGTAATGGGAAATAAGGAGCCTTTAATATCGGGCAAATTTAACAAACCATTTTCAGTAATTAAATCACCAAATTTATATTTTACTTTAAACAATTTGTATTCAGCAGAAGGGTTAGCTTTTTCAATAATCTCATAGAGAGATGCATTAACGGCTTTCACCTCTTCTCTTACATCTTGCCAAATAATTTCTTTAACATTCATTTCTTTCATATAAAGTTTTATAACTTAAAATTGATTTTGAGTGTGAATTTTAATCACTGAAAATGAGTGTACCTCAGTAACCGCTTTTAGTGTTGAATTATACCAACCTTTCCATAGGTCGGGAATAGAAGAATAGTAGTATTTTCTTCTAAAAAGCACATTTTTGTAGTGCTAATACAGTTATTTGTCATTTTTAAAAATGACAACCGGAAAAAGTAGGAGCTAGTACATGTCCACAGTTAGTAGCGAAACTAAAAATTATAAAAACCCTCAGCCTGTGCCTATTTACGTGCCTAATGATAATTGGCAAAGCATGATAGATACACTTAAACAAACTGGATATACCAGCTCTGTGATCGCACATCAATTTGGTATTCCTAGGAGCACGGTTAGACGATGGTTCAATGGTTGGAGTGATAGACCAAGTTCTAAATTATTTTCACATGTCTTGTGTCTATATTGCTATGTCATATGTTGCGACATGACGAAATAGCTTCCTAAAAACTTAATAAATAAGGCGATTCTATGAATAAATATGAACTATGGGCTCCAAGTAAATTAGTAAATGATATTTTATTCGCGTGTGGAAATTCATCTCCTAGCCCTAGGCAACATTGCTTGATTAGTGAGTTATTATCTTATGCAATTGCTAATCCTCATTCAAAACAGATTGAAAGCCTTTCAGACAGAGAGCGCACTTGTCTCTTTTGGATTTCCCAAGGTAATACTGTAAAACAAACAGCAGATTTGATGAGAATTGAGAAATCTACGGTTGTAACATATCGGCAGCGTATTAAAACCAAGTTAAAGTGTAAGTCACTCACTCATGCTGTTTTTATTACCATGTGTTATAAGCCTGTTGGGCAAGCATTTTTGAAGCAGGTTTCAAGGCCTTGATATTTGAGATTGGTATTCTAGTTTTTCCAGATACGTTGCAAAAAACTTTATGGAAGCGTGGTAATCCTTACAATTTCACCTAATAAAACATCAAGATTGCTGGAAAAATCGACTTGTGTTTTATTTGGTAGCGATTCATTTTTCCTAATTGGTGTGTGGAGATGAAGATCTGCTATTTTTCGACACGATTTTTCTAAATGATCCATCGAATCTTTAAAACTTTTTGTCCCATGATTGCTTGCTACTTGGGCAAATGTTTTGAAAGAAAATATGGGTGGAATGTGGTCTATAACCGCTCGAGTTAATAGACTCACAGAGATGTAATTTCCAACTAAAAAAGCATGGTTTAATTCTGAAAGCATTTGAGTAAGTCTCGAAAAATCAAAAGATCCCTTTATATTTTTAATTTGCTCAAGACGAGCAATGTTTATAAACTCCCCATTTAAAATTAGAGAGGAAGTTTTATTTATTTTCAAACATTTATCGAGCTGGAATTTTGTTTCAACCTCTAAAATCTTGTCGCTTTTTAAGCGCCAGCTATCTTCATCTTTTGGAACCTTGGCAAGGCGACGATCTTTTTTTATTGCTTTTCGTAAATTCGTAATATTGGGCTTTCCAAAACCGCATTTTTCAAAATCAGAGATGATTTGTTTTAGCGTCGCGCCACTATCATTTTTCATAGCATAATAATAAAAAAACGCAAGTGCCCTATCTGCGATTTTTATAGCTTTTTGACTCATGCAGAGAGAAAACTCTTCGATACTAGATATTACTTTACTCATCACCATTCAGAAGAGACTCGAAGTGCTTCGCTCCTTTTCTATTTAGCTTATAAGTGACGGGCTTTCCTTTCACCCTAGTTGAATCTCCTTCGAGATATTTTTGTAAGGAGTTTGTAATAGCTGTAGATATGTTGGAGAGCTTAACCCCTATTCGTAGTTCAGAAGTTATTTTTGCCACATCACCAGTGGTAAGTCCTTGAGTTGGAAAATACTTATAGCAAATGTAATACGGCAAAAGTACCCGTCCAAGAACAGAAGCTTTATCAAGAATTTTTTCTTCTATTTTTTCATTTTCTTCACAGCTTTTTATCTTATTTGAAATCATTAATACATGATTATTAAGCTCGTTATTCTTTGCAGACTTTTTCTTTACAGTAGAAGTTTTTAGAACAAGCGAATGACCAGGCAATAATTCTAGGCACTCATTTATCAAATTCTGTATGTTATGAAGTTTTGTTTTTAATTCATCGGTCATAGTTACTTCCCCTTGTTTTTACGGCGTACTGTTTTTCTTTTTACTACCGATTCCTCTGGGAATCCACCTTCTAATGCTTTTATACCTGTATTTGTGATATAAAAACTGCCTTTTTTATTTGGGTCAGGAGCAATCCAACCTTTAGCGACAGTCGCTTTGAAATCTCGCGTAAGATTTGCAGGTGTTAACTCTCCCGCATCACGAAAGAGGCTTTTGATTTCCCCCTGCTCAAATGACTCTTTGTTATGATGGATCTTTAAAAAACCTGCTAACGCAAGGATCTTGTCTGGATTCCGTCTTGGGGCATAGCGGTTTAGATATTCCGCAGCTGATTCACTTTGAGAACTAGAGCTGAGGCGCTGAAATGAAGGAAGTTGCGCAGTTTTTTCTGTATTTGATCGAGTCTCATGGAGAGTAAGACATAGAGCCATGATTTGGGCTGCCGTGTTTTCATCTATTTCTTTCTCATATGAGAGCCCCGTCCCTTTAAGAGTTAGAGTAATGCTAGCTTTGTTCATACTAAAAACCTTTTGGCTATTTGTTGACTTGTATACAATATTACCAGCCTATACTCTGCGAGTCAAGACACTTTTTATTTATTAAAAATGATGTTCTACATTATATAACTCGGTAAAGTCCGAGTCGTAATGTTACGAGTCGGGCTTTACCGAGTTGGGAGCTTCGAGTTGTGAATGGCGGATGCCCTGCCCTATTTAAGGTCTTTTAAGCTTAAAGGAGTTTTCAGTAAATGAGCCTTGGCTTAAATGCTATAATAGACCCTGCCCTATCATTAAAGGAGCTAGTAATGTCAAAAAGCAACAATTCTAAGAAAGCTGAAGAGAAGGTAAAGCGGTTTAGCATCGACTTGCCCCTATCCTTGCACAGAAGGCTAAAGATGGCCTCCGTTCGGGAAGATAAAACAATGGGCGACATTATCAAGGAACTTTTGGATAAAAACTTAAAAGAGTAAAAAAGTATTTGATATTTTAAGCTTTCAATGCTAGCCTAACTAATAAGCGTACCACACGGATGTTGAAGCACCCATGTGGCACTAATCACAACCAATCTGAAAGGAGATTAGGCCATGACTAGCTATAGTTTAAACGATCTGTGCCAGTTTATAAACCAACAATCCTATCAACGAGAAGAACTAGCCGTTTACCTATGCCAATCGGTGGCCTTGGTCAAAATGGCACTGACTCAGTGTTTTCACGAACAAGAGGAGAATGAACAGCGTGATTATTTATGGGCGGTGAGTAATCTCTTAGACTCCGCAAAAACACAGAATGAGGCCCAATTAACTGAACTAATGACCCAGGCTAAAGCCTTGCTTAATGAGCAAGCGAAGGAATAGGCTATGAGCATTAGGGAATGGGTAAGGCGTTTCTACATGATAGTTAAAGATGGGCTGGAAAAGCTGGAATCAATATTGAAACAAAAACGATAAGAAAGGGCGCAGTGATGATAACACACCAATGGTTGACCTGCCCTCTCCCTTTCTTATCACACTGTGATTAGAGACTTAAAAAAAACCATCAGTTGAAAGACAACTTTGCTAGCAAATCAACCTAAATTCTAAAAGGATGATCTGAGTGCATCCATACCTATTTTTCTAAGCTCATGGCCATATTTTGTTTTTAGATTCTCAAGATCTTGCTCAGTCATGGTTGCAGGATCTAAACCATTTTCTTTTGCTTTTTCATCTAAAAAAATACGGGCGGCTTTAGTCGCTTTATCTTCCGCCAGTTTTGTATTTGTCTTTACTTTTTCTTCTATCTTTTTGGTAAGATCAGAAAAATGCTTTTTAATATCACCAGATCCTTTAATTTGTATAGCCATTTTTGGACTCCTTTTACTTTGCTTATATTATTAAGCCGCTTTGACTTCAACTTCTACACATAAACCCGATTTATTCAGTTCATCCTGTAATGCCAAACGCCCCTCGTTACTCATCATACCCTTAATCAGATTTATAGGCCAGATCCCGAATTCTATCTCTCTCCTTTTCACTCAGTTTTAGCCAGCATTTTCCCTGTCAGTTTCCCATATTCATACATATCAATATCGGCGGCATCCACGAAAGTAAAAGGTCTAGCTACCATAAAGACAAGGAAGACCAGTACAATACATAACCCGCATAAGGCGCCTGTACCAACGCTCATCCAGCGTGACCATTTTGTTTCCTCAATATAACTATCAAGCGTTTTTTCTGCATTCCTAACACTGGTATTGAGTGATTGAACCAGTTTGTTCGTTTCTATGCTGGCGGTAGCCACCAATGCTTCTCCCAGATTCGCTTCTTGTTGCTTAAGGGTTTTTGTGACGCTGGCATAGACCATCTCATTTATTTGACGTTTAACCTCTGGAGCAAGCAGGGAGAAATCTTTTACGGTCCCTTTCAAGGTTTGATGAAAAGACATAAATTCCTGACTCGCCTCAGAGAATTTTTTTACATCCCCATAAAGATGTTTTTGCACTTCATACAACTGATAAATATTCGCCGAGAGCGAATTTAATAACTCTCTTTGATCCATCAGTGGTTGATTATTTTCGTTTGCCTGTTCGAGATTTTGTTCTCCTGTATTTTCTATTGTCATTGTGTACCTCCTTATGACTTCTGTTACTATCTTTCTATATCAAAACTGATATTCAAAGACTGCTGACGTTCATGCTCTTTCACATGCTGTTGCAACCTTTCAAATATTTTACCATGCTGTTGTTTAATATGCGCCATCAATTCTTCATTTTTACTTAATTGGACAACATAGGACTTAAATATTTCAACGTCTTTTCTATCAAGATGTTGAGAGGCTGCTTTTTCCAGACGTTCAAAATAAGCGACGTGTTGTTGCATGTCTTTTTCCTGATTGAGTTTTGGATCCAATGACTGCTGGATAGTCCGCGACAGTTCAGGATTATTCGCTTCAAATTGCCGTGCAAAAGCTTCCAGGGAAATGATAGGCGGTGATTGTTTAGCCACGATTGTCTGCTGTTGATGCGCTGTTTCTTTTTCGGGTGTTAATTTCAAATCCGGTACGGCTGCCGCATGTTGTTCAACGCCATAATCCGTGGTCATATCTTTACCACGCTCACGCGCTAACGTAGTGCATACGTCTTTCCATTCTTTAAATCGATCATGACTCCAATAGACGTGTACACTTTCTCGGTGACGACTCATCGCCACATAGGCGGCGTGCGCGTCTACATATTCAGACGTTAAAAAGTACGCTCTATCAACGGTAGCTCCTTGCGATTTATGAATAGTAGAAGCATACCCATATTCCACATATTTATAGTGCAATGTATTCACTACAATTTCTCGCTTCTTCCCTTTCTCTTCTTTATCCAGCTGCACTAATAGCGAATGTCCACGAAACTCCTTAATGGTTCCTAATGTTCCATTCTTTACTTTTAAGTCCCGATCATTTTTCAAAAAGTACAATCGCTCGCCAATTGCAAATTCTCGTGCACCCCCTTCGGTCATAAATGTTTTACTCTCTCCCAACTCGCCGGCTTCTAACCGTCGTGCACGCGCACCCTCATTCAGTGCTACGGCATCCGCACGAAGATACGCTACCATAATCTCGCTTTTATCAGGATGTTGTTGGCGCGCCATGTGCCAGTGATCGAGTAAGTGATTTTTACTTTCCTCCGCCGTTTTACATTCATGCACGTAACTCTTTTCACGATACGCTTCGAGTGCCATTGGTGTCTTGCCTTCGGCCAATGCTTTTGTGGCTTCTTTTTGCCAGGGTTCATGCTGACGGCGAATATGGGTTAAATATTCAGTGTCTACGCGCTCACTAATTGCTCTAAACGCACCACCCGCTTCTATTGCTTGTAATTGTTGTGGATCACCAATCAGTACTACTTTTGCGCCGGCGCGGCGAGCCTCCTTCATCAGCTCTGAAAATTGTCGACTGCCCAACATACCGGCCTCATCCACCACCAGAATATCTTTGGAGGTTAATGACTCGCGTGAATTGCGCCAATAATACGAACGGCTTGCAAACGTGCGAGAAGTAATACCGCTGCTGGCTTCTAAATTTTCAGCGGCAATGCCAGAGAGCGTCACGCCCTGCACGTTGTACCCTTCGCGTTCCCACACTTCACGTGCGGCTCCTAGCAAATAACTTTTGCCCGTACCCGCATAGCCAATCAACCCCGTCACATCACCTTTTTCAACAAGATGTCGATAGGCAGTTAATTGTTGTCCATCAAGTTTCCAGTGTGCCTCTACCTGTTCGCGCACACGAGTACTCACAGGGTGGCGAAATTCGGATGCTCCCAGCTCGGCGTCAGCCAGCAAACGGTGCTCCATTTCCCGCTGCTCTCGCGTGGTTAATCGCTCTACGCCACGATCATCTTTCCCTATGCTCATGAGTTCGGGGCTCGCCATGATCGCGTCATATACGGCTTGAAACTGCTCTGCATCGACGGTGTGACGATTAACAAAGCGCGCCACATCTCGGTGAGTAAATGTAGATTGTTGTTGCGTGATGGCTTTTAGAGCGAGCGCTGGCCTGGCTAATAATCGCTCACCGTTTTCACGAGCGCGGCGTTGATGATCTTCCAAAGCCGATAATCGATCCCGCGCACTTTGGGGGCCGATTTTTGTTTGAGGGAGTAAGTCGATCCCTTGGGCTTCCAGAGTGCGGTGATCAATCCGCATATCATGACCGTTAAGTGCTAGGTGATGATTCACCACCGTTTCCCAGAGGGCGCGTTGTTCAACGAGCAATGCTTTATCATTCCACTCTCTGGCCTTTTTTCCAAAACCATCAGCAGTGACTTCACGGGTGGTGAGCATGATGTGCGCATGAGGTTGCGCGCCACCATCACTCGCACGCTCTACATGTAAGCAGACATCAGCAATCATGCCTCTGCTCACAAAGGCTTGTTTCACATAATCATGAATGAGCGATTTGTTTTGTTCGATGGTTAATTCACGGGGTAAGGAAATCTGAAACTCACGCGCTAGCTGCGCGTCTTTGCGGTTTTCTTTGGCTTCTACTGCATTCCACAATTTTTCACGATCGAGCATCCACGTGGGGGCGTTAGCGGGAAGAAAAATCTGTGCATCTAAAACGCCGTCTTTGCGCGAATAATCAAACGTTTTGCCAAGACGTTCATCTGTTAATTCTTGGCCAGAACGATACGCAGCACACGCAACACTACTGCGTCCGCTGGAGCGTCCAATCATTTGTGCACTGACATGAAAGACGGCCATGTCATTTTCCTCTTTTTACTTCTACTTCCATATTAATATTGTAACGAGTTTTATTTTTTTATTCCAGCATGTTGCAAAGCAACGTATAAGCGCGCACTTCAATTGCCAGTGTGGCTCGCCTCTGTAGAAGTTTTTTTTAGAAAATTTATTTTAAATAGTCCAAGGAAGTCCAGCTGACGCATGAGGCTATTGACAGAGAAAAGAGTTTGACTCACGGTAGTGATCTAAGAAGTACAAGAAATAAAACATATGTTACGAACACAGACTAAAAATAAAAAATAATTGCTCAAACAGAGGAGGTTGATATGTTAAACAGAAGTGTCTTGAGAAATTTTACTTTACGTAGCATACGGCTACGTGCTCTTTTAGATTAAAGATGAGAGGCGATGACGATTTTTCAGGGGCTTTAATGCCCCCTGAAAATGTTCTCCTGCCATCAAATAACTTGCCCCAAGCAGGGCTTCGCTAATACAGATAATAATGCGTATAAGGCGAATCCTGCCTGTTGCCTCTATTGGATCTTCAGTGTGAGCAGACTACGTAGAGTATCTTGGGATGTTTCGATCAGCTTTTGAAATTCGGTGAAAGTGTCTAACATGTTTTTTGATAACACTAACATTTCTTGCTTATCCGCCACAGGCATCTTCCCTTCTCCTTCCAATGAACCCACATGGGCGAGAAGCTGTATCGTTTCTTTTCTCAACTCAGGTTCGTCTGGAAGCTGGCCTAGCCATATCTCAGAGATCTTGTCTATATTGCTGATCATGTCTTCAATTTGCCCTACATCAACAGGTATTATTTCATTCATATGCTTTACTCCTCTTTTATTTCATGAAGCTTAATTATAACACTCCAAAATCCTTAATTAAATTTATTTAGTGGAAGTTTTTTTGAAAAATTATTTTTTTATAGTCCCAGAAAGTCCAGCGGACGCATGAAGCCATTGACAGAGAAAAGAGTTTGACTCACGCTAATGATCTAAGAATTATAGGGAGTAAAACACATGTCAAAAACACAGGCTGCGAAACAAATCGAAAAACTTGAAAAGAGACAAGCACAACTACAAGCGCAAATTCAAAATCTAAAAGCACGCGATCGCTCAAAGCAAGAACGAGAAGAAACTCGCCGAAAAATTTTGGTGGGAGCATACATGCTTGACCAAGCGCGAGAAAAAAGTAGCTATGCGGCACTCGTCACTAAACTCGATAAGTACTTGACCCGAGATAGTGATCGCAAATTATTTGAGTTGCCCCAAAAGAAAGAGGCTACTCCTGGTGTGATCGCGGATGCAATGGTTTAGCCAAAGACGATAAGTGCGTCGGACACTAGGAAGGCTATGCCTAAAACGCTCTGGTTTGCGTTAAGAGAGACTTTCTTTTATTTAACAAGCAGAATCTCCTGTCTACCAATCATGTCTATGTGGATGCAAAATACCGGCCACATCGTTCAAAGGATTGATCTCTCCATATGAACGGATAGGTGACTCTATTTCATGACTTAAATCCCTAGTCGGTGAAGAGTCCGAAAAAGCGTCACGCTTCTTTGTTTCCTGTCCCTTTACCCACCATGCTTTGATTTTCTCAAACATAAGATCCTCCTTTTAGGGATATGCTATCTCATTATTATGGCTGATTGGCAAAGAAAGGAAAGCCTCTACTCATGCTCTTTCTTTTCAATAAAATGATAAATATCTTCGGCTTTCCATACGGTAATCCTTTTGCCAATTTTTATGGGCTGTGGGAATCGCCCTGTTTTAACACCTTGCCACCAAGTGGATTTGCCTACAGGAATCAGAGGCATAATAGGCGGTCGTGATTTGGGACTGCCAATGATTTGCTTAATGCGCATGTAGCCAGTGTGAGGAACTTCATTCATGTGTGTGGTACTCCTTTTTTATTAATTAATACTTCATTAACATCCATTTATAATCGGATAAGATTAATTGCACAATATGAAAATGAAAAAAGTGCGATCTGATCCCAGTTTTGGGTCCCAAAACTGGGATTTCGGGACCCAAAAGTGCGTTTTTGGGTCTGTTTTTATATATAGTGTTTTTACTAATAAGAGGGTATGAATAAATGGGGCAAGATTATTCATGGTCTTCCTTCTCAATAAAATGATAAATATCTTCGGCTCTCCATACGGTAATTTTTTTGCCAATTTTTATCGGTTGTGGGAAGCGTCCCGATTTAACACCTTGCCACCAAGTGGATTTGCCCACAGGGATGAGAGGCATAATAGGTGGTCGTGATTTGGGACTGCCAATGATTTGCTTAATGCGCATGTAGCCAGTATGAGGAACTTCATTCATGTGTGTGGTACTCCTTTTTTATTAATTAATACTTCATTAACATCCATTTATAATCGGATAAGATTAATTGCACAATATGAAAATGAAAAAAGAGGGATCTGATCCCAGTTTCGCAGGGCAAAACAGGGATTTCGCGGGGCGAAATGGCAATTTTATGGCTGTTTATATTATCAGCTTTTTAAGCTTGCGGAGTTATGACATAGCTTCTTTTACTTTTTTTAAAGGGACTACATTATCAATTTTATTAGCTACCCGACGTTCTACAAGCTCTCCCCATGCCATCCATGCGGCCTTTTGTTCTTCAGCATATACCGCCCGCTGGTAGGTGGCTATTAGCTTATCCAATGGTTGATGATTTAACATGCGCTCAATGATGTGAGGGCTAACCTTTAAATGCTCTCCCCATGCTGTTGCAGCTGACCGACGCAAATCATGTATAGTGAAGGAGTTAATATTCTGCAAAAAGCTTTTGTTAGGATTAGCTTTAGCGCGAACTTGCAAACGCCTAATAGCTCCCGTTACGACATCTTTATGGATATGCCCTGATTCCGTTTTATGCTCAGTATTAAATACAAACGGTGAGCCCCCCGTCACAGGTTTTAATGCTTCTAAAAGCGTTAGAGCAAGCCTAGATAGGTAAATAGTGTGGGCTTGTCGATTTTTAACGCGAGAGGGGGGTAAATTCCAAATGGCTTCAGACAAGTCGAGCTCCGACCACTGCATGCCTACCACCTCACCCCTGCGAGCGCCTGTTAAAATGAGTATTTTGATCACGGTTCTCGTAATCTCACTCATCTTGGTAGTACCTGGAGATCCCGCAGTTTGATCCAAAGCGAGCCACAACTCCCGTAACTCAGATAAAGATAAAGCCCTGTTGCATGGGCGACTTGCAGTGACAGCAAAATCTTTAGGCTTTAACATACGGGCAGGATTTTGCTCAATTGAGTGTCGAGTTAAAGCATGATCCAACATAAGATTGAGGATGGTTAAAGCTTTGCGTGTTTCTTCTTTAATGCCTTTACGGATCATAATATCAAGCGCAGATGCTAAATGTGCCCTCGTCACATCTTTCACAAAGAAATTCCCTAAAGGTTTTTTTAAGTGTAGTCTCCAGCGATTTTCCTGGCGTTTAATCCAATCAGGAGTCGCTTTTTTAGCGACTACCAAAAATTTAACCCAATCATCAAATAACATTTGCATGGTTATGGCTCGCAAGTTTTCTGCTTTAGCAGCCGCGCGTGCACGTCTTGGATCAGTCCCTTCGACAACTAATTTGCGTAATTCCGGTAATTTACTTCTTGCTTCTTTTAAAGACAAATCTTTAAGCGAGCCTATGGTCATAGTAATAAGCTTACGTTCTCCGGGTGGATGGAAACAAAAAATCCAACTTTTTGAACCCGTTGTCCTCACTCTCAAGTACAATCCATTCCCATCGTTTAGCTTATATTCTTTATTTTTAGCTTGTGCATTTTCTACTGTTTTAGCAGTTAACTTTACCATCTCTTTCATCCTCATTCTCCCAGGGACTACCATGGGTACTACCAAAGTCACTGGATATTACTGGAGTTTACAAGATTTCAGGGAAGTGTTCAAGCGAAAAAACAGCGGTTTTTCTCGGTAATTTTTAAATATTCTGGAGTTCCTTGGACTGTAATGGACTGTATATCTTGTCCCTCCTAAGGGGAAGGTCGCAGGTTCGATTCCTGCCCGGGGCATACTCTTTTTTACAGGCCACTCCATTAGCACCTCCAAATAAAAAGTGAGGTATCCTCAATGTGCGGTGTGCACGCAAAAAGCGCATATATAGGCTATACTACCGACAAATAGGTCGTCTAATAAAATCACAAAAATAAAATTTTTTATTAAGGCTGAGCTGTGCCTGAAACCACTGAAATCCGACTCCGCTCTGTAGTTGCCTCTGCCAGTAACACTTTGGCTGTAGCCATTGCTGGGAAACCTGAGGACTTGCTAGTCGATTTAAAAGCTTTACAAGATCAATTTCCTCCTGGGGTTAAAATTCATGATTTAAGTGCGATTGCAGGTGCTGAAGGAAGCGCTGCAATAGAAATAGTAGGTGATCTTAATGAAGCCCAACAAAATCAACTTACTAAAATTTTAGAAGTTTTTTTTGAAAAACAAAAAATGTTGAATGGAGCTTTTTTTGGAAAGGCCCATTCTTATATTCCCGAACTTTTTACCCAGCGTTCTTTATCTGTGGATGATCCATCCGCTCGAAATCGAAAAGAGAACTCTATTCTTGTCATTGATAATAAAATTTCCGAACAAAGAAAAGAGCCAATACAATTAGTTACTCTATCTGGTGCATCTGGTGAAGGAAAAACATGGTTGGCCTCACAGTATTATCATCAAACAGCTGAACGATACCGTTATCATATATGGCTAAATGCAAATGACAAAACATTTTTATATGAAATGAGTGATTTGGCATTAAAATTTGGTATTGCACATCCCCCTTCTGTTCTTTTTCCTGGAGAAGATTTAAAAGAAAAAAATTCATTAGCAGTTAAGAATTTTTTAGAAAGTACACCAGGATGGATTTTGGTATTAGACGATGTTGAAGATTTTGACGCTATTAGAAAATATATTCCATCCACAGGCGGAGTTATTTTACAAACAACAACTAGCCCTGATTTCCCAGGGACTATTCCTATACAATCCATGTCCCGTGAAGAAGCTAGAGAAACGCTAATAAAGTATGCAAAACTTACTCCTAAACAGGCTACAGCTCAAGATAGAGCCATCTCAACTTTATTAGTTTATTTAGACAGACTGCCTCTCGGCATTACTTATTCAGGAATAATTATTGCAAATGATATCAGAATCAAAAAAAGTGTAGATATATATCTTGGAAATTTTCTAGAGGGAAGAACTAAAGTTCTAGCTAGGACATTAAAACACCCTTCAAGCTACCATGAAAATTTGGTTGTTACCTGGCAATTAACAAAAGATATGTTGAAAGAAAAAATAAATTCCCCGACGCTTGATTTATTTTTTTATTATCTTGGTTTTTTTAATAGATACTCTATGCCTGTTTCTCTAATCAGGTTTTTAATGGTTAATGATGACGACACAGCAGATATAATAGAAGAACTTAGGAAAAAATCTATTATTACTCTTTCTGAAGATAATACAAGCTTTGATTTTAGCCATGGTTTATTTTATTCGTTTATCCGGGATGATACTCTAACGAGCTCCTTTTCAGAAAATAATTATCTAATGGCGCTCGAAAAAATATTATCTGCATTTGAGGATGCCTGTAAAAATGACATGGGGCCTTCAAAAGAAGAGATAAATTATCGTAAGGAATTATTGCCTCATATGAGAGCATGTGAAGGAAATTTAATTTCTCGATTCCCAAATGCTGTTCCAAGGCCTTTTTTCAATATACATATAAAATTATTAGAGCTTGCTGCAAGCACCTCTCATTGGTTAGGAGATACTCCTAGAGAGGTTAGGCTGTTAGAAAGAGTATTAAATTTAAGTGAAACATACCTTGAAACTAAGTTTCATCTTAATATAGGAATCATTATAAGAAAATTAGGAAACGCTTATGGTGAAATAGGAATAGGCGAGCATCAAAAAAAACTTTCTTTGTCAGTGCATGCATTGGCAATATTTAATTTAGCTAAAACTGATGCAAATAATAGATTAATTTTTATTGAGATAGCAAGAACGACGCACAACCTAGCCAATGCCTTAGGTTGTCTGGGAGATATTGAGCAAGCAACATATTTACTTCATGGTGTATTAGAGGCCTACAAAATATACTTCAATAATGGTCCTCACTTATTAATAAGTTATGCTTTATCCAACTTAGCTTATTCCCTGCAGCATCAAGGTAAGATAGTTGAAGCTTCTAAAATACACGCGGAAGCTTTAGAACATGAGCCTAATGCTTTAGTTTATCTTAGATATGGCCATTTTTTACTGGTTCAAGGTAATTTGAAAAAAGCAGCTAAATTTTTAAAACTAGCTCTAGAAACTCAAGGGATTCATCGACAAACTTTTATTTTTGCAAATTCTCAAAATGTAATAGAATCTAATTTGGCGCGGCTAGTGCCTCAACGTCACGGTTTTATTCTGTATGCTAAATTGTTAGCTGCTTACCTATTAGCGACCTGTTATCAACAATTAGGAGAGAGTGAAAATTTTAGAAATGTTCTTCCTAGATTAAAAAAAATAGTAAAAGCGAGATATTCTCCATTAGCAGAATCGCTTTTAGATCATTTAGAACCTAATGTGAATCATTCATTACCTTTTTCTTCTGGAAAAATACTAGATAGGCAACTAGACTTAGTCTACAGAAGTGTATCGTCAGAAGCTTTTTTTTCAAGAGCTTCAAGTGATGGGAGTACCAACCATGACTCTCCAATTTTATTAAATGAATCTACAGATAAGGAAATATATATGCTCCAAACTCCAGCAGCCGCTCCAGCACCTACTAAAATTGTATCTGCAGTCTTACTTCCTCCTCCTACTCCTTATGAGTATTTTTTGATGAGCGTAGCTGTTTATGAAGATAATCTGCATCTTGCTGGACAGACTTATAAAGTACCTATGCCTGCTGCGCAACAACCTTTAGAAGACAGAGATTGGCAGCTTATTGAATTTATATCCGATCCGGTAAGTGAATATAAAGGAAGTATTTGGGTTCACGAACAAAAAGAACAAGTGGTGATTGCACATAGAGGTTCGAAAGGAACTACTTTATGGTTGAATGATATTCACTCCGTTGTTCGTTTGCAGTCAGGAACTTTTGTAAAAGCCTCCTTAGAAGTACTCTCTCATCCCGCTCTGGTTTCTTATAAAGAACGTCGTTTTCGCATATCGAGTACCGGACATTCATTAGGTGGCTTTCTTGGTTTTATTGGAACTTATTGGGCTCATCGTTCTGATCAAATAGCATCTTATTATCCGGATATGAGTGCAGTTGTTTTTGATGCACCTGGGGGTGTTGAATTTATGGAAGCGGCACTTCAGTCTGGTAATCGTGCCCAACAAGCTAAGATTAATATTGCCGATTTAAATGTTCATAATTTCTGTGCAGGGCCTACCATCGTGAGCACTTTTGGTACTCAAACTGGAACAGTTTGGCATTTAGACGGAGCTAACGATGTAAAGTTTGATTTTTTAAATGATCATCGAACAAATCATATTGGCGCAGGTTTAGATCCAAAAACAGGTTATCCTAAAGATTTTAGACAAATGGTAGACTGGCCTCAGGCCAATTATAGTGATTTTGATAGCATAGGGAAAACAGTTGAAGCAGGTCTAACTGTTGTATTAAGTTACCCATTTAAAGTGATGAATGGGCTTTACAAAGGACTTAGAACCGTTCTAGGCGCACCCAAAGGCCAAGAATCGTGGTTTGACCTGGTGTTTACAACTACCCCTGCGGTTAAGACTTTTTTAGATACAACGAGTAAAGATGGGCATCGACCTGATTTAGCAACACTTGGAAAAGAATTATGTATCGCGATTGCAGCCCACTATGCCGCATTACCTACCAAAGAGAGAAATCAAAATACTTTGAATCTCTGTCATTTTGATAAAAATGTTCGAGAATTTTTACTAGAAGTTAGCTTGGCAAAAACTAACAATTTGGGCCCTTTAGGTTGGGACATCGTTTTAGAAACGTTTTATGGGCGAAATGGAATGGATCTTCTTGATCTTTATTCTATTAATAAAGAAAATTCTTCATTTGAATTAGTATTAAAAGATAACACAGGTATGCATGTTCTAGAGTTTCAACAAAGATTATTGAATCTATTGCATAATAAACCAACATTACCCTCTTTGTACAAAACGATTGCAGGCTCTGGGTTAGAGCTTGCTCATCGGGTGACTCAATTAGAAGCAGCAGCTGGCCATGATGTAGCAGAAGTAGCGATATTAGCAGCTAATCTCAAACGTATTGAACTTCAATTGCAAGTTGCGACTGGCAGAACTTTTAATTTTCGTACAGCAGTTGCAAGCGAAGCTGATACATTAGCGATTAAAATGTTAGGAAAAGAAGATTTTTCTACTGAGCGGCATATAGAATCTCTCGATATGTTTAAGGTCGCAAAGCCTGGAGATAAAGTAAATTTTGGGGGAGTAGTTGCTGACCACCCTGGAGCCGCAGGTGTATTAATACCTCTCGATCCTAGTCCATCACAGCAACAAGCGATAGCTGCCGCCCTTACTGCTTTTAAAGGTGGTGCACCGGCTCCTACTGCGGGCGCAAGATCAACTACATCTACTAGCCCTTAGATGAAAACTAGAGGATTGCTAGGGTATACAAGAGCCTCTATTAATCCAACATATAAGGCAGATGGATGATAGAAAGGGATTTTTGGAAGTCTTTTGTATTGCGGGTGACTAATATGCTTTCTGTTTGCTCAGCAGAGGCCGATTCCTACCCTGACACCAATAAAATAAGACAGAAAGCAATCTTTGAGGTAAAATCAAAAGATTACCCATCTCTAAATTGTTTCATAAAATAAGATAGCCAATGCCACGCCCTGATAGAAAAGACTTTACTGTGCCCATCCCACCTTTCTTTGAGTTAAGTATATCCTTTGGAAAAGAACAGCACGACAGATACGCAACAGAACTAAATAAAGCTCTGATTGCTCTGCTTAAAAACAAAGGGGTCAAGTCTTTATATTTGACATTCGTCAGTCTGTGAGCTGATTTTATCCTACTTGCTGGATTTGATTGTATTCGGATTTATTTTCTTGCTCTAATGTCCAGATATCGAGCTCTTGTTGCATGTTTATCTAGCTATTAGGAGTGCCACCTAAAAAATGGGCAAGGCGAATGGCCATGTCGGCAGTGAGGGGACGGTGCTCATGAATGATTTCTGATACCCTGCGGCGTGATACGCCTAAACGCCTAGCTACTTGTGCTTGCGACATATTTAATTTAGGCAATATATCTTCTCGTAAAAGAGCACCCGGATGAGTGGGTTTTCTTGAGTTGGCGCGCAATGATTTCATTAGTGATAATCCTCTCATATTATTATGGCAATTGTGCAAGCACCTCTTGCACAAATTAAATAGTTAACAACTTTTTACTATTGAAAGAAGTTAGAATTTTTAGCTGGCTGATAGCTATTTCATTTAATTTTTTTAACCGCTCTGATTGAGATAATTTCATACGAATAAACTCAGCATTTATTGCTTCAATATTTGCTAATACCAATAATTGCTCAACACTAGCATATTCACGTATATTACCTTCAAGCTCTGGATTCGCCTCTCGCCATTCTTTCGCTGTTTCTCCAAATAATGCAACATTTAGCACATCGGCTTCATTGGCATATACAAAATTGGCTCGTACTGAACTCACGATCTCAGGGATAATATAGGTTTTGATAGCATCAGTATGAATTCGATAATTAAGCTTAGATAAGGTACGGTTGAGATTCCATCCTAGCGATAAACGACGATTTTCGTCTTCTTTAAGTCGCTGAAATTCTTTAATCAAATACAGTTTGAATTCAGGACTAAGCCAAGAGCCAAATTCAAAGGCAAGGTCTTTATGAGCATAAGTACCGCCACCATGCCGACCTGCACGAGATTGCACTCCAATTGCTCCTGTTGCATCAATCCATTTTTTAGGTGTAAGGTTAAAATTGTTTAGTCCTGCGGCTGTTTTAAAGGTAACGAATTCGTTACCTTTAAAATCTGGATTGTGGATCTGTTCCCAAATACCTATAAATTCCAATGTGTTACGATTTCGCATCCAACTATAAATAAGACTCTCATCTCCAAATTTTTTCGCCATATCCGTTAAAGAAATATAGTCATCGCTGTTAACTGACAAAATTGTAATCAATGAACCTTGGACAGTTATGGTCATTCGTTTATCTTTATCCATAGTCACCCTCTTTTATCGAAGAAAATATTAAAAATACTTTGATAATTTATTCCCATTCAGAACGAAGCCTATCTTGATATTTTATGGCATTAATATTCCATTTCTTCAAAATACCAAAACTCTTTTGCTTTTTTCGAAAAACTTTATAGAATTTAAGATAACTGACATTCATACGTATACCCCTTTTCCTAACCTAATTTTACCCTACTTGCTTTATTTAACTACAGAAAGAGCGATATTGGGACTTAATGGATTCACCACTAATTCATGGCTCGAAGGTATTAGCACTAGATCCATATCTTCCATAGGGATAGCGCCTAATAAGACTTCGTCACCTATCACTAAAGCACCTACAAAACCGCTTCGGTTTGAAAATGAAATTAACAATGGCCCCACGTAAGGAATAAGATGACGTGTACCATTAGCAATGGTGACTTCGCGTTTATCAAATTTATTGAGATCAAATCCCAGTTGAATAGCAATATGCTCGGGTATGCAAAGATGAAGGGCTCCGCTATCTACTAATGCAGAAACTTTGGTTTGTACATTGGTGGATGCATTTCTTAATGAAATCATGGCATGTGCTAAGCCCATAAAACATACTCCTTAAGACAAAATGATGATTCGTTTGTCTAATATTCTGCCATCTGTTTAGATTAATCAAGTGGAGAACTTCGGAAAATGACATGTGATATTGCTTACAGTTTGCACACTATTAGCTTAGTTTTGAATTGGGGAAGGTCGCAGGTTAGCTTCCTGCCCGGGGCAAAAACCTTACGATACTCGCATAGAATTTGAATTATCAGGAACAGCAGCTCGCTCATCTAAATCTAATAAATTCGAGACAGGAACATAATCGGGAAAAAAATCATATAACATTCCATCATCTTCCGGTTGATCTACATTAGTAGCTCTCTGAATATAACCCATTAACTTGGCCCGTCCCGCCGAACCAGGACTAGAAGCTAGTTCAGTAATCTCGTCTGTATTTAGCCCCTCATCAACGAGTGTATAAAAGTGTGAATTTATTGCTCTTATAATTTTTGCTCCACCACTTTGATGGGAAATTATTATTTTCGCCAATTCAACAGGTTTAAAACCGAAATCAATTAAAGATTCATAGCAATCAGATATGGCAGCCAGAATAAGTCTGCCACTACTGCGCGAGAGCATTCCTTCTATTTGATCATTAGTAAAGTTCCACCTTCTTAATTGTTCATAATGCTGGATCAAAGCTGCTAGATTCAGAGAACCTCCACCGTTATGCGAGACCATTCGTTCTATTTGATCATTAGAAAAGTCCCATGTTCTTAATTGTTCATAATGCTGGATCAAAGCTGCTAAATTTAGAGAACCGCCAGCATACGAGACCATTCGTTCTATTTGATCATTAGAAAAGTCCCATGTTCTTAATTGTTCATAATGTTGGATCACAGCCCCCAGATTTCGAGAACCGCCTTTATGCGAAACCATTCGTTCTATTTGATCATTAGTAAAGTCCCACGTTCTTAATTGTCCGTAATGCTGGATCACAGCCCCCAGATTTCGAGAACCGCCACCATCATGCGAAACCATTCGTTCTATTTGATCATGAGTAAAGTCCCACGTTCTTAATTGTCTGTAATGCTGGATCACAGCTCTCAAATTTAGAGAACCACCATCACGCGAAACCATATTTTCTATTTGATCATTATTAAAGCGCCATGTTCTTAATTGTTCATAATGCTTGATCACAGCTCCCAAATTTCGAGAACCGCCATCGCGCGAAACCATATTTTCTATTTGATCATGAGTAAAGTTCCACCTTCTTAATTGTCTATAATGCTGGATCACAGCTCTCAAATTTAGAGAACCGCCTATAGGCTTGCTTATCTTTGACACTTGATTGTAGGTAAATCCAAGACTTTCTACATTTAATTTCAATTCATCTAACGATCTTTCAGAAAGCTCGATAAGATTTAATTCTTCTTTCAGTGGTAGTGGTGGTACTGCTTCTTGTACGAATACTTCTTCTGGCATAAATTCTTCTTTCGGTGGTACTGCTGCTTCCACAAATGGTTCTGAAGTTGAAAGAAGGTGGCGTATTTCAGGAGCACGCTCATACCATTTGCCCCATAAAACGTCGTATAGCTGTTTTCTATCTTCTGGAGTAATTCCTCTGCCTTGTAAATAATATTGTGATTTTTCAGCACCCAATACAGTAATGGTAATAAATGAAAAAAGCTGGATGTGACCATCTGGTTTAAGCACTTCTCTCAAGATATCGCCATTGCTCAAGCCTCTTTCTCTCAGCAATTCATAATAAACAAAAATAGCACTGATATTCTTAAAACCATTGGGAGCACTAGCCACTTCTGCTATCTCATGATGAGTAAAGCCACGATACATTAAATACAAATGGTACTTAATAACTGCTTTTGCAGCAGGAAGATTAGCAGTAATAAAAGCTACTTGAATAGCGTCATATTCTAAAGAAGTAAGCTGTGTTTGTGAATGATTAGCTGTAGCTGAAGGCACAGACCGTGAGTGAGGTAAAACTCGAGAGGCTGCTTTAAATCTAGATCTAGGCATAGTCTTTTATACTAACAGTTATCTCAAAAGGGAGAAAGAACAATAGCAGAGTAGTTATCTAACTGTCAACTTTCAATATACGTCCACCCTCCTAAGGGGAAGGTCGCAGGTTCGATTCCTGCCCGGGGCTTTCTCTTTTTACCTATTTGCCCGTGTTAATTGACATAGCACCTCTTAACCGGCAAGATAAACCAACTAACTACATTCTTGCAGAAACTATTTCTGATCATAAACTTGCAGAGGAGCTGAAGAAGTGTTTTCCATAACATGAGCTCCGTAAAGTAGCTCGCGACTCCTACTCTATCACGGGATTCTACAAATATGAATAGGCACTGTAATTACCAGCTATCCTCCTAAGGAAAAGAGCAAGTTTACGATAGCGAATCTCAATAAGAAAATTAAATTAAAAATGATTTTTGCTTTCAATTTGTTTTATTGTAAAAGAAAATAGTTGCATTATAATTTAAAATAGTTCGAATTCGAAAAAGTAACGCTAGCTCGAGGTAGCTGAAATATGGGAAATAGACAAAGCAGCCCCACACAGAACATCACAAATAACGCTACTCAACCGCCTACTAAAAGCTGGTGGCAGCGTTTCAAAGATTGGATGAGTGACTCACTTCGAGGTTTAATAAAGTTTGTGATTGGAGTTGTAGTGGTTATTGTTGCTATTTTAGTTCCCCCGGCAATGGTGTTTGTGGGAATGGCATTAACAGTAGCAAACGGAATTATAGATGAAGCATTCCCTTCACGAACAGAGGCTCGTACCGAAAGATTACGAGGTGAAGCAGCTGATCATGCCTCTATAGAAAGAATTACAGCATTACAAGCACAGCAGGAGCAACAAGATCAAGCGCAGCTAAGAACTGCCCAAATGGAACTTACACTTGCCCAACAAATAGCAGCGCAATCACAAGCCATTGCCGCATTAAGCCAATCAGGGCCGGAACTAGTATCCCAAAGAAACATACTGAGGCAGCAATTAAATGCATTAATAGAACGACAAACAGCACCCACACCTACCATAGCAAGCGCTACCCCAGGATAAAATATTTTATAATGACATGCTGAAGAGGTATAGATGCAATTTTTGAAAGAGATAAAATCTATGATAGTTAATTTTATTCAAACCGTTATACCTGCATCTTCTACTAGCAGCACTAATACAAATCAGAAAAACGATCCTAAGGAGCAAAACCAATTATTAGACGAGATTGCTGACTATATGCAAAAAATGGCTATAGAGATGGAAGAAAGACAATTAAATAGGATAGAAAGATTAGAGCAACTTAAAAAGATGCTTAGTGAGAGACAAGTTTCAGGAGTTACTGGGGAAGAGGCGCCTTCTATAAACGTGAGTGAATTTCCCATTTTACCTCACTTAACTATCACTCCTACCACACCCGTCTCCGCATTACGGCAATACCTTGATGATCAGCATAAATACTATGCCGAACTTTTTACTATTTCAGAGGCTTTATCAGGACAGCTAAATGAAAATGCGGAGCTATTACGGCTCCAGGTTCAAAAAAAAGCAGCGCCTGAACCTCCTATCCATTCATCTACAAGTACACCTACGGCTTCTTAATTAACGTGATCAGAAAATAACAAAAAGGGGGAAAGACCTGGTGAATCCCCACAAGTTTGGGGTAGAAAGCGATAAAAATCTGGCTAATTTAAAAGATTAAATAATCCCAATTTTATACTCAATCCTATTAATTCGCTTTTTTTATTATATCCTAATTTTAATTTCAGCATATTGATATAAGATTCTACTGTACGATAAGAAATTCCCAGTTCCAGACCTGCCTCTTTAGCAGAATACCCTTTTAATAAACACTTTAATATATCCGTTTCTCTGGCAGTCAAGTATTGGTTTTGTAATTCCTTGCCTAAATATAACCTTCCCTTAGCATCCAAATCTGAAGCAGTAGATAGTCGATTGTAATTTTTTTCTTTATTTAAAGATATCATAGAGGCCTCATTTTGCTTAGATTTAGCATGAATCCTTAAGCAAAACTGACATCTTTAAATAACAAAGATATTTTTATGAGGATGACATGCTAGATAATTTCTCATTCTTAGTTAAATGTAAGAATGCTCTTGTGAGAAACCATCTAGTTCGCATGGTTAGGGCTACAATCCATTTTTGATTACACATAAGCCACCTCTTGTAGTTGTTACTTTAATGTATAGCATACAAATAACCAAATTAGCAACCGTATTTTCTACCTAAGTATTTAAGTAAAAATAGAGCATTTTGTAAGGGAGTATTTTCTACCTATGTATCTAGTGCGCTAATAAAGTTTTTACAAAAATGGTTTCATGATCCTGAAGGTCAGAAGTTTTTATTAACTAACTTTTAGGAGAATAATCATGGATAAGCCCGCTTATGAAAATCATGTAAGAAAAAATCCAGATCTAAAAAAAACAATAAAAGAAAAATATCTAAAAAACCCAGATGTTAAGTTAGTATCACCTGTTAAGTTCTTGCCAGATTCATATGTTGACGAAAAATACAGGCCTAGCTAATAAAAATAAGTTAGTCTTTATTAAAGACATGTTAAAAGTATGTCTTTAATTTTATTACTGACAGGAAGAAGGGGTCAAGTCTTGACATTTGACATTGGCTTTCTTTTCTCCTCCTAAGGGGAAGGTCGCAGGTTCAATTCCTGCCCGGGGAACTTTTAAAAGATTTTTACTCATGCAAAGAAAACACCCAAATATGCACTCCTCAATTGAAACATTATTTTCAAACAAGGATAGTTGCTGTATCCTAATATGAATAATCCTTTAACTGGAAAATATATGAGAAAGAGAGAAGCTATCAATTCACGTTTATTTCCCAATACAAGCCCACTCCCACTTGAACCCAGGGAGCGTTTTAATGCAGTTCATCCTTATGATCCGCAAGCACAACATTACGCGGCTTTTAATACACCACAGCTAGATGTAAATACCTTACCCTCTACTTTTATTGAGAATATTCTGGGGCGCCAATATTTAGCATCTGTTGATTCCACTAATATAAATTCTGTAGTTTCATTAGCAGATATTGTTAAGCACTTTCATACTAATGTTGGCGCATTATGTTTAGGTTCTAGTGCTGTTGCCACCGGTATATTAATAACACCTGAATTATTTTTAACGACTCGTCATAGTGTTGAATTTATTCAGGCTAAGCTCTTTTCTGTAACATTCGATCATTATATAAGTAATAGTGATAAACGCCATTACTATCTTGTAGATACCATTTTAGAAGCCCCTTTAGGCGAAGATTTTGTTATTTTAAAATTAGCTAATCGAGTTAGCCATTTTAAAGAAATAAAATGCGACTTTACTAAAGACTATCAGGGTCCAACAATCTTAATTCATCATAGTGACGGAAAGCCAAAACAAGTATCAGTACATGCTTCAGTTACTCATGCTCATTATGACTCATTAATTTACAGCGGTTTTCATGATTCTGAACCGGGCGCTTCAGGTGCAGTTTATATTAATACGCATAAGCAAGTGTTGGCATTGCATCAGTTATATCAAAATGGAACCACGGGTGCATTATGGCTCCAGAATATTCGCAACAAAAGCGTTTTACTGAAATGGGCGTATGATAATAATGGCAACTATATTGCACATAATAAGCTGGTTAATGCACAGCTTATCCAAAACTTGTGTTTGATCCCTTATAATTTAGTGCATAGGCAATCTTCTTCATTAGCATACCTCCAATTTTTAGAATCATCCGTTAATAGGCCTCAGAGTATGCCTGCCCTTTCAGGGGCTAATCTAGCTCGCCATCATATTATCCCTTTAAGATATATGAAACTTTTATGGGAAGCCGGAGAGATTGCTCCTGCTATAAAAACAGTGTTATTAGAACTCGTGCATGAAAAAGCGACTTATTCAATTGAAGAAGTCACATGGGTGTGTTGGAATTTGTTTGAAGGACCTTTAAGCACCTATCGCAGTGATGATCCAAACGCTGAAATAGAAAGTGTACCGCCGTTAGGATTTAATCAAGATCTCTATCAAGAATTAAAAACAAATTTATTCCCCGCACTTGATAGTTATGAGAAGAGCCGTTCTGCCGCAGAGTTAACATCTATATTAACTACTCTACAAGCAATAAAAGCATTAAACCCATGCGTAAATAATTTCCATAGATTTAATCCAAAGGAATGGCGTCAGGATCATAATAATAAGTGGGAAGTGAGAAGAAAACCGAATACAGCACCTAAAAATACCCCTGGAGCAAGCCTGCCCCAAATCAAATAATGCCAAAGGGGGTCAAGTCTTGATATTTGACATTGGTTTTCTTTTCTCCTCCTAAGGGGAAGGTCGCAGGTTCAATTCCTGCCCGAGGCAAATACCTTTTAGTCATAATTGTGCATGCACCGCCTGCACATATTAGTCCTGGGGCTGTTTTAAAGTTCACGAATTCGCATCCCATATCTTATCCTGTAAATTATTAATAGAACTATTATAGTAAAAATATATAAATAATACGGAAAACTTTCAAATTGTAAAAAAACTCAACTAGGAGAAATAAACAAGTTCTATTAATATCTCGTTTTCAGCAGGTTTTTAATACTCATTTTACACCGCCGATAAGTTTAGGACGATATTTGACTATAGCATTTTCAGTGGAAATGTAAAATTTTATAAAAAAAATATTATAATCTGCGATATTATTGCAATATTTTGACAAACTAATAAAAGTTTACTATAAATTTAATATTTCATGGAGGATAATCTAATGAATGCTATCGATTTTTTAATAAAAGAACATCATAAAGTTCGTACCTTACTAGCAGATTTAAATGATCCGAGCCATAAGAAAGAAACCAAAATACATCTGTTTGAAACTATTAAAAATGAGCTGGTCAGACATGAAGAGATGGAGCAAACTGTTTGGTACCCTAAATTAAGCGCTAATAAAGAGCTCCTTGAGGAAATTAAGCATCTCCTCCACGAAGAAAAAGATGCTAGTAAACTTATAGACCACTTAACAAAAATTATGGATTCTTCTGAATGGGAAAAAGAACTAATTAAATTCCAAAAAGATGTAGAACATCACGCGAAAGAAGAAGAGAAAGGGCTATTCCCTAAAGTAAAGAAATTCTTAGATGAAACAGAGCTAACTCGCATAGGCGAAGCAATGCGTGAATTTAAAGAGAATTATAAGTCATAGCAAGTTTAAGCAAAGATTAAAGGGGTCAAGTCTTGACATTTGACATTGGCTTTTTCGAGATTTAGCCAGCACACTCCCAAGATATCATTATTCCCACTCAGAATAATGTGTGATATTACTGACAGTTTGCACACTTTACTATGCTGGTCCTGCTGAATAGGTTAAAGCTCCAGTCGTTGGGGCTTCTAGATATTTTGGTAAAAAATCCAAAACTCTCTGCATCTCCTCTTGCATCTGCAGAACTAATTTAAATTCATCGCGCCCATTTACAGTCCACCATAATTCCAGCATATTTTGTCCTGTTTCATACGTAGGATTTAATATATCAGGAACTGATTTTCCATTAACACTGGCATACCATAAGAGGCTACTCGACTGACACATCTCCCAACATCCTTCGATTAGCATTCTACTCAGAGGATGTACTTCAGTATCCAACCACTGACGAAATTTATCACCTGCTTGCTCTTTACTATCTGCTCTAAACGCTGGATCAACCCAGTTATCCTTGGTTCCTCTCATTGGTGGAGGCCGTTTTGTATAGTCAATACATAATGCGTGAGCCCCTTCAAAAAGATACCTTACATCAGATACTCCAATAATACGATTCCCAAACGCATGAATGGGTGCTAGCATGACAAGCATTCGTAAAAAATCATACAAATATTCAGGTTTATAGCTTTTATTGCTTGCAAGTGCTTTTAACTCCCCCGTCAAATAAGCACTTTCAGATTGAAAAATTATTCTCGAGGCTTTAGGTAAATTGGGTAATAAACGAAATTGATCTAAATGACCATTTAACCGCCCTTCTAGCTCGTCTCTTTTTATATCCATAATCGCTTGTATAATACGAGCATGGTTTTCTACAATTAAACGTCTTACTTCTACAAGCTGAGAGTTCAATGAATCAAGACTGGCTTCCGTTGCCTTGTCTTTCTCATATTGAGCATAAGCAGAAACAGCCGTTTTTAGCGCATCAATTTCCCATCCCATATTTTATTCCTTTTAATTATTAATAGAACTATTATAGTAAAAATATATAAAAAAATTTAGTCTTAAGTTTAAAATATCATATATCAAGATTTGCCCTTTTTAGCATCAAGCTAGGATGGAAATGGGTATCGATTTCTCACTTCCGGTGTTGCGAGTGAAAGATCTGGCCTATAGTCTCTCCTAGCCAATATTCGATCTCTAACGGAAACACTAATTGATACTTTTTCGAATGTACAATTTTTTCTTCCACTTAATAGATTGCGTTTGGGGTGAGTATGTCGAATTGGATCTTGATATGCGTCACAAATTTTTCTGGGTTTTTGAGTTGCTGTATAATAAGCTCCTAATGGTAGTCTTGCTGTTGTAATCGGATTATGAAGAATAGAAGAATTGTTATCTGCATGACTTGTTCGAGCAATATATTGTTTTAATTTCTCGTGCGTGTTATTTCTAAGCAAAAATCCTCGCGCTACAGCCCGCTCTAGCATCCAATTTAAAGTGATCTGTGATAAATGAGATTCTCCTGCAGGGTACCCACCACCAATATCCGAATGAACTCCCGGAAACCATACTTGCTCCACAGTTGTTCTGGGATGGCGATTTCCTTGCCAAATTTCAGGCTTGAATGGTTTTCTCCTTTCATCAAGTGCTAATGCATGATAAGCATACTCTATCCATACATATTCATCAGGGTGCCCTAAGCTTGCATCAAGAAAATCATAATTAGCCCTATCGATGCCATTAGAAAGTGCTCGTACGGTATCAAATACCCCTAAAAATTTTATATTGATTAGATCAAAATTTTTTCCATTTTTGAGCTCTAGAAGAAGACGCGGCTGCTTAATACGATTTCTATACGCATTATAAGCCTGAGCAATAGGGTTAAGATCTTCATCGGGTGTAGTAAGAAGAGTAGAAGGTATTCCTACATATCTAATGAGACCTGCAAGCGAACAAGCTGTATAAGCACCTCGACTAAAACCAAAAAGCCATACCTCAAAAACATACTGATAATCAGGAAACATTTCCTGTTCATCAAGCATGTCTCTGTATGCGCGAGCAATCACATGATATCCATCTTTTATTTTTTCATGTATTTCATCTCCATTATAACCAGCTGTAAAACGTCCATGTGTGCCTGAACCTATACCATTCACATAGTATACAGATTGTTTTATTAGACTAACTACAGCATTAGCAGCATAAAGCTCAGTAATTTTACTAATGTTTGTATAATGTGGGTCTTCATCTGAATTATTCCAAGTTCCATCAAAACAAATAACTATTCTATGTATTTTAGGTCCTGCTGTGGTTCCTGCTGTGGTTCCTGCTGTGGTTCCTGCACCATCATCACGTTTAGCTGTAAAAAGATGACGTATAGCTGTTAAAGAATTAGCGGAACTTGGACCAGGCAGAGTTGAGGGTTGAGCAGTCGGTGTAGGGGCCACAGGAGCTGGACCTGATGAAGATGCTCCACCAACAGGATTATTATCTGGAGAAAATGGAATAGGTAAACCCTCTATTTTTTCTAAGTCAAAGGCCAATCTACAATTCTCTTTTATATTTCCTATCATCCATCCAAGCGCCAAAAGACCTTTTTCTTTATTACCAGTCCCTCCAATATCAGCTCGATTTCCTTCAAAATTATAGTTTTTAGAGACCGCATTTACACGATTCGTCGAATTACTCCAAGGAACTGAACGAATAATACTTTCTTCTGAAGCAGAAATCTGAAAGAGATTGGTAACATTATAATCGAGTGTACCTGTAAATTTAGGTACTATGCCTTCAGGTAACATTCCCTTAATTCCTGAGGTTAAACTTTTTTGAATTTCTTCATCTTTTACTGTGAGTGGAAAATTTTTTGAAACTACCGGATCAAATACACCTAAGCAATAAATTTTAACATCTTGGTAAAATAAATCACTACTTCTGGAAGTAAAACTTTTATAAGTACGCCATATTTCATTTATATTTTCAATACATTTTTCCTTACAAATACCTAGTTTACTCACCATATCTGCCAAAACTTTAACAACATAAGACCCCATACTATAACCAAATAAATAAATTTCATCTCCTTCAACGTAATTATGAGCTAAATATATATAAGCCGATTTGATTCGATCTATCATTTTATCTTTATCGACGGCAGATATGGCTGAATTAATTTTAGCCACATTCACTTCTCCTGCATCATAAAATACAATCTGAGTAGCGCTATCATTGCTACGAGATGAAATCATATCTGCGAATTTTGCTAAATTTGTATAAGCAACAGAAGATGCCAAAGTAGTGTCACAGCATATCACTATTTTCTTATTCATTTTTTCTCCTGCTTTTATTTCTCAATTCTAATAATTATGGTAATAGTAAATTATGATTAATAGTATATTAAATATAAAAAAATCATTTTGATCATAGCACTATAATTATTCCCGTCAACATTCAAAAATACTCATTATAAGCATAGTTGAATAAACGCTAAACAGGTGCAATAATTTTGATGGAGGAAAGAAAGGAGAGCTAGACTAGTCAAGTCTTGCTCCTCTAACACCATTTACCCTATGATAGTTAGTCGCAGTGTATCTTCATCTGGTATGAAAAGATGAAGTGCACCTCTTCATTAGCCCTAAAAATTGAAAAAACCTATGAGCAGCAATAATAGCGAAGTGGTTTTTTGCAGGGAGTCTTTTCTTTATGACAAGGTAAGTATATATGTTAAATAATAATGAGATAGATTTTTTAGATGAATGCAATGAGCCTAACCGAGATTGGGAAAGTAAGTTTAGGAAATTTCTCTTTGATAGAAAAGTTAATGCTAATATCCTGGGTCAGAATGGGCGCCCCTTACATGTGGTTATAAAAAATAAAGCACCTGATTCACAAAAAGAAGAAATGCTTAAGGAATTGATTAATAACTATGGTGCCTCTGTGCATGAAGTAGATAAAAGCTTTAAAACCCCTACCCAGCTTGTTGCTGAGCAAAAAAATGCCTATCTGTTAAGGTTTCTTTTAAGCCAACGCTCCTCTTTTACAGAAATTATGCTTAATAAAATCTTAGATTTTTGTACTAGTAACTATCAAGATACACCCGCAATATCAGCTCAAGAAAACAATATATCAATGATAGCTCATTATGCGAGTCGGCTGGCCACCCAGCACCTTGGACGCTGGCTTAATGATAATGATTATGAGCAACGTGACCGTTATATTGTCAGCATTTTTAGTTTTAACTGGGCATGGCGGCGCACCCAACAAGGTCCTCTTTATTTAGAATTCTGGTATCATCAATATTTTTTACCGTTACGGATTCATGCTCTGTTTGAAATTTTGGTCAATCTACAAAAAGGGCTCATTAAAAATTATCCAATAAATACCTCTAGGGAAACGTTGATTAATATAGTCAAAAATGAGTTATTAGTGGAAATAGAGATGTTAACGTTGACTAAAGAGCTGTGTAGCATTCCCACACTCCTCCCTACTGAACACGACCCACTTTATAATGTTCTTGCTGAGAATGTTTATAATAAAATTAAGCACATACCCAAAGGTAATCATTATGCGATTGCCACCGGATGGAAGACTCATGCGGTGATTGTACAATTCTCAAAAAAAATGGATGGCACTACTAGCATTATTATATGCAATACTTGGGATACTTCCTTTTCATCCTCTTCTGCGGCGATGACTTCTTTGCCTTATCATTCAATTGATGCTATGGGAATGATTACGCCTCTTTGCATGGCAACTTTAGATGATCAAGCCTTTACCAATGAAAAACCCTCTCTCCTTTCATATATCAAAAGCTTACTTCAGGCTCCTTTTTTAACAGAAGCTCAAGGCAAACCTACTATTTATCTTTTAAATTCACAAGGACAGGCTGATTTTCAGCATCCGCTGCGACAGTATGCTACCACGCCACCCCCACTTGTTTCTGTACCTCTTCAAGCCGCACAAAATTGTGTAGTGATGAGTCATACTGCAGCTTTAGTAAATCGAGTAGATACCAAAACGGTAGAATGGTTTTTAGATCAAGAAAAATTGTTGGTAGTTCAGCAAGCACGTACACTGGCTAGTCTCAAATGTCATGAAGATATTTTTTGGGAGGAGAAACCTCTCTCTATCAAACGTAGTATATTTACACAACCAATTAAGTCTCTATCACTATCGATTAAAAACTGGAGGGTACTATGGCTCCATGAATTTTTAAGAGCATTATCACCTTCTTTATTTTCAAGTAAGTATAAAATATCATTAGAACTGTTTGATTTAATTGCTAATAACGGTCAACTTTCACACGAACATCAAATAATTTTTGCTGAACTTTTTCCTGAAGCTCAAGCCCACTCCCACACCCAAGCATGGCTTTTAACCATGATTTATCATTTAAATACGTTGGCTGAAGGTAATAGCCTGCATATGAATTCTCGTCCCTTTAATTCTGAGGCACCACCCTCCTTGACTCTCTTTTTTAGCACTCTACAGAAATATCAAACCCGTATAACATTCACTACCGAGGCAGCACTGAAAGAGAGGTTAGAAGAATTCGAAGCACTAATAAATGAAATAAAAGATAGTTACTCAGAAAAAAACTCTTATGGGCGCATTTGTCGATACATAAAAGATATATGTCATTTTCTAATAGCAGAAATCTCTTTAGCTTTAGCTTTAGCGGAAAAAAATGAAGGACTTATTACTTATTACAATACTGCTATTGACCATGCTACAATTCTTTCAAAAAGTGATCTGCTTTTTTTAAAATCAATGGCTCAACTTCAATTAGGAATAATATATCATTTATTCTTAAATCAAGAAAATTCAAACCTTTATTATAATGAAACTATAAATTTACTTGACAATATCATTAAAGAACTACAATCATCTAACTTTATAAAAAGCCATTTTGAATATAGACAGCTCAGTATTATAAGGGGCACCATTAGGTCTTATTTGAGTTTACTTACTTTATCTCAACCAACTCATCAATTGTCAGGTTCAATATTAGATGATTTAGAGGAACATTTACGTGCTTCTTTAGATACTGATTTACCCGTTAATACAGAGCGTACAAAAGAAATTTTCAAACAATTAGAAGTATATAACTGGGCACTTCGTCCAGAAAAAAAACAAGACTTAGAAAATCAATTATTTACACCTAGGAAAAATTTTTCTGATATTTATATTGAACATTACGTTTTGGCACTTCTTTATTTATCTAAATATAAAATATACAAAACGGATAATTTTCTGGAAAAAGCAAAGGAAGAAATTCAAACGGCTAAAACAAAAAATCTTCCAGATTCTGAAGCTGATTTAATTGAACAGTTTTATAAGGATACTGAGAAGCTTTCTCTTATAAAAGATTCTTCACATGAAAAACCGGAGCCAAAAAGAGCGAGGATAGAACCACCCCCTGCAGCTAGTAGCCCTGCTCCTTAATCACAACTTAACTACAAGAGTAAACCCTGCCGATTATCTAGAACGACTGTTTAAATTCAATATATAAAATAAAGGGATTAAGTCTTGATAAAGGCGCAGTTTAAGAGTTGCCCTTCTAACACCATCTATCATATGATAGGCATACTATTATGAGTGATGAATAGCTTATGCCGCACCATTTACATCAATTAATTTTAAATAAGTTTGTAGAGCATATAACACTGCCACTAGGTAGCATCCTCCCTAAATGCTTTATTGCCTACGCTTGGGGAGATACAGAGCACGAAGCTTTTGTTAGGCAACGATTAGCAAAAGATTTACAAAAAGCGCCTGTAACGGTACTCCTCGATGTTAAAGATAATTCTCAACCAAGCAGTTCTATTTCTGGGTTTTATCACCAAATTCTTGAATGTGATTTTACACTAATAGTCGCCACCCCCGCTTACAAACTAAAAGCAGCACCTGAAAGCACTACAGTAGTCAGACAAGAATATGAGTTAATGCTAGTAGTATACCAAAACACACCCCTCAAAATTATTCGCTGGTTGCGAGCAGGCACTGCAGCAGAAAGCTTCCCTTCTGGATTGGGTAGTAGTGATAGAGTATATGGTGATGTTACAACAGATGATAAATATTATAGAGCGTTTCCTGATTTGATCGAAAAATTATTTAACCCTATATTAACTCACTCTTCAGCATTTCAAACCACGTTTACCCGTTTACGCGCTCAATATTTACATGAATTAGATACCATTGAAGCAGGCGATAGCCCAGAATTAGAAGCGTTAAAAGCTAGGCTAGAACAACATGAAGTTGACGAAAGAGAGAAAAAGAAAAGAAAAACCATAGCAGGACTTGTCATTTTAGGTGAAGGTCATTTAAATGCAAGGGATAGTGACGACGATGATGAGGCGGCTCCTGCTCCAGCGCCTGACAATACAGAGGCTACTGTTAATGGAGTCATACAAGTATTAGTCAATTCCGATTCAAGTCACGAATCGTTTTATAACAATTTATTACCCCATAAACAAACACTTTTATCACAGAGCCATGCCAGTCGAATTAAAATTATTCAATTATTGCAGCAATCGCATAGAAATTTTGAAGAATCCAAAGATATCTTAAGAAGCCTTTATTGCTTAGATTTAGCTTATGAGCTACAAACCACTCTTAACGAAGAAAATCCTGAACTAACAAACACCATAAACACTTGTTTACAAAAATTAGAAAAAAGCTTTCTTTTATTATACACCACCCATTTTAGATGTTTAAATATCGCTCGATATTTATTGGATAATAAACAGCAATGGGATATTGATATCGATTATATTGATAATATTCATCACAAAACAGCTTTAATCATAGCCACAGAGCAGAATATTTTTGAGTTTTGCCAATTGTTATTAGTTTACAGCGCTAAAATAAAAAAGGGCTATCTAACCCCCGGTTATACTGCATTACATATTGCTTGTGAAAAAGGATATGAAACAATAGTAGATTTATTTCTCGCTCATACTGAAAAAGATTCCATTATTAGCTTACCCCAATCTGACGGTGTTGGTAAAAAAACCCCTTTACATTTAGCAAGTGCAAACGCCCATCACGCTATTGTCGTTAAATTAATAGAGGCAGGCGCTGATCCCCTAGCTAAAAATATACAAGGGTACACTCCACTTCAAGAAGTAATATTGAGTTCAGCCATCGCTGAGAATCAAAAATTAGATCAAATAGCCTGTTTGCTATGGGAACATTCAAAAACTCATTTTCTAACTCAACCTAGAGATAATGACACTCTATCGTGGATTTTACGTTGTGCCGCTGAGAGAGGGCTGGAAGCATTTGTGGATGAACTCCTAGCGTTAGATATTTTTATACCTACTCATCCTCGACAAAGAAATATCCTTGAATCTACTTTCAACGGAGTACCCAGAGTAGATTTAATAGACAATAGTCTACAAATTTCACAAGAAAAAACAACACAATACCAAGAAGCACGCATACGAATTCTTTTAAAGTTTATTGATAGAATGACTATAGAAGAACTAGAAAAACCTTTTGAGAGTTTCAGAGGTAGTTTATTGCATGCCGCTGTTGCTAAGAGCGGAGATGCATCCATAATAGATAGACTCTTAGCAAAAGGCGTTAGGCCTAACCTTCAAAACCCCGACGGCTCAACAGCTTTATACATGGCTGCTGGTGCCCTTCAAGAAAACCCAGAAGTAGTAATGCAGTTATATCAAGCTTATCCTGCCGCTTTATACGAAACTAATGGGTTTGATAAAAATATTCCCCTACACGCAGCTTGCTCAATGGGGAATATTCAAGTAGTACGATTCTTATTAGCGCAAGTACCTAGAGAACAGCACGTTGCATTTGTTAACACACCTAGTAGATCTGGATCAACCGCATTGCATAAAGTAGTTGCAAATAACCCTTATGGAATTAACCGAAAACTGGCTGACTATAAAGAAATAGTAAGACTACTCATAGCAGAAGGCGCTGATTTACGCTTAAGCGATAGAGAAAATAACACAGCTGCTATGCTTGCCAAGTACCAAGGCCATGAAGATTTACTAGAGTTACTAACTGCTCCACAACCTGTTCCTCCTCCAGCAGCAGCCAGTAACCCTGCACCTTCTTAAAGCTTCAACCTATGCTCTACCCGGCATATTACGTGTAACGCCTGCAGGCATTCCCGGATCAAAGACCTTTCTTGATTGGCTATGATCATCACGTTACAACCTAGCCTTAAATGGGCATCTTTTTGCCCCCAGCAAACTGGTCAACCTACTGAATTGTTAAATTATTCGTCAATTTTTGATGCACTTCCCCTTAATTTTAAAATTAGAGTGTATACTGTAGGAACTAACATTAATAAGGAAGAAAATCATGAAAACATTCATTAATTTTGCAAAAACTCTCGTTATATCTTCGATATTTACAGCAGCATGTGCGTTTGCGGCTGAAAATACCGTTGTAGATGTAGCAGCCAATAATAAAGATTTTTCAACTTTAGTTACAGCACTTAAAGAAGCAGGTTTGGTAGATACATTAAAAACCAAAGGTCCTTTTACCGTTTTTGCTCCAACCAACGAAGCTTTTAATAAATTGCCTGCAGGAACTTTAGATAATTTATTGAAGCCAGAAAATAAAAAACAACTACAGGATATACTTAAGTATCATGTAGTATCAGGAAAAGTCACATCAGCTGAAATTAAAGAAGGCACATCAGAAGTTTATACTTTAGAAGGTAAGTCTCTTACTATTAAAAAAACCGCATCCGGTGTTAAAGTAAACAATGCTGATGTAGTAAAAGCTGATATTGACGCATCAAACGGTGTGGTTCATGTGATTGATCAAGTTCTTATTCCATCTAACCATAAATAAAATATTAATTTTATCTATTGGATACAGATCTAATAAGTCAATCTTGAACAGCTACCCAATCTGGATGTATGGGTAGCTATTCTTTTTTACGGAGATTAATTCCCAGCTCAATAGAAATATGATCTAGCATGCAAAGATAAAGACGATCACTATCCACTGGTTCGATTCCTGCCCGAGGTGCCATAAAATTAAGTAGGCAAATAAGAGTGGGTATGTTCATGAACCGGAGTAGGTGGAAGCGTCTCTGGGATCCCCATCCATTTTTTATAAGATTGCATTTCTGAACTTGTTAGACCGTTGCTTTTAATTAAATCTGCATAAGCGGTATATATACTATTCATCCTTACTAGCAATTCATTATTTTTTAGTTGTTCCTGCATTTCGGGGGATGTTGCAATGAATCGAAAAAATTCACGCCCTATCAATAATGGTAATTTACTGATAAACAAAAGATCAAGGCATTCAAGACAAGATTGAAAAAATGCCGTTTTATTGTTTGAATGCTGCACCAAATATGCTAGCACTTTTTGTAAGTTATTAGTATTTTGCCATTGATATCTTAATTCCTTTGTCGCATCACTAGATCCTGAAAAAATACCGAACATAAGGTCTTTTACTAATGACTTTGATGTGTATTCCGACCAAGTAGAATAAGAAAGTTCTGATGTGTCATTTAAAATCTTAAAAACTAATTTATTTAATGATTCAGTAAAGTCATCAGAGTCATTTTTCTCCCCTCCAGATAGCCAGTATGCCAATAATTTAATAATGACTTTTCCAGGAAGATTTATATTTTTAGAGGCTGCTTGCATTACCATGTAAACACCAGCATGTTGGAGAGAATCGAACGTTGTTAAAAAATCCGGCTCAATTCCAAATGAGTCAATGATTCTTGAAATTAATGTATGCTTTATTTCTTGAGACAAACCTGATGATGTTAGCCAATTAAGCATAACTTTTCTTAAGGTGGTATTTTGAATTAAATGATTAAACTCTTGTGATCCACATAAAAAACAAGACAAAACTAAAAAAGGTATGGAAGAACTCCAGTTATATGATGCAATTTCAGATGCTGATGGATTAGAAGGACACTTAACCAGCTCCTTATCAAAAGCTGAAGTTAATTCTAAAGATGCCATTTTGGCCATGGCATCAATACATCCTGGATTTAATTCATAAAGCACTTTCAAAAACAACGATTTATATTGCATCTGACAGTTTCCAAACATTGTATACATAACACTGGGATATTCAGAAATCCAATTAAAAAACAAAAGGTACCTCAGTGAAGGAGAACCGGAAATAATATGGTCTATCATATATGATATTTGTGAATCAAAACCCATCCTAGCACTACTATTAACCTTATCAACATAAGCACTTCTCTCAGCATTATAATGATCAGGTAATCTTTCAAATTTTACACCTTTTTTATTACAACTGTTTTTAATAAGATTAAACAATGAAACAGACAGAAGAGAATCAGGATAATCATCATTGACGTCATCATAGCTTTGAGAAACTATACTATCAGACGATTTTTTTTCAGCATTTATTTGATAAACGGTATAAACTTGCGCACCAGAATCATAATTAAAACTTAATGAAAGTAACATATCTTTATATGTAGAAATAAGTTCATCTATTGTTTCTGGGATAACGCCATCAGATAAATTACCACCCAGATGAAAAGGAACAACGGTTCCTATTTTAACTTTCTCAACAACCTCTTTTATATTTAAATAAAAATTTATTATAACAGCACGTTTCATTAATGATTGAGTTGAGTTAACTAACCTTTCAGAAAAAAGTTTCTCATACAGAGATTTAATTTCCATATGTTTTTCTGATTTTTTAAATTCCAAATAAAATTCATTTTGATTAATAGCATCATCTTGATCTGACAAAAACATCAAAAAAAGAGCTGTCATAGGAATGATACTAAACATCTCTACTATATTCATACTAGGCATTCCACTGAGATCACTTAAGGTATTTAACCAATCAGGGATCTTCTGTGCACTAAAGAAATTGTGAGTTTCTAGCCATCGGGTAAGTGAAAATAAATCTTCTAAAAAGTTTTCAGAATACTTTGACATAAAATGGACATGAGCATACATATCGTGGTCAGTTAATCCAGTGGCGCTGCTGGTACTATCGTGTGGCCATAATGTGACATGAGGATTTCTATGTAAAACGGATGCAGGTTTCAATTTATTCATTTGTAAATGAATAAATGGATAAGCGGGCATACTTCCTTGAATAGGGAACATAGGCCGAAAATTATTTTTAAATAAAGAGAATTGTATGAGATTAAAAACAGATATTGGAATAAAATAATAATAACCATCCGCATATAGCTTAGGAAAGCCACTCTCTTTATTTAATCGGTCTTCTATTGGTCTTTCAGTATAATCTGGGCATGCAATTCTAACGAGATTACGTCCGGATTTCGGCAGTGTTTTCACTAATATTCGGAAATTTTCCTTAGCTTCCTTCAATACTTGAGGATCTCTTTTTAAATTATTCTTTCCTATTAAAAAATCTTCAAAATTATCTTCCACTAGAGGATCCATTTCACCGCTGTCTGTTAAGATGGCGACTTGCTGATAAAAAGATGGATATTCATCAATAATCTTTGCAATTCTAGATAAATCTGTATACGCCTTTAAATCTATTTCATTTAAAGTAAATAGCATGATGGCGTAAACAGGCAACTGTTTATCACGCATAATGGGAAGATCAAAATTCAGCCAATTCCCAGAGTTTAAAGCCGCTTTTACTTCATTTAATTTTATGAGTAGTTCATTAGAGGATGTATTAACTTCACCTGTAAAAACCTCTAACCAATGATCAGGTTGATAAGGGAGACTACCTTGAAGCATGGTAAATCGAGCAATCCGCTCATCTAGTGCAGTTAAGGCCTCGCTATCTAAATTTTGTCTTTGAACCAAAACCCAGCTACGCAATGTTTCAGGTGATCTAGGTAAACGTCTGAGGTTTCCCCCAATATTACTGGCAATAAGGTGTTTACGGTATTCAGGTAGCTTTGCATTGGGTTTTAGAGCGCCCAGCATTTCTTCATATAATTTTTGTTCAACCGCTTTTTCCATGGATTGGAAAGCGTCATATAAAGTGAGTATATTTGGAGGCATGGCTTATAAAGGTATAGTAAATATTAACCCTCAATTTATCATATAAGGCTGACCCAGTCAAGTTGAATAACTGACTACCACTTAGTTCAGTGCAAAATTTGACTTTAGCAGGCAACTCCCTTACCATGTAGTCAACTAAATAATTAACAACTCATAGCATGCCAAAAACTTTCACTAATTTACCCGATGAACTATGGGCACGAATTTTTTATTTCCTAGGCCCTTATGATCATTCCAAGATCAGGGAAGTCAGCAAAAGAGCCCAAAGGGTCATCGATGACCATGCTTTTTTGAGATCGATATTGCACAAATATCCCCAGCTCGTTAGACATATTTCTGCTCTAGAGCTAGCACTTCAAACCTCTCATGCGAATGATTGGAGATATTGGGCTGGGCTAATCCGTAAGGCTCATCAAAAAGAATATGGTGATCTCCCATCCAAACTCCAAGTTGCTGTTTACGATATTTTTGATGGAGTCCTAAGCGCAGAGCTCTCCGCTGACGAGCTCCTCACTCTTTCTTCTGGCACCCAAACCTCTCTATTTCTCGTGGCTCGTGATAAAAAAACACGAAAATCTATTTATCAGATACTAGTAAATAATGCTAACTATCTGCCCTCCGAGTACTGGGCTATAGCTCTACAACAAGATGACAAACTGAATACCAAAGAATTTATCGAAAAAATCGATCAACCTCTCACCGATCCTGATGAGGGTACTCCCCTTTTCGTCGCCGCAGAACTTGGACAATCAGGAAGTGTGAAAATACTGCTCGCTGCAAAGGCAAATGTTCATCTGTCCCGCACAAGTGATGGGGCCACTCCGCTTTTCGTCGCCGCAGAAAATGGACACTCAGAAGTGGTAAAAATATTGCTCGCTGCAGGCGCTAAAGTTGAAACACCTAGGAAGAGTGGTGTTCCCCCGATTTACATCGCAGCACAAAATGGACACTCAGAAGTGGTAAGAATACTCCTCGCTGCAGGTGCTGATGCTGAACCACCTAGTAATCACCGTATGACCTCTCTTTTAATAGCGGCACAAAATGGACACTCAGAAGTGGTAAGAATACTCCTCGCTGCTGGAGCTAATGTTCATCGCCCCTCCTCTTTGACTGGGTCTATCGGCGCTACTCCGCTTTTCGTCGCTGCAGCAAATGGACACGCAGAAGTGGTAAGAGTATTGCTCGCCGCAGGCGCTAATATTGAAGCACGCACAAGAGATGGCGCTACTCCGCTTTCCATCGCAACAGAAAATGGACATCACGATATCGTAGCAATACTAGGCGGCACTGCTAATCCCAATCTTGCAGATAATGATGGAAGAGTTTCTACTCCTATCGCTGCTGAAAATAACGATGAAACTCTTGAGTACATCTTAAACGCCGCTACTAACGCACCGGCACCAAAGCTCAGACGCAGCGACACTCCTAATGCTCAATAAAAAATAGCGCTCCCTCCTAAGGGAAAGGTCGCAGGTTCTGGCCAATGATTTAATGCTTTCAGAGTGAACCTATCCCGGGCGACTCGCACCACCCAGGTTCATCGATGGCTCATATGCCACCTCTATTCCCATATAAGATAACACTTCAGAGGCACTGACTTCATCCAATGCAGTTAATAACCAATCATTATCCTGCTCTTCCTGAGGTAGAGGGGGAACTGGGGTGAGATTATTCACTGGAAGAGGCGCTTCTTGCAGAACGCCTTTACGTAATTCTCTGATCCGCTTCACTAAATAAACGGCTTTATTTCTACTGTTGAGCAAAAATGCTTCTTCTCCCAACTCATTCACTATTACATAAAACCATTTACAGAGCGTATAGAGAATACCAGAGGCTCCACCATGACTTACCATATTCACAATTTGCTCAGCAGTAAATTCAAGTGCTCGCAACACCTTAAAACACTCTTGCACCGCTTTTAAATTTTTCGAGCCTCCTACATGACTCACGATCCTCACAATCTGCTCGGCAGTAAATTCAAGCTCTTGTAACTCATGAAAACACTCTTGCACCGCTTCTAAATTGTTGGAGCCTCCATTACAACTCACCATCCTCACAATCTGCTCGGCGCTAAATCTTAATCTTTTTAAATCATCAAAGCAGGCTTTCACCGCTTCTAAATTGTTGGAGCCTCCAGTATGACTCACCATACTCACAATCTGCTCGGCAGTAAATTCAAGCTCTTGTAACTCATGAAAACACTCTTGCACCGCCATTAAATTTTTTGAGCCTCCTATATGACTCACCATCCTCACAATTTGCTCAGCAGTAAATTCAAGCTTTCGTAATACGTCAAAACACTTTTGCACCGCTTCTAAATTGTTGGAGCCTCCATCATGACTCACCATTCTCACAATTTGCTCGGCGCTAAACTTAAGGTCTCGTAACACCTTAAAACACGCTTTTACCGCTTTTAAATTGTTGGAGCCTCCATTATGACTCCCCATCCTTACAATTTGCTTGGCAGTAAATCCAAGCTCTTGTAACTCATGAAAACACTCTTGCACCGCTTCTAAATTGTTGGAGCCTCCATTACGACTCACTATTCTCACAATCTGCTCGACACTAAATCCTAACCGGTTTAAATCCTCAAAACACTCTTGCACCGCTTCTAAATTTTTCGAGCCTCCCTTATGACCCACTATCTTCACAATTTGCTCGGCGCTAAATCCATAGCTATACATTATCTCTCTTGCGTAACGCTTGAGCGCAGATAAAGTATTTTTATTAAAACTATTCTTGGAGAGAAGAGAAGCTATTTGCTGGTGAGTAAAAATAGTTAATGATTCTAATTCTTGCGCCCATTCATTTTTTCCTACCTCAGCGATAGGCTGGTTTATCCCTGACGCTGCATTGTAAGTTAATCCAAGATTTGATACATCTAACTCTCTTTCAGGCAATGGGTTAAGATGAAATGGTCCTTCTGGCATTGCTGCTTGTTCTGGCACTGGTTCTTCAAGTAGATGTGAAGAGGCACTGACTTCCCTTTCCAATGCATTTAATAGCCAAACATTCTCTTCCTCATCCTGAGGTAAAAGAGGAGCTGAGGTGACATTATTCACTGGAAGAGGCGCTTCTTGCAGAACGCCTTTACGTAATTCTCTGATCCGCTTCACTAAATAAACGGCTTTATTTCTACTGTTGAGCAAAAATGCTTCTTCTCCCAATTCATTCACTATTACATAAAACCATTTACAGAGCGTATAGAGAATACCAGAAGCTCCACCATGGCTTACCATATTCACAATTTGCTCAGCAGTAAATTCAAGTGCTCGCAACACCTTAAAACACTCTTGCACCGCTTTTAAATTTTTCGAGCCTCCTACATGACTCACCATATTCACAATTTGCTCAGCAGTAAATTCAAGCTCTAGTAACTCATGAAAACACGCTTGCACCGCTTCTAAATTGTTGGAGCCTCCTATATGACTCACCATCCTCACAATTTGCTCGGCAGTAAATTTAAGCTCTAGTAACTCATGAAAACACGCTTGCACCGCTTTTAAATTGTTGGAGCCTCCAGCATGACTCACTATCTGCAGAATTTGTTTGACGCTAAATCCATAGCTATACATTATCGCTCTTGCGTAACGCTTGAGCGCAGATAAAGTATTTTTATTAAAACTCTTCTTGGATAGGAGAGAATCTATTTGCTCTTGTGTAAAAATATTTAATAATGCTAATTCCTGCGCCCATTCATTTTCTCCTACCTGAGCTACAGGTTGACTTGCCCCAGACAGGGGAGTGTAAGTAAATTCAAAATTTGATACATCTGTATCTGTTCCAGAAGGCTGAAAATGAACTAATCCCTCTTCTAACATTTCTACTTCTTCTGGCATTGCTGTTTCTGGCTCTGCTGTTTCTGGCTCTGCTGTTTCTTCAAATGGCTCTGAAGTCTGAATAAGTGGGCGGATCCGAACCGCACGATTAGACCAAGCCTCCCATAAAACATCGTGTAACTGTTGTTGATCTACGAGGTTAATCCCTCTACCTAGTAAATAAGGTAGGGATTTTTCAGGGCCCAACACACTAACCGTAATAAATGAAAAAAGCTGGATATGACCTAGTGTTTTAAGCACTTCTCTCACGATATCAGCATTATTCAAACCTCTTTCTCTCAGCAACTCATAATAAACAAAAATAGCACAGATATTCTTAAAACCATTGTGGGTATTATTAAACCCATTATGAGCGTTGGCAATTTCTGTTATCTCATCATGAGTAAAGCCACATTCCATTAAGTACAAATGGTATTTAATAACTGCTTTTGCAGCACGAGGATTAATATTAATAAAACTTGCTTGAATTTGATTATATCCTAAAGAAATAAGCTCATCTTGCAACTTCTGCTCCATAGCGGAATTCGAAGACATACCAAGCTTATGCGCTGAATGCTCAGGGTGAGTATAGGGAGTCGAAGCTGGGTAGGCAGTTCTGAATCTAGGCATATTCTTTTACACTTATTTATCTCAAAAAGTGGAAAGATAATAGCATATTAGTTATTTAACTGTCAACAGGGATCGCTGTCTTTTTAAAAACGAAGCTTTTAGATAGCACTCTCTTAGGTATTTTTTGCTCGCTTTCTAGAAGATGGCGGTTCAGGGCGAGCTTGACTGGAGCTACCCTCGTGTACATTCTGTTGTCTGTTTTCTAAGTTTCCCATACCATTTAATTTTGCTATATCTTGAGCTGTTTCTCCTCGAGCATTTTTTATATGCAATAAAAATCCAAAATCAAGTCGTTCTTTAAGTTTATTTATTAATACTCTATCATTAGCACGTACTGCAGCATGCAAAATGGTATCTCCAGTAGCTGGATCTCTGGCATGTAGTGAACAAGTAGATACGCCCCGATCCAATAATGCATTGATTGATAAATCATCGCCTCTACTCCATGCGGAATATAAATTTTTGCTTAATTGTTGATTACGATCTACCGCTTTATTAACTTTTAAACGGAAATTATCACTCGCTTTTGTTTTACTCTCATTAATATCTATATCCGTAACAGTAAAGTTATCCGCTAATCCATGTGCTAAATGCATCATCGCTTGGGGCGTTAGCGGGTTTCCGTTTAGATTCAAACTAAACAAATATCTACTTTTTACAAGAATTGTTTTAATTGATTCAGCACCTTTTATACCAATATTATTCTTGGCTAAATTTAATTCACATAAAGCGGTTTTATCCGTAAAATGAGAAGCTAAACTCTCAACACCTTCATTTTCTATTTTATTGCCTTCTAATGAAACTCGCATTAATGTGGAATTATCTTGAAAAGCAGGTGCTAATTCAGCCATTTGCGCAGCATCCATTCTACAGTGCTCTAAATCTAATTCTCTTACACGAGAACGACCGGCTAAACCTTTTGAAAAACTCCGCATTCCTGTAACATCAGGCCTGTTTAAACTCAAACTAAGTACCTCTATGCCAGGGTTACGCTCTAACCCTGCCCCTAGAGAATCAAAAAAATCGTTAGAAAGATTAGAACTTTTTATAGTAAGTGCTCTAAGAGAACGATTTTTTTCAACAAATTCGCGTAGTGCATTAGCAAGAACAGGGTTATCCCAAGAATAACTATATGAGAAATCCAGATGTTCCATGGTAGTATTATTACTCAAACCCGCTAATAACATAACCAAATAGTCTACAGTACTGGAGAGAATTCTCATTTGAAATAATACTAATGATTTAAGGGCGGTGTTTTTTTCCAAAGCATCTACCAGTCGTTTAAATTCTTCGGGACTAAACGATTGTTGATTTCCATGTAAAACCAAATGAGTCAAAGTGTTATTACTACCTATCCCATCTGCGAATCTCGCGAGACCACCTTCTCCAAAAATAAAAAATCCATCGATACTAATCGCTCTTAAACCTTCATTAATCTTTATGCACTCTGAAATCGCATCCATTCCTTTTGGCGTTATATCGTTATGGCCTAATTTTAATTCTTTCAAAGTTTTATTGGGGGCCAGTCCGTTCATCAAGGCAATGATATTAACATCACGAGCAGTGTTGTAATCTAGATTGAGAACTTCAAGACTTGTATTGACTGTTAGCGTATTTCCAATAGCATCCATTCCATCAGCAACAACACCATTTGATCTTAAATCTAGCTCTTTTAAATGGGTGTTTTTCTCCAATCCTACTGCTATTGCCTTTGCCCCTAGATCTCTTATCATAGATCTTTCTAAAGATAAAACTTCTGCAAGAGGATTTCTTGCTAAATATTCTCTCAAAATATTACATAATTCTAAAACTGGATTAACTATGCCCGTTAGAGTTACTCTTCGTATTGTAGAATGCCTTGAAAGAACTTCAAATAAAACTCTTATATCTTCTAAAGAGGTCTGACTAAAATTTAAGTTTACTGTTGTTAGTGACACATTCGCTGACAGTACTTCCGCTATTTTAGGATAAAGAGAAGCCTTATCCCAATAGTGAGATATATATAATTCTTCTTTTCTATTATTGCGAATATCATCTAAAAGTACTTTTAACTCTGCTTCAGAAGGGTACATTTAATTTTCTCCATTTACGTTCAAAATAAAAACATTTTACTTCATATCTAATCTGGAACTCTTGCCATTGATCGAGTTAAACGATTGGATGGAGGTGGCGCATCCATTTTTTTTCGTTTTTGAGGTGCTGATGAAGATGCCTCTTCTCTAACACTCTCGCTAGTCTTAGGAGGTGCCACATATTTTTGTTCAGCAATCGCCAATAAACGCTCTAATTCAGTATGATCTTGTTCTCTTGCTATCTCTCTTGCCGTCGTAAACGTAACCGGATGTTGCTGACATAAAACCGCTGGTAAACAACCTTGTTGCTCTGCAGCTCTTAACACAAGATGAGCTAATTCCATATTATCTTCTTTTGCTGCTATATGAAGGAGACTACCTCGATAATAATCATATTTGGCACAAGCAGAAACAACACCCTCTAATAAAGATTGTATCTTGTCCCAATCATTAGCATCTACTGCACCCATTACTTCTTGGGAACGAGCATTTATTATTTCAATTACATGTGTTTGAAGAGTTGAAGAAGGAATACCTCGCATATCGCATTTACTAATACGTGAACGAATAATACTGTTGAGTAATTGCATAACAGGTTCTTGTTGTATCTCTCTATTTAGATGAATGAGCGTAAAAGACGCAATATGGGTGCTCGGCAATACTTCTGCCAAACACATTACACTTTCATTATCTATTGCTTTGAAGGTGATCCCTAAAGAAATGACTTGTGATTGAGGTAATATCTGGAATAATTTTTTTATACTTTCTGGTGAAAATTCACTATCCAAAAGATCTAGCTTTATAATCCGCGTGTTGGGTAAAACAGTGGCTAACGTTTCTAAGCTATCCTTTAAATCAATACCCCCTATATCCAGGGACGTAATCTGCGTAGCCGGTAATATCTCCAGAATAGGAGTAATATTGGCATGACTAGCCATGTATGTATTTGAATCCCCTGGTTTTCCATTCCCTACACGGCGTAAACGTAGTTCAGATATTTGAGTCTGAGGAAGTACTTCTGCGAGCGCTTTTATACCCAGATGACCTATATTGCTATAACCGATATCTAATCGAGTAATTTGACTCGTAGGAAGGGCTTTAGCCAGTGCTTTCACTCCTCTAGCATCAATTTCACAAGAACTCATTTCAAGCGATTTTATCCGAGTACGAGGCAAAAACTCAGCTAATACTGATGCCCCTTCTCCCCGTATATTCTTGTTATAGCTAAGCCTCAAATGAGTCAGTGGAGACTCAACTAAGTGTGAAGCCAAGACTTTCAGGCTTTCTAGATCTATTCCCGTATCCCAGAGATCCAACCTCAAAAGCTGGGTACGAGGAAGCGCTTCAGCCAGTGCGCTAATCCCTTCATTACCCAAAGGATGGGTTTCTAATGTGAGCTGCGTGAGCTTTGTGTTAGGCAATACTCTTGCTAATGCACGTGCACCAACAACGGTCACAGTACCATAGCGAATACTCAACTCTTTCAATGCAGAATGAGGGAGAGCCTCACTCAAGGCTAATACTTGTTCATCCCCAATATTATGGTCATCTAGCACTAAACGGGTTAGCGAGAGATGGGGTAATTGTTGGGCAAATGGACCGATATTAAATGGAACTTCACGAGTGTTTCCGGTACGAAATAATTCTACTATTTTAATGCTAGGTGTCTGTTTGAGTGCCTCTAAAAATGTCGGACGCTCCAGAGGATTCTGGGTATAATTTAAAGAAAAATACAAACGATTAATTTGAGTACGAGGAAGTACGGCTGACAAGGCATCTACCTGTGCAGCTGAAAGATTCACTTCAGAAAATCCTAAAAAAGTGATCCTTGTTTCAGGTAATAATCTGCAAAATAATTTAAAATTCTCTAAATCAAGGGCTGGACCATCGTTAGATCTGGCCTCATCTGAAGTTAATTTTTTGTCAATAATTAAAAATGCACCCAATGAACGAGGATTTCTTCCCATTCTTTCTATCAAACCTTTAAAATCTTCCATTTTATCCTCACAAAGTTTTTAAATAGTAAAATTATTCGTTATTGAGAAAGCACACATTGAAAATGCTCTTAAATACGCTATAGTAGAGCAACCTTTTATAATATAAAAAGATCAATATTATGCCACTTTTCATGAATGTTCCACAATCTAAAATTTGTCGCTGGAGCCAACAGCAATCTCCTCCTGCTCTTTCGGGTTTCTTTACCCATGATTATTCTGCGTGCAATATCATTATTATTTTCTCAAGAAATCGCGAAGAAGGCATTCGATGCTCAATGGCACACGCCGATAGGTATATTACAGCCAATTTAATTAACGAGGAACTTAAATGGGCCGGAGAGAACAGTTGTTTAATCCTACTTCGACGACCATCGAGAGGAGCTCAGCTCTGGTTAGAAAGAAATGGAGGATCACTAGAAAAAACTCCTACCGTTCATATTATCGATGACAAATTTGATGCTATTGCACTACCGTTTGATAAGATAATAAATAATCCTAACGCGGCCCATGCAAGGGATCTATGTACCTTTCATCTTCAAAATCAAATCCCTCCTTTCCAAGTTTTAAGACACCCGAATGAAAAACAATTACTTGTCGCACAAAAAATAAATTGGATAACAACATTAAACGCGCATTCATTTGACCCCACAAAAAGCCCCATCCTTTTTAATGAAAATCGGTGGATTCCTTTAGAAAAAAATGAAATTGAACCCAGCCCGAAATCAAAAAAAATGCTCGCTGCCTTTTCGGGTGAAAAAGGATTCCTAGAAGTTTCTGAGATGCTAACCCAATATGTAATAATGAGCGTTTCAGGTTTTAACGATAGTGATTCTCAAGAAGTTATTAACTTAAGCCAGGCAGCCACACCTTATTTTCTTTTATTTACACATGGCTTTAATAATGACCAAATATTTTTAAAAAACGTAAATGAATTATTTCACAATACAGCGCCACCCGTGCATCAAAAAGAAATAGCATTTAAAAATGCTATTATGAGCACACTAAAAGAACCTATCAACACCGCACTACCACATATTCAAGATATAATGAATCACCCTAACAATAATGTTAATGACTATATTAAAAACACAAGACACTATCTTGAATTATATATCACACATTATAGATATGCCGAATACTACACAAAAAATGAAAGATATATATCCACTTCCCTTCAAATTGCAAACGGTTTATTTCAACAAGGAAACCAAGCATTTTCAGAGAAAGATTATACCCACGCTTTATATTGCTTTATGACAATGCATCAAATGATTCAATTAGTCGAATGCTTTTCTCCACAACGATGGGGTACTGCGTATTACCATATAGGAGCGACTTATCATGAATTATGTAAATGCGAACCTACCCATCCGCTTTACGTAGGGAAAGCCTATGAATTCCTGCGTCAATCTCAAAGTCTGAGCACGCAGGCTAATGTAGTTGAATTAGCGGTTAAAAGCCAAAAGCGATTAGAGGAAATACAAATGGTGTCCAAACAAAATAGCGCAGCCATGCCCCCTATTGCTCAGGCCACTCCCACATAGCGCTCTCTATTATCACATTAATTTTCAGATTAATTTGTGGAGGGAAATGCTTGGAGCACTATTAAAATATAAGAGTGGGTGTAGGGTTTTTCTTAAGTAGGTGTAACCCCTGGAGAAGACGGAGTTTTAGAAGGCGCGGAAGGAGCTGTCTCAAGACTTTTCATAAACGCTGAAATTTGAGCTGAATCCATCAATTCAAAATCTTTAAGATAGTCCATAAAATCACTCGTAGGAATATTAACATTTAACTGAAAAGACACTACGCCTTCTGCTTCTTTATGCTCAATACCAGCAAAAAGCACGGGTTGACCTTCGGTCCCTTCACAACGATTTAAACTATGAAGCGTCTGCACCATTTCAGCGGCTATCTCAGGCGATAAAGTGGGTAGATTAATTAACGCACCTGACAATACCATACCATCCTTTACAACAGACACAGGTAAGTGGATAGAAGGAATTTTCGCCACTTGCGAACTCGCTTTAGTTCGAATATGAGGGAGTCCTCGGCGCCAAGAAATTTCAAGCATATATTTACACCATTAAGATAGATTTAAGTAACATTACAACACATTCTGCCCGGGTCTTCAACAGGGGCTGGAGCTAACACTCTCTGTGGTTCTTCAGGCAATAATTGGTTAGCATCGCTACTGCCTAAAGGCGAACCAGGGCGACTGCTATCATTCTCCCTATCAAAAATAGGACGTACAGGGCTCACTAGGTTGCTTTCTAATTGGATATTATAACCAGCAAATATATCAACTGCACCGCTTTGATTATAGGCACCCACTATATATTGTGAAACGCCATGTTCATCCTTCTCCCCACTATCATCATTCCGATAAGAAATATAAGCACTTCCCAAAAGTGGTTTATCCCCTGGACTTAAAGGAGCGGGTTTTACGTTATTCTTTACCAGCTCGTTTTCAATCTCTGTAAAAATAGTTTCCCATGCTAAATCCATTTGAAACACACAATAAATAGTAATTTGCTTACCACATTGCTGCGGATTTTTTATCAGTGTTTTTTCTGGCTTAATCACCTTCAATGAAAGGATACGGTACTTAATAGCAATGTTTTTAACGATATTCCATGCTTTTTCAAGATTTTCGGAATATAGTATTTCGTTACCATCAGAACCCATTACTCTGCCATTACGGTCACTGTCATCAACTCCAATATGCGCCTTCCAGCCCAGCTGCGGGGTGGTTACGCTAGAATAAGTAAATGAAATAAATAGCTTATTTCGCTGATGAAATGAAATAAAATGAGAAACAGGGAGAGGCGCACTCGCAGACTCCTCGCTAGTAGGAGCGACAGAGGCGCGTACCCTTATATTTTTTTTAGACAAAATCTCGGCATAACTAAACCGTAAGTCTAATTGGATATCCCCGCTGTTCATACTTCGCCACGCCTTACAAGTTACGCTCGTTTATTATCTAAGACTGGCTTATTATATCACACTTTAGTAATTTAAACGACTTTATTTGAGCTTCTTTTAATGATAGGTACTCTAAGAGAAAGCGCTATTCACCCCTCTTCCCAGTAACACTATATTTACTGAGAAGAGAGGTTATTAGCAAGGTTTAGGGAGATACCGCGTAAATGCCGGTAGGCAGGTCAAAGGCAGCGCCCGCACCAGAGTCGCTACAGGTATCAAAAGTACCATCATTATTTAAGGTACATTTAGAAACGGTATCTGCACCTTCATTCACAACGTACCCATAAGATGTGTCTAGATAGCTTTGGAAGGTAATTCCATAAGGCATATCAAATCCAGCTCCTACGCCCGAGTCAGTACAACTCGTGAAAGTACCAAACAAAGGATCAGATGGACTTGTGTTCACTAAACATAGAGTGACCGTATCAACAGCAGAGTTATTATTAGTAACGTAAGCGTTTAAATCACCTTCTTCGCTAGTAAAAAATGCAATTCCAGCAGGCAATGAAAAAATATCGCCTTGTCCAGAATCCACACAGTTATCTAATAATCCTGAGCTGCTAAGCGCACATACCCCTACTCTACTGCTGGTTTGAGAAGTGAGATAAGCATGATTATTCTGAAAATCAAGAAAGGTTGATCCAGCAAAAGCAGACGCACCCGTGTTTGAGCATGATACAAAGCTACCATCCACATTATCTACTTCACATTGACTAATAGTGCCAGCATTGGCATTTATCACATACGCATATACGGTGCCCGATACTGTTTGAAATGAAATACCAGTAGGTAAAGCGAAAGTGTAAGGTAACGCATTACAAGCAGATAATTCGCCAGTGACATCATCCCATACACATTGGATAATTTGATTGCTAGCATCTGCTACATAAGCATAGGTAGTTCCAGCAATGGTTTGAAAATCCATTACAATAGGTGCTTGTATAAGATCCGCACCGCCTGCATCTATACAACTTGAGAGGAAAGAAGTGTTTGCATTACAATTAACTAATCCACCACCAGCATCATTTTGAGCAATATAAGCCCGCAAGCCAGCTCCAGATGTCTGTTTCAAAGCAATTCCCAAAGGATTTCCAAAAGGTGTTCTGCAGCTTAATGCATTTATAGAGCCATCAAGAGGATCGACTTCACAACGTGCAGGAAAGAAATAAGCTCCTTGATCAAAAGAGATATAAGCATACAACGCTTCTTCAGTCTCTTCTATTTGATGAAAAGCGATCGTATAAGAAGTTAACGGCATTGTATTATTACTACAACTTGAAAAAGATCCATTGGATGGATTTAACGCACATTGAGCGATACCGTCCATTCCAGGAAAATAAGCATATTCAACACCGGTTTCATCCAGTGTATTAAAAGTTATAGAGCCGATAGGTGTATCTAAGATAGCACCAGAGTCTATACAATCGGTTATTAATCCTGTGGTAGCATCTAAGGCACATTGAAATACAATCTCCGGAACTCTGTCAACAATATATAAATACGACGTGCCACTGATTGTTTTAAAACGAATGCCTGCTGCTGTTTCATAAGGCTGCTCAGCTAAATTAACTGCCGCATCTCTACAGTCACTTAGCTCGCCTCCAAAATTAACCTCACACTGAAACACTCCCAAATACTCATCCGTTATATAAGCGTAAGAAATTGAATCTACCGTACCAAACGTAATAGAATTCGGCCCGTTAAAACCAAGAGGTCCCGCGTCAGAGCAGCTGGTAAATCGACCGGTACCCAAATCAACTAAGCAAAACGATATAGAAGGAGGAGATCCCTGATTATTGGATACATAAGCGTAAGTATTGCCATCGGCATTTATATCAAAAACCGCAGGAAAAGGGCCATCAAATATATCGCCTACCCCAGAATCTACACAATAAACTTCTCCTGACCCAGAAATTTTACACGTCGCCACTTCTCCATCCAGAAAACCTGTCAAGTAAAGATACGAAACATCATCGATAGTATTAATACTGGTGGTTGGATTTGTCATAAAGAAATTAACCGGAGTATTATCAGTACAATCTAACATTCCATCATCCGCACCCGAATCAAAACTAATAGTACAAATAGAAACACTATTATCACCATGATTGGTTACAAAAGCGTAATCCGTACTACTTATCGTAGTAAAGGAAATATCAACAGGCGCATTAAGCGTGTTTGTGCCTAAAGTAACAGCATTAATACAACTACCGTCATCAATATTTCCTGATGAGTCCACATCACATTTTACCACTGTGCCTGATCCCACTCCAAAACCAGAATCGGCCACATATAAATGCAAATTGTTTGCCGTATAAAAAGCATGTCCTTTAGGCGAAACAAACACGTTTGATGCCACATTAATACAATCAATCAAAGCACCAGTAGTAGAATTCAATTCACATCGGGTGATCGCGCCATTAGGACCTGTATAATTGGCAGAGATATAGACATAAGTTGTGCTCGCAAACGTATGGAAAGTAATCTCAGCCGGATTAGCAATAGGCGCACCCATCGCATCCACACAGCCAAAGAATTCTCCACTACTTTCGTTAACACTACATGCTGTCACCGCATCTGCAGAAGTAATATAAGCATAAAGCGTATCATCGGTAGTATTGAATCGCACAGAGGTTGGTGAAGAAAAAATAGCGCCCACACCTGAATCAGCGCAACTTAAAAACTCTCCTGTTAAAACATCAACATTACATTTTTCAATATTATCAGAACCAAAATTGGATACATAGGCATAATACCCTCCAAAAAATTCTTGAAGCGGCATCACTACATCAACAGGCTCAGAAAAAGCAGCTCCCATACCTGAATCCGTGCACGCATCTAAGTCCCCTGCTGTCGATTCTAAACAATAACTAACCGTATCATCTCCCGAATTAGGAATATAAACATAGGTATTAGTAGCGTAATAAGAAATAGAAGCGGTTACATCCGCAAAATTTGAACCCGTATAATTCACAGAAACCACAAAGTCAGCGGGGTCTCTCTCTGTCGGATTTATATCCACCGTTAAAGTACAAGTCGCACTTGGCGCCAAAAGCGCTGTTAAGCAGTCAGAAGCCGGATCAATCACGGCATCACCCGACGGATCACCGGTAATAGAAGCCGTTACATCCATATTCTCATAGAAAGTATTGTTTTCTAAAGTGTAATCATAACTTTGAGCTGCCCCTATTTGGATCAGATCAGGAACGGAAGGAGATGGACTGCTGGACACAAAACTTAAAGGAGGCAAAAGAAATGCTTTACTTTCTTCTACTGGGGTATTGGCACCGACTGATGATGCGCATAAAAAAGAAGTAACAAAAAGTGAATAGGAAATGAGAGAGAAAGTATTTTTCATTTTTTATCCTTAAAAAAAGTAAAGTCCATTTTAGCTTCCACACCTATATATCTCAAAAAGTATAAAACAAATATCTCAAATGTCAAAAACTCGCAGGTTTCAAATCAAAGTAGTATGATACTCATATGAACTACATGTATAAGACAATGAAATCGCCTGTAGGGGAACTTAAATTGGTGGCCAGTAATAAAGGCTTGCGTGCTATTTTATGGGAAAACGATGATCCTACGCGCATTAAAATCCATGCGATGGAAGAAAATAAAACCCATGGTGTACTGTTAGAAACTGAGCGCCAATTAAATCATTATTTTGAAAGTAAACTAAAAACCTTTTCACTGGATCTTGATTTTCAAGGTACTGAATTTCAAAAAAGAGTATGGGCCGCATTGCTCACTATTCCTTTTGGTGAAACTCGCACCTATGGACAAATTGCTGAGCAAATAGGCTCCCCCAAAGCCGTTAGAGCGGTAGGTGCAGCGAATGGAAAAAACCCTGTTTCCATTATCGCACCCTGTCATCGAGTAATAGGCGCTAATGGCAAACTCACTGGATTTGCTGGCGGATTAGAAATCAAAGCCACGCTGTTAGCTCTTGAACGAATTTCTATAAACTAGCTTTATCATGTTGGCATAGAAATGAAGCTCGAACCAGCAGGAGCATCAGGTTGATCATAAGAAGAAGCACCGGCATCTACATCTAATACATTCGAGGCAGGAACAGATGCACGAAGATTATCTACCATATTACCTACCCATTCCCTAGACTTAACCATCTCTTTTATTCTAGTTCGGCCTTGAGGGGTGGACACTAATTTGATTATCTCCGCTTTAGTTTTCCCAGCAGCATCCAGACCATTAAAATTAGCATGTAATAATTTTATAGCCCCTGCATTCGCAGTAGGGGAGGATACTATACCCAATAATTCCTCAAATCTAAAACCGGAACTCATTAAATCTCCATAGTGATCACATATGGCATCAAGAAGAACTCGGCCTCCATGGCGCGAGACCGTCTTTACTATTTGTTCATTGGTAAAGCCCAAAATTCCTAATTGTTCATAATGATCTATCACAGCATCTAGATTAGCGGAACCGCCACAATGTGAGACCATTCTTAATATTTCATCATTATCAAATTTAAAATCTCCTGTTAATCGCTCGTGATGAGTTAGAACGGCCTCCACAGTTTGAGAACCTCCTCGATGCGAGACCATCTGTATTATTTGATCGTGAGTAAAGTAGTACGTATTTGTTAATAATTCATAATAAGTTATCACAGCCCACAGATTTCGAGAGCCTCCTCGATGCGAGACCATCCGAATTATTTGATCGTGAGTAAAATAGTACGTATTTGTTAATAATTCATAATAAGTTATCACAGCCCACAGATTTCGAGAGCCTGTGCGAGGCTGGTTTATCCCTGATACTTGAATGGGAGTAAATCCAAGCTGGGCTACGTCATTTTTCAATTCATACAAGGATCTTTCAGGAAGTGGAACAAGATCTAATTCTTCTTCTGGCGCAGGCGCTTCTTCTGGTGGTAATGCTTCTTGCTCAAGTGGTTCTGAACCTGAAAAAAACCGGCGTACGCTATTTTCACGATCAAACCAAGCTTTAAATAAAACATCCGTTATCTTTTTTCGTTCGTGTAGACTCACTGGAATACCTTTTAAAATATCCTGTGATTTTTGAACATTCAACACTCTAGCCGTAATAACTGCAAAAAGCTGATGATGCCCTTCTGGTTTAAGCACTTCTGCTACGATATCATGATTGCTCAAACCTATTTCTTTCAGCACTTCATAGTAGAGGTAAACAGCGGTTATCTTCCTAAGGCCATCATCGGCACAGGCCATTTCTGTTATCTCTGCACAACTAAATTTACAGTATTCTCTTAAATAAAGATGGTACTTATTAACCGCGTTTATTGCTTCAGGATTAGAAGAAATACGTATAGATTGGACAGTGCTATATTCTAAAGAAATAAACTTAGGGATCGGGTTCGGCGTTCTAGGGATAGATGAAGGGCGAGAAAATGGAGTCTCAGGTATACCTGATGTAGCATTCGTTTTACCCTTAGGCATAGCGTTGTATCACTCTCATTTATCGCAAAAAGTATAAGAACAATAGCAAACAGTTATTTAACTGTCAATTATCCTGCGGAGTTTGGTGATTTCGCCGCTGTAGAAGGGTTTTAGGCCTGAAGGTGTTTGAAGTAATAAAGCACCCTGCTCGTTAATGCCATTGGCCATGCCTTCGTGGAATATTCCATTTTGCTCAATAGTAATATTTTGATTATTTAATGCATCAACGCTAGACCAGATTGCTTGTGTGGGTTTTAAGCCTTGTGTTTCAAATTGATTTAATTCTTTTTGTAAAAAATAGAGTAATTCAGCGACCACTTTGTTTCTATCAACCATTCCTATTTCTTGCGCTATGCTAGTCCAGGCTTGAGTAATATCATTCGCATGAGTCATATTGGCATTAATGCCTATCCCAATGACTACATAGTCACCTACTGCTTCTATTAAAATACCGGCTAATTTTTTTCCATTAAGGATGATATCGTTAGGCCATTTAATTTTAGCTGATGCCATACCACTATTTTTTAAGCATTCTAAAACTGCCATTCCAACTATTAGGCTTAATCCATTGCGCTTTGCTATAGGCATTTTCCATAATATGGATATATAAATATTTTTATTAGCGGGTGACACCCACGTGCGCCCTAGTCTTCCACGGCCTGCTGTTTGTGTTTCGGCTAAACAAACGTAGCCCGAGTGTTTTTGGGTTTCAGATAATTGCAATAAATAATTATTGGTAGAGTCGATGGTAGGAAAAATTTCTATGGGAGAGAAAATTGAATTAATTTCTGGAGGTAGTTTTTCTGAAATGAGTAATGCATTTAGCATGGAATTTGAGCTCATTTGCCGGGAACATCGCCCCAGATATATTTATGCATCTGCATTTGCATTCTGACGGGCAAATGATCTTCTATGATCCAATTGGCTAAATCTTGTAACGCTACTTGTTGGTAACTAGGCGAAAATAATACTTCGCAGCGCTTATCTAATTGATAGTCGCTCAACATTTTTTTGGCCCATTCATAATCATTTCTATCACAAATCACGAATTTAATTTGATCATGTGGCAATATATGATCTAAATTACTATATAAATTGCGATCTACTTCTTTAGAGCCTGGCGTTTTTAAATCAAGAATTTTATGAACACGAGGATCCACCGCGCTCACATCCAATGCACCGCTGGTTTCTAATGAAACCGAATAACCTAAATCGCATAATTGTTTTAAAAGTGGAATACAATTGGGCTGAGCTAAAGGTTCACCACCGCTAACGGTAATGTATTTAGGAGAAAAGCTTTCCACTTTTTTGAGAATATCGTCAATCGTCCACCACTCACCGCCGGTAAAAGCATAAGCTGTATCGCAATATTGGCAACGCAAAGGGCAACCGGTTAGGCGAATAAAAACTGTGGGCAAACCTACAAAACTTGTTTCGCCTTGTAAAGAATAGAAAATTTCAGTGATCCGTAAACGTGACTGCATATTAAGATAACTGATCAAGACGTGATTGAGCTAACGCAGCCGCAGAGGTATTAGGATATTTTTGAATCACTTGATTCAAAATTGTTTTCGCTTGCGCCGTATCACCTAATTCTGCATACGAATAACCCAGCTTTAACATAGCATCACTGGCTTTAGGATTTTTAGGATAATCCGTAATCACCGTATTAAAGGCTTGCTGCGCTTGTTGCGGTTGTTTTTGAATTAAATAAATTTCACCTAACCAATAATACGCGTTTGCACGATAACGCCCTTGAGGATAAGTGCTTAAGTAATTATTGAACCCAGTTACTGATTGTGAATAATTTTTATCTAATAAAAATTGATACGCTTGCTGATAAGAGGCTTGCTCTTGCATAGCATCAGCCGCGGTTGTGCCAGTGCTGGGTTTTGCAGGAGCCGCAGCAGGCGTTTCAGTAGTAGATGCCGTATTAATGGGAATATTGGGCGTAACATTCGCCTCACTGCTAGGAGATCCATTAGGTACTGATAACACAGAAGATCCAGACGAATTCATCAATAATCCATCTGTACCTGATGTATTAGGTACTAATGGAGCAGATGAAGCGCTAGCAGGCGCTGCTTTTGCTGCTTGCTCTAATAATTGCAAACGCGCATCAATATCTTTATATAAAGTTTGTTGACGCGTTTCAATTTCTTTTAAAGTTCTAGACTGCACATCAATTTGACCATTCAATTGTTCAACCGCATCTTGCAGCTGTATTAATTGATTAGTGGTATCAAATTGTTGGCGATTATTTAATATTTGCTCCATACGCTGCAAACGAACATTCACATCTTCTTGTTCGCTTGCAGCCCATGCCAATGGCGACGCTATCATTAACATCGCCACTAATATCAATGCTTTTCTATCCTGCTTCATAAACAATCACAGCTCTACGATTATATTGCCATGCGGACTCATCATATCCTGGTACCGCGGGTTTTTCCTTACCATAACTCACTACAGACACTTGATCACGATTAGCGCCTTCAGACAACAACACAGTCATAATGGCTTGGGCGCGACGCTCAGCTAATGCAATATTGTACTCACGGCTACCGCGATCATCAGTATGACCTTCTACACGTACATGTACGGTAGGGTTAGCCACTAAATTGCGCGCATGCGCACGAATAATTTCAAAATATTCACTGCGTACTTGGTTACTATCGTAATCAAAATAAAACGCGCGTGTTTCTAAAGAAGCTTGATCAGCAGCACTCAAATTTTTGGTGCCTGGGAAAAAAGGGCTCATGCCTGTTCCACTAGTGGTAGAAGGCACAAAACCTTCGCTACCCATCATATCCGCTGAATCACTGTCTTTTTTCTTAGCGCAACCTACCATGGCCACTGCCAATGCTGTCACCATGACAACTGATAATATACGTGCTCTCATACCGTGCTCTCCTTATGTTGTATTCCTATTAATTTAAGAATGGCGACCATGCTGGCTCTTGCACATTCCCTTCTGTGGTCGGTAAACGCAACTTCACTCGCCCATCAATCGACACTTCAGCCAGCGAACGACGCTGCCCATCCGATGTTCCATAAATCACCATACGTCCATTGGGGGCTACGCTGGGAGACTCATCCATACGGGTTTGAGTCAAAATAAATAATTGGTTATTACTTAAATCTTGAGCGGCAATATTAAATCCACTATCAGAGCGATGGATCATCACTAAATGCTTACCATCTGGGGTAACCGATCCCCTAGCATTATAGCTGCCTTGATAGGTTAAGCGCTCTACTCTTTTATCTGCTAAATGTACCCGATAAATCTGCGCTCCGCCACCCCTACTTGAGGTAAATACCAAAGAACGTCCATCAGGCGACCATCTAGGCTCGGTATCAATGGCAGGACCTGTGGTGATCTGCTCCATTTGATTCGTCGCCAAGTCTAGTACATAAATTTTGGGCACATTTTCTCTAGACAATACCAAAGCTAACTTCTTACCATCCGGAGACCATGCCGGCGCGCCATTAATACCTGGAAACTTGCTCACTAAGCGGCGCTGACCAGTGGCCAGATCAGAAATATAAATTTCAGCACGCTGTTTTTCAAAAGACACATAAGCAATCTGACGACCATCAGGCGACCAGCTAGGCGACATGACAGGCTCAGGGCTCACCAATACCGGTTTTTGATTAGCACCATCCGCATCAGATACTTCTAAGCGATACAAAGGGGAACGATTTTTTTGCCACTGCACATTAATATACGCAATACGCGTGCTAAATATACCGCGCACGCCCGTTAATTTTAAATACACTTCATCACTAATATAATGCGCTAAACCACGCAATTGAGGCGCAGTGGCTGTTTGGCTGCCCGTTAGTAATGCTTTTTGTGCGCCAGGAGCGGCTTGTCCTACATCAGATAATGCCTGGCCCACACCTGCTTGCAACACATCAAATAATTCATATGTCACTTGATATTGATTCATGGCATTAGGCTGTACACGCCCTAATACCACATAATCCACACCTTTACCTTTCCAGTAATTAAAATCACGAACCCGAGTCATATCAATAGAACTCGGATCAATTACTTTAAACTCACCACTGCGTGCTAAATCGTCGTGCACTACTTGCGCTATATTTTGAGGCAGCGCTTGATTGCCTTCAACCGGAAAAGGCACTACAGCAATAGGTATTGCACGTTCGACACTTTGTGTCACTTCAATACGTAACGCTGCCCACACAGTGCTAAGACTGATTAAGCTAAATAATAAGGTAGTTAATAAAGCAATTTTTTTCACGGTAATTCCTCTTTACACTTGCGGCGTTAAAATAATATCTAACTCCCGCATTTGATTAAACACTGCAAAATCACTAGGCACTGGCAAAGGCGAAGCCTTTAACACTGCAGCATAAGCAGACTGATCCAAAGCAGCGTTACCACTACTTTGCGTAATATGTGCACTCAATACTGTTCCATCCGGCGCTAATCTTACCATCAAACGTACTTTTTGACTGGCAGTTGCGCCTAAAGGCACAGACCATACGCTAGCAATTTTTTGTGTAATCAAGCTTTGATAACGGCTTAACTCACTGGTAATACGCGATTGCTGTTGTGCTGCCTGCGCTTGTTGATCGGCTAATAATTGTTGTTGTCGCACTCTTTCCGCTTCTGCCGCGGCTTCTTGTTTCGCTTTGGCTTGAGCGGCCTTTTCAGAGGCTAGTTTTTCAGCCTCAATTTTTTTCTGCTCTTCCGCTATTTTTTTTTCTTTGGCTTCTGCTTCTAGCTTTTGAGCTTCTGCTTTTTCCTTAGCCGCTTTCTCTTGTTCAACTTTTTTGACTTCTTCTTGTTTTTTCTGCTCTTCCGCTATTTTTTGTTCGGCTATTTCTTTTTCTTTGATTTTTTCTTGAGCTAATTTTTCTTCAGCTATTTGTTTTTCTTTGGTTTTAGCTTCAGCAATTTTTTGCTCTTCTATCTGTTTCTGCTTAGCAGCTTCTTGTTTTGCCTTAGTTTCTTTTTGAGCGGCTTCTTGTTTCGCTTTGGCTTGAGCCTTTTGGGCTTTATCTATTTGCTGCACTTCTTTATCGTATTGTTGCTCACTCACTGCTGTGGCCTGAATAATATCAGGCTGATTTTCAGCATTTAATTGTAGCATATTCATAATTTGCGGTGAGGGCGAAAATAGCCAATTCAGCGATAAAAAAAGAAACAATCCCACGTGCAAACCAATAGAGCCTAAAGTGGGTTTGTAATAAGGTCCTTGACGCCAGCGAGACCACACAAGCCACCTACCCTTTTTCTGTTGCAGATGAGTCTGGCGTGCGGGTTAATAAACCCACGCTAGGTGCTCCTGCTTGTTGTAAAATCACCATCGCTGCCACCACTTTTCCATAAGGCACAGACTGATCACCTTTTACTAAAACGGTACGCTCAGGATCCGCTTTTAATGCTTCATTCACTTGGCGAGCAATTGCCATCGCACCTAAGGGTTTTTCAGGAGGTTGTGAAATATTTAAATAATATTCCCCTTTCGCATCCACTGATAACACAATCGGTTTTTGATCAGAATCTTCAATAGATTTAGTAGTGGCTTTGGGTAAATCTACTTCCACGCCTTGAGTGAGCATAGGTGCTGTTACCATAAAAATAATTAGCAACACTAACATTACGTCCATAAAAGGAACAATGTTAATCTCTGGAGGCGGACGCTTTCCTTTACGAGTAGGTGCAGGATTGGCCATGGTATTTTAGTTACCTTTAGAAAAGGCTTGTCGTTGAAGAATTCCCGTCAGCTCTTCGCAAAAATTTTCATATTTGCGATTCAAACGGAAAGCCACATGATTAAAACGATTATAAGCAATAACCGCAGGTATCGCCGCTAATAAACCTAAAGCGGTAGCAATTAATGCTTCAGCAATACCAGGAGCTACCATTGAGAGAGTAGCTTGTTGAACACCACCTAAAGCCATAAAGGAATTCATAATGCCCCATACGGTTCCTAATAAACCAATATAAGGACTATAAGAACCTACGGTCGCTAAAAACGCTAAATGAGTTTCCAATTTGTCATCTTCTCTAGACAATGCCACTCGCATAGAGCGGCTGCAGGATTCAGTAATCACTTCTGGGGTTACTTCATGTTGGCGAGCACGTAAAAATTCTTTAAAGCCCGCATGAAAAATAGCAGCAAGTCCATTTAATAACTTAGGCTTACCATTAAGATAGTCATAAAGCTTATTTAAATCCACGCCCGACCAAAATTGTTCTTCGAATTGAGCTTGGCTTTGTTGCGCATGTTTTAATGCTTTGGCACGATAAAAAATCAGCGTCCAAGAAGCGATGGAAACACCCATTAACAATATCATAATAGATTTTACAAAAAGGCCTGCTTGTGCAAACAAACCCCATAAAGACATATCAGCTTCCACGAGTCCTCCTGACCATTACTGGCAGTAAAAAGCTAAATTAAAGTTGGAAAACTATTGTAACAAGAACCTATAAAAGATACTACCCTATAAAAAAACACAAAGGGTGTGGACTAGGTTTTGGAAAGAATTAAGCTACAGCAGGAGCCAGAATCGCTGAAGGTGCAGGAGAAGGCGCAGGACGCTCAACATAAACTCCTCTTCCATGCTCAACAGCTGTAGAAGATGGTAGCGGTATAGCACCTACAGGCACGTCGGTCATAGGCACTATCGAAGGAGCATTCGCAAAAGAAGAGTTGTAAGTTCTGCAGGTTTCTAACATATTCTTAACAATACTATTCTTACTTCTAAAACCAAAAAACTCAAGTACTTTGCTGATCCAAGATTCACCTTTTTGAAGTACGTTAATGATAGTTTTTCCCTGATCATTGTTAAGGTAATCACTTGCAGCTTCAAGACGCTCAACATATGTTCTTCCATTTGAAACGGCTAACTTACTACGAAGAACGACTATTTCATTAGCACATTGTTTCAAATCAACAGATTCATCTACCGCTTTGTCTACTTCTTTAAGAATTTGGTTAATAAAAACATTATTGACTATTTCTTTAAAAGATAATTTCAAGTTTTCTAAACCATTCTGAGCATCATTAGTCAATTTTGCAGCATTAACAAGTAAACTTCTATAAGCTTCTTGACGTACCGCTTCTTTAAAACCGCGTTTAGGATCTAATACATCAATACCATTGATATTAAAATCTGTATTTAACAAGTCGTCTACATAAGCAAAAGCTGGGAAATTTAATTTTGCACAAGTTTGCTTTAAAATTAACAAACTATTATTTAATTCTTTAATACGAGCCTTGTACACGGGAGTAGTTTTCAATACTTGAAAAACAGCAGCTTTCACTTCCTGAGGCGGAGACACCCAAAGCTTTGCATGTACAGAAAATATTTCATTTAATCGTGCATCAGTAATAGGAAGCGCGTATGAAAAATGATTTTGAAACAGGGAATAAGTTTCATTAAGCAGATACTTTTTAAATATTTCTTTACTTTTTGACTTCAAAAAATTTAATACTTTAGCTTTTTCTTCTTTAGATAAAATACAGAGATATGGCGTCAAGTAGTTAGGCTCTTCCACCATAGAATCTTTGCCAAACAAGGTTTCAATATACTTAGCAGCAAATTTTTCAACAAGTATTACTTTAGCGTTGCAAACAAGAATTCCTTTGCTTATTATACTTTTAGAAAAATGATCACATGATTTTTCAATTCTTTCATTTACAGCGCTTTCAGACCAAGGTAAATCTCCATTAATAAACTGATCAGCTACAGAAAAAGAATTTCTCACTGCATCATTTATTACCTTTGCATCAAGCTCATCAAAAAGCTCCTGTTCAATAACAAGGCCATTTGCAATTTCACGAACCGAGAAAAAATACCTTCTTACAACAGAATCTCTATTAGACTTAGCTTCTTCTTCATGAAAAAATCCTTTTATTTTATTTTTTACTTCTATCTTTCTACCTTTTTTAATATTATCTTTTTCGTTATCTATCAATTTTTTCTTTAAATCATCAGAAGGGAAACTATTAGATAACTGAAGAAAAACCTCAGATAAATCTTCTTCTGATAATTCTTTATTAGCTCCAACATATTCTCTATGTTTAGCAGAAATTATTTCCATCAAGGCTAGAGAAAATTCTTTTTCAAATCCTTCAGAAAGTCTCAATAAAATATCTTTATAAGTTCTTTCATCCACACCAATCAAATGAGGTTTAGCAAAAACCTCAACGTCAAAATGATTTCTTTTTCCATGTTTTCTTACCATTTCATTAACAATGTTTTTATTTAATGAAACTGAGCCATCACGCTTAGCGATAATAACACCAATCATTTTAGAAGCGATTTTTTCAAGCAAAAATGATTTACACTTAACACCTTCCCTCTCTGAAAAATGATCCATCATTCCTTGAAGATACAATTTCATTTCTTCATAAGAAATGAGGTTTTCAGAAGAAAAAGTAGTTTTGGCACAAAGCGCTTTTAAATACTCTTTTATATATTCTTTAGCTTCCGAACGAAGATGGTCTTCAATCTCACTATCTATTCCAAAGAAATGGAAAACAGGATCTTCATATGCATGAGCGGTTATATCAACAATCATATTGTCAACATATTGATTAACAACTGATTCATTTAAATACTGAATAATAAACTGGGGAACTACTTTCGTATTTAATAAGATAGGTAGTTTCGCATTAAATTCTTTTGTTTTTTCTTCTAAAAACACTTTAATTTTTTTATTAAACAATGCTGACAATTTATATACATAAGCATCTTTTGCTAAATTCAAATCGATTTCTTGCTCTGCTTGTTGAATGAGTTCAGCTTTAAAACTTGCGTAATGATGAGGTATAAATTCGGTTATATACCAATTTGATAAATACTTACCCAATTCACTTTCCACTACGGCAGAAAGAGAATGAGTAAATTTAACATTAAGTGAAGAAGTGGTTTTAAGTAGATTTTCTTTAGACTGGCTACTTAAACCATCATGGAGCAAATAAGAAGCTAAATGAGTATCTACAGACTTTAGATAATTAGCCAAAAAGGATGTAACCACTGTCCTTTTCTGAAAATGAAGAATAGAAGTTCTACCTTCATTTAAATAATCAGACACACGAGACTCATGCGTTACAGCAGATCTGGAAGCGGGTACTGGGCTTGTTTGCGCTGTCGCTGTTTCTGGTGCTGGCATGGTCTTATCCTATTTCCCTTTTATTCTCAAAAATCACTATACAAAGGGTAATTGCTTTATTTTTGTACACTTTCAGTATCCTCTTTGTTCCAATTTTTGTCAACTTTAGTCACCCAAATCTCCAAAAAACTGGGTATAAAACCAGATTACCGTCAAAAAAAGGACAAAATCATGCAAAAAGATATTGTTTTTATCATGTAAGCATAGTGACACACAAAAAAAATTATAATACTATGGAAAGTCGGCTTTAAATAAACAGAAGTGAGGTGTACCCATGAAATTATCAACCCTTATAGAATTGCAAAGAAGATATAGAGCACTACCTGCTGACAAGCAAAGTGATTTCAATCAACAAATAGCAAGAAGCGATATTGCACATAAAGACGTCGTATTAAGCTTGCTCCGCAGCACAACCAAATTAACAGAATCTAACCTTGCTGCATTACCAACAGATCTAAGCAATACAGACTTTGGCCTTATTGCTTATCAATTTTCAGAAAAACTAACCTCTTTTGAAAACGCTCAGGCAGCACCTGCTCCTAGCGCTGTTACCTCTGAATCCATTCCAGAACTAGTTCTTGATAGTGATGATGAAAATGAAGGCGCGGGTACTGAGAAAAAAGCAGGCAGAAGCGGCCATGCCAGAACAGCCAGCCTAGACAATGTTAGCATAGATGCTGGCAGCATAGACGACGCAGCTAGCTTGTTGACCAAAAATGAATATGGAGAAGTTGGGGCTGTTGGAGGTCGTAAAGGCGACCTAGCTTCTGCTGCTGCACCTGGTGCTACTTTAGCCGCCGTAACCAGTGCTACTCCCTCATGGTTTCGCAGAACGTTTTTGCCTGTAGGTTATGTTGAGCTAGTTAATCCTGAGCACTCGCCTATACCACCAACAAGATTTAATCTAGACAATGCTGTGAGAAGTTATAAAAATGATAATACACTGATGTCTGTTCTTTATGGCATAGCAAGCGGTGTGGGTGGAGCCGCAGCCTATGGATATTTTGGCACGGTTTCAGCTGATTGCGCGCGTCTTTTAAATGCACAGTGGCAAGTTGTATTTGGAACGCCACTACCTTTTGCAGGACAGTATGTAGAAAGCGCTACCTATAAAGGGGCTCCTTTCACTAATATTTTATTTAATGCTGCCTCCTATATTATCATAGGCGAAATACTAGCTTCCCTTTTTACCGATCATAAGCATGGAAAAGGATACAAAGCACTTAAAACCGCGTTTATCTTGTTAATCGGTTCAGTAGCCTTCCTTCCTTACCGCCAATTGCTGATTGACCAAACCGTTAGAGATAGAGCGCTGCCTAATTTTAATAACTGGGTGGTTTCTTTAGTAGGTGCTGCAGGAGTGTGGGATGCGCTTGAAAAAGCCTATTATGCTTTTATACAAAATCGCAAAAACATCCGATCACTTCAAGTCACTGGTGGCACCGAACCTTTTATGGGTCCTAACACATCAAAAGATTTGCAAGGACAGCTGCATATGCTAGCTAAAAGCTTACGTCCTCAATATGCTGGCAGCATCAATGTGCGTAAATGGGCACAATCTACGCTGGCCAATGAAGGATTGGATAACGCGATTGCGGGATTAGTTAGATTAAATCCTGAAAACAATAAATTAACGCCAGAACAGCTGGATTCTTTAGGCTTAGACTTTTTTAGATTTATCGCTACTCTACCTAGATTAGAGTTGGATAAAGTGCCTAGTGATGCTAAAGAAAATCGTAAAGGATATGCACTTGCAGCGTTGTCAGTGCCAACCGTTTTAGGTTTATGTCTTTCAGGTGTTATAGACTTTAATATAGGTCTAGCGATTGTTATCGCTATTGTTTTACCATTTGAAATGATTAAATTTGCCCTACGTTATTTTGAGCAATGCATTATGACGCCAGGAATTAGTGCTTTTGAACATCATAATGTTTTCAGCAAAGCATTCTGGGCTCAACTAGGCAGTAAAGACTTTTGGACACAATTCCCCAATTACGCAGAAACAGTGACTCTTTTTGCCACTGCACTTTTCGCCGTAGCTGCCGTCTTTTCTTGGCCAGCCACTACGACTGCGTTGTTAAAAGTAACTGAAGGCACTGAAGGTTTGATAGCCCAACTTTCATTAGCTGCCTTCTTCCTTATCGCACTTAGCACCATAGTCGCTAACACGCTTTCTATTATTCCTGTTATTCCTGCATTTGGTTTGCAATTAGCAACAGGTGTATTTAGAAGCACTCCTATGGCTGTTGCTGCCATTGGAGATAATGTGGTAACACAAGTAGTCAGCGCGTTAGAACAGTTGGGCAATCGAGTGTATGAAGTAACCCAAACCGATCGAAACCACATAGACGTTGCTCTAACAGAAGCTGGCTTGGCTCCAGCTCCACGCGGAAGAACACAAACATTTACAAATAATGGAGTAGGTTAAACCGAGTAGCCTGCGTTGTGTTTTACATTATGTAAAACAGGGCGCAGGTTTTTCTTTCTCTCATATCACCTAGACACCTTTTCTCTTGATTCAAGCTGATCCACTTCTGCTATAATACTTTTGTTACTTATTCCCCTCACCCGAGGAACAAATGCTTCGCATTTCTTCCTCGACCTCTCCCTCAGGGAGAGGTCGCCGCTTTAGCGGCGGGTGAGGGGAATTAAATTTTAGGGAGAATTACGTGCTACAAGATCTCGCGCTCTTTTACGAATACTTAGATATTCCCGTTTGGTGGTCCATGGTGGCCAGCTGGTTCACCATTATTATTGGCACACTGATTGTTAGCTACGCCAGTAATTTAATTACTAAACGTTATTTACTCACTTTTTTCGATCGTTGGTCAGAAAAAAGAGGTTCTCGTATAGGTCAGGCCATTAAAAAACATCATGTGTTCCAGCGACTCTCTCATATTATTCCCGCCATTATTATTTATGTAGCTATTCCCTGGATTATTGTTGATGGGCGACCTCTTACCTCTACCTTAGCCCATTTAGTTCAAGCCGGTGCTAAAATTTATATTATTGTGATTATGGCATTAGTGTTCTCCGCTTTTGCGAATTTAATAGAAGAATATTACCGCCAATTTCCTATATCCAAACAACGTCCTATTAAAAGCTATTTAGAAGTGGTTAAAATTATATTAGCTGCTGTTGCCGTTATACTCATTGGTTCTATTTTATTAAATAAATCTCCTGTGGTTTTATTAACCGGATTAGGTGCTGCTACTGCCGTACTCTCATTGGTATTCCGCGATTCTATTTTGGGTTTTGTTGCCAGTATACAATTGGCTTCTTACGATCTCGTACGTATTGGTGATTGGATTGAAGTGCCTACGTATGGCGCAGATGGTGAGGTAATTGATATTTCATTAACCACCGTTAAAGTGCAAAACTGGGATAAAACCATTGTTATTATTCCTACCTTTGCCCTCACTAATACCCAAATGAAAAACTGGCGCGGTATGATTGATGCAGGTGGGCGCCGAATTAAACGCGCCGTGAATATTGATATGCATAGCATACATTTTTGTGATGGTGCTTTACTGAAAAATCTTTTACAGGTAGAGCATTTAAAAGGTTATTTGGAACAGAAACAAAACGAAATTAAAGAGTATAATCAAGCCCTAGGCCTTAAAAAAGTGCTGCCGATTAATGGGCGCAACTTAACCAATGTGGGCGTGTTTCGCGCGTATCTAGAGCATTATTTAAAAACCAATCCTAATTTTCATAGTGAGATGGTGTCTTTTGTTCGCCAATTAGCACCTGGCTCTGAAGGGCTTCCTGTTGAAATTTATGTGTTTACTCGCCGAACGACGATTGATGAGTATGAAGCGATCCAAGCCGATTTATTTGATCATATATTAGCGGTAATGCCTTACTTCGAGCTGCGCGTGTTCCAAAATGCAACCGATTCACCTGCGTTAATGAAAGTAACACACCAAGAAAAGAAAAAACTTTCTTAATTAGTTTTGGCTGCCCACTCGGCTAAAGAGCTAATAGAAGCATAGCGAGTGAGATCAGCATGTAATGGAGTAATAGACACAAAGCCTTCTTCTATGGCTTGAAAGTCTGTGTTTTCTGCCGGATGAAAATGTTCACTAGGTAAACCAATCCAATACGTATCATGTCCGCGTGGATCTTTTTGTTTAATTAAGGGTTGTGCATTATGACGCTTACCTAATGCGGTTACGCGCCAGCCTTTTAATTCAGCATAGGGAACATCGGGAATATTTACATTTAATACAGTATCTGCGGGCAAAGGATGGGTTTGTAATTTTTTAACTAATTCTACCGTCACATCCGCCGCACATTCATAATTTGCAATTTCTTTTCCGGCAGAGGAAACCGCAATAGAAGGATATCCTAAAAAGCGCCCTTCCATTGCACCCGCTACGGTACCTGAGTACAAAACATCATCACCTAAATTAGGACAAGTATTGATACCTGAGATCACCATATCTGGCATAGTATCTAATAAACCCGTAATCGCTAAATGCACACAATCAGTGGGCGTGCCATTAACACTGTAAAAACCATTATTTAATTTGGCTACACGCAAAGGGCGAGTTAAGGTAAGAGAATGGCTAGCGCCACTAAAATCAGTATTAGGAGCAACTACTACTACATTAGCCACTTCCCATAGTTTTTCGGCTAAAATATTTAAGCCTGGTGCATCAACACCATCATCGTTAGTGAGAAGAATCGTTAACATCAGATTGCCCTGTATCGACTACTTGATAAAAAATTTCTTTATCTTTTACCATTCCTAATTCATTACGTGCTCGCTCTTCTAAAGCGGCCACGCCCAATTTTAAATCATCTACTTCGGCAGTGAGCGCCACATTTTTTTCAGTGATAGTTTGATTAGCCATTTTTTGCTCAGTTACCGCTTCTCTCAGCTGCCATAACTCTAACAAACCGCCATCGGTAAACCATAATTTATATTGCAGCCCTATAAACAAAGCAATCAAAATAAAAGTGGCTAATTTCATCACCCGTGTTATCTCCCTGCAATAACGTCAATACCTGCGTAAACCGCTTTTGAACCCAACTGCTCTTCAATACGAAGTAATTGATTATATTTCGCCATACGATCCGTACGACATAAAGATCCGGTTTTAATTTGCCCTGCAGCTGTTGCTACCGCTAAATCAGCAATAGTGGTATCTTCTGTTTCACCTGAGCGATGAGAAATAACCGTTCCATAACCATGATTTTTAGCTAAAGCAATCGCTGCTGAAGTTTCGGTTAAAGTACCAATTTGATTCGGTTTAATTAAAATAGCATTCGCTACGTTTTCTTCAATACCTCTGGCTAATAAAGTAGTATTAGTCACAAATAAATCATCACCTACTAATTGCACTTTATCACCCAATGCTTTAGTTAATAAACGCCAACCTTCCCAATCTTGTTCAGACATCGCATCTTCAATACTGATAATAGGATAATTTCTTACCCAACGAACCCAATAATCAACAAAATGTTGGCTAGCAATTCGGCGTTTTTCTGATTTTAATTCATAAAAACCTTCATTAAAAAATTCGCTGCTGGCCGCATCTAAGGCTAAGAAAATATCTTTACCTGCAGACAAGCCCGTTTTTTCAACCGCATTTAAAATTAAATCAAACGCTTGTTCATGGGTAGTTAAACTAGGTGCAAATCCACCTTCATCACCTACCGAAGTGCTTAAACCTAATCGTGTTAATTCTGATTTCAGTGCATGAAAAATTTCCACACCATAACGCAATGCTTCTTTAAAAGAGCCTGCGCCTACGGGCATAATCATAAATTCTTGCAAATCTAAATTATTATCCGCATGCGCACCGCCATTTAAAATATTCATCATAGGAATAGGCAGTGTAAGCTGAGATTCTGTGGCTAAATATTCATATAAAGGTGTTTTTTGCTCTGCAGCTGCCGCTTTAGCAACCGCTAAAGAAACCGCTAAAATAGCATTAGCACCTAAGCGGGCTTTGTTAGGTGTGCCATCTAATTCAATTAGCATCGTATCTATGCGTAATTGATCGCTAGCATCTTTATGCAGTAATTTAGGTTTGATTTCAGTAATAACATTTTTAACCGCTTGTTGAACGCCTTTACCACCATAACGGTTTGGATCATTATCTCGTAGTTCTACTGCTTCTAATTTTCCGGTGGAAGCGCCTGAAGGTACTGAAGCACGTCCCATGTATCCTGATTCTAAAATAATATCCACTTCAACCGTAGGATTTCCACGAGAATCGATAATTTCGCGCGCTTTAACATCTTGAATCGTTGACATTCTTATTCCTTAATTTTTATTTTGCAATACTATATCTTCTAACCAACGTGAAGATTTTTTAACGGTAGTATCTAATTCCATTAATGTTTCTAATAATTCTTCCATTAAATTTAATGGCCATGCATTAGGACCATCGCTCAATGCTTTTTCTGGATTAGGATGTGTTTCCATAAATAAACCCGATACGCCAGCCGCTACCGCAGCTCGCGCTAATACAGGAACAAATTGGCGCTGGCCACCTGATGAGCTACCTTGGCCGCCAGGTAATTGCACAGCATGGGTAGCATCGAAAACCACCGGTGCTTTAGTTTCGCGCATAATCGCAAGAGAGCGCATATCCACGACTAAATTTCCATAACCAAAACTCACACCGCGTTCGCATGCCATAATTTGATCATTACCTACTGCGCGAGCTTTGTTAATCACATGAACCATATCCCAAGGTGCTAAAAATTGGCCTTTTTTAATATTCACAGGCAAACCTTGTTTAGCTACGTTTTGAATATAATTGGTTTGTCGGCATAAAAATGCCGGAGTTTGTAATACGTCTACTACAGAAGCTACTTCGGCCATAGGCGTATCTTCATGCACGTCGGTTAAAACGGGAACACCAATTTGTTTTTTTACTTTTTGTAAAATCGCTAATCCTTTTTCAATACCTAAACCACGAAACGCATCGTTTGATGTGCGGTTCGCTTTATCAAAAGAAGATTTGTAAATAAAAGGAATACCTAATTTATCTGTCATTTCTTTTAATTGTCCGGCAGTATCAAGTGCCAATTGTTCACTTTCAATAACACAAGGACCTGCGATTAAAAAAATCGGTTTATCCAAACCCACATTAAAATGGCATAATTTCATAAAATTTAATCCTCAGCTTTTTCAAGTGTGGCTTTTATAAAGCCAGTAAATAAAGGGTGTCCATCGCGTGGAGTGGATGTAAATTCAGGGTGAAACTGACAACCTATAAACCAAGGATGTTGATCTCTAGGTAATTCAACCATTTCCACCAAACCATTATCTTGTGCGCTACCCGATACCACCAATCCAGCTGCTTCTAAGCCAGGTAATAAAGTAGGGTTCACTTCATAGCGATGGCGATGACGTTCTTGAATAATGGGTTGTTTATACACTTCACGCGATAAGCTGCCTTCTACTAACACACAAGCTTGTGCGCCTAAACGCATAGTGCCGCCTTTTTCAGTGCTTTCTGTTTGTGTAAATGTTTCACCGGCTTCATTACGCCATTCAGTGACTAATGCAATCACAGGAAATGGTGTATCAATATTAAATTCAGTGCTATGCGCTTCTGCCATATTCGCGCGATGTCTAGCAAATTCAATCACGGCCACTTGTAAACCTAAGCAAATACCTAAATAGGGAATTTTATGTTCACGTGCATATTGTGCTGTTTTAATTTTTCCTTCAATACCACGATTACCAAAACCACCTGGAACCACAATACCTGAAAAACGCGATAATACCTCAGCGCCTTTTTGTTCAATATCTTCTGCATCTAAATAATGAATATTCACTTTGGTTTGTGTTTGAATACCAGCATGAACTAACGCTTCTGCTAATGATTTATAGGAATCGGTTAATTCCATATATTTTCCAACCATCGCAATATCAACTGTTTGTTTAGGTTGATTTAAAGCGTCTACTACTCGTTTCCATTCGCTTAAGTCAGCAGGTTTTGCATTTAAATGTAATTTATCAACAATAATTTGATCTAAGCCTTGCGCATGCAATGCCATAGGAATACGGTAAATAGAATCCATATCGTACGAAGAAATAACCGCGCGTTCTTCCACATTGGTAAATAAGGCAATTTTTTTGCGTTCTGCTTCAGGCAAAGGTTTTTCGGTACGGCAAATTAACACATCTGGCTGAATACCGATCGAACGTAATTCTTTAACAGAGTGTTGTGTGGGTTTGGTTTTAATTTCACCTACCATCGCTAAATAAGGCACTAAGGTTAAATGAATATAAGCCACATGATCACGACCTTGTTCAATACCCATTTGGCGAATGGCTTCTAAAAACGGTAATGATTCGATATCACCTACGGTACCGCCAATTTCTACCACAGCAACATCAGAGCCTGCTGTGCTTTCTAAAATACGTGCTTTAATTTCATCAGTAATATGAGGAATAACTTGAATAGTGCGACCTAAATAATCGCCTCTACGTTCTTTGCGAATAACATCCCAATAAATTTGGCCAGAAGTGAAATTGTTGTGGCGTTTCATTTTCGCGCGAACAAAGCGCTCGTAATGACCCAAATCTAGATCGGTTTCGGCGCCATCTTCGGTGACAAACACTTCCCCGTGCTGTAAGGGGTTCATGGTACCGGGATCTACGTTGATATAAGGATCGAGTTTCATCATGGTGACCTTAAGGCCACGGGCTTCTAGAATAGCGGCTAGAGATGCAGCAGCAATCCCCTTACCCAAAGAAGAAACAACACCGCCTGTTACAAAAATAAAACGAGTCATGGCTTATCCTTTATGCACACATTGCGACAAATAAATTGGTGGAAAAAACACACTAGACGGGAAGACATCTTATCATATTGACGGGAATTCTTCAATCAAAATCGATGATTCGGCCTCATTGGCCTCAAATCCTTTGCAAATCCAGCCCCCTACCACGCAAGCCAAGGTATCCCCGCAATATAACAGAGGCATTTGAGAGCGTTTCCAGGGTGGAATAGCATATTCTTGGAAGAGTTTTTTTAGCACTTGGCTATGCGCTCTATCCACTGGCTGGCAGCGCTCACCATTGCTAGAGCGAAAATGAATGCTTAGGGGTGCTTCTGATAGCTTGCTAGCACTTAGGCCTTTTCCGTGGCTGTGGCTGGCTTCTAAGCGACCTAAGCCCGCCGGTAATATTAGTGGATTTTTCAGATCCCAAGGCAGAGTGATCTCAGTTAAATCGGGTATTTCTTGGTGAGCTTCTGCAAATAATTGATCCTGATAACGGCGTACCACTACATTCCCCCAACGAATTAAAGGCTGAGCATCTTCTCTACTATCTAATAACTGCTCACGTAATTGTTTTAATTGTGCTGTGCTAGGTAATGAAAAACCTTGTTTTACTAGCCAATATCGAAGTAATTGTTTTTGGCGAGCATCAGATAATAATAAACACGCATTAATCAATAACGTGTTTCCCAAGGAAGTCAGCGCATAATCTTGCTCTGCACATTCCGTGATTAAATCACTGGCTTGTGCACAATGCTCTGCGCTACGAGATAAGGTTTGTGCCGCACTTGGCCAACGTTTTTGAAGAACAGGCATCACTTCATGGCGAATATAATTACGATCAAATTCTGTTTTTTCATTACTCGGATCTTCTATCCATTTTAAACCATGATTTATCGCATACTCATGCAATGATGCTCTAGATACTGATAAAAACGGGCGACATAAATATCCTTTTCCCAGTGATGCATTCACTGGCATTGCCGCTAAACCCGCTACACCTGAACCACGTAATAACTGAAGTAATAAAGTTTCGGCTTGATCATCTTGATGATGTGCCGTACAAATTATGCTGTTTTCAACGAGTATTTCTTTAAAAACAGCATAACGCGCTTCACGTGCAGCGGATTCTAAGCTTTCACCGACTTGTTTATTCACATCTACTGTTTTTACGGTACACGGAATATTCCAGGCTTTACATTGTTGTGCGCAATGCTCTGCCCATTGTGTAGATTGAGATTGTAATTGGTGATTAATATGAATGGCATGAACAGGATAGTGTTGCTGCTTTAAAAAATGCAGTAATACGGTGGAATCTAAGCCGCCACTATAAGCCACATAACAAATATCTTCTTTTGAAAAAGAAAATGGCTGAAAACTTTCTAGTAACGACTTATTCACTACACTATTCCAGATGGCTTAAGCCATAGTGCCTTAAACGATCGTAGCGTTGTTCTAGTAATTGCTCTGTAGAAAGTTGCTGTAATGGGCGTAAATTATCAATTAACGCATCATGCAAACGCTTTGCCACTAAAGGAACATCTTGATGAGCACCACCGGCAGGTTCAGGAACGACTTCATCAGCTACTTTTAAATCATATAAACGAGAAGCGGTCATTTTCATGGCTTCTGCGGCTAAAGGCGCTTTTTCGGCGCTCTTCCATAAAATACTCGCACAACCTTCAGGGGTAATGACCGAATAGGTAGAATATTGAAGCATCAGCAAACGATCGCCCACACCAATAGCCAAAGCACCACCCGAGCAACCTTCACCCAAAATAGTACAAATAATAGGGGTCTTAAGCTGGGCCATTACCACTAAGTTACGGGCAATAGCTTCTGCCTGGCCGCGCTCTTCCCCACCAATACCGGGGTAAGCCCCTGCGGTATCAATAAAGTTTAAAACAGGCATATGAAAGCGCTCTGCCATTTGCATTAAACGCATGGCTTTGCGGTAGCCTTCAGGGTTAGGCATACCAAAGTTACGGCGAATTTTTTCTTTGGTATCACGCCCTTTCTGATGCCCAATCACCATCACTGGCTGGCCATCTAAACGCGCTGTACCGCCCACGATAGACTCGTCATCCCCAAAAAGGCGATCCCCATGCAATTCGTCGAACTCGGTGAAAATAAGAGGGATATAATCCATTAAATAAGGGCGTTGTGGATGTCTGGCCAGCTGGGAGACCTGCCAGTCAGTTAAATTGGCATAAGTACTCTCATGAAGCGTTTTAATCTTAGCCTCTAAGCGGTTAATTTCATCTGCCATGCTAGCATCGGCTGCTACCCCTACCCGCCTCAATTCTTCCAACTTGGCGGTCAAATCAGCAATCGGCTGTTCAAAATCCAGTACGTGTCTTTTCATAACCCTACCTTATTTAAGTACCCCATATTATAACATGCCCACCGGAGGTTGAAACCTGCCTATACTTATGTCATTGTAATACTCACTTACCCCTATAATAAGAACTTTTCAAATAAGGATTTTGTCATGGCTGCACGTAATGCGTTTTATGCTCAATCTGGCGGTGTTACCGCTGTTATTAATGCGACTGCTTGTGGGGTTATTCAAGCCGCTAAAAAACATCCGGAACATATTAATAAAATATTCGCAGGAAAAAATGGTATTTTAGGCGCTCTGAATGAAGAGCTCATGGATATCAGCCAAGCATCACCAGAAGCTATTGCTGCTTTACGCTACACACCCGGCGGCGCATTTGGATCTTGCCGTTACAAATTAAAAGATGTGCAAAAACATGAAGCAGAATATCAACGCTTATTAGATGTTTTTAAAGCCCATGATATCGGTTACTTTTTTTATAATGGTGGTGGAGACTCTCAAGATACGGCTAACAAAATTTCTCAATTCTGCGACAAGATGGGTTATCCCATACAATGCATAGGGATCCCTAAAACAGTTGATAACGATTTACCGTTTACTGATAACTGCCCTGGTTTTGGTAGTGTGGCCAAATATGTAGCCACTTCTATACGTGAAGCCGCTTATGATGTGGCCTCAATGTCTGAGACCTCTACTAAAGTATTTATTATGGAAGTGATGGGACGCCATGCCGGATGGATTGCTGCCAGCTCTGCATTAGCCTCTAGTTTTCCAGGTGATGCTCCTCATATTATTTTATTTCCAGAAATTCCTCTCGATCAAAAAGCTTTTTTAGATCGCGTGAAAAAAACCGTGGAATATCGCGGATACTGTGTGATTGTGGTTTCAGAAGGCTTGCAAAATGCCGCTGGCCAATTTATTTCTGAAACCGGTACCAAAGATGCATTTGGTCACGCTCAACTCGGTGGCGTTGCTCCTGTGATTGCACAACTCATTAAACAAGAACTCGGTTACAAATATCATTGGGCTATTCCTGATTATTTACAGCGCTCTGCTCGCCATTTAGCTGCAAAAGTAGATGTGGATCAAGCGTATGCTTTAGGTGAAGCTGCTGTAAAATTAGCAATAGATGGACATAATGCCGTATTACCTATTATTGTTCGCCAATCGGATGAACCTTATCAGTGGCGTATTGATCATACAGCTTTAGATAAAGTAGCCAATATAGAAAAAAAATTGCCGCCTGAATATATTAGTGAAGATGGATTTGGTATTACGGATCTGTGCAAACGTTATTTATTGCCGCTTATTCAAGGCGAAGATTATCCACCTTTCCATAAAGGTTTACCGGCATACCAACGTTTTGAATTAGCTTACGAAGAAAAGAAATTAGAACCTTGGAAAAAACCCTAATCCATCTCTAATAGCGCTTTTTGCAAGAGCTGAAAACCTTCGTTTGAAGGCATGGTAGAAATGGATGACAATTCTCTACGCCATTGTCTGGCTCTAGGTTGCCCATTAAATAAATTCAGCATATGGCGCGTAATCGAATGCAATCTCACCCCTTGGCTTAACTGCTCTTCCATATACGGAAACATGGCTTTTACTACATCATGTCTAGTGATATTACTTTTTTCAGCGCCAAAAAATAAATGATCCACTTCTGAAAAAGCAAACGGATCATGATAAGCCATACGCCCTATCATCACACCATCGACTTGTTTCAATTGCTCTTTGGCGGTATCAAAATCGGTAATACCACCATTAATAATAATATTCAAATCAGAAAAATCTTTTTTTAATTGATAAACTCTCTCATAATTTAATGGTGGTTTTTCTCTATTTTCTTTTGGGCTTAATCCATTTAACCAGGCTTTTCGGGCGTGAATAATAAACGTTTCACAACCACTAGCAGCGACTTTCTCTGTAAAAGTTGCTAAAAATTCATAACTATCTTGATCATCAATACCTAAACGAGTTTTTACAGTAACAGGCAAATCACAAGCGTCTTTCATTGCTGCAATACATTCCGCTACCAACTGAGGTTCTGCCATTAAGCAGGCACCAAATTTACCTGATTTTACGCGATCGCTTGGGCAGCCCACATTCAAGTTAATTTCTGCATAGCCGTACTCTTGTCCTAAACGTGCTGATTGGGCTAAAGCCTTAGGATCGCAGCCGCCTAATTGTAAAACGACTGGATTTTCAGCAGGAGAATACGCCAAATGCCGCTCAGCATCACCAAAAATAATAGCGCCCGTGGTAATCATTTCGGTATATAAAAGGGTGTGCTGCGTTAATTGGCGCATCAGATAGCGATAATGCCTATCTGTCCAATCAATCATAGGAGCAATACTTAAAAGAGCGCTTTTTTGAGGAAACATAGCTTATTTACTGCATAAAATGAACCATTCGGTAGATTATAGCATATCTCACTATATGCATAAATAGTGTTGTATTATCCTAAAAACCCTATAAAATCCGATTAATTCATTTTATTTAGCAGAATTTTTATGCCCGATGATAAAAGCCAGGTTCGTAAAAAACGCCACAATACCAATCACTCTCGAGATTTTGAGCACGAATTTTATAAAACCTTTTTAAAAATTCATCCCCCCTTAAGAAAGGAGGCATTATTATCTGATACATATATTCATGGAGAAATCAAAGATCTATTACATTTTATGCTTTCAAATAATAATTCTTTTAAAAGAAACCCCGCACTCTCAAGAAATCCAACTTTAAAATTAATTTATTTTTTACTTAAAAGAAATAAAAGTAAAAATGGTAAAGGTTTAATTGAAAAAATTAGAATCACTCTTAATAAAACAAAAGACAAAATAAAAAAAGAAATCGCCAATCCAGACTCAGAAAAACATCTTTTTAATCTGATTTTATTTTTTCTAACACAACAAGATGAAAACTATCCTATTGCAAAACTAGATTTTTTTGACATTTTCCCTAAAGACAAAGAAATAGCAGCTGACCTATTATTATTGATTTTAAGTAGAAAAAAAACACGACCAAGCGATTTTGCTTCACAACTAGATAAGCTTATCTTATCAATACCCTATCTTGTATTTAATACTGAATTAGTTGGAACAAATTTTATATTTCATACTGAAGTTAAAAAAACCGATGATGTAGATGTGGCTGATCATAATAAATTAGTTGAGCTTGAACCAATAGAAGATTATGAAGACGAAGTAACGCTCGATGACTTTAATTGGAATAGATCACCAATCAAATTCAGACCACCATTTTTATGGGGTGAAGGTGAAGATGAAATGGAGAGAACAGATTCTGGCAGTTCCACTCCTAAACCTATGGATAATATTCCACCCGTAGTGAATGCTTTACCACCGATTACTACTTCTGAAAGAAAAAGAAAAACTCCAGAATATACAGAAAGACGAAAAAAACTAAAAGCAGATAAAAAGCCAGCCGAAGAAAATTCGGTAACACCGCAGGCACCTTTCCCTATTATTGTTCAAGAAATGTCACCCGTTACTACCATTCCAATTTTTTCGCCCAAGGTAACATTCCAAGAAATCAATAATATAGTATTAGTCAATCAGGGATCTTGGCCAAGGCTTTATGGGATAGAGCATTTATCACTGGCTCCCGTCATTTTAGAGAAAGCCCATACTACACTAATCACTGAATTATATGGTGCCAAGAGTTCGTATAAAAAACCATCACTTTCCCCTAATGATCTAGAAAAAATAAAAACAAAACCTACGCCCTATCTATTTCAGCTATTGGTTTATAGACTTACTGAATTTAGAAGTCTTTATTTTCAACATAAACTTTCTACGCAAAATCATGCTTTAGATATTATTAATTTATTGATCCAATCTTTTAAAGCTGAAAAGATACTATTAGACGAAGTACAATCCTGTGTCCGAAAACTTCCTCAATATTCTTATCTTGATGGAGAGAGCCTCTATTCATATACCAAATTACTTACCTATATTAGTGCGTTAGCTCAAACACGAAGCAACAGCGTACTCTTTCAGTCGATTATTAGTAAAGAAACCGCTTATACTCTTTTATTGGTTCTTTTTTCAAAAGTACATATGAAACAATTAGATCGAGGTGACTACCCCTTTATTTTAAATGAACTCGCCAAGATAGTACTTTCTTCAAATTTACCCCTATTCACCCAATGCGCTCAGCCTGTCTTAGCACCGACTCCCCTGATACCACAAGCAGCAGCCCAACCGGTATGATTTTTAAGGCTGGCGTCTTTTGGTTTTTCAGGTAAAATAGCCAGATTAACGATATTATAGGATTACCATTATGAATATGAATGAAATTAGCGCGGGCAAAGCCTTACCCGACGATATTAATGTAATTATTGAAATTCCCGCTAATGGCGATCCTATTAAATACGAAATCGACAAAGCCAGCGGAGTGCTGAATGTAGACCGTTTTATTTCTACCGGTATGAGATACCCTTGTAACTATGGCTTTATTCCTCACACCTTGGCGGAAGATGGCGATCCAGTAGATGTATTAGTGCTTACCCCTTATCCATTAATCGCAGGCTGTGTGATCCGTTGCCGCCCTATTGGGATTTTAAAAATGGAAGATGATGCTGGCTATGACGTAAAAGTATTGGCCGTGCCACACTCAAAGCTCACACCTCTTTATAATGATATTAAAACGTATACGGATTTACCCGAGTTAATTACCAAGCAAATCACCCACTTCTTTGAGCAATACAAAGCCTTAGAACCAGGTAAATGGGTGAAATTAGATAGCTGGGATGGAATAGAAACCGCTCATAAAGAAATTATGAACGGTCTCAACAGATATAAAGCCTAGTTAGTTTAATGGCCGGAATGGTCCATTTTTATGTTTTCACGCATATCTTGCACAGTGGCTTTAACAGGCAATTGTTTACCGTCTTTAAAGAGTAATGTCATAGAGACTTCTTCTTTGGGTTTTAGCGTGTGATTAAGCTTCATAAACATTAAGTGGTTTCCACCGGGTGCTAATACTAAATCGCCATTAGCCGGAACGGTAAATTCAGAAACTTTTTGCATTTTCATCATGCCGTTGGTTTCTGTTACTGTGTGTAGTTCTACTGTTTGCGAAATAGAACTGGTAGCGCCTGTTATTACACACGCTTCTTTTCCTTGATTATGAAACTGTGCATATCCTGCGGTATTTAATTGTCCTGGAGGACCGGCTAATACTGTCACGTTGCTTATTTTAAGATCCGATGTTTGGCATGAAAACGCTGTTAATGGCGCTAAAAATGCAGCGGTAGCAATTAATGCTAAACCCACTAATTTAGATTTCATCATACTTATCTCCTCGTTAACAAAATTATTTTATAGTATAGTAAACATCTGCACATTTTTAAAACGTGCTATTCACAATTGCAATAAAACTATAGCATGCATAGCAAATCTCGCAATTTACATTGCGTAAAAGGCTTACGCAACAACACCGTAATCACGCGCATACAGTTTCACATATCTTCCTTATACTCTGGTTATTATCAGTAATAGTAAGGAGGAGTACATATGCAAGCCAGCGAAAATACGACTCGTGAAACGGGTACAGTAAAGTGGTTCAATAACGCAAAAGGATACGGTTTTATTGAGCATCCTGTCAAAGGTGATGTATTTGTTTATTACCAAGACATTATGGGTAGCGGATTTAAAACATTAAAACCTCAACAACAAGTAGAGTTTACTTTACTTGATAGAGGTCGTGGCCCTGCTGCAACTAATGTAACAGCATTAGAAACAGCTCTTGCAGAAGAAGCTTAAACGAAACAAAAATGGCAGGGGCAGTTTTCCTGCCCCAGTGGTTTAGTTAAATTCTTCGTAACTGTCTGACGCCAGGTTTTCAAAACGTGAAAACTCGCCTTGAAATAATAGGCGCACGGTTCCTATCGGCCCATTCCGTTGCTTACCAATAATGATCTCTGCAATACCTTTGTCTTGCGTATCTTTGTTATACACTTCATCTCTATATACAAATGCAATCACGTCTGCATCTTGCTCAATCGCTCCTGATTCACGCAAATCTGACATAATCGGACGTTTATTGTTCGGACGATTTTCCAAACTACGATTCAACTGAGAAAGTGCAATAATCGGTGTTTCTAATTCTTTTGCTAATAGTTTTAATGATCGAGAAATTTCTGAAATTTCTGCTGTTCTATTTTCTTTATGTCCAGGAACTGTCATGAGCTGTAAATAATCGATTACAATTAAACCAATAGATCCGTGTTCACGTTGCAAACGACGCGCGCGCGCGCGTAATTCAGTAGGACCAATACCAGAAGCGTCATCAATAAATAAATTGGCACGCTCACTTAAAATAGCCACAGCGGAAGTAAAACGAGGCCAATCATCTTCAGTTAATTTACCATTTCGTAAACGGGTTTGCTCGACTCTGCCCATAGAAGATAGCAAGCGCATGACTAATGATTCGCCTGGCATTTCTAAGCTAAATACTAATACGGGTTTACTTTGATTCAATGCGGCATGCTCAGCAATATTCATGGCGAAAGTGGTTTTACCCATTGAAGGTCGACCTGCAACAATCACTAAATCACCCGGTTGCAAACCCGCTGTCATTTTATCAAGATCAATATAGCCGGTTGATAAACCCGTAATAGAAGAATCACTATGGAAAAGTTGATCAATTTTATCAACGGTTCTCGCTAGAATAGTTTTAATGGGCTCAGGGCCGCCCTCACGCATACCACGCTCAGCAATCGCAAATACTTTGCGCTCAGCTTCATCTAGTAACTCGCTAGGCTCTCGTCCATTAGGATGATAAGCGCTATGTGCAATATCTTGTCCGATCCCAATTAAATCGCGCAGTACTGCCCGCTCATGCACGATATCGGCGTAAGCAATAATATTGGCAGCACTCGGAGTATTTTTAGCAAGATCGATCAAATAAGGCATGCCACCGGCTTCTGTAAGCTGGCCTGCGCGATTTAAATGTTCAGATAGGGTAACTACATCAAGAGGTTGATTATGTTCAGCGAGATGATGGATAGTGCGAAAAATTAAACGGTGATCATGGCGGTAAAAATCGCCTTCTTGAACTTTACCTGCAATACGTTCCCAGCCATTCACATCTAACATCAACCCGCCTAATACCGCTCTCTCCGCTTCAATTGAATGTGGAGGAGTGGTAGTCTCAGCTAGACGAGTAGATGTATATGTGCTCATTCATAATCCCTTTAACGACGCACGTTTTGCGTAAGTTCTGATTATTCGGGAACAATTGCTACAGGAACTATTACGGTTACATCACTATGTAACTGCAAAGCGATTTCGTAGTTACCTACATAATGAATAGGACCTTCTGGTAAACGTACTTCTTGTTTTTCTACGTCAACACCAGCCGCTGTGATAGCATCCGCTAATTCGCGTACACCAACAGAACCATACAATTTACCTTCTTCACTGGCTTGTGCAGCTAAAGATACTTGTAATGATTTTAATTTTTCAGCACGCCCTTCTGCTACTTTTAGCATTTCAGCTGCTGCTTTTTCTAGCTCAGCACGCTGTGCAGCTACTCTTTCAATGTTTTCAGGGGTAGCGAATACCGCTCTTCCGCCTGGAATTAAATAATTACGCGCATATCCAGGTTTAACATGAACTTTATCGCCCACTCCACCTAGTTTACGTACTTTCTGTAATAAAATAACGTCCATCTTATGCCTCACTCTTTGTTAAACGCTTACGAATATTAAATACACTATCTGCAGCTGCTAAAACGATTAAGAGAGGTAACATGACCATGGTCAGCAAGAACAAGCTTGCATACACTGCCACTAATACCCAACCTGACCATTTTCTGAAAGATACATAATAATGCACCAAACCTAAACCGGCTACCACTAACAAGCTGGTTACAATACCGGTTACCGCTAGCAACAATACTGTTACCGGTAACCAAAAACCCACTACCACAAACACAAAAGAAATACTGCCTACCCAATAATTTAGGCGTAACTCTTTAAATTCTTTACTAAACCCACCGGGGTTATCCAGTGCGGCTTGAGCCGCACGACCCAAAAACACCCCAGCAATATACACCCAGAACAAAGCTGCTGGCCAACTGGCCACAAACTGCTCTGAGAATGATTGCACGTTATATTGAGTGCTTTCATCAGCAGGAGCACCTTGAGTAAACAATTGCTCTAATCGGGCTGTCAGTGCTTCGGTATTAATCAGGTCTAAAAAGTACGTGACCAGAAAAACAGCCAATACACTGATGGCAATAGCTTGGATAGTTAAGCTCAGTGAAACGGTATTCCGTAACACTAGGCTAAAAATCCAAATAGGGATCACTAGTGCCACTATTTGGCCTAAAGCCATCCACCAGGAGCCGCTAATACCGCCTACTAAAAGCAAAATAGCAGCAACTGCACCCAATACGGTATACAAGCCATAGGTTAGTCCGTTACGGAGTGTGGATAAACTGATCCAACCCCAACCTACCCATTGTACAAAGGGCAAAAACATACATGCCCCTGCAAACATCGCAGCATACAATGGCTTACTCAACAATGTTTCAGTCCAGCTTCGCCATTTGCTCATAGCTGTTCCTCAGTTGTTTATCGCCTATTTATGTTGATCGCAGAAAGGAAGCAACGCCATATAACGCGCACGTTTAATAGCTGCTGCCAACTGACGCTGAAACCGCGCGCTAGTTCCGGTAATACGGCTAGGAACGATTTGCCCCGTTTCAGAGACATAACCCTTGATAACGGGATCTTTATAGTCAATATCATCTGTACCAGATGATGTAAATTTGCAATACTTCTTGCGACGATTAAAACCTGTTCCTGTTGTAGACATACACTGACCTCATTATATTTAATTAATTAAAGACAAGACACTTACTACTCTTCTTCTTTCTTCAATAACGGAGAAGGCTCAGTAATAGCGCGATCACAGCGAATCACCATGTTACGTAGCACCGCGTCGTTAAAACGAAACGCATGTTCTAGTTCTTGTAGTGTTTCTTGATCGCATTCAATGTTCATCAGTACATAATGACCTTTATGAACTTTGTTGATTGAATAGGCTAACTGACGTCTACCCCAGTCTTCTAGGCGATGAACTAGCCCTTTACGGGTAGAAACAATCGCTTTATAACGATCAATCATAGCAGGCACTTGCTCGCTCTGATCAGGGTGAACTAAGAAAATAATCTCATAATGACGCATATTTAAGGCTCCTTACGGTTAATGCCACCCACCAAGAACGTCCAGATGGTGCAGCAAGGATAAAACGAATGGGCTAGTTTACCGGATTTCAGTCAAGGATACAAGTTAAGCGGATCTAACAATTCTTGTGACTGCTACAAGAAATTGGCCATTAATAGGTAGCATACATAATCCGTGCTTGATTAAAGAACAGAAAATCACGATAATAGCCGTTCTGTTTTGGCTATGTAGCTCAGCTGGTTAGAGCGTGGCACTCATAATGCCGAGGTCGGTGGTTCGAGTCCACCCATAGCCACCATATAACTTGATTAATCCTATCTATTTTATGATAAATCAAACCGTTCTTTTCAAAGAAAAAGCAGTCGAAGTGACCACTATTGGACATTATGCCGCAGAGCGCGGATGGTGCCCTGCCAATGGCGGAAATTTCTCAGCCCGCCTAGATGAGCAGCATGCTGCCATTAGTGCCTCTGGCGCAAACAAAGGCGCTATGAAAATAGAGGATATTTTAGCGGTGGATTTTCAAGGGGAGGTGGTAGGATCTACTCGCAAACCCTCTGATGAAACCTTATTACATACCGCCCTTTATAGCCTAGATCCTAGTATTGGGGCTGTATTACATGTGCATTCCGTGCCCAATACAGTACTTTCCTTGCAAATTAAAGCCCCTGCCCTACTTCTAAACGGTTATGAAATGCTAAAAGCCATCCGCGGCGTAAATACGCATGAAACCAAAATTGAAGTCCCTATTTTTGATAACTCACAGGATATGGCTGTCTTGGCTGCCCAAGTAAAAAACTCATGGGAGCGTTTAAAAGACACCCAAGCCTTTCTGGTCCGAGGCCACGGCTGCTATTGCTGGGGACAAAATATGAAAGAAGCCAAAAATCATTTAGAAGCTTATGAGTTTTTATTCGCTTGTGAGCTAGAACGTCTACAATGTAAATCATGATTAAAGCGATTATCACCGATATTGAAGGCACCACTACACCTCTTAGCTTTGTAAAAGACGGGTTGTTTCCTTATGCTTATCAACATCTCCCCCATTATGTTACCGAAAACCAAGACAATCCTGCTGTTATTGCCATCTTAAATGAAGCCAGAGAATTGCTGAATAATAAAGAATTATCTGTAAATGATCTGATTGACCAGTTTTTGCAATGGATAAAAGAAGATAAAAAAATTACTCCACTAAAAACTTTACAAGGTTTTATTTGGGAAGCCGGATATAAAAAAGGCGAGATCGAAGGCCTGGTTTATTTAGATGCAATTGAACAATTAAAATTATGGCATCAACAAGGTTGCATATTAGCGATATTTTCTTCTGGATCAGTGCTTGCACAAAAATTGTTATTTGCGCATACCGCAGCAGGCGATCTCACTCCTCTGTTTTCTGGTTTTTTTGATACCACTACTGGTGCCAAAAACACTAAAGAAGCCTATGAAAAAATAGCACGAACATTACATATTTCGCCTGAAAATATTTTATTTCTCTCTGATGCACCTGCTGAATTAGATGCAGCACGCGAAGCAGGAATGAAAGTGATAGGACTTATTAGAGAAGATGCTATTCATTCTATTAGCAATCATCCCGTAGTCAATACTTTCAAGGAGATCAAGATATGAGTACATTATCTATTTTCCATGAATCGGGAGAGCTTATTAGCTATACTGAAAATGCTGATCAAATTACTCAAGAATTAAATGCCGTTGGTGTTTTATTTAAACGCTGGCCAGCCCCTCATCATCTTCATACTGGCATGAGCAACGATGATATTTTATTAGCTTATAAAACGGAAATTGATCACTTTGTTCAAGAAGGTGGTTATTTAAGCGTAGATGTTGTGAGTTTAAACTCAAATCATCCAGACAAAAAAGCACTGAGAGAAAAATTTTTATCAGAGCATATACATACTGAAGATGAAATTCGGTTTTTTGTAGAAGGCCAAGGATTATTTACTTTACATATTGGCAATAAAGTTTATGCCACACTGTGCTGCAAAAATGATTTAATCAGTGTTCCAGCAGGAATTCCTCATTGGTTTGATATGAGCGAACACCCTACTTTTACTGCTATTCGTTTTTTTAATAATCCAACAGGCTGGGTTGCACAATATACCGGATCTGATATTGCTAAAAAATTTCCTCTACTTGAATTGGTGAAATAATACTCATGAAAACACTGAAATCCACTGCTTTACGTTATGAAAACAATGAGTTATGGATCCTGGATCAACGCGAACTTCCTCACGCTGAAAAATGGATACTCTGTGATACCGTTGAGAAAATGGTGGAACTTATTCAATCACTTGCTATTCGAGGCGCACCCCTCATTGGCATTTCGGCAGCACTTTTACTCGCCGTTCTACTTGAAAAAAATATCGATCAGAAAAAACTAATAGAAGCAGCAAATACATTAAGAGCAGCGCGTCCTACTGCAGTTAATTTAATGTATTGCATGGATAAAATGATAGAAGTGATTTCACATTCTCCTTTCGATAAATCAGCAGTGATTAAAGAAGCAGAAGACTTATTTGAAGAAGATATTATTTTGTGTAAAAAAATGGGAGAGCATGGTGCTGCTCTGATTAATTCTGGTGATACATTACTAACTCATTGCAATACTGGCGCATTAGCTACTGCAGGAAACGGAACCGCTTTTGGTGTTATTTTGCTTGCACATCAGCAAGGAAAAAATATTCATGTCTATGTAGATGAAACCAGACCTTTATTGCAAGGTGCACGCTTAACTACCTGGGAATTAAAAAAGAATGGAGTTCCCTATACCTTAAATTGTGACAATATGGCTGCTAGCTTAATGCAACAAGGTAAAATTAATAAAGTATTGGTAGGATCTGATCGTATTGCAGCGAATGGTGATTTTGCTAATAAAATTGGAACCTATAGTTTAGCAGTATTATGCAAACATCATCATATTCCATTTTATGTAGTGGCTCCGCAAACCACTGTCGATTTAAAATGCCCTAATGGAAAAGCCATTCCTATTGAACAACGCGCTTCCCATGAAGTAAAAGGATATGCGCATACTCAATGGGCACATGAAGATACGCCTGTTTATAATCCATCATTTGATGTCACTCCTGCAGAGTTAGTGACAGCGTGGATTTTAGATTCAGGGGTTTATACCGATTTTACTCAATACACTAAGCACAAGTGAGAACACTATGAGTGATTTATTTGAAAATATTCAAGACGCAGTCAACCATATTAGAAAATCTACTAATAGCACTCCACGTGTAGGTATTATTTTAGGCACGGGTTTAGGCGCGCTTGCCAAAGAAATTAGCAATCCTGTTACTGTTTCTTATGAAACTATTCCTCATTTTCCAGTTTCAACGGTTGAAACTCATGCGGGAGAATTAGTATTTGGAACATTAGGCGATACACCTGTAGTGGCCATGAAAGGCCGTTTTCATCGTTATGAAGGTTACACACAACAACAAGTGACATTTCCAGTACGCGTGATGAAAGCCTTAGGTATTGAATATTTATTAATTTCGAATGCAGCCGGTGGCATGAATCCTAGTTACGATCCAGGTGATTTAGTGGTTATTCAAGATCATATTAATTTTACCGGTGATAATCCTTTGATTGGAAAAAATGATGATCGCCTAGGACCACGTTGGCCGGATATGATCGAACCTTATTCAAAAGAATTGATAACCATGATTGAAAAGATTGCACGCGAAAAACAAATTCCTATTAAAAAAGGAGTGTATGTAGGGGTAACAGGCCCTTGTTTAGAAACACGAGCCGAATATCGCTGGTTAGCTACATTTTCTGATCTTGTGGGTATGTCTACCGTACCAGAAGTGATTGTGGCTGTGCATGCAGGATTAAAAGTATTAGGTATTTCGGTAGTCACTGATAAATGCGTGGCTGATACTTTAGAGCCAGTTGATATACAAAAGATTATTCGCTGCGCGCAAGAAGCAGAGCCTAAGCTAACCGCTTTAATGAAAGAATTAGCAATTAATCTACAATAAAGCTTGTAGTTTTTCTACATAATCTTTGCTGAGAGGTTTCGCAATAATGTCAGTGAAACCATTCCACAAAGCTTTTTTGCGATAATCTCCATCAATCGAATGCGCAGTTAAACCAATTATTTTTGCGTTTGGTACTACTTCCAGAATTTTTTTGGCCGCATCAAAACCTTCCATATCAGGCAAACCAATATCCATGAAAATGATTTCATAAGGCTGTGCACCGGCTTTTGCAATAGCATCAGCTCCGGTGTTCACCAAATCCACCATATGACCCGCTTCTTTTAGCATTTTAGATGCCATCATAGCGGGTAGTTGGGTATCTTCTACTAATAAAATTTTCACATTAACCTCCGTGTATTGTTACATTTAGAACGGGATATCGTCGTCAAAATCTTCCATTTGAGGAGCATTTTCGTAAGCCGGTTGAGCCGATCCGCGTTGAGCATCTCCACTTGAGCGATCAGCACGACCATGAGATTCATAATCCCCTTCGCTACTCGCACCGCCGCCTTTGCCATCTAACATTTGCATGGTATTCGCTACGATTTCAGTGGTATAACGATCTTGGCCGCTTTTGTCTTGCCATTTACGAGTACGAAGGCTGCCTTCTACATACACTTTAGAACCTTTATGAAGGTATTGGCCTGCAATTTCAGCCAAGCGGTTGAACATGGCTACACGGTGCCATTCGGTACGTTCTTGCATTTGACCGGTTTGTTTGTCTTTCCAGCCTTCGCTGGTAGCAATGCTGAGAGTAGTGACTGCGCCGCCGCTTGGCAAGTGACGCACTTCTGGCTCAACCCCTAAATTTCCGATAATAATTACTTTATTAACGCCTCGTGCCATAATATCCTCCTTATAAACGCTTTTATTATATCCAATACAGAAAATTTTATTAAAGAATTCTTAATCTAAAATATGCTATCATACTTCTTTTTAAGACTCTACTATACACTGACTTATGCATACAATCACTATCCAAGGCGCGCGAACTCATAATTTAAAGAACATTGATCTCACCCTTCCCCGGGACAAACTCATTGTTATCACAGGCCCATCAGGGTCTGGGAAGTCTTCTTTAGCGTTTGATACGCTATATGCAGAAGGACAACGCCGTTATGTAGAATCTTTATCGGCTTATGCCAGACAGTTTTTATCCATGATGGAAAAACCCGATGTGGATCATATTGAAGGGCTTTCCCCTGCTATTTCCATAGAGCAAAAATCCACTTCTCATAACCCACGCTCAACCGTAGGTACTATTACTGAAATTTATGATTATTTACGCCTGCTTTACGCTCGCGTAGGGATCCCTCACTGCCCCGAACATCATATTCCTCTAGTGGCTCAAACCATTAGCCAAATGATAGATCATTTGTTGGCTTTACCCTTAGATACTAAATTTATGGTAATGGCGCCTGTGGTGAAAGAGCGCAAAGGGGAGCATGTAGAATTATTAAAAGATTTGAACCGAAAAGGATTTGTACGCGCCCGAATTGACGGAAATATTACTGAATTAATGTACGCTCCTGCTCTAGATTTACGTAAAAAACATACTATCGAAGTAGTAGTCGATCGCTTAAAAATCAATCCTGAAAATCGTTTACGTTTAGCCGAATCATTAGAAACCGCTGTGCAACTCTCTGATGGTATTGTGTTAATTGAATTTTTGGATGCACCCCCCGATCTACAGCTAAAACCCATTACTTTTTCTTCAAAATTTTCATGTCCTTATTGCGGTTACAGTTTAGCTGAATTAGAACCTAGATTATTTTCATTTAATAACCCAGTAGGTGCCTGCCCTACTTGCGATGGTTTAGGCGTAAAAACATTTTTCGATCCTTCTCATATTGTGACTAACCCTGAACTCAGTCTAGCAGGTGGTGCTATTCGAGGTTGGGATAGAAGACATATGTATTATTTTCAATTACTAAGCTCCGTGGCCAAGCATTATAAATTTGATATTGAAAAACCTTTTAATGAACTTTCTAAAAAAATTCAGCAAGTTTTATTATTTGGAAGCGGTGATGAACTTATTAAATTTACCTTTAAAAATGAAGGCGGTGGAAACTACACCCGCTCAGATATTTTTGAAGGTATTATTCCTCATATGGAAAGACGCTATCATGAAACAGAATCTGAAGCGGTCAGGGAAGAGCTTTCTAAAAATTTAAGCACACAACCCTGCCCTGATTGTCATGGCGCACGCTTACGCTTAGAAGCTCGTAATGTATTTATTGCTGAAAAAAGTTTGCCAGAAATCACGGCTATGCCCATTGCCATTGCCCATCAATTTTTTACTGACTTAGTATTGCCAGGTCATCGTGGTGAAATTGCCGTTAAAGTCACTAAAGAAATTAATGAGCGTTTAGGTTTTCTAGTGAATGTAGGTTTGCAATATTTAACGCTAGAAAGAAAAGCAGAAACCTTATCGGGTGGTGAAGCACAACGTATTCGATTGGCCAGCCAAATTGGTGCTGGTTTAGTCGGCGTTCTTTATATTTTAGATGAACCTACTATTGGTTTACATCAACGTGATAATGCACGATTATTAAAAACGCTTACCCATCTACGTGATTTAGGGAATACGGTTATTGTGGTAGAGCATGATGAAGACACTATTCGTTTAGCTGATTATGTCGTGGATATAGGCCCAGGTGCAGGTGTTCATGGCGGAAGAATTGTAGCTCAAGGTACTCCTGAAGAAGTGATGCAAAACCCTAACTCGCTGACAGGGGCTTATTTAACGGGCGCTTATAAAATTGATATTCCTAAAAAACGCACATCGTTTGATAAGAAAAAAGTGCTGCGTATTAATGACGCTCACGGAAATAATTTAGATCATATCAGTGTCGATTTTCCTCTAGGTTTATTTACCTGTATTACGGGTGTTTCAGGCTCAGGAAAATCAACTTTAGTGAATGATACGCTATATCCTTTAGCGGCCACTGAATTAAACATGGCCACTACATTAACGCCTGCTCCGCATGAAAGTATTGAAGGTTTAGAGCATTTAGATAAAGTGATCGCAATTGATCAAAGCCCTATTGGACGCACACCACGTTCTAATCCCGCTACTTATACTGGGATCTTCACCCCTATTCGCGAAATTTTTGCAGGTACACAAGAAGCTCGTTCACGTGGTTATCAAGCTGGACGTTTTAGTTTTAATGTGAGCGGTGGCCGTTGTGAAGCGTGCCAAGGTGACGGTGTTATTAAAGTAGAAATGCATTTCTTAGCGGATATCTATGTACCTTGTGATGTGTGTAAAGGCCAACGTTATAATCGCGAAACTTTAGATATTCATTTTAAAGGTAAAAGTATTTTAGATGTATTAAATATGACGGTAGAAGATGCAGTAAATTTCTTTTCAGCAGTCCCCTCTGTTGCTCGTAAATTACAAACATTAATGGATGTAGGCTTAAGCTATATCACCCTTGGACAAAATGCGACCACGCTTTCCGGTGGTGAGGCTCAACGGGTAAAACTGGCTAAGGAATTATCCAAGAGAGATACTGGCAAAACCCTTTATATTTTAGATGAACCGACTACTGGTTTACATTTCCATGATATTCAATTATTGCTAACCGTGCTACAACGCTTACGCGATCACGGTAATACTATTGTGGTTATTGAGCATAATTTGGATGTGATCAAAACTGCCGATTGGATCATTGATTTAGGTCCTGAAGGAGGTAACGGCGGCGGACATATTGTGGCGCAAGGCACTCCTGAGCAAATTGCTGCTCATAAAACGTCGTATACCGGCGAATTCTTAAAACCCTTACTAGAAAAATAAACTAAAGTTAGTTTTATTATAAAAAAATAGTCGATCTCTCATTGCAACAATGGCGAATCTCTGATAAATTACCCATCGGAAGCTTGGTAAGGAAACCACCTTATTAACTAATAGTTAATCTTTAGCTGTATGTAGTCGTGGTAGAGAAGATGACAAAATATATAAAGCCGTTAAAGCAACCCATTGATAATCCAAGGTTTTTTAGAAAAGCACCCTCACTTATGGCGCTTAAACCTTCTAAATCAGATTTCGATAAAGCACCTATCCCCGTTGCCCTGCATCCTTCTACTAAACCTTATATCAAGAGATTGGTAGAAGAAGAGACGCTCCAACGTGAAGAACATAAACAATATCTCGACGAATTAGATAAAAAACATTCAGATGTAGCAAAGAGATCAGTAGAACTATATGCACCATTACTCAGAGCTGAAGATATCAAAGACAATGGATACTTATATGAGTATCATCATATAGCTTATGTACTCGATGTTTGGGATTCACTTAACAACCCTGATTATAATAAAGTTAAAAAAAGACCTGGATATATACCATTTTCAAGTGAAATAGTGCTTTCAGGAACGGATCCCAATAGCGCCATTCTACAAATTTTATACAGACACACCACTCCTACTCTTGGTGCAGAGGGCATCCCTATTTTACATTCTGCTAAAGATCCTCAAAAACCAGGCGGAGTCATTGCCAGTGGTACCTATGGTAATGTAAGAATTGCCCAACAAATACACTTATCTAAACAGCCTAATGGTCAATGGCATGTTGTTAGAGAAGCTATCGCTCCCTTTAAAGCGAGAAAAGTTTCTAAATCTCCCAAAAAAGATTTAAAAACTGAACATGATCTTTATGTAAAATCAAATACATTTCAACAAAATGATATGATGCTTTATTATAAATATTACACCTCCATTTTAACTACCCCTCTTTTACCAGGGTCTGATCTTATTGATTTTTTAATTGTTGAAGAAAATAAAACTATAGGATCTAGCACTTTAAACGCTTATGGAAAACTCACTGTTATCCTTTGCGTTTTTCAAAAATTAGAAGAATTGGCAACACTAGGTATTGTACATAGAGATATCAAACCAGAAAACATTAGAGTTTGGGCAGAAAATGAGACTAGCGTTAGCGTATGGGTATTAGATTATGGTTTATCTGTAAATTCGGGAGAATTTCATGAACCTGCAGGAACACCGGAATATATTCCATTAGAAATGTGGGGAAAACGTCTTTTACGTGTTGATAATATACAAGATATATATGCTTTAATATGTACTCTTCATCTTTGCTTTTCACTTACAAATGAATTTACAGCAATGGATAAAGGATTATCTGTAGCTGCTCCTTATCAAAAGCTTTATAACTTTTGTAAAAACTTAATGAATTATCAAAGATTACGCATCAAGTCTAGTTTATTTGCGAGGCCTGAGATGTTTGTAGCTCATTTGAAAGGGAATCTTTTCAAAATAAGAGACGAAATCGAGTCTTTACCGGATCTTAATGCAAATAGGAATAATGACACTCATAAAGAAAATGTGCCCGAAGTAGCACCATCAAAACAAGAACCTATTCAAGATAAGGCTGATGCTAACTCTATCCCATCTCTTCCATTGCAGATTTCAGCCTTAAATATTACTTAATCGTTCACAATTTTGATATTCTATTCATCAATAATGCGTCTACTAATACCAGTGCTAACATAGCCTCAACAATAGGAACCGCTCTAATCGCCACGCAAGGATCATGTCTAGCATTTTCAGGTAATTTAAATTCAGCGCGATCTCCCTGTAAATCTACTGTCTCTTGCGCTTTTTTAATACTGGAAGTGGGTTTAAACGCCACTCTTCCTAGCAAAGGCATTCCTGTTGAAATGCCTCCCAAGGTTCCACCTGATTTATTAGTAAGCGTTTTAATTTGATCATTATCATTGATAAACGAATCATTATGTTGCGATCCGCGCTGTGAACTCGCATCAAACCCTTCGCCCATTTCAAATCCTTTAGTGGCAGGCAAACTCATCATTGCTTTAGCCAGGTTTGCTTCTAATTTTTCATAAATAGGATCGCCTAAACCCACCGGTAAGCCTGTTGCCATAAAAGTCACTATACCGCCTAATGAATCGCCTTCTTCTTTTATTTTTTGAATATATTCTTGTATGTTTTTTTCGGCAATAGGATCCGGGCAAAAAATAGGACTGCTTAATGTTTTTTCTTTTAAAGTCTTTGCAGAATCGTGTTTCAGCTGAGTTTTTTCTGCTCCTACACTTGATAAATAAGCACAGGTAAAAATATTAAAATGAGCTAATATTTTTTGAGCAACGGCTCCTGCTGCTACTCTGCCTATGGTTTCACGAGCAGAGGCACGACCACCACCACGATAATCAAAAATTCCATATTTTTCTAAATAAGTAAAATTAGCATGGCCGGGTCTTAGCAAATTTTTTATACTGTCATACTGGCTAGGATCAGCATCTTTATTGATCACTATTATTGAAATAGGTGTGCCAGTGGTTTTACCTTCAAAAATACCCGAATAAATCTCAGCATGATCTTTTTCTTGTCTAGGTGAGGTATAAGAAGTTTTACCTGGGGCTCGCAAAGCGAGAGCCCTATTAATATCCTCTTCGCACAGCGGCAATCCTGCAGGACAGCCATCAATAACCACTCCTATGGCTTTTCCATGAGATTCACCCCAGGTAGTAATTCTAAAGAGATTTCCAAATGAATTAGATGCCATAATGACTACCTTTTATTTGATATGGATTGCCACGCACCCGAAACGGGTGCTCGCAATGACGAGTTAAATACCGATTCAATGATTTCATCTGCTAATAGTTCATAAATAGGTTTTCGGAACTTATATACTTCTTCAAAACTATCATCACTATTACTTTCTTCAAGAAAAGCAGGAAGTTTATTTTTGTTCATGCGTTTTTTCAATTCCTCTTTTGGCACATTTAAATATAAAACTGTTCCTAATTTTTTCAAAATATCTCTATTTTTTTCTTCTATCACAATGCCACCACCGGTAGCTATTACTGTGTTTTGTGAATCGATCAGTGTAGTCAATACTTTATGTTCAAGCTCACGAAAAAAATCAGAGCCTTCTTTTTTATAAATATCACAAGTCGATAAATGAGTCTGATTTGAAGCATTATAGGTTTCTTCAATCAAATGGTCGGTATCCACAAAACGCCAGCCTTTACTTTCAGCAAGCACTTTTCCCATAGTTGTTTTTCCACAATTTTTAAATCCGATAAGAATAATATTCATGCTATTTCCTGTATATCAGCGCCTAATGCTTTCATATGCTGATAAAATTGTGGAAAACTCTTATTAACACATTCAATATCGTGAATAATAGTTTCACCCGAAGCGCATAATCCTGCTAACACTAAGGACATAGCCACACGGTGATCATCATAGCTTTTGACTTCTGCACCTTTTAATAGAGAAGGAACCACCATTAAACCATCTACAAGCTCATTGATGCTTGCACCCATTTTTTTAAGCTCATTAGTCATCGCCGTCAAACGATTCGATTCTTTATATTGCGCAGCTTCAGCACCGGAAATCACTAAAGCATTTTCCATAACACACCCAGCGACAGACAAAACACATAATGCATCAATATAATCATTGATATTGAGTTCACCGCCTTTTAATAGCCCCGATTTTTTAATATGCAATTGCTTTTTATTCTTATCATAATCAAATTGTGCCCCCATATTTTCTAAAGCAGCGATTACTGCCTTATCACCTTGCACATCGCTCATATCTATATTATCTAGTTTAATTTCTGATTGCGTCAGCATCGCCGCTATTATTGGAAATGCAGCCGAACTAAAATCACCTGGCACAGTATATTCAAAACCATCATAAGCGGCACTACCCGCTATTTCGTAATGTTGGTAATCTTTATGTTGGACATCAATTCCTAAACGCCTCAACCAGTCTAAGGTTAATTCTACCCACGGTTTTTCACCAGGGTTATTCACGGTCAACCTGGTTTTACCAGGCAAAAAAGCAGCGGCCATTAACAAAGCAGAAACTGGTTGAGAATCTTCGCCCGTTATTTCTGCCGTTCCCGAATGAATAGGACCTTTTATGATAACCGGTGCACGTCCATCATTTTTGGTAGAAACCGCCATTCCCCCTAATTGCTGGATACCGTTTAATAAAGGCTGCATAGGACGGTTATATCGAACCGATTCATCACCGGTAAAAATCGTATAGCCAGAGGTAAGAGATGTTATCGCTGCTATAAAGCGCAATACTTGCCCGGAATTGCCTACATCTATAATATTCCCAGGCAAATGGGGCGCCCCGGCCACACCCGTAATTCGTAATAATTCAGGGGTTCTCTCTATAGCCGCACCCAATTGAATACAGGCTTGGATCATGGCATCGGTATCTGGGGATGGTAAATAATGGTGGATCAGGCTCTGTCCTTTGGCTAGGCTAGCAAACAAAATAGCTCGCATGGTATGCGATTTAGAGCTAGGAATACGGATATTCCCAGAAAGAACGCTGGATTTTACAATATATTTCATCCTATCAGTTTACCGAACTACTTTAAAAAGGCAAACATAAAGGGAGGGATAAACAACCCCTCCCTTCAGCTTTACTGATTAGTTTTTAGTCTTAATTTTTACTACTTCATAGAAGTTCGTGCCTGGAGCACTTTTACAATGTTGTACGATTTCTGAAGAGGTGGCATCAAGCCCTTTAATATCAATGTAAACGTCTTTGGTATCAGTATTTCTATTGTGATGCGCAACAGACCAATAAACCACTTTAGAGTGATGCTCAGGACCTAAAGCAATAAACGTGCTGCAATCCATATCATGCAATTTAATCTTTTCTTTAACAGTAGTTGTGCCAGCAAAAGCAGAAACACAAGATACCGCGCAGATAACACCTAATAATAGTCTTTGTAGTTGCATTTTCGTCTCCTTAAAATGTAATTAGAACCCATCTTCTGAGGATAGCAGCCTTATGCACACTGTCAATTTCCAAATCCCCCTAAAAAAGCAAAATAGCCTTGTTTAGCATAGATATGTTATAATCTACTCACCTTAAAAAAGATTAGTCGACCAACTTACATGGCTAGTATGTATACCGTAAAAGTGACCAATTATTTCTGTGGAGCCCACCGCTTAAGAGATTATCGCGGGGACTGTATTCAAATGCATGGCCATAATTACCAATTAATTACTGAGATGTCCGCCCCTAGCTTAAATGACGAGGGCATGGTTATCGATTTTGCTATTGCTAGGCCTGCTATTGATAAAATAGTACAGCAATTAGACCATAAATTTTTTAATGAAATTCCCCCTTTTGATAAAATAAACCCTACGGCTGAAAATATTGCGGCCTGGTTATATAAGCAAATTGCCCAGGAATTAAATTCAGATCGCGTGCGTGTGAATGCGGTTACCTTACAGGAAACCCCTTATGAAGCCGTGCGTTATACAGAAGAGAATTTATCATGACAACCACAGAACTTAATCACTCAACTATTTTAGATGTGCAAGGCTTGCCTGATTCCAGAGAGTTATTTATTAACAAAGTGGGGATTAAAGGCATTCGTCACCCTATTGTGATTGCTCAAGCCGATGGACGCCCTCAACCGACGGTGGCGCTATGTAATTTATATGTGAGTCTAACACCCGAACAAAAAGGGACACATATGTCTCGCTTTATTGAAATTTTAAACGATTTTGATAAACCTGCTGATCCAGAATCATTTCAGCAATTATTATCTTATATGTTAGGGTATCTGAAAACTGAACATGCTTATTTTGAATTTTCATTCCCTTATTTTTGTCAAAAGAGCGCACCTGTCAGCGGTGTAACCAGCTTATCGGATTACGATGTATTAATTACCGGTGAAATGGTAGCAGGTAAACCTAAGCTTAATTTGCAAGTGACTATTCCTGTGACTAGCTTATGCCCTTGTTCAAAAGAAATTTCAGAGTATGGCGCTCATAATCAACGTTCACATGTCAAAATTACTTTGTTTGATGTAAAAGATTTATGGATTGAAGAAACTATTTCGATTGCAGAAAAACAAGCGTCTTGCGAAGTATATAGTATTTTAAAACGCCCCGATGAAAAATACGTTACCGAAAAAGCGTATGAAAACCCTAAATTTGTAGAAGATATTGTGCGTGATATTGCGGCGGTATTAAATGCCGATAAACGCGTACAACATTACGAAGTAACAGCAGAAAATTTCGAATCTATTCACAACCACTCTGCTTTTGCAGTGATCGGTAAATAAATTTATTACCCCTCACCCTCTCAGTTCACTACGTGAACTTCGCGACCTCTCCCACAAGGGGAGAGGTGATTTTACTATTGGCGCCACAATCTCACTACATCGCGCGCAGGCACAACGCTTGCGTTTGTACGCAAGGGATTGATATCAAGGCCACCACGACGCGTATAGCGAGCTTCTACCGTTAATTCATCCGGGGCACAACGTTCCATAATATGCGCAAACATTTGCTCCACACAATCTTCACCAAATCCGTGATGACGACGAAAAGAAACAATATATTGCAATAAACTTGGTTTATCGATGGCTTTACCCGTATAAGAAATTTTTACAGAACCCCAATCAGGCTGACCTGTTTTCAGGCAATTCGAGCGTAGTAAATTTGAATATAGCACTTCCGTGATCTTTTCTTCGCCTACACATTTTAAATACTCTGGATGCACGGTATAGACATCACAGGGAACGTCTAATGTATCTAAACATTCACCACTAAAATGCGATAGTTGAGGCGAAAAAGTAATTTCAGATAAACGCTGAATATTTACATCCACAGTGGCTCCAGCCGCCTTAGACAAATCTCTAGCTAATGTATTAATCACATTAGTCAGGGCTGCAAATTTAGTGCCATTCAAAGAGGTTAAAAAAAGCTTCAATGATTTGGACTCTATAATAAAAGGAGAATCACAAGGGATCGTAAACTCAGCCAAGGCCACCTCAGGTTTACCATTAGGGTTTAACCAAGACACTTCATAAGCATACCAAACATCAGCGCCACTAAAAGGCAGCTCGTCTGATAGTCCTATGCCGGCTCGTTGATCTTTTCTAGAAATAGGAAATAATAAAGAAGGATCATACTGCTCTTTATAGGTAACAGGCTTGCCTAAAGGAGCCTTTTGCAAGTGAGCGGGTGAATCTGTTTGTAGATCTGTCACTATTAGATACTCCTTTGTAATCTTTTTCGCACACAATAAAACGTCAATCTCTCAAAACAATATGGATAATCAGCTATTGGCATTTCCCGCCAAACACAGTATCTTGACCGATTGGAAGGTAAAAGGGATTATAACATGAACTCACTCAGCAAGCTCGTTGGACAGCGCCTACGAATATCCCGGCAAGCAGCTGGCTTTAAAACAGCCAGAGCATTCGCTCAAGCTCATGATATTGCTCAATCCACCTATTCTCAATATGAAACGGGAAAGCGCCATTTTAGCATTCAGGTATTTGCCCGCTTCAGCCAATTTCTTAATATCAATCCTAATTGGTTACTGTTTGGTAAGCTTCCTATGTTCAATCCAGAAGAAGCAGGTGATCAGCACACACCAAATAAAACCATCGAAGCCGAAACCTCAGAAGCCTAAAACATCCTATGGCTCGTGATCAATCGTTCTACCTTTTTTAGGCACAGTAGATTTGGGCGACTCTGTAGAAAATTTATTTCTTACCCATGCAATGCAATAAAGAATAACGGCTACAACAGCTCCCCAAATCAACAAATAGAAAGCAAAAAACAAACCGACAACACCTATCACAACAGCAATTCCCAATACTAAAAAAGGGGTAAAACGTTCAACAAATTTCTTCATAAATCCTCATCTCTAAATTAAAAACAATACTTGTAAAGCCAACCATGCATAAAGCGCTGCAAACAAATCGTCAATCATCACACCGGGGCCACCTTTTAGCTGCTTATCAGCCCAATCGATAGGCTTAGGTTTCCAAATATCAAACGCTCTAAATAAGATAAAAGCAGCCACTACCCACATCCACGAATCGGGAACGGCTACCATCACCCATAAGAATCCCACAATTTCATCCCATACAATGCTGGGGTGATCATAACCCAATTCTTTAGAAGCCATCTCACATAACCAAAAACCAAATAAAGTGAGGGCAAAGGTAACCATTACATAGTACCCTATCGGTAACCAACTAATCAAAAAGAATAAAAACACACCCACTACTGTGCCACACGTACCCGGCGCCCAGGGAGACAAACCACTCCCAAAACCTTGGGCTACAAAAATCCAAAACTTTTTATCAAAATCCTTTTGACTCATTTTTTTCATACAAAATGCTCCCATCCTAATGACTTTACAGGAATAACACGATCGTGCCCATCCACTATTTCTAATCCCGCTCCCGCTTTCACTTCCCCAATACAAGTACAAGGAAGGGTTAACGCTTGCGATAATCGTTGAAGATCTTTCTCATATTCAGCTGAAATAGTGAAACAGAGTTCGTAATCACCACCGGCTGCTAAAGCTAAATATAGTGCATCTTCAGGGTTTACGCTTTTTTTAAGCGCCTCAGACAATGGCAAATGAGAAGAAAAAATAGTTGCACCTACCCCGCTTTTTTCTAAAATATGATTTAAATCAGCCGCCAAACCATCTGAAATATCGATAGCACTATTAGCTATATTCAATAAAGATTGTGCAAATTTTACGCGCGGTTCTGGATATTGGTATCGTCTCTGCAAATATTCTCGATACGGTGCAGACACTTCTCGTTTTCCTTGCAACATTTCTAAGCCTAAGCCTGCATCACCCAGATAACCCGATACATAAATTTTATCGCCCGCTTTTGCGCCACTTCTCAATAACGCTTTAGCATCCGTAAGTGTTCCCATTATTTGAATGGTTACCGTTAATAGGCCTTGTGTAGTATCTCCGCCTATTAATTCAATATCATATTGTGAAGCCAGATCAAAAAGCCCTCTGCTAAATTCACTGAGCCATTGTTCATTGGCGTTCGGTAATGTTAAAGCTAAAGTAAACCATCTAGGTATAGCGCCCATAGCAGCCATATCGCTGAGATTTACTGCCAAAGCGAGATAGGCAATAGCGGCAGCTGAGGTATCAGGCAAAAAGTGTATACCGCTTACAATAGTATCTACTGAAACTACTAATTGTTCATTTTGAGAAAGCTTGAGAATAGCCGCATCGTCTCCTATTCCCAATACAGTATTAGGATGAGTGGAAGTCTTATCTTGAAAGTATTTTTTAATTAACTCAAATTCTTTCATAGAGCAATAAAAACTATTTAATCTCAGTTTTACGAATACTTTGCGCTACTTTATCCAGTACGCCATTCACAAATTTATGGCCATCCGTAGCACCAAATCGCTTAGCCTGATCAATAGCTTCATTGATCACCACTCGATAAGGAATATCCAATCGGAATGTCAATTCATACACAGCCAAACGCAGAATCGCTAATTCAACAGGATCCAAGGTTTTTAAATCTCTATGAATAACCGGTTTCAAAGCAGCATCTAATTCAGCTACTTTTGCCATCACACCTTCTAAAATTTCTTCAAAATATTCTACATCAAATTTAGCATTATCATTATCGGCTAAAAATTGCGCAGCAATATCAACATAAGTGGCATGAGAAACTTGCCATTGATAAATCGCTTGTACTAAAAACTGTCTAGCCTTTCGGCGTAATTTAAGTGTGCTCATAATCCCTTTATATGGTGTTCTAGATTTAACATTTCAATTAAATTCATGGCGGAATCAAAACCTTTATTTCCCAGTTTTCCACCAGCCCTATCTTTTGCTTGCTCTAAAGTATCAGTCGTTAACACACCAAAAATAACCGGTTTTTTTGTGTGCAGAGCCACTTGCATTAAACCTCTTGCACATTCTCCAGCTACATAATCAAAATGTGGAGTTTCTCCTCGAATAACAGCCCCTAAAGCAATGCATGCATCTGTTTTTTCTAAAATGTGTTGCACGGCTAGGGGCAATTCAAATGCACCTGGCACTCGTAATAAAGTAATTTTATCTTTAGAAATCCCACGGCTTTCTAATGCACTCATCGCGCCTTCAATCAGCATATCAACAATATCAGAATTAAAGCGTGACGCAACAATAGCTATATTCGGCTTTCCTTCAAATTCAAAGTATACTTCTTCTGCTTGTCCGTTATACATGGTTTGAATACTCTACCCCAAATAATCAACTAGTTCAGCCACTGTACCCAGTTTTAAATCATGACGTTTTGCAAAATTCACTAAATCCATTCCTCTGGCCATTTCACCATCATCATTTAAAATTTCAATTAATACACCGGCTGGCATAAAGCCCGCTAAACGCGCCAACTCAACACTCGCTTCAGTATGTCCGCGACGTTCATTTAAACCACCGTCAACCGCCATAATAGGAAAAATATGACCAGGACGAACTAAATCATGAGGAACTGTTTTAGGATCAACCGCAGTACGAATCGTTACTGCTCTCTCTGAACAGGCAATACCTGTTGTTACACCATTCGCCGCTTCTATAGAAACGGTAAAATTCGTATGGTAACGAGATTCATTGCTGCTCACCATAGGAGGCAAATCTAATTGTTGGCAACGTTCTTTAGTTAATGTTAAGCAGACCAAACCTCTTCCATATTGCGTCATAAAATTAATATGATGCGCTTCTACACATTCAGCAGCCATTACCAGATCGCCTTCATTTTCACGATCGGGATCATCTATTAAAATAACCATGCGGCCTTCTTGAATTTCTTTAATAAGTTCCGGCACGGAACTCATATATTGCTTCATATCAACATGATTTAATTCATTTTTCATACTGTTTTCTCATGAATTTTTTCTTCAAACTGTTCATTATTTACCGATAACCATCTAGCTACATAGCGAGCAATCACATCTACTTCTATATTAGCCTTTTCACCCACATTAATATCCATTAAAGCGGTAGCATCTAAAGTATGTGGAACCAATGTAATACCCACTTTATTATCTTTTATGCTATTGACGGTTAAACTAATTCCATCAATCGTTAATGAGCCTTTTTCAGCTATAAAGCCCAATAAATCAGAAGGAATTTTCCAAACCCATTCTTCCGATCGGCCTATTGTTTTCTTTTCCAATAAAACCGCTACGCCATCTACATGGCCTAACACACAATGGCCGCCCATATAACTATTTAACTGCAAACATTTTTCCAAATTCACACGAGAACCCGTATTAAATTGGTTTAATGTGGTTTTTTCTAATGTATGAAAAGAAACATCTACATTAAAAAGAGAATCATTTACATTAATGACAGTAAGACATACTCCGTTAATCGAAATACTATCGCCTACTTTAACATCGCTCAAAAAGTCAGCGTGTGCTTTTATTTGAAAACGAACATCATTTTCGAATTTTTCAATTTTTTCTATCGTTCCAACAGTTTGGATAATACCGGTAAACATATTTATAAATCTCTATTGGCTCTTGCAATAATTCTTAAATCCGATCCTATCGCCTTACATTCCGTAAATGTTAAAGAAACCGCTTCTGATAAATCCGACAACTCAGGAAATACCACCAAAGGTTTTGCATCAGATCCTAAAAAACAGGGTGCCACATACAATACCCATTCATCCACTAATCCGGTTTGTACCAATGCACCGGTAAAAACAGATCCTGCTTCTACCCACAATTCATTAATTTGCTCATCGGCTAACCATTTCATTAGCGCTTGCAAATCATCTTTATCAGTAGAACGTTTATCCAACAAGGGTACTATTTTAATACCACTTTTTTTCCATTCATCCGTGATGCGAGTTTCTTTTGCTGTGACAACGATCACATCAGATTTATTCGCTTGAAAAATTTTCATTTCAGGCGAGGTTTTTAAAAAAGTATCTATTACTATTCTTTTTGGTTGAACAATAGTAAGATCTGTTGTAGTTTCAATATCCGCTATAACTGTTTGATCGCGCACAGTCATTTGTGGATCATCACTTAATACGGTTTGGCTGCTGGTTAGCACAGCGCATGAACGTGCGCGCCAATACTGCACATCACGTCGCGATGCTTCACTCGTAATCCATTGGCTTTTACCATTAGCTAATGCAGTACGACCATCCAAACTTAAACCCATTTTCACGCGCACATAAGGGCGTTGATATTTCATTCGTTGGAAAAAGCCTTTATTTAATTCGCAGGCTTCTTGTTCTAATATGCCCGTATCTACCAGAATACCGGCATTTCGTAATTCATTTATCCCGTTGTGATGCACTATCGGGTTCGGATCTAACGATCCGATCACTACACGTTTAATGCCTGCTTTTATCAGCGCTTCAGTGCACGGCGGCGTTTTTCCTGTGTGAGTGCACGGTTCTAATGTGGTGTAACATATAGCTCCTTTTGCAGCACTACCAGCATATTGTAGCGCCATAATCTCAGCATGCGCTTCACCTGCTTGTTGATGCCAACCTTCTCCCACTATTTCACCGTTATTAACAATAACGCAACCTACTCTAGGATTTTGTCTAACGGTATAAAATCCACGTTCTGCTAACGCAATGGCACGAGACATGTAATAAAAATCGGTGGACATATTAATGGTTACGTTTCTGCCTCTAAGCGTTCAATTTCGCGTCGAAATTCGGCAACATCTTCAAAACTACGATATACAGATGCAAAACGCACATAAGCGACTTGATCTAATTTTTTCAGTTCTTCCATAATCCATTCCCCAATTAAACGTGAAGGAACTTCACGCTCACCGGTAACTCGTAACTGATGTTTAATACGACTCAAAGCCTGTTCAATACGATCAGTACTGACTGGGCGTTTTTCTAATGCTTTTAATATTCCGTTACGCAATTTAATTTCATCAAACGGCGAACGTCTACCATCGCGTTTGATAATACGCGGCATAATTAATTCAGCATTTTCATAAGTTGTAAAACGTTCATTGCATTCTATGCATTCACGTCTTCTGCGTACTTGATCCCCTTCACCCGCTAAACGAGAATCAATTACTTTTGTATCACGAGCTCCACAAAATGGACATTGCATGTGTTTTACCTTTTATTTATAAACGGGATATTGTTGGCACAATTTAATCACGTCTTGTTTAATACGTTCTTGTGTTTTGGTGGAATCGATATCATCTAAGATATCAGCAATCCACTTAGCCACTTGCTGTGCTTCTGCCGTTTTAAATCCACGCGTAGTCATTGCAGGTGTTCCAATACGCAAACCACTCGTAATAAAAGGGCTTTGCGGATCGTTAGGAACTGAATTTTTATTGGTAGTGATATTTGCATTTTCTAATGCCGCTTCAGCTGCTTTACCCGTAAGGCCTTGCTTCACTAAGCTCATTAAAAACAAATGATCATCAGTACCACCAGAGATAATATCGAAACCTCTGTCTTGCAATACTTTAGCCATGGTACGTGCATTGCTAACCACTTGCTGCTGATACATTTTAAAATCAGGCTGTAATGCTTCTAAAAACGCAACTGCTTTTGCAGCAATCACATGCATTAAAGGACCACCTTGCATACCAGGGAATACAATAGAATTAATTTTTTTGTATAAGTCAGCATCGTTAGTCATAATAATGCCGCCGCGAGGACCGCGTAAGGTTTTATGAGTAGTGCTAGTAACAATATGCGCATGAGGCACAGGACTTGGATAAACACCTGCAGCCACTAAGCCAGCAATATGCGCCATATCCACAAATAAGAAAGCACCTACGCTATCGGCAATAGCACGGAAGCGGGCCCAATCAATGACACGAGAATAAGCAGAAAACCCCGCCACAACCACTTTAGGTTTATGCTCTTTGGCCAAGCGTTCTACGGTATCGTAATTAATTTCACCGGTTTCTGGGTCAATCCCATATTGAAACGCGTGGTATAACTGACCTGAAAAATTCACTTTAGCACCATGGGTTAAATGCCCACCATGATCCAAGCTCATACCTAAAATAGTATCGCCCGGTTGGATCATTGCCATATAAGCAGCCGCGTTCGCTTGAGAGCCAGAATGGGGCTGAACATTTACATATTCCACGCCAAATAACTGCTTAGCTCTTTCTTGAGCCAAACGCTCTACTTCATCCACAAATTCGCAACCACCATAATAGCGCTTGCCCGGATAACCCTCAGCATACTTGTTCGTCATCACAGAGCCTTGAGCAGCCATTACCCTAGGGCTGGCATAGTTTTCAGAGGCTATCAGCTCAATTTGGTCTTCTTGACGGCGAGCTTCATGTTGAATGGCATCCCACACTTGGGGGTCGAACTCGGCTAAGGTCATTTTATTATCCATAGATACTTCCTTATTAGGCCAATATAGGGGTTAGATGCTGTCTATTTTAACTTACTTAGCCGTAAGATGCTAATAAACCCTACCCTTATCAAACCTATACGGGAACAAGAGCTGTCGATGAGGCAGAAGGCATGGGAGCCAATTCTATTCCATCAGCCGTTTCAACCATATCCACTATGATATGAAGTGGGGTCGCTGCTTGAATCTCTGTATGGATTAAGACGTTACCAAACCATTTTTCCAGATTATTAGCAGAATGCTCAGCTGCTGGAGAAGGATTTTCACCCAGATAAGACGTTACCTCAGTAATAACTGTATTTTCAGGAAATTTTCTAGCCCATGTTCCAATCAATTCTTTTAAACGATGGATAGAACTTAAATCTCTATCATTAAAGAAAATGTGTACAGTTCTTACCATGGAGACAACAAGGACTAGCAATGCCGAAATCAGTGCAATACAAGCAGCCACCGAGCCTAAACCAAACCCAATATTTTCAGTAAAAGGAAGATAATTATCTACCAATTTTGGGCATGAATCATTATAGGAGGAAACAAGCGGAGCAATTTGTTCGTAACAACTCGCTACATACAAACAACACAAATCTAAGCATATTTGTGTATAGTTAAGAAAATACTGACACCCTGCCAGATTATTGCCAAACTGATAAGCAGGGGTCCAACTACCTAATGTAACGGTATTATTATAGGGCGGATTAATATAAACACCCGTTTCATTGTAAATAGTTCTACAAACATTATTTATGTCTACATTTAACGACATCACGTTTGAATCTGCGTTTTCATACATAAAGGCTTTAACCCCCATATATTTCATCACAATAGCCATCAACACTATAGCCGAAACTCCTCCTAACAATAAAAAAGAAAGTTTTTTTAACTGTGCTATTTGCGCCGGACTCATTTTTTCTCTAAAACCATTGGTTTCGCCTGGAATTTCAAGCAAAAACCGTTTTCTTATACTGTAACTTTCTGAATCAAAAACAAATGCATATAACACTAAGAAAAAATTTACTGACTCTTTATCCAAAGTAATATCAGAATTTTCACTCCCGCTAGGTTGTTCAGCAGTAGCTGCATTATTTACGGTAATAGCATAAAAATCTTTACTAACCGAACCATTCACTATCACATCAAAAATATTTTCTTTTTCTATTTCGTCAACAGAAAAAGTTAAACTACCTATCTGATAAGCAAACATCAATACAAGACATAATTTTTTAACTTTTGAAACGGAATCTTCGCGTGCATCCTTCACCAACTCAGGATATATTTCTCTAATAACAAAACCTAATAAAAACGAATAAAAAACATTACGTTCACAGCGTGAAATCAATGGGATTTCTAAAAAAGACTCTCTCAAATTAACCATTTTTTCAGAAACATTCTGCATGCTTGTTCGATTGGGATTACGATTTATAGCTGTAGCAGTCATTGTTCTATTAACATACTGCCTAATTTCTTCTGCGGTCGTCTCACCAGAAACTGCCAAATATATTTTATCAAGATCTTTTTTTAATGTATCAACTTCATTAAATGAATAATTGATTGCTACTATTTTCATTACCTCATCTAAGGTAAGTGTAGGAAATCTGCCTGAGGTGATTTTTTTATAAATATGTGCACGCAATTGAATTAAGGGAATAGCCAAAGAAGAAAATTGTTCATAATTAATTTTAGCTAAGCGATAAGATTTAGCGCATTGTTTAAGAATCAATTCAGCCCATTCATGCAAAAGAAAGGCTGATGTGGCATCTTTTAAATTAAGAGATCCGTCATCTAATAAAGCCTTTTCTTGAATAAGCGATCTTAGAGGTTCAAACTCTGGTGATGTAGAATGATAGATTTGCTCTAATAATGCGTTTAGATTAGTCATAATAAAACCTAATAATATGCCGTTTGGCGTCTTTCAAGGCTCAATTGTAATTCATCTAACTAATATCCGCAAGTAAGCTATAAACCTCTTGTTTGGTCAAAAACTATACGGTAATATAACCCATTCTCTATTAATAACTGGATTTCTGAATGGCACCTAAAATTCATCGCATTGGAAACTATAGTTTTGAAATAGAGTTTGATTTAGGATCAAAAGCGCGTATTACTGGTTTCGATATGAAAACGATTCCTAATACTGTTATTGGGGTTGCTACTATTAGCAATAATCAGATAGCTGTCAACCTATCAGATCCTTATCTTATAACGATAGCTGATAACAATCTTTATATGAAATTTCTTAGGGTTGCGCGCGCTCAATTCCCTAACGTACGTCCTATAGGCTCATTAGAAGCGTATATTATGAGAAGAAGCGAAGCAGAACAACAACAATACCAAGCCGAATTAGCGGCTGCACCTGCGCAATGGCAAGCAGCGATGGACGCTCAACAGCCTGATATGAATAGAGCTCCTGATCCTAATCAAACGGTATTAGGCAAACATCCAATTGAGAATGCAGAAGTGCCCTATCCCAAAAGACCAGAAACAGAATCTGATCCAGCTCCCAACTAAAGACTATCCAATACTTCAGATAAGCGAGTTACTCCCTGAATAGCCAACTGAGAAGATTTGTACTGTTTCACATTGGCTGCGGGCACAATAGCTCTGGCAAACCCATGTTTGCTGGCTTCTTGTAAACGCTCTATCCCGCTAGGCACTGGCCGCACTTCTCCTGCTAATCCTACTTCACCAAAAACAACCAGATCTTGAGGTAATGCTTGATTGCGCAAACTCGATAGCACCGCTAATGCAATGGCCAAATCGATACCCGTTTCTGACACACGCACACCGCCTACCACATTTACAAACACATCTTGATCGTAAGTAGCAATTTGCCCATGTCTATGTAAAACCGCTAGCACCATGGTTAAACGATTAGGTTCTATGCCCACCGTTACTCGGCGAGGATTCGCCAAGTAACTGCGATCCACCAAGGCCTGTACTTCAACCAATAAAGGTCTAGTACCTTCCCATGTCACCATCACCACGCTACCTGGTGTGGGTTCTGCGGCTCGTGATAAAAAAATGGCAGAAGGGTTAGTCACTTGCACCAAGCCTTTTTCAGCCATGGCAAAAATGCCTAACTCATTTACAGCACCAAAACGATTTTTCACGGCACGTAATAAACGCCAACGGTTATCGCTTTGCCCTTCAAAATATAAAACCGTATCCACCATATGCTCCAACACACGAGGGCCGGCAATTGCCCCTTCTTTGGTCACATGTCCTACCAGAAATATGGTGATCCCGCTTTGCTTAGCAAATTGAACTAATTGAGCAGCTGATTCTCGCACTTGGCTAACCGAGCCAGGCGCTGATGTTACCTCTTCGGTATACATGGTCTGAATAGAATCCACTACCATGACTTGAGGTTTTTCTTGCTGAGCAGCAGCAATAATTTGCTCTACTCGAGTAACGGCTAATAAACGCACAGGTGATTGGGCTAAACCTAAACGCTCAGCACGCAAATGCACTTGCTGTAAAGATTCTTCACCGGTGATATATAAGGTTTTTTGCGAGGGCTGCTTGGCACTCAGTTCACTTAACATTTGCAGCAAAATAGTCGATTTACCAATGCCCGGATCGCCGCCTAATAAAATCACCGAGCCAGGCACCAAGCCGCCGCCCAATACGCGATCCAACTCTCCTATGCCAGTAGTGATACGGGGAAGTTCAGTAGAGGTGAGCATATTCAAGGTAAGAATTTCAGGCAAGGTATTGCCCGCATACCCGAGTTTTTGTCTGTGTGTAGCAATGGGAACAATTTCACTAAAACTATTCCAGGCATTGCAGTCGCCACATTGCCCTGCCCATTGAGGGCTTTGTCCGCCACATTGGTTACAAACGTAAAGTGCTTTATTTTTTGCCATGTCGCTTTTTGCCTAATGTAAGTCTAATATGATACTCTAAGTCAAATTCTTTTTGGCATCAACAGATTTTACGAAGAAGGATCGCTATGAGCTCGATACTATCATATCCTCTGAAAATTTTTAAAATTCCTTTGTGGCAACAAATTGTTATTGCTCTCATATTGGGTGTAACTCTAGGCCTCACATTTCCTGATGCGGCTACTCCACTCGCTCCTATTGGTCAATTATTTATTAATGCCATCCAATTAATGGTAGTGCCTGTGGTATTCGTTTCTATTACTTGCGGTGTATTATCGTTGCGCGGAACCACTTCTATGGGGCGCGTTACTTTAAAAACCATGACACTTTATATGGTCACCATGGCTATTTCTGCCACCATAGGAATATTAGTCGCTGAAATTACGCAGCCAGGCAAAGGAATGGATCTCTCGCATTTATTAAACGAGGTCACCATTGTTACAGTACCCCAACCTACTTTAGATAATATTATTACTAATTTAGTGCCACCTAATATGTTTGCAGCCTTCAGTAACAATTCCACCATATTACAAGTGATTGTAGTAGCATTAATATTTGGTTTAGCTATTATGCGTGCAGGCGAAAATGGCCAACGCATACATCATATTTTTGACAATATGTTTGCGGTGATGATGCAATTTGCTCAAATCATTATGAAATTCGCACCTATTGGTGTGTTTTGTTTAATGAGTGTGATGATTAGTAAATTTGGAACTACTATGCTGCTTGAGCTCTTAACGATGGTCCTCACGATTTATGCGGGCTGTCTTATTCATGCCTTGGTGGTTTATAGCGGAATGCTAGTCTTTATTTCCAGACTTAATCCTATTCGCTTTTTCAAAGGTATGGCCGACGCTATGATTTTTGCTTTCTCAACGACCAGTAGCGCTGCCACATTACCTATTGCATTACGCTGCACCCAAAAAAATCTAGGCGTTGCTAAAAGCATTAGTGAATTCATTATGCCATTAGGCGCCAGTATTAATATGAATGGTTTAACCCTGTATTTAGGTGTGGCAGCCGTATTTGCTGCCAATTTATATGGTATTGAATTAAGCATGTGGCAATTTATTTTAATTATTATTACTTCTACTGTTGCTGCTATGGGCGCTTCAGGTGTTCCTGGTAGTGCTTTATTTGTGATGGCATTAGTGATGAGCAGTATTGGTATTCCGTTAACCGTAATAGGAATTATTGCTGCTGTCGATCGCATTATCGATATGATGACCACTACCACGAATATTACCGGTGACGCTCTCACTGCAGTAATGGTAGCTAAAAGTGAAAAAATGCTAGATGTAAATATTTATAACGGTAAGAAGCAACATAAATCATGAGCAAAAGTACAGCGATCACCCCTACACGTCAGGAAAATTATCCTGAATGGTACCAACAAGTTATTCATGCGGCCGATTTAGCAGAACATGCTCCTGTGCGTGGATGCATGATCATCAAGCCTTGGGGTTACGCTATTTGGGAAAATATGCAACGCGTACTAGATGGCATGTTTAAAGCCACAGGTCATAAAAATGCTTATTTTCCTTTATTAATTCCATTACATTTTTTGCAAAAAGAAGCCGAGCATGTACAAGGATTTGCAAAAGAATGCGCGGTGGTTACCCATCACCGTTTAACCTTAGATGAAAATGGACAACTACAACCTGATGGCGAATTAGAAGAACCCTATGTGATCCGCCCTACCAGTGAAACTATTATTGGTGTGCAATTTGCCAAGTGGATCCAATCGTATCGTGATCTTCCTTTAAAAATTAATCAGTGGGCAAACGTAATGCGCTGGGAAATGCGTACTCGTTTATTTTTACGCACCTCTGAATTTTTGTGGCAAGAAGGCCATACAGCGCATAGCACAGCAGACGAAGCGCAAACCGAAACCCAACAAATGCTAGAAGTGTACGCGTATTTTTCACGTGAATACTTAGCCATGCCCGTGATTATGGGCGAAAAAACTGAAGATGAACGTTTTCCTGGCGCTGAAAATACATTTACTATTGAAGCCATGATGCAAGATAAAAAAGCCTTGCAAGCCGGCACATCACACTTTTTAGGGCAAAATTTTTCTAAATCATTTGCTATTCAATTCACCAATGAACAAGGCCAATTAGAAAATGCCTGGACCACTTCATGGGGTGTTTCTACACGTTTAATTGGTGGTTTAATTATGACTCATAGTGATGATAATGGTTTAGTATTGCCACCCCGAATTGCGCCTACCCATATTATTATTCTGCCTATTTTTCGAAATGAAGAAGAGCAAACTGCTGTATTAAGTTTTTGCCGTGAACTACAAGAGCAATTACAGCAAACCGTTTATCATCATCAATTTCTTAGCGTAGATATTGATCTACGTGACAAAACCAATGGTGAAAAAAGCTGGCAAGCCATTAAACAAGGGATCCCCGTTCGCATTGAAATTGGGCCTAGAGATATTGCCAATAATAGCGCTGTATTAAAACGTCGCGATCAAGAGCCACAAGAAAAACATATCATGAGCAAAGATGATATTGTTAAAAACATGGTTAATATATTGAATGAAATTCAAGATAATTTATATAAACGCGCACTCGATTTTCAACAAGAAAATACTTTCGTTTTTGAAAACCTTAATGACTTTAAAGCGTTTTTTGAAAAAGACGGAGAAGAAGCTCCAGGTTTTGCTCTAGCATATTGCGCCGATATTTTGGGCATACAAGACTTGTTGAAAAAATTAAAAATCACCGCGCGTTGTATTCCTTTAGATCAAGCAGAAAATCGCGGCACCTGTATTTTTACAGGCAAACCAGACGGCGTTCCCATTATTTTCGCTAAATCATACTAATTCTAATTGTTTCGCTTCTACGCCTAAATGTTCATAAGTTTTCAAGGTAGCTACACGTCCACGCGGCGTGCGTGAAATAAATCCTTGTTGAATCAAATAAGGTTCAATCACATCTTCTAAGGTCGTACGTTCTTCACCAATGGCTGCAGCCAAACTATCAATACCTACAGGACCACCATTAAATTGTTCCACCAAGGTTTGTAACAAACGCCGATCTAAAACATCAAATCCTTGAAGATCGATATCTAACATATTTAACGCTAATTCCGCCAATTCAGGCACAATTTCACCTTTGGCTTTTACTTCTGCATAATCTCTCACCCGACGTAATAAACGATTAGCAATACGCGGAGTTCCGCGTGAACGTGAGGCAATGCTATAAGCACCTTCTGCTGTAATAGGTACATGCAAAAGCGAAGCAGAGCGCATGACAATATGGGTTAAATCTTTGACACTATAAAATTCCAAATGCTGAACAATACCAAAACGATCACGCAACGGAGATGTTAAAGCCCCTGCTCTTGTTGTGGCACCAATTAACGTAAAGGGCGGTAAATTTAATTTAATAGAGCGCGCAGCAGGCCCTTCTCCTATCATAATATCTAATTGGTAATCTTCTAGGGCGGGATATAAAATTTCTTCTACCACGGGGCTTAGGCGGTGAATTTCATCAATAAATAAAATATCGTGGGGCGCTAAATTGGTCAGCAATGCCGCCAAATCGCCTGCTTTTTCTAAAATAGGGCCTGACGTGCTAGTGAGATTCACGCCCATTTCATTCGCCACAATAGACGCTAATGTGGTTTTACCTAAACCAGGAGGGCCAAAAATAAGCACATGATCTAAAGCCTCAGAGCGAGCCTTAGCTGCTTGAATAAACACTTCCATCTGCTCACGAACTTTAGGCTGGCCTACATAATCTGCCAATGATTTAGGGCGTATCGCTCTATCAATTGAAATCTCATCTACTTGCACATCAGCACTAATAATTCGCTCTTCCATGATTTTTGCTCCAAACTTACTCCAATGGGGTTTCTTATAGTAACAAACCCTGAACCTATCGTCACCGACATTTATTAATCTATATTAGGTTAAATTGACTAATTCTTCTTAATTTGAGAAAATAGTCAGATTACTTACAGCGTTAAAATTGATTTATGCCACCTCCTGTAACACAAACTCAAGCCCCTCTCCCTGATTGGCTGGAACTTGTCAGCAAAGTAGATGCAAAAATACGTTCTCTTTCTAATACAGAAGACTGGAAGGGATCCCCTGAAATCAACCAAGCAAAAATAGATTTTCTTAAGAAAATTAAAGAACTTCTTAAAAAACCTACTACTACTATAGTTGATTCTCTTGGTAAACTCGCAAGCAATAGTCCTAATGCATTTTATAAAAAGCATAGGGGAATTAGTTCAACTGAAAGAATATTTAACGAAATTTACTCTACCTACCAAGCTTTAGCTAAAAAAAGGGATGAACTTGTTGAAAAAACCAAACCCTTTTCCCCGAATATTAATCTCGATGATATCACTATGGAAGGCGAATTATCTAATAGATATGATATCCAAAGAATCAATACCTTTTACAAAAATAAAGATAATATAGGCATAAAAATTAGCAGGAAAGAGGGTTTTAAATATAGCGTAATGCGAGTAGAAGGTGATGATGGAAATATTCACACACTCACTTTTTATAGAAGTCTCAAGATGACTTCCAATCTATATTCTTCAAAAAGCAAAAAAAAGAAAGGAGGTGTTTTAGCTATTGGGCGGTCTCCTTTAAGACCTGTTTTGGTTGAATCAGAAATAAATGGTGTAAAAAAAATATGGTGGGGTGCTTGTAAAGTTATTACCAACGATCTTCTTGATGATATAGAAAGAGAAGCAAAAGCGATGAGAGATATAGCGCTTCCCCATACTCAAGATGCTTTTGCTTTTTATAGAAAACGAAAAAGCAGTAAAGAACCTTTTAAAAGAGGGATTGTTTTTCCATTACTCAATGGAACGGATTTTTATGATTATCGCGCTAATTATTCTTTTAGATTGACCATTAATAATTTTTCATTATTTTACTCAGATATTATTAAACAAATTATCATCACGCATAAAAAAGATTACGTACATGGTGATATAAAAAATGAAAATTTTATGTGCGATTTGAATTTTAAAGGTCATTTGTGTGATTTTGGATCCTCAAGGAAATTAGAGGATGCTAGCAAAAGTTACGATTTTTACAGTGCTCCAGAGTTCTTGCCGGATGACGTTTATGAAAATCACGGAAGAGAATATCTCAACTACAGTATTGATTTATATACATTAGGCGCTGCAATAAAAATAACGATGGATTGGAATAAAGGATTATATGAAAAAACTTTCATTGTTCCTGCTGGCATAACATTCCCGGATAACAAGATGGTGGATGGAAAATTAGTTTATGGGACTAAGCAATTTGCAACCCCTTTTGTAAAAGCATACTCTCGCATCCATTTTTTTACTGATTTTAGCGAAACACTGGATCCTAATGAACAAACCTTATTTGGTCCACTACCAGAATTAAAACCGTTGTTTGATTATGCTAATCAATTAATGGATTATAAAACAAATAAAGCCACTATCCACACAGCTGAAGATGCAAAAAGGTTACTTTTACAGTTTGATCAAGTGATGAATAGCATTATTAATCCTACACCATCCGCACCTACTCCTTCAGCACACGCTGTACCTCCTAAACCCTAATTTATCTGATATACCCTTATTAGAGGTATATTCATCTGACCGATTTGGCTTTTACTACTGCATAATCTCTCAGATCCTCAATAATTGACTAATACTTCTCAACATGAGAAAATAGTCAGATTACTTACACCTTTAAAATTGATTTATGCCACCAACAGTAGTAACACAAACCCGAGCCCCTCTGCCTGATTGGCTGGAACTTGTCAGCAAAGTAGATGCAAAAATACGCTCTCTTTCTAATAAAAGAGGCTGGTACAACCGGCAGGTTAATCATACAAAAATAAATTTTCTTAAGGAAATAAAAGATCTTCTTCAAAACCCATCTACAGATATACTGAATTCTCTTGATACGCTTGTAACCGCTACCCCTGATGCATTTTATAGAAGACTGCCAGGAACCAGTGAAACTGAAAAAATATTTAAAGAAGTTTATTCGACCTACCAAGCATTAGCTAAAAAACGGGATGAACTTGTTGAAAAAACCAAACCCTTTTTCCCGAATATTAATCTCGATGATATCACTGTGGAAGGCGAATTATCTGTTAGAGATCATATCATCCAAATAAATACTTATTACCAAGATAAAGATAATATAGGTAAAAAATTTAGTAGAAAAGAAGGTTTATGTTATAGCGTTTTACGCGTAGAAGGTGATGATGGAAATATTCACACACTGACTTTTTATAAAAATTTCAGACCAGACAATAATCTATATTCTTTTAAAAATAACAAAAAGAAAGGCGGAGTTTTAGCTAAGGGTCACTCCCCTTTAAGAATTGTTTTGGTGGAATCTGAAATCAATGGCGTGAAAAAAACATGGTGGGGCGCTTGTAAAGTTATGACAAGTGATTCTGTTGATGATATAGAAAGAGAAGCACAAACCATGAGAGATGTTGGTCTTCCTCATACTCAAAATACTTTCGCTTTTTATAGAAAACGAAAAAACAGAACAGAACCTTTTAAAAGAGGAATTGTTTTTCCATTGCTCAATGGTCTTGATTTTTTGTATTTGATATATCCTAAAAACTCTTCCAGTTTATCTATTAATACTATTGATACTATTTTATCTATTTTCTCAAATATCATTCAGGAAATGATCATTACTTACAAAGCGGGTTATTTACATGGTGATATGAAACCCGAAAATTTTATGTGCACTACAGACTTAAAAGGTCATTTGTGTGATTTTGGATACTCAAGAAAATTAGACGATATTAATAAAAGTTATCAATTTTATGGAACACCACGACATTTGCCAGATGAAGTTCTTGAAAATTACGGTACAGAACCGCTTAGTTATAGTACCGATTTATATTCATTAGGCGCTTCAATAAAAATTGGAATGAAGTGGCTTTACAGCTTCTATAAAAGAGACTTCCTTATTCGCTCAAGTATCACCTATCCTGATAATAATATAGTGAATGGAAAATTAGTTCGTGGAACCCGGCAATTTCCAAAAGATTTTATGCAAGAATTCGAAAGGGCAGATTTTTATAAAGATTTTGGGGAAACACTAAACCCTACAGCCTACACTTTATTTGGTCCAAAACCAGAATTAAAACCCTTGTTTGATTATGCTAATAAATTAATGGATTATAAAACTAATAAAACCATGATTCACACAGCCAAAATTGCTGAAATAGTACTTTCAGAGTTTGATCAAGTAATGAAAAGTATTAATGCTACGCAGTCGGCACCTGCGCCATCTGCACCGGCTGTACCGCCTAAACCCTAATTTATCTAATCACTATTTATCTGGCTGATTGTAAAGCTAAACGAATTAAATCTTCACATCCGAGTTCTGGTTGAACCACCGATTGCACTAATTGTTTAGCTTCAGCTAATTTATAACCTAAGGCTTGCAGTGCATTAACAGCATCATGATAGGCGGATGATTCTTTTTGAGCAGCAGATTCTGTAGCACCTGGAAGTAATGGAATGCCTTGAAATAAAGTAGGTAAACGATCGCGAATTTCAATTAATAAACGCTCTGCCGTTTTTTTACCAATACCCGGCAAACGCACAAAAGCCGCGATATTATTCTCGCTCACACATTGAAGCAGCATATTCACATCCATGCCTGATAAAATAACTAGTGCCACTTTAGGGCCAATACCATTTACTTTAATCAGCTCACGAAATAGCTCTCGTTCTTTTTGATCGGCAAAGCCAAACAATAGGTGGGCATCTTCACGCACTACTAAATGCGTATGTAACACAACCGTATTACCGGGCTCAGGTAAACGATAGCAGGTGCTCATAGAAGCTTGTAGCTCATACCCTACGCCTTGCACATCCACTACTATCCATGGTGGCTGCTTAGACACCAATACCCCAGATAATCTTCCAATCATATCTTTACCCCTTTCATCAGACCCCCATGGTAACAAAACCCCTTCTTTTCGTCACTCTCCCCTACCCTAAAACCTCATTTATTTGACAGTAACCCACAAAACAAGGAAAATAGTCTGATTACTAACAAATGAAGTATTTATGGGTAAAAGTAACAGTTCCGCCAGCAGCTTTGATGCTGCATTTGAAGAAATAGAAGCCCCAAGCAGCAGTCCTGATTCCGATCGTTCTACCAGCACGCGCTTTGAGCCTTATCATCAACTCTTAGCATTGCATCTGCATTCCTTAACCTCTAGGGCTATGCCTATTGATGTCAGTCACGCTCACCCTAACCAGAATAAATTAGACTACGGAAATGTGGAGTTACCTATTGTATTTCGCTCTTATTACCTGCTAGCTAAGAATTTCATTGCTATTGCTCCTGCCCAATTAGATCATGCTCAACCCGATATTCCCGAAGGCACAGGCTTAAGCTTGGAACAAGTAAAAGAAAAAGCAGATGCCATTGCTAATGAAATGAGCGCTACTACCGACGAACCTATTTATTTTGCTTTTTCTCTGCAAGAAAGTAACCGAGTAAAAGCATTAGAAAATACGTGGGTAGGAAAACTTTATCGCAGACTGTCTTCTCAGGGCGTAGGTCATGTCACTACCCTAAAACTCACCTATACCAAAATCGATAGTAAACATACGCTTTCATGCATAGATTATTACGATTCAAGAAGTGAGATGTTTTCATTAATTGGATATACAAAAGATGCTATCACTAAAAAACTGGCTAATGGAAACACCACACCTGTTGTTCTTCATTATGTAGGCACACAAGGTTTTAAGGATGATTCCAACTGCGGAAGATGGAGCCATGAGTTTGTTAAACTCTTACAAGTAAAAGCACTCTCAAAAAGTTCAGAACCAGACAACGATTTTTTAAAAAAAGCAAAACTCAATAGCAACACTATCCCCATCAATCTATTTATGTGTTCTCAAGCGCATTATCAAAAACCAGAACCATTAGTTAACACCCTTGAGCAAGAACCTAATGTAGTAGATGAACCAGAAAGTTCAACTTCTGATAATAATTATGTTAACCAAAGCGGTGAAGAAATTCAAAAAATAATAATGAGAGAAAGAAAAGATCAGCTGATTGCAAAAATAATCAAAAAAATTAAACGTCTTGAAAAAAGTGCTTATATTCCGACTCTGGATATTCATCACAAATTGGAGTTACTAAAAGGGATAGTAAATATATTATCTAATAACGAAGAAAACACCGTTGGCTTAAGTCAATTAGTCGATTTACAAGAAGCCTATTTTCTTGCCTTTATCACTTATATAATTGATAAAAGCGAAACCAAATCACTATTTGACGAAGCACGTTTACTACTAAGCCCCGGGAATGCACCTGCTCCAACCCCTCCCAACATAACACCTACTCCAATATCATAATACTTTATTTTTTCCCTTTAATGAGAAGGTGTTTTCTAGGATTGCTCTCTGGTGAGTATTGAATTCAAAGCATCCGAGGCAGGATGCCGAGGCTGAGCCTACAGGGAAGTATTCACGGCGTCTTTGAATTCAATACTCACCAGAGGGCAATCCCCCTAGAAAAATTCCTTCGAATAGTCTAGCATGGAGTCATGACCAACATTACCACACACGTCACTGAACAATGCCAAAAAGCCAAGCAAGCCGCTGGCCTACTCGCGCACGCGAGTGCAAAAACCAAAAGCACGTTACTTAAAAAAATGGCCGAAGCGCTTAAAAAGCATGAAAAAACTATTCTTGAGGCAAATGCCCTTGATCTAAAACAAGCCGCTGGCCTATCAAGTGCATTACAAGACCGCCTGACACTGACTCCAGCGCGCATAAAAGCTATGGCAACCGCCCTAGCAGAAATAGCGGATCTGCCTGATCCCGTGGGCAATGAACTAGAACAATTTACATTAAAAAATGGCCTCGTGGTTCATAAAATATCGGTTCCTCTAGGCGTATTAGGCTTTATTTATGAAGCCAGACCTAATGTTACCGCTGATGCCATTGGCTTGGCCATTAAATCTGGAAATGGGATTGTGTTGAAAGGCGGAAAAGAAGCGATTAATAGCAATCGTGCTATTGTTGAGTGTCTGGTAAAAGTCATTGATGATGAATTAAAAGACGCTATTCAGTTTATTGATTCTACTGATAGAGCCGCTACAGTGGCACTGCTTGCCCAAAACGATACTATCGATTTAATTATTCCCCGCGGTGGAAAAAGCTTAATACAAGCGGTTATGGATCAAACCAAAATTCCTGTACTTCAACATTTGGATGGTATTTGTCATGTGTATGTAGATGAAGCGGCTGATATCACCATGGCTGAAAAAATTGTAGTGAATGCCAAATGTCAGCGTCCTGGTGTATGCAACGCAGCAGAAACCTTATTAGTGCATGCGCATATCGCCCCTACTTTTTTACCTAAAGTAGCAGCCGCTTTGCATGCTCAAGGTGTTAAATTGCGCGGTTGCAAACGTACCATGGCTTTATTAAAAGATATTCCCATTACTGCTGCCACTGAAGAAGATTGGCGCACAGAATATTTAGACTTAGTATTGGCCATTAAAGTATTGGATAATGTGGAAGAAGCCGTTGAACATATTAATACGTATGGCTCGCATCACTCCGACAGTATCATCACTGAGAATGCAAAAGCCGCTGAGTATTTTTTAAATAATGTAAATTCTGCGGTGGTTTATCATAATGCGTCTACACGCTTTACCGATGGCAGCGTTTTTGGCTTTGGTGCAGAAATGGGCATTAGCACCGGTAAGTTGCATGCTCGCGGCCCTGTAGGACCTAAAGAACTAACCACCTATCAATATCGAGTATTAGGCCATGGTCAGATCCGAGATTAACAATCCACTGCTAGATACCCCTTGTATTGGAATATGCTCCACTGTTTATGGTGATATTATTTGTCGTGGCTGTAAACGCGAATATAAAGAAGTCATTGATTGGAATAATTTTGATACGGAAAAAAGACATTCTATTTATGAACGTCTTTCTCGTTTAATGAGCCATGTTGTCAGTGAATTTTTAACGGTCTCTCAGCCTGATTTACTAAAACAACAATTAGAACAACACCATATTCGCTCTCGCCCTTGTGATGATGCTTTTTGCTTAGCTCATCATGCATTACGCATACGAGGCACACACATGAAAAATACAGAAGACTATGGGATTAGCATCAAACCTGAATTTCAACATCTCAGTTTATCTGCGTTATTTACACTGATAGATGAGAAATTACACGACATTTCAACAAAGCATACTTAAAATACGTAGTGAATACCCACAAATAGGGTTTTATCTATGCTCGCGTTTTCTATATACCGGTTTTTATCAGTGGTAATATCGGTAGTAATAGAACGATAACCTAGATAAACAAGTGATCGATCAAAAACAGGATATTCTATGCGGGTATACCAGAGTAATAAGTTAGAGCCATCTTGATAAGTCGTGCCAGGCGGAGCATAGCTAATGACACCTGATAAATAAATCGGTTTTTCTAAAAACGAATATTCATCTAATAATTTAATGCGAGCACCACCACCAAAACCAATGGCTGTCACTTCGCTATCGTCGTATTGATCTAAAAATCCCCAATAGCCCGCCACCGTAACAAATACATTATCTAAAAAGGATTGGTTATCAATCGGAAGTAATGTGTAGCGAACAGCGGGTGCAAAAAGACGAGTGTCTTCATCTATACCAATAAGACCACTGGCCGAAGCTCCAAAGCTACGTTGATCTAAATTAGTTGAATATCCAAAAGCAACACTTCGGCCAATATTTAAGTCAACCGCTTGATATGCAGTAGCAGCTGCGCTAAAAATGAGCATAACAGAAACAAATGAGAAGCGCGTAAAGATATATTGTAGTCCTTTCAGCATTACACTACCCCTTTAAGTTTAAACTGCGATTTATGTCAGAAGAGAGCGCGTAGTATGCACTTAATTAGGTTAATAAATCAAGATCTACAACTTATACTTCTGATCTAAAATTGGGCTACAATGGTAAGAACTATTAAGGAAAGTATTATGTCTAACGAAAATTCTGTTTTAGAGCAAGCCATGTTTGGCGCTGGATGTTTTTGGGGTGTGGAAGCGCTCTTCTCAAAACTACCGGGTGTCAAAGAAACCACCGTAGGCTATGCGGGCGGACACAAAAAAAAGCCAACCTACGAAGACGTATGCTCTGACAAAACCGGACACGCCGAAGTGGTATGGATGAAATACGATCCCGCTGAGATCAGCTACCCTCAATTATTAGAGGTATTTTTTGATAATCACAATCCTACTACCGTTAATAGGCAAGGGCCTGATGTAGGCTCTCAATACCGCTCAGCAATTTTTTACTATACTGATATGCAAAGAGCTCAAGCTCAAGATGCCAAGGAAGCGCTGAAAAAAAGTAAAAAATGGCCACATGCCGTGGTTACTCAAATTCAAGCCGCGCCACCTTTTTATAAAGCAGAAGAATATCATCAGCGCTATTTAGAAAAACAAGGACGCGATCACTGCGGAATCTAATATTTTATAAGGAATAATTTATGGCGCGCAGCCCTTATGTACCTGCTTCCAAACAATATCCAGAATTAACCTTAAAAGTGTATATTCTAGGCTTTTTCCTGGCTGCACTATTGGCAGCCTCTAATGCTTATATTGGATTAAAAATGGGACGTACTGTATCAGGCTCCATTCCAGCTGCTGTTATTTATATTGCTGTTTTACATTGGTTTCGCAACAAAAATATTTTAGAGCACAATTTGGTGCAAACAGCCGCTTCGGCTGGAGAATGTTTAGCGGCCGGTATTATTTTTACTATTCCTGCACTATTAATGTTAGGCGTATGGACTGAATTTTCGTATTGGGACACTTTATTAATCGGGCTTATTGGTGGTGGTTTAGGCGTGTTATTTTCCGTTCCCTTAAGACGAACCATGATTGTGGAACAACAATTACCTTACCCAGAAGGTATTGCGGTAGCCGAAATTTTAAAAGCCTCTGAAAAAGAAAAACCGGCCAAGAACGAAAAAAGCGGCGTCACCTATTTAATTCGTGGCGGATTATTAGCCGCTGCTTTTACCTTATGCCAAACTGGATTTAAAGTGATTGGCGATAGCATTAATTTTTGGGCACAAAAAGCGAACGTGCTTTTTGGATTTGGGTTTGGATTTTCACCGGTATTGCTCGCCGCTGGTTATATTGTAGGTATAGGCGTTGCTACTACTATTGCGTTAGGTAATGTCACCACATGGATCTTAGGCGTTCCTATATTAAGTCTTCTATACCCTGAACTTAATATGGATCCGGCAACTGCTGTTACCACACTTTATAAAGAACATTTGCGATATGCCAGTATTGGCGCTATTACCTTTGGCGGACTCTGGGGATTAGTGACGTTGTATAAACCTATTATGGAAGCGGTGAAAGCGTCTTTAGGATCGTTTCATTATAAACACGCGCGTAATGTACCACGCACTGAGCGTGATATCCCTATGTCTATCGTGGTAGGTGTTATTGCTATTACCACTCTTCCTTTATTTTTTGTTTTTTACCATAATATCGCCGCTTTTAATTTACCCATTACTAGCGATTTATTATTAATCATTGTGGTCGTCTGCACGGTATTCGCTATTGTTTTAGGCTTTGTTGCCAGCGCTATTGCTTCTTATTTAGTGGGATTAGTCGGCACTTCTTCATTACCTATTTCAGGTTTAGCCATTGCCTCTATTACATTTATCGCGGTTTTATTAATCGGCATTATTGGCACTCAATTAACCTTTGATAACCCTCAATATGCCGCTCATGCTGCGGGTATTGCGATTATTTTTGCTTCTATTATTTGTTTATGCGCTTCTTTAGGCGGCGACAATATGCAGGATTTACGTGCGGGTTATGCCTTAGGCGCAACACCTTGGAAACAGCAGTTTATTTTATTTTTAGGTGTGCTAGCCGGTTCTTTAGTGATTATTCCGGTTTTAGATTTATTGTTAAACGCTTATGGTATTGGAGATATTTTACCACGCGCAGGAATGGATCCCACAAAAGCATTAGTAGCTCCCCAAGCCACTATTATGGCTGCGGTGGCTGAAGGTGTGTTTTTGGGTAAAATAAATAATGTGATGTTTAGTATCGGTGTTGGTATTGCGATTATTGTCGTGATCATTGACCATTATTTACAAAAATCAGGTAGTAAAATTCGTATGCCTGTACTCGCTTTTGGTTTAGGTATGTATTTGCCTATGACAATGGTAACGGCTTTATTTTTAGGCGGTGTGTTATCTTATATTTTACATAAGCGTTTTAAAATGAATGAAGCGGCTGAACGCCGAGGTATTTTGGTAGCAGCCGGTTTAATTGCAGGTGAAGCGTTAACGGGAATTACCTTGGCAATTCCTTTTTCACTTTCTCCCGTAGGCGAAAATGCTTTAATGATCCCTACTTCTTTAAGCCCTAATATGTTATCTCTATTAGGACTCTTGGGCTTTATGTCGCTCGTTTATTTAATCTACATCTCCGTCACAAAACCCCTGAAGAAATAACGGGAATATCGAAGTAGGCGCATATTGCCAATAACAGTCCCAAAATAAATACAATAGTGGATGACATTAAAGAAAAATTAAATACCCAGCTTTGTTTTTCTTTTTTCTTAAACACATCAATCTCATCAAAATCCAAGGTGCCCGCTTGAAAATGAAAAGCATCTTCCCCAAATTGTCTGAGCTGTTTTTCAAAATGAAAATATACATAAATAATTAAAAACAAAAGAAACGATAAACCTAAACAGAAAAAAAACAAAGATAAATCAAATTCAAGAGTAACCACTGGCATATTATCTATATGAGCTAAAATAGTTACTATTCCACCAGAATTAACCAAAATTAAAGTTTTAATTAACCACTCAAAGCTCTCAAAAAAGCGAGCTCTTAAATTGTCCCCTTCCCTAATAATCCCATGCTCTAGCGCAAACTTCCTTGTTTCGGGGCTCATGCTCTTAATCTTAGCCATAATTCATCCTTAAAATAAGTAATCTCTTCACTTAAGTTAGTCCATTACCCACCCCTCGGCAAGTCCGTGCTTTCACCGAAATGATGAGAGTGGTATCATAAGCGCCTACGAACCCAATATTCGGAGAGCCTAACATGACAAATCAGCGTAAACCCTTATCCAACGATATGATCAACGGCATTACCTTTACCATTATCCTAGGGGTAATTGTTGCTGGTATTACATTCTGGTTAACCACCTTAGCCTAACCTTTAGAAAAGGAAGTTAAAAATGACTCAATATAAAACCGTACATGACAGCATGGGCGAACTCAAAGTTCCTGCCGATGCGCTTTATGGCGCCCAAACGCAACGCGCTGTTGATAACTTCCCTATTAGCGGGCTACCATTGCCCCCACCCTTTATACAAGCATTAGGTCTGATTAAACATGCAGCCTCTACTGCCAATGAAGAGCTAGGCCTATTAGACAAAAACATAGGTAAAGCCATCCGCACGGCAGCCGACGAAGTGGCGGCTGGAAAAGTGACAGAGCACTTTCCTCTAGACGTGTTTCAAACCGGATCAGGCACTAGTACCAATATGAATGCTAACGAGGTAATTGCAACTCTCGCTAGCCAGCACACCAAAACACCTGTGCATCCTAATGATCATGTAAACATGAGCCAAAGCAGTAACGATGTGATCCCTACCGCTATTCATGTGAGCGCGGCCATTGCATTAAATGAACAATTATTACCAGCGTTAAAACATTTGGCTGATACCATTGATAAAAAAGCTGCTAGCTTAAAAAACGTGACCAAAACAGGCCGCACTCATTTAATGGATGCTATGCCTGTTCGTATGGATCAAGAATTGGGCGGCTGGTCTGCTCAAATCCGTTTAGGAATAGAGCGTATTAAATCAACCTTACCTCGCCTGTATTCATTAGCGCAAGGCGGTACTGCCGTAGGAACAGGTATTAATGCTCACCCTGAATTTTCTAAACATTTTGTAAAAGCATTAGGCGCTAAAACCCATTTGCCTTTTACGGTAAGCCCTAATTTTTTTGAAAGCTTAAGTTCACAAGACACAGCGGTAGAATTATCGGGCCAATTAAAAGTGATTGCGTGCAGCTTAATGAAAATTGCTAATGACTTACGTTGGATGAATAGCGGCCCTTTAGCAGGCTTAGGCGAAATTTCTTTACCTGCATTACAACCGGGTAGCAGTATTATGCCAGGTAAAGTGAACCCTGTTATTCCGGAAGCGGTTTGTATGGCAGCAGCACAAGTGATTGGTAACGATGCAACCATTACCGTTGCAGGACAATCTGGCAATTTCCAATTGTTAGTAATGTTACCGGTTATTGCTTATAACTTATTGCATAGCATTCAATTGCTAGCCAATTCGTCTGTTATATTAGCCGACAAAGCCATAGCTGGATTTACCGTTAACCAAGATCATATCAATGAACAGTTAGGTCGCAATCCTATTTTGGTTACCGCATTAAATCGTGTGATTGGTTATGAATTAGGCGCTAAAATTGCTAAAACGGCTTATCAGCAAAACCGCTCGGTTAAAGAAGTAGCGCTTGAGCTGACTGATCTTTCTTCAGAAGAACTCGATCGTTTGCTGGATCCTACTGAATTGACTAAAGGCGGGATTAAGGAATAAAAAAAAGCTCTCCGCAAGGAGAGCTATTTTGATTTAGTCTGGGTTTGAGTCATGGTTACATTTTGTTGTGGATAAGGCAACGGAATTTTATTAGCACGTAATCCGTCCCAAATTTTAAACAACACATCAGACTGCGCTTGAGAAACAGAAGACGTATAACGAGTACGCACTTCTATATAAAAACGCACATCAAATACCATAGCAGATTCGCCAAAAGACCATAACAATACTTCAATGGGTGGTTCTGCTAATACACCTACATGTTCATTCAATACTTGCTCAATTACTGCTTTTACTTTATGTGGATCTTGATCAAAACCTACACGAATAGGCACATTTACTCGCACTACATTATCTCGGTGTGTCGAATTTATCACCGATTGGCTAATGGTATCCGCATTGGGGATAATCACTTCTTTATGATCCGAGGAATTCAGGGTAATAGAACGCATACCAACTCGCGTGACTTCACCTTCATTGTCACCAATTTTCACTAAATCGCCGACTTGCAGCGGACGTTCAATAAGCAAAATAAATCCGCTCACTAAACTGTTGGCCAAACTTTGCAATCCTATACCAATACCTAAACTGAGCGCTCCTAATACCACTGTTAATGTCGTTAAATCGATTCCCACAACTTTTAAAACAATTAATCCGCCTACAAAAACCGCCGTATATTGAGTAAATACCGCAAATGTATTACGTAAACCATAATCTTTTGTGCCTGAAAATAACCAACGGTAAGCAAACTCTCTGCTCCATTTTGCCAACCAAACAACCACAGTTAAAATTAATGTAAATAAAATCAATTTCAAAGGGGTAATATCGGTTCCACCCAGCGTAAACAAGCTATATTGCAGGCCTTTTTGTATTTGGCTTACCAATAAAGAACCTTGTTCAAAACCATATACCCAGAGTAAAACCCATAGCATAGCCACAAAAATAATTAAATTAACAATTCGGCGTAGCGGTTTTAAAATAGCTTCTGTCCATAACCAACCATTCGATACTCGGCGAATAAATAAATCAGAAAGCCATGTCATCAAATCGTTAGCCAAACCTCTTACCACTATCCAACCAATAGTCACTAATAATAACTTGATCTCGGCTATACCAATTCTCCAGGCTAATACCACATAACCCACTAAACCAATAATCGCCGTTGACATGAGTACCAAAGGGATCAGAGCGCTCAGAATACTCACCGCTCTTTGTAAATAGCGGCGCTGAATATAGGGCTGTAATAAAAAGGGAATAGCGCGCCAGTTTTTAAGTAAAGAAATAGACAGAATAAAGATAACCAGCAAAAATAAACGGTCAATAAAGCCGGTCATATACACAGAAATGGTCATCAAATGCGCCAGCAAGGTTAAACAGGCTAATATGCCAGCAAAAACAATACACCATTCCAAAGCATGATAAAGCTGGATATCATGCCCTTCTCTATCGGCAATATTTTCTAATAAGACGATACGCGCAATATCTGAAATAAATTTGGCAGCAATAATTACACCAAATAGAGAGAAAAGTAGTAGCAAGTTAGGAGTAGCTAAATAAATAAGAGCCAAAGAAATGCTACCTAACAACTCAAGTAAAGCTACATTACGCAACCATAGCTCAGCGGTGTAATATACCACTTGCCCAATAAAGGTATTCTGTATGTGAACCGGAAATAACTGATGCTCTCTAATTTTTCTTCCCAAACGCGTTACAACATAACAAAAAATCCAAAAAATCAGAAGAAAAACAGCGCCAATCCCCAATCCCCATGGAGTGCTTTGATGTATGGATTCAACGACAGATTGATATAGATTGGTAAAATAATTCAGGGTAAGCGAGTACAGATTGACGAATTCTGCACCAATGACTTTCCATTGCTGTTGGCTGCCAGGCAAGACATGATAATAGCGGGCTTCTTCATCCAATAATAATTCATAACGAAGCGGAGTGGCCTGAGCCGGATCCGTGTTCGCGTGGGCAATGTTTACGATACCCGTAAAAATCCCTATACTGCACAGAATATAAATTAACCAGCGATAGCTCATAGGAACTCCATGACTCTTAGCACATTAATGTCACAGCGCTTTCGCGGTTTCCTACCCATCGTAGTGGATGTAGAAACCAGCGGCCTCGAACCCGAAAAACATGCTTTGCTAGAGTTAGCAGCTGTCACGCTTGCGTTCGATGGTCAGCAGCTCGTCCCTGCTACTACATACCATTACCATATTCTACCATTTAATGGAGCAAAACTGGAGGAGTCTTCGTTAAAATTTACCGGAATTACAGATCCTTTTCATCCTTTACGCTTTGCAATAAATGAACAAGACGCATTACAAGATTTATTTAACCATATTAATCGATTATGTAAAGAGTTTGACTGCGAACGCGCCGTGTTGGTGGGGCATAATCCCACTTTTGATTTGAACTTTATTCAAGCAGCTTGTCACCGCCACCATTTAAAAAGCCCTTTTCATCGCTTTACTACTTTCGATACAGCCACTTTAAGTGGTTTGGCTTACGGACAAACCGTACTCGCTAAAGCATTAGTAGAAGCCGACTTAGGATTTGATGCTGAACTAGCTCATAGTGCTATCTATGATGCGGAACAAACTGCTAAATTATTTTGTGGAATTGTTAATAAATGGGATACTCTAGGCTCCTGCAAGTGGCATGCCTAAATGCCAGATAAAAAAAAGCCCCTGAAAAGGGGCTTTTTTAAACTGCATATTCTTCTTAGAAGAATAGATCGACCTGAACAATAAACTGGTTATTGTCATCACCAGTACCCAATACAGGATCAGGATTACTTGCAGCAAAACCTACATCATTATCACTGTAATCTTGTTGGTTCAAGTATTCAAAGCTGATAACGGTATTTTTAGCTACGTTAACACCATAAGTGATACCCGCTACGCGTTCAGGCAACTGAGCACCTAAAGCTTCGGTAGTTAAACCATAGTTAACCGTAATCCAGCTTTTTCTACCCCAATCAAAGTTGTAAGTGATTTCAAAGTTAGCCGCGCTAATTTTGGCACCTTCACCATTAATCGCCAACTCATCATCTTGGAAAGATTTGAAGTTATCTTGATATTCCGCATAGAAAATAAAGTCTCTATAGTCGATACGTCCGTAAACGTTACCAGAAGGAATATAATGTTTAATAGGAACATCAATATCTAAAACGTCATCGGCAGCAATACCTTCCGCTCCCGAATTATCGTTCACATAGCCTACACCCATACGAACACGCAAATCTTCAGTCCAGCGTTGGGTATAATCTAAGCTAGCACCAAATTGATCTAACGTATCACTTTGACCAATTTCTTGACGCTCACTATCAAATCCGAAAATAGTACCGCGGAAACTTTTCCATACAGTAGTAATCGACGCCACATTATCACGAGAACGACCCACTTCACGTGTTTGAGGACGCGACACCATGTTAGTGTAGTAATAACCCGATGGTAAGAAATACAAACCAGCAGAAGCAAAAGTAGGTAATTGATCTAAGTCACCTACGGTAATAAATGCTTGCTCCAATTTTGCACTATCACCCGGTTCAGTACCTGAGTAAAAATGCATATACCCTGTCCACCAGTCACTGATTTCGGCGGCAATATCAAATTCTGCTTGTCCTAATAAATCACTTTTTTCTTCAGGAATAGGCTCGCCCACATCATCTACAATCTGTCCAAACGGAGAGGTGTTGTATACTGCTGACGCTTGTATGGTACCGCTGAGCTGAACCCGCGCGCCTGTTTCACTTACCAAACCCACTCTTTTATCTAACAATTGGTTGGTTATTAATAAGTTGTAATCTTTATTTAATTGAGGCGCTGTGATTAATAATTGTGATCCGTCGTCGTCACTGTCCAAACCGTAATAACGGCCGGTTCCTAAACCCAAATTACGAACCCCAGACAAACGATCGCCTAAAGTACCATATTCTTTTTCTAATTCAATTTCATTTTTATCCGTTGTAGTTAACGTTTTATTATTTTGTTCTTGATCAATTTTAGTCTGTAATTTAATCACTTCAGCTTTTAATTCATCTATTTGTGCTTGCACAGAGGAATTTGTCGCTGAAGTAGAGGATGTTTCTTGCGCATGAGCAAGCGAAAGAGTGAAAAAACCAGCAGAAAGTCCAATTAATATTTTCTTTTTCATACGAATCTCCTAAAGCAAAATGCTAATCTAAAACATTCTACAGAAGTTAATTTGCAAATACTAGAAAATATTCTTAAAAAAAAATATCTATCGGTAGGAAGAGATAAAGTTAGTTTGCTATTTTAATGAGGATGAGCAGAAGATCCAGGTTCTCTAGGAACTAAAGGTCTGGCTTCTTCTGAGGTTCCACCCAAACGTGCGCGGGCAAGTGATGTTCTTAGATGGGTAAAAAATGTTCGAACGGATTGAACGCGATTTTCTTGCGCAGGCGATGAAGCCCTCAATCCAAATATTTTTCGAATAATATGATTATCTGAACGAGCAGCATAATAAAATGCGTTTAGATTTTCACGCCCCGGTTGTTCGACCAAAGCATTTGAATAATTTTGTCTTACTGCGTATTCATCTAACATAACGACTAATTTGTCTTTACCCGCTTTTATGGCTTCAATCATTAACAAATCAGTTGATGCTTGAGGATCCAAAAACAGAGGCTTTGCTCGGGAATGCAATAAATGTTGAACATTGCCTAATGAATTTGGCTCTCCTCGAATATACATCATACCTTCTTCATATAAACGTTCAGCTTTTTCTTGGTTATTGTGTATGGCTTTACCAAGCCATTCTTTTGCCTCTACAGCATGGCTGCCATTAACATCCATATCATATAAAAGTTCGACAATGCCGGTATGAGAAATGGATTTAGCTAATTCTTTTGCAAGCTCTGCTGAAATAGGCGCACCCTTAATATTCAACTGAACTAAAGGTAAAGATCCTACTATTTTCCATATTTCTGGTAATTCCTCGCTCATTAAATTACCTTCTAGATTTAAAGAAACTATTCTACTACCAGAAAAATCAAGGTGTCGAGGTATTCTAAAAAAAATAGGAAGGTTTGAACCATATAAATTCCAGCTTTTTTCGAGTGCAGAGAATCCTTTTGCACCTATATGGTTATTAGCCAGATTTAAATAAGAAAGATTATTCTCAAATGGCAGTCTTTTAACCACGCCTTTCTCTAGCGCTTTAGCAAGAGCAAGAGCGCCTTCAGGGCCTATTTGGTTATTCGAAAGATCCAAATATGAAATATATAAGCCTTTAAGAACAGGAGCCAAGATCTTCATTTGTGTAGCTGAAAGACTGCTGTTTCTTAAGGTAAAAGATTTAAATTCTATATTGGTAGGAAGTGAGGATAATCCTTCGGCTAACTCTTGGACTTCTGCATCAGAAAACCCAGCCTCTATACTGAGATCTAAATCCAACCCTAACCGGCATTGTTCAGATTGCGCAGCTAATGCCTGAGCCTGAATACTGTTGAAAAAATCAGTAAATCGTGACATAAATAACCTATTTAGTGTATATACTACTGATTATACACCAAATTAGTCATATAACAAACTCTCTCTAAAAGCTAACACTTTATTCGAATAACGTCTCTTCGGATAAGCCATGTTCTTCTAGAATTTCTCGTAAACGCTTTAAGGCTTCTACTTGAATTTGTCTCACTCTTTCTCGGGTTAAACCAATTTGTTTACCGACCTCTTCTAGTGTAGATGTTTCATGTCCGTATAAACCAAATCGTCTGACCACTACATCACGCTGTTTTTCTGATAATTCCGTTAACCATGCATCAATGGATTCACGTAAATTTTCATCTTGCAGCAAATTAGCAGGATCACGACTTGGATCATCAGCCAAGGTATCAAATAATGTTTTATCTGAATTATTACCTAAAGGATCTTCTACGGAAGTAACAATACATTCATTTAAGCCCAACATTTTTTTCACATCTTCGATGGGTCTATCTAATAAATCCGCAATTTCTTCCGGCGTAGGTTCATGATCTAATGTTTGTGTTAATTCTCTGGCCGCTTTTAAATAAATATTTAATTCTTTTACTACATGTATAGGTAAACGAATGGTTCGCGTTTGATTCATGATCGCACGTTCAATCGTTTGACGGATCCACCACGTAGCATAAGTAGAAAAACGAAAACCTCTTTCAGGATCAAATTTTTCCACCGCGCGAATTAAACCTAAATTTCCTTCTTCAATTAAATCGAGTAAAGGCAATCCACGATTAATATAGCGACGCGCAATTTTTACCACTAAACGTAAATTACTTTCAATCATTCGTTTACGTGCGCTAATATCACCTTTCAATGCCAAACGTGCAAAATGAACTTCTTCTTCTGCGCTTAATAAAGGAGAAAAACCAATCTCTCCTAAATACATTTGCGTAGCATCGTAATTTTTATTACGAGCATTTCCTTTCCATTGAGGGCCATTACGAAGAGCTTCATCAAATTCTTCAGTTTCAGCATCTACTTCTAAAACTGTTTCTTCTTCCTCGTCATCGTCTAAGTCAGTTGCATACTCTTCAAAATCAGCGGGTAATTCTTCTAAAACAGCTTCTTCCATGTCATTTTTCTTTCTCATAATATATTCCCATCCATGTTTTGCACATCATACCTAAAATTTACCTCTTAGGTAAATATTTTATTGGATCTACTGGTTTTCCTTTGTAGCGTAACTCAAAATATAATTTCACGCTATCAGTACCACTATCACCAATCTCAGCTATTTTCTGGCCTTGTTTTACTGAATCACCTTCTTCAACTAATACTGCACTATTATGCGCATACGCGGTTACATAATCTGCACTATGTTTTATGATCACTAACTGACCATAACCACGTAATCCCGTACCACTATACACGACTTTCCCTTCTGCAGAAGCGTAAACCGGATCACCTCTTTTTCCTTGAATATCTAATCCTTTATTTTGTGTACTAAATCCTCTCAACACTTTACCAGGGCTAGGCCAAATCCATTTTGATTTTCCAGCATCCGGAGAAATCGTGGGTGCTACTACAGGTGCTGGTGCTGGAGGTGGCGCTTTTTCTACAACAGGAGGTGATGTTTCTGTAGATTCAGAATATACAACAGGCGGAGGTGTTTGTTCTGTTTCTGCTGATTCATTTGTTGTAGTCGTTTCTACAATAACCGGCTCTGTGTAAGCCGTATTAAAACCCGAGGTATTATTAGTTTGAGAATAAAGCACAGGAGGTGCGGGATTATTTTCGGAAAGTGTTTGAATTTGCGCGGGTGAATTTTCATTAGCAGGAATAGCATCACGCACCGATGCGTAATTTGCTCCACCGCAGGCCGTCAAGATAAAAGATATTACCAATATTCCTAGGGAGTGGATTACATTAGCCATCGATAAATAACATATCCTCCTACCAATAGAGCAATTAATCCCCAGCCGATCCATTCCATATAACGCACTAATTGACGCTCAAAACGTTCGCCACCCCATAACATAAAACCCGCCACGGCGTAAAAACGCATTCCTCTATCTAAAAATGACGCCACAATAAAACCCGGAAAATCAAAAGCTACACTACCCGCAGCAAAAGCAAATACTTTGTATGGTGTTGGAGTTAAACAAGCAAATAAAATCACCCATATTACTTCTTCATTCAACCAATCACGTACTTCAGCATACGATTCATCCCAACCAAAAAATTGAATCATGGGTTCTACAAAAGGAGCGAATGCCCATAAGCCCACAAAATACGCCGCAATACCACCTGCAACACCGGTTGCTGTCGTAATAAACGCATATCGCCACGCTTTCTCAGGATGCGCTAACGCCATAGGGCCTAGCATCACGTCAGGAAGAATAGGAGAAATATTAGATTCGAAAAAACTGAGGATGCCTAAATAATAGGCTGCATGCTTATGACGCGCCCACACCATCAACTTTGCATAAATTTTTGTAAATATCCGCATAACTATCCTTATCCCTTCCGATGGGGGGTTTTGCAAAAGGGGGGAGAGAAGGATGTCTCCCCCCTTTTGCATCCGAGCAAGATGAATTCACTTCATCTTGCGAGATATCTCAAACGAAGCCTTATTATAAAAGCTTGCAAAGATCTCTCAGAATAAATGAAGACTAGCCGATAAGCCGGGTTCTGTCGTGGACAGTCATTCATCTGCGCGCGACGTCGCCGTCACGCTGTAGCAACCTACCCGAACCTCAAACGCGGGCCGCGTTCTGAGCTTGCGCTCACAGGCTCTTATTTGGTCTTGCTCCAAGTGGGGTTTACCCTGCCAGGACGGTTACCCGCCCCGCGGTGCGCTCTTACCGCACCTTTTCACCCTTACCTAACTTACGCCAGGCGGTATATTCTCTGTGGCACTGGCCGTAATAATAGCTTAAACCATTATCCCCAGGCGTTACCTGGCACTCTGCCCTATGGAGCCCGGACTTTCCTCCACCCTACTTTCGTAAAGCAGCGACTGCCTAGCTAATCTTCACCCCTATTATAACATTGATAACCCCAAAAAGGCGGACTCATAACTTGCCTTTCATGCCTCCTTACTCTATAATAAGGAATATAAATAAATGTAAGGATAACACATGTCTATTGCCACCCTAACCAGCAAAGGTCAAACTACTATTCCTCAGGATATTCGAGCATATTTGGGCTTACATACGGGCGATAGATTAGAGTTTCTTATTGCCGAAGAAGGAGAAGTGATAATAAAGCCCCTAACTACTGACGTAACCGAACTCAAAGGTTTACTTCCTAAGCCTAAGAAAATAGTCAGTATTGAACAAATGAATCAAGCTATTACCAAGCGAGGCGGTTCTTTATGAAAGGCATAGATACCAATGTCTTGGTACGCTATCTCGTCCAAGATGACCCTGTCCAAAGCAAGCAGGCCATTCGTTTTATTGAAGAAGAATGCACAACAGAAACACCTGGATTTATTAATGAAGTTGTATTCTGCGAGTTGGTTTGGGTATTGGAAAGCGCTTATGGGTATGAAAGAGCCCTCATAGTAAAAGTATTGGAAAAAATCCTTACTACCCGCCAGTTTGAAATCCACAACCCAGAGATCATCTGGCAAGCATTGCATGGCTATAAAAATAAAACCGCTGATTTTGCCGATCATTATATTACGCATTTAAACGCTAAACAGGGTTGCGACTATACTTTTACCTTCGATAAAAAAGCCTCCAAACTCGAACACTTCGAACTACTCAATTAAATAATCAGATGATTTCATCAGTATTTTTTTGAATAGATAAAGCTAAGGCGTAGACTTTATTTTTGGGTTGGCCGGTGAGAGAAACGCATAAACGTACTGCTTGATTTAACGATAACTCCGCTAATAATTTTTTTAAAATAATTTCTGCTTGCTGTCCATCGGCTGAACTTTCTACTTTATCAACACCGGCAATCACTAATACAAATTCACCGCGTTGTTGATCTGTATCGTTCGTTATCCATGCTAATAATTCTGATAAAGTACCTGTTTTAATCGTTTCATAGGCTTTGGTTATTTCGCGTGCAATTCCCGCTAAACGATCGCTTCCTAATACTTTTACGCAGGATTCTAGCGTTTTTATAATACGATGAGGCGCTTCATAAAACACTACGGTTCTCGTGTTGTTAATCCACTCTTGTAATTCCTGCTCGCGTTGAGAGGATTTAGCTGGTAAAAACCCTACAAACACAAATTCTTGGCATGGCAAACCTAATGCACTAAGGGCGGCAATAGCTGCACAAGGTCCTGGAATAGGCGACACTACAATGCCCTGCTCATGTGCCATTTGCACTAAACGATAACCGGGATCACTAATTAAAGGAGTGCCTGCATCACTGACTAGCGCAAAATTTATGCCCTTTTTTAGTTCCTGCAGCAGCTTCTCGCTTTGGTCTTGTTCGTTATGAGTATGTAAGGCTATCAGTGGTTTACTGATCCCAAAATGCTGTAACAGCCTACCGGAATGGCGAGTATCCTCAGCAATCACTTTATCTACCTCATTTAAGGTACTTAAAGCCCGCTGAGTGATATCACCTAAATTACCCAAAGGGGTGGCCACAATATAGAGTTTACCGCTACCCATACATTCTCCTGAACTTATGCCATAATCAATAGGCAATTCAATAATAATACGCTAAAATAACAGCATGAACGCCACCCAAAAAACCATTATCTCATTAATATGCAGCTTATGCTTAATCAGCAGCCTAATAGGCTGTGGCCCTAAAGAATACTTTAACCCTAATTATTTTCCTACCCCGCCTGAGGGCTCGGAACATTTGGTTACTCAAGATACGCTTAATCAACTACGCCAAAAAGCTGAAATCAGCCAAAGCCCTGAAAAAGAATACTTTCAGTTACAAGCCGCTTATTTACTAGTGGAGCAAGAGCAAATTGCTGAAGCCCAATCATTAATGAATAGTATTAATAGAGCCGTACTGACTCCACAAAATTTCTATTTAATGAGCCTTGTGAATATTGATATCGAACGCCAACAAGGCAATATAGAAGAAGCTTTACAAGACTTAGATGGATTAACAGCGCCAACTGAGATTACTCCCACTATTCAAATGATTTATCATGAATTGCGCGCGCATCTTTATGAACAATATGGCGATGCCATGACAGCCATACAAGAACGCGTGGTTTTAGATAGCTTATTAACCAGTGAAAATGGAAAATTACAAAACCGTCAGAAAACGTTAGATTTAGTGCTAAGCCTTCCTGTCAGCACTTTAGAAAGTGCGCAGCAAAATTCAGGCAGCACATTAGATGGTTGGTTATCGCTAGGTGTTATTTTAGATGAATATTCAAATTCCAGTGAACTTAACCAACAGCTTCAACAATGGAAAAGAAATTATCCTTATCACCCCGCACTCAGCGTAATTAAAGATAATAAAGAAAGACCGACCAGATCGTTATCAGGCTCTAGCTCGTATCAAAAAATAGGTTTATTGCTTCCTGTCTCAGGAAAATTAGCTGAAAATGGAACCAGCATTCAAGATGCGATTACCACCGCTAATAATGCAAACCAAAACAAAACCGGTCAAAGCATTAGCATCACCACTTATGATACCCAAGGAGATACCAACGTAATTGAAGCTTATCAAAATGCTATCAATGACGGTGTCGATTTAGTGATTGGACCATTAACCAAACCCGCGGTTTCAAAAATTAATGCTTTAAGCAGTTTGCCAGTGCCTGTATTATCCCTGAATTATTTAAACGAAAAAAATCGTCATAAAAACCAATTGTACGAATTTGGTTTAGCACCCGAAGATGAAGCAAGAGAAGCGGCCAAATTTGCTTACAAACAAGGTAAACGAGATGCTTTAATTATTGCTCAAGATGACGAATGGGGAAGACGAACTAGCCAAGCATTTATTGATGAATGGCTTGATTTAGGTGGCGACGTAAAAAGCCGTGTCGTATTTGAACCTAAAGATAATATGGGTTTTGTGGTTCGATATGCTTTACGCTTACAATTAACCAAAGAACAAACAGAACGATTAAATACCAAACCAGTAAGTAGACAAGACGTAGATATGATTTTCTTAGCTGCATTCCCTAGCGCTGCACGCCAAGTAAAACCATTACTCGATTTTTATTATGCAGGTAATTTAACTGTTTATGCCACATCCAGTGTATACGGATTACCAGCCAATACGACTCTTGATAAAGATTTGAATGGTGTTTATTTTTGCGATATGCCTTGGGTCTTAACGCCTAAATTGGCAGAGCCACAAATTCATGCAACAGTTGATGAACTATGGCCTAATCTCGCACAAACTCATGCCCGTTTATTTGGTTTAGGTGTGGATGCGTATCATTTAGGCATACAATTACCTAAATTAGAAAGTTTAAAAGGTGTTTATATGACCGGCGTAACAGGCGAATTATATGTCACCAACGATAACCATATTGCCAGACAAGTAGAATGCGCGGTATTCCAAGGAGGCAGACCGCAAGTAAGGTATTAATGCCATTTACTCTTCGCCAACAAAAAGGTAATAAAGCTGAAGACATTGCCTGCCGATATTTACAAAAAAAGGGCATGCGTTTGGTCAGAAAGAATTTTTCTTGTAAGTATGGTGAAATTGATTTAATTATGCAGGATCAGGATACGCTAGTATTTGTGGAAGTTCGTTACCGGAGTAATGATTACTACGGAACCGCTATTGAAAGTATTAATCATCTAAAGCAACAACGTATACGAAAAACAGCTGAATGGTATTTACAATATCATGATGAAGAACAAGAATATTGTTGGCGATATGATTGCATAGGTATTATGCAAGGTTTATTCCCCAACAAATTTAAAATTGAATGGATTGTGAGTGCTATTGAAGAAACTGAATAGGAAATATTTATGAGTATTTTAGAAAGAGTTCACGATGCGTTTGGCGAAAATATGCAAACCCATATTGCTTCTGCTGAAATTTTGCCTCAAACCATAGCTGATGCTAGCCAGATGATGGTAGCCTGTTTATTAGAAGGCCATAAAATTTTAGCCTGTGGAAATGGCGGCTCAGCTGGCGATGCACAACATTTTGCGTCTGAATTATTAAATCGTTATGAACGCGAACGTCCTAGCCTTCCTGCACTTTCATTAGCCACCGATCTTAATACTATTACGGCTATTGCAAACGATTATCAATTTGAAGAAATTTTTTCTAAACAAATTCGTGCATTGGGTCAATCCGGTGATATTTTATTAGCAATTTCTACCAGTGGAAATTCGGCTAATGTGGTTAACGCCATTACCGCTGCACAACAAATGAATATGAAAATCATTGCTTTAACGGGTCGTAATGGCGGCAAAATTGCAGCTTGTTTACGCGCTGAAGATATTGAGATACGGGTTCCTGCCGAAAGAACCGCGCGTATACAAGAAATTCATTTACTTATTATTCATTGTTTATGCGATTTAATCGATGAACAATTATTTGGAACTTCATCATGAACTCCACTATCAGCCGTTTTTTACTGCTGATGTTGCTAAGTTTTTCCCTCTCTGCGTGTATGTTAACCGATCGTCGTGATCCTATTACTGTTTGGGATGATAGAAAAACAGAGAGCCAAATAAAACACGATATTGCGCAAGCATTTTCTACTCAAAGTGGATTTCATGTGACTGTAACTACCTATAATCAAGATGTATTATTAACTGGCCAAGTGCCTACACAAGCGGATAAAGAAAGGTTAACTACCATAGCAGAAAGTGTTGAAACCATTGATGTAGAAACAGTGTATAACGAAGTAACTATAGGCCCTGTCACTGGCTTAGTGCAACGCACTACTGATACTTGGGTAACGAGTAAAATTAAAAGCTATTTCACTGCTAGCAATAAAATTGGCCTTATGCGTATGCAAGTGATCACGGAAAATGGTACAGTTTATTTAATGGGATTAGTCACACAACAAGAAGCAGAGTTGGCTACCGAAAAAGCACGTGAAGTTAAAGGAGTCGAGCAAGTGGTTCGATTATTTGAATATGTCAATTAATTCTATTCAAGCATTGCTTAAGCAACTTTCACAAGATCAAGTACTCACTGATCCTGCTGAATGTTTGGCTTATAGTTATGATAATAGCCGCCAACAAATATTACCTATTGCTGTTATATTTGCTCAATCACATGAAGACGTAGTAACCGTCGTTAAATACTGTTATGAAAACCATATTCCTGTTACGGCGCGCGGACGTGGCACAGGCACACCCGGTGGAAGCGTTCCTGAAGCAAATGGTATTGTGCTTAGCTTAGAACGTATGCAAAAAATTATAAATATGTCACCGGATGATCGCTATATGATAGTGGAAGCCGGTGTAATTAATCAAAATTGTCAGAGCGAAGCAGCAAAACACGGTTTTTTTTGGCCGCCTGATCCCACTAGTATGGGCTATTGCACCATAGGCGGAAATTTAGCTTATAACTCCGCAGGACCGCGTGCTATTAAATATGGAACACCTAGAGAAAACACATTAGGTCTTACTGCCGTTACCGGTACAGGCGAAACATTACATACCGGTGTGCGCACAACTAAAGGCGTAGTAGGATATGATTTAACGCGTTTATTAATTGGTAGTGAGGGCACTTTAGCTATTATTACTAGTGCTATTTTAAAACTCACACCATTACCAGAAACACGATCCACTATTCGTGCCGCCTATTCTAACATTCATGATGCAACTAAAGCGATTGCTAGCATTATGTCGCAACCAGTCGTTCCTTATATGTTAGAGTTTATGGATACTAAAACTATTCAGATTATTCAAGAATTTAACTCTCTTGATTTGCCTAATAATACCGCTGCTTTATTAATTATTGAAGTTGACGGTTTTGCAGATGCTATGCCGCATCATATTGATCAATTAAAAAAAGCCGCTGAAAACAAAGGATTAATTGATTGGAAAACCGCAACAACAAAAGAAGAACAAGCCGATTTATGGCAAGCACGGAAATCCATTTCTCCTGCACTACGCCGATTTGCGCCTGAAAAAATTAATGAAGATGTAGTGGTTCCTGTATCGGCTTTACCTGAATTGATCGATGGCCTAAATAAATTAAGCGACGAGCATGGCATACCCATTGTGAATTTTGGTCATGCTGGTAATGGAAATATTCATGTTAATTTATTATATGATCCCGCTAATAGCGCTCAAGCACTACAAATAGCACCTTGTTTAGATGCGGTTTTTGATTTGGTTTTATCGCTGAATGGAACTTTATCGGGTGAACATGGCATTGGTTTATCCAAGAAACCGTTTGTTTATCGCGAGTTAGATTCGGTAAGTTTGGAAATGATGAGAAAAATCAAACGCCAGTTTGATCCACATCATATTTTAAATCCAGGGAAGATTTTTGATTAACCTGCAGACACAGCGCCGTCAGCATCAGACCACACATAAGCCGGTGGAGCGTCAGCAACAGTTTCAAAAGTCACTAACTCCCACGATTTTGGATGAGCCAGCAATTCTTTGAGTAATAAATTATTTAAAGTATGGCCTGATTTATGGCCAGTAAAATCGCCAATCACATTTTTACCTAACAAATATAAATCACCGACTGCATCTAACATTTTATGTTTAACAAATTCATCTTCGTAACGTAAACCATCTTCATTTAATACACGATAATCGTCTAAAACTACGGTGTTATCCATACTAGCGCCTAAAGCTAAGTTCATGGCACGTAATCTTTCTGCATCGCGTAAAAAACCAAATGTTCTGGCACGGCTAATTTCTTTAACAAAAGAAGCTGCAGAAAAATCAACAGTGGCTTTTTGCTCTTTACCTTTAAAAATAGGATGTGCAAAATCAATAGAAAAATTCATTCGAAAACCATTATAAGGTTCTAAAGAAGCAAATTTATCCCCTTCTTTTACTTCAATTTTCTTTTTAATACGTATAAATTTTTTGGGAGCATCTTGAGTAGCAATGCCTGCAGATTGAATGAGAAAAACAAATGGGCTAGCACTGCCATCCATAATAGGTACTTCAGGAGCAGAGACATCTACATAAGCATTATCAATGCCTAATCCTGCAAAAGCTGACATTAAGTGTTCTACAGTAGCTATGCTCACTTTACCTTTTTGCAAAGTGGTAGACATAGCGGTGTCAGAAACATATTCAGGAGAAGCTTTAATTTGAACAGGCTCGGCTAAGTCTACGCGGCAAAAAATGATGCCGGTATCAATGGGAGCTGGGCGCAGGGTTAAATAGATTTTGTTACCGGTATGAACACCGATACCCGTTGCGCGTATGGTATTCTTTAAAGTGCGTTGCTTTATCATCTTTTACCCTAGCCATCCTGGCTCTACTATTTTTTCCCTTGTCCAACTGCCTTCTACTAGACTCTTGTTAGATAGTCAGGCAGCCACATTATGGGCATAATTGTACCATAACTGAGCCAGGCTTTGCACCCCCACTTGACCCCTCATGGCTAATCTAAAGATAGCCCATTTTGGGTAGTAGAGCAAAATAACGAGGTTTTTAGTCAGATTGTCTTCTCAAAAACGCAGGAATATCTAGGTAATCTACATCAGTACTGCTGCCCGCAGAGCCCTTTGACCCCATATTATTGCCAATGGGAGACTTATTACCGCGAGCCGTCATAGGACGCTCAAAACGGAAATCACCTGCCATAGCGGGTTCTTTAATATTTTCAGTCGCTCTGATGGGTCTTTCCATTTGTACGCCACGACCACTCAAGCCAGCGCCTGCCTGCCCTAAAATAGAGTGCAAACCTAAGCCCGTAGCAACCACGGTAACGCGCATTTCATCCGACATGCTAGGATCGATAACCGTTCCTACCACTACCGTAGCATCATCAGAAGTAAAGCTTTTAACCACTTCACCTACTTCTTCGAATTCGCCAATCGCCATATCCAGGCCAGCCGTGATATTAACCAATACCCCTCTCGCGCCTGATAAATCGATTTCCTCTAATAATGGGCTAGCCACTGCCGCTTCTGCCGCCAAGCGAGCTCGGTTTTCACCTTTTGCCACGCCCGTTCCCATCATCGCCATACCCATTTCGCGCATAACAGTACGCACGTCAGCAAAATCTACATTGATTAAACCTGGGCGTGTAATTAATTCAGCAATACCTTGAACAGCGCCTAAAAGCACATTGTTAGCTGCTTTAAAAGCATCCAATAATGAAACGCCTTTACCTAATACACTTAATAATTTTTCATTAGGGATGGTAATTAAAGAATCGACTTGTTGTGCTAAATCGCTAATACCTTGCTCAGCCACTTGCATACGTTTTCTGCCTTCAAAAGCAAAAGGACGTGTTACCACAGCCACGGTTAAAATGCCCATATCTCTAGCTACTTGTGCGACTACAGGTGCAGCACCCGTTCCGGTACCACCGCCCATACCTGCGGTGATGAAAACCATATCAGCACCTTCTAATACTTTTGCGATCGCCTCGCAATCTTCTTTAGCGGCTTGTCTACCCACTTCTGGATTCGCGCCCGCACCTAAACCTTTAGTAATATTATTACCTAACTGAATAATAAGAGGAGCAGATGAATTATTAAGTGCTTGAGCATCAGTGTTAGCACAAATAAATTCAACGCCTTCTACTTTTTGGGCCAACATATGTTCCACTGCGTTACCGCCGCCGCCGCCCACACCAATTACTTTTATCACCGCGTTCTGAGCGGGGTTTTCTCCTAGTTCAAACATATCCATCTCCTCCACTTCAGGCACTTTGGGTGCTTTTGCCATATTTAACTCGCTTGTTATATCATTATTTAATTATTGTTATAAGGGCATGTACCCATTCTTGCACTAGTCTATCAAATTAAAAACTACCTTGAAACCAACTTTTCATTTTATGCCATAAATTTTTGAAAGAAGATTTGCCTTCGCCAGACAACTGCAAAGACATTTGCTGTAAATGTCCGTATGCTAACAAACCTACTCCGGTTGCAAAAGCAGGATTTTCAATTATTTCAGGTAAACCACCAACATTTTGCATAGGGTAACCTAAACGCACAGGAATATGAAAAATTTCTTCGGCTAATTCAACAACACCAGCAGCTTTTGCACTACCACCTGTTAAAACAATACCTGATGCTAAAGAGTCTTCATATCCACTTCTACGTAACTCTGCCTGCACTAAAGAAAACAATTCTTCATAACGAGGTTCAATTACTTCGGCTAACAAACGTCTGGATAATCGACGTGGAGGTCTTTCACCTACAGTTGGTACTTCAATAGTTTCTTCTATGTTAGCTAGATTGGTGAGCGCACATGCATGTTGAATTTTAATTTCTTCTGCGCAGTTGATAGGTGTACGCAATGCAACGACTAAATCATTAGTCACTTGATCACCTGCAATAGGAATAACAGCGGTATGACGAATAGCGCCGTTTAAAAAAACAACAATATCAGTGGTACCACCACCAATATTAACAAGACAAACGCCTAATTCTTTTTCATCTTCGGTTAACACCGCTTGGCTGGCTGCTAGCGGCTCTAAAATAATATCATCAACTACAAGGCCACAACGTTGTATGCATTTAGCTACGTTCTGTATAGCGCTAACTGAAGCGGTAACAATATGAGCTTGTGCTTCTAGCCGCACACCCGACATACCAATCGGTTCACGTACTGATTCATTATCGATAGCGTATTCTTGGGGTAAAATATGTAGAATTTTTTGATCAGCAGGAAATGCAACTGCTCTAGCCGCATCGATTACTCTATCAACGTCTTGTGCAGAAACTTCTGTTTGATGTACAGCCACAATACCATGTGAGTTCATTCCACGAATATGGCTGCCTGAAATGCTAGTGTAAACCGAATGTATTTCACATCCTGTCATTAATTCAGCTTGCTCAATTGCATTTTGAATGGCAAGAGCAGTAGACTCTATATTAACAATAATACCGCGTTTAAGGCCGCGTGAAGGTTGTACACCGTATCCTATTACTTCAAGTGTATTTTTATCTGTGACTTCCGCGACTATAACAGCCACTTTAGAAGTACCAATATCTAAGCTGACGAGTAAATTCTTTTCTGGCTTCTTGGCCATAACCTAAATCCCTTTGCGTTCTGTCGTGATCCGATCGAGCATGTTGCCAACAGTATAAACCAACTATATCTGTTTTTCACGTACTTTGACAGCTAAACCGTTAGGGTATCGTAGATCAACATAATCAATTGGTTGGGTAGGATCGGCAGTGAGATGGGGATAAGCAGAAACAAAACGTTCTAAACGAGGAAGTGTATCTTGCTGCCCTAAACGAACTCTAATTCCGTTATTGAGTTGCACTTCCCACGATTGTCTAGGCGTTAAAATTAAACGCTGCACCTGTAAATCTAAAGGCTGAAGAATAAGTTGCATATCTTGATAATGACTCAGCATTAATTGAGATTGTCCTTCCAAGCCTTCAAATACCGGCAGGTTGGGTAATGTTTCACCTGGCGGCAAGTAATACACTCTACCCTCTTCACTCACAATACCATTATTGGCCCACAGTGCAACCGCTTGAGGTTCGGCTAACCATACATGCACCGTATCAGGCCACATACGCGATACTCGTGCTTGCGCAATCCATGGCAATGTAATTAAAGAATTTTGCAAAGCGGTTACATCAATACCTAATAAACCATGTTGCACATAAGGTAACAAGGCTTTTTCTACTTCCGCTAAATTAACGTGATCTAAGCTACCGTCAATTTGCACTTGGCGTACAGGTAGAATTTCATTCTGATAAACGTAGGCTACTGCTAATCCGCCGCAAACCAGCATCAATAGTAAGAGAAAAATTCTCATATTATAGTGTCATAGCTAATAGTGTGAGAACAAAATCCGTAAAAGTATAGCCCAAAACACCTACTGTTCTAGGCGTTGTGCTGTGTGTAGTCATACCTGGAATCGTATTAATTTCCATTAACCAAAACTTTCCTGTTTGATCTCTTAAAATATCAAGTCGCGCCAAAGAAGTACAGCCAAGACTATTAAAAGCATTTTCGGCTAATTGTCTTATTTCTTTTTCTTCCTTATCACTCAAACCACTAGGGCAAAAGAAACCCGTATTGTCATCAATATATTTGGCCTGATAATCAAAAAATTCTTGCGTAGGCTTTATAAGCACACTAGGAAGCGCATATCCGCCTAAAATAGGCACAACATACTCTGTTGATTCAATCCAAGGCTCAACCATAACGGTATTATCATATTGTAAAGCTAATTGATAAGCGTCTGGTAATTGTTCAACTTTTTTCACTTTTGAAACACCAAAAGAAGAACCACCATTCACCGGCTTTACTGCTAAAGGTAAACCATATTTTTTTACAATGGCTTCTGGTTTAAAATCGGGTGAAAGTATTTCAAAAGGTACTGTAGGTAAATCAGCCGCTTTCCAAATTTGTTTTGTTCTTAATTTATTCATGGCAATAGCAGAAGGACAAACACCCGTACCCGTATAAGGAAGTCCTAAAATTTCTAATGCACCTTGCATGGTTCCATCTTCACCCACTCTTCCATGCAAAGCAATAAAAACACGATCGAATTTTCCAGCCATTAATTTTTTAAGCCAATCATTATCAGTTTTAATTAGCACTTCGTGTGCGTCAACACCTGCGGATTTTAATGCTTTCAACACTTCGGTTCCTGAATTAATAGAAACGTCATATTCAGCCCATCCCCCCATTAACACCGCAACTTTTCCGTATAAAGCCGGATCTTTGGGATAATTTTCTAATAATGTGGAAGCAAGAGAAGGAAGTGCTTTCATTTTATATCCTTATTTTTACTTTTATTTATTAAGGTTGACCCAGTATTTTAACTTCGGGTTCCAGTAATATGCCAAATTTATCTTGAACAGTTTTTTGAACATACGCTATTAAATTTTCAATATCAGCCGCTGTTGATTCGCCTGTATTAATAATAAAATTCGCATGTTTAGGCGACACTTGAGCACCACCTAAACTATAACCTTTTAAACCAGATGCTTCAATTAAACGCGCTGCGTAATCGCCTGGCGGATTACGAAAAACAGAACCGCCACTGGGTAAGCCAATAGGTTGGCTTTCATTACGTTGATGTAATAGCACTTTTACTTTTTCTTGCGCTTTTGTCCCATCGCCTAATTCAAATCGTAAGGTGGCGCTTAAAAACCATTCATCTAGATTTTTTAGCTTGCTATCTACATGTCGGTAAGCGATTTCAAAATCCGTAGGTGTTCGTTTATGAATTTTACCTTGTTGATCTACCGTTTCTACTTCAATCACATGATTCCACGTTTCTCCACCATATGCACCGGCATTCATAAAAAGAGCGCCTCCCATGGAACCTGGGATCCCCGCAAAAAATTCAGCACCGATTAGTCCTAAGCGCGCGCACCATTTAGCAATTTTAGCGCAAGGAACGCCTGCCTCTACATATAAAGTTTTATCATCAATAGACCGAATCTCACCTAAACCATCCTGAGTAAAGATAACGGTTCCCAAAATACCACCATCTCTAATGAGCACATTACTTCCTAAGCCTAAAAAGGTAAATGGGGCATATGCTTTATCGGTAATAAACTCAGCCAAATCATCCTTATCAGTAGGATAATAAACATATTGCGCATCACCACCCACACGCCATGTGCTATAACGCGCTAAATTAATATTTTTTTCTAGTGTTCCTTTATGTTTCATCTATTTTTATTTTTCACTTAATAATTGTGCGGCTAAACGTCCTACATCACCGGCACCCTGGAACAATAAAATATCGCCGTCTTTCACTACTTTTTTCAATGTATCAAATAATTCTTGTTTTTCAGGAACAAAAATAGGATCGACTTCGCCAAAACGTCGAATACTAGCGCTTAATGCACGTGAATCAGCTCCCGGAATTTCAGGCTCGCCTGCTGAGTATACTTCTAATAAAACTAATTCATTTACCGTTGATAAAACCGCAACAAAGTCTTCAAATAAATCTTGTGTACGACTATAACGATGAGGCTGAAATACCATCACCACGCGTTTATCTGGCCATGCGCCCTGTATGGCTTCTAATGTGGCGCGAATTTCTTGTGGGTGATGACCATAATCATCAATAACAGTAAAAGTATGATTGTTCCATTGAAAGTTCTCAGTTGTTTGAAAACGTCTACCAATACCAGAGAAACCTGAAAAAGCTTTGGTAATTGCTTCGGTAGAAATATTTTCTTCTAAAGCCACTATCAAAGCGGCTGTTGCGTTCAATGCATTATGTCGCCCAGGTAAATTTAATGTAAATTTAAAATGTTCCCCACGCGGCTTATGAAAAATTTCAAACTTAGACATTTGTTTATGGGGTTTATATTCGGTAATTTGCACATCCGCTTCTTCACTAAAACCATAAGTTAATACAGGGCGATTAAAATTAGCTAATAATTCTTTGATAGTGGGATCATCTATACATGCAACGACCAAACCATAAAAAGGTAAACGATGAATAAAATTTAAAAAAGTATCACACAATAAAGAAAAATCACCATCATAAGTCGCCATATGATCGCGATCAATATTAGTAACTACCGTTACCATCGGTAACAAATGCAAAAATGAAGCGTCGCTTTCATCGGCTTCAGCAATTAAATGTTCGCCTTTGCCTAAACGCGCATTAGTACCTGCGCTGTTTAACAAACCACCAATAATAAAAGTGGGATCTAAATCAGCTTCTGCAAATATGCTGGCAATTAAACTGGTTGTTGTGGTTTTACCGTGTGTACCTGAAATAGCAATTCCATAACGAAAACGCATTAATTCGCCTAACATTTCTGCACGGGGAACCACAGGAATATGTGCAAGCTTTGCTGCAAGCACTTCTAAATTATTTTCTGGAATGGCACTAGAAATAACGACCACATCAGCACCAATAATATTATCAGCATGGTGACCACGCATAATACTGGCACCTAATTTTTGTAAACGCTGTGTCGAGTTGCTGCTGTTTAAATCAGAGCCCGTTACGGTGTAACCTTGGTTAAGTAGCACTTCTGCTATGCCACTCATACCTGCACCACCAATACCCACAAAGTGAATATGCCGGGTACGTCTCATTGTATGCAAAGGATTTTTACTTATGTTCATGTACACTCTCTAATTCTTTAATAACCAATTCAGTAGCGCGGGGATAAGCCCCTGCTCTGGCTTTTTCTGCCATTTCCAATAAGGTTTTGCGATCATTACCTAAACGCTTTATATGCTCTGCCAATACGGCAGGCGTTAAAGAGGCTTGAGGTAGCAATAAAGCAGCGCCTCTATTGGCCAAGTAGAGGCCATTATACGTTTGATGGTCATCAATCGCAGCTGGAAATGGGATCAGCAATGAAGCCACTCCTACGGCGGATAATTCAGAAACCGTAAGCGCACCCGAGCGGCAAATCACCAGATCCGCCCAAGAATAAGCCTCAGCCATATCTTCAATAAATGTAACGAGTTTAGCTTTTACGGAACATTCTTGATATGCTGCTTGCGCACTCTCCAAATGCTTAGGCCCAACCTGGTGCCTTATGTCAAAATCACTATTTATTTTTTCAAATGCTTGGGGAATTAATTTATTTAAAGCAAACGCCCCCTGACTACCGCCTAGGACTAAAACACGAAGAGCACCTGTTCTGCCTGAAAAACGCTCACTTGGAACGGGTGTGTGATATAAAGCAGGTCGTAACGGATTGCCTATTAATACGCCATCGCGTAATTCAGAGTGACCACCTGTTGTATTCAGAGGTAATCCTAATAAAGTTCTTTTAGCCCATAGCGATAAAATACGATTAGTAAATCCTGCAATCGCATTTTGCTCTTGGATCACTAAAGGCGTTCCTGTTAATAAACAAGCAACACCAGCAGGACCTGCAGCAAAACCACCCATAGCACAAACCACATCCGGTTTGAATGAACGTAATAAACCATAGGCTACCCAAATTGCTTTGATAATATCAAAAGGAGCACGAATTAAACGACGCCATCCCATTCCGCGTAACCCTTTTATTTTAATAAAAGTGATCGGAATACCGGCTGCTGGAATTCTTTCAGCTTCAATACCGGTGGGTGTACCTAGCCATTGCACTTCAACGTTTTTTTCTTGTAATGCTTGTGCTACCACTAATGCAGGAAATACATGTCCACCCGTTCCACCTGCTACCATTAATACTTTTTTTAAGGTGTTCATCACTTCTTCCTTTTCGCTTTAACAGGTAAACCTACTTCAATTTGTACGCGTAATAACAAGCCGACTGCAATTAATGTCATTAATAAACTACTGCCACCATAACTAATAAAAGGTAAGGTTAACCCCTTTGTAGGTAAAATACCTATATTTACCCCAATACTGATTAAAGCTTGTAATGCTAACCATAAAGTGATCCCATACGCTAAATAAGCGGCAAACCATTGCTGTTGATGATGGGCTGTTCTGGCAATTAAAAACGCTCTAGCTAACACTAAGCAATAAATTAAAAGAAAAATAAATCCGCCAATTAAGCCACATTCTTCAGAAAACACGGCAAAAATAAAATCGGTATGCGCTTCAGGCAAATAAAATAATTTTTGAACACTTTGGCCTAATCCTGCACCAAACCATTCACCTCTTCCAAATGCAATTAAGGCCTGCGTTAATTGGTAGCCTGTATTAAATTGATCAGACCAAGGATCAATAAAACTGGTTAAACGCTGCATACGATAAGGCGCAACCACAATTAATAAGGCAAGGCCTATTCCTACTAAAGTTAAAAGTAATAAAAAATGACGGAATTTGACACCACCTAAAAACAACAAACCCAAACAGGTAGAAAACACAATCACCACAGAGCCAAAATCCGGCTCTAATAATAATAAAAAAGCGGCTAAACAAAGTACCATCATGGGTTTTACAAAGCCCATAAAATGGTTTTGAACTTGATCGGCATAACGTACTAAATAACTAGACATGTAAATAATCATGACTAATTTGATAAATTCTGATACTTGAAAAGAAAATGCACCTAATGAGAGCCAACGTCTTGCACCATTTACCGAATGGCCAATACCTGGAATTAATACAATAACCAATAATAAAAAACCCACGAGTAATAATGGTCTAGCACTTTTCTCAAGTAATTCTAAAGGAATACGTGTGATAACCCAGGCACAGGAAATACCTAAAGTGGCAAATAAAGCTTGGCGTTGTAAATAATAAAAAGGTTGGCCAAATTCTCGCTCAGCCATAGCAATAGAAGCAGAGGCCACCATCACTAAACCTAGGCATAGCAGCACAACAATTCCGCTAATAAAAACAGAATCAAATGACAGCGGATTCCGGTAGGCTTTTTCCATGCTTATACCTTTAATTATTTTTCAAAAGGATGTCAATTCCCTGACGTACTCAGCAAACAACGCCCCCCGCTCCTCATAGTTTTTAAACATATCTAAGCTAGAGCAAGCCGGCGATAATAATACCATATCATGAGGATGGGCTAATTCTGCACTTTTTTCCACTGCTTCCTTCAAACTAATTACATGATGCACAGGTAATACAGGGGATAGCAAAGCTTGTAGTTTATCCGCATCTTGCCCTAATACAATAATATCTCGTGCATACTGCTTTAAGGGTTCCAGCAAAGGTGAAAAATCAGCGCCCTTTCCATCACCACCCATAATCATAATCAATTTACCTTTTATCGTAGGAGCCAAACCTTCAACAGCCGCCAACGTAGCACCCACATTAGTGCCTTTAGAATCATCTACCCATTCTACTTCACGAGCTTTTAAAACAAACTCGCATCGATGTGACAATCCTGCAAAACGTGTAAAAGTAGCCGTCATCGCTTCCCACGTTAAGCCTATTGCATGACCTAATGCTAAAGCCGCTAATGCGTTTAATTGATTATGCTTACCTTTTAATTTTAATTGATCAGCTGGAAATAATAACTCATCTCCAAACGTTAGCCACTCTCTTTCTTCTGAATGAATAATCCCATAGTGGCCTTTTGCAGGCGCATCTAAACCGAAACTCGTGATATGCGGAACTTCATTGATAGGCGCTGTATCAGGTTGTGCTCTATAAAAAACAGCGGTATCACAATCACGATAAATTCTTTGCTTTGCCAATGTATAAGCAGTCATATCAGCATAACGATCTAAATGATCAGGTGAAATATTTAAAATAGTCGCAGATTTTAATTTTAAATGATAGGTGGTTTCTAATTGAAAACTAGATAATTCAACTATATACGCATCAGGCGTAGCTTGTTCCAACAAATCTAAAACACACACACCAATATTTCCACAGACTAAAAAATTAAATCCAGCCGCTTCACCCATATCCCCTAACCAGGTGGTAACCGTTCCTTTCCCATTCGATCCCGTAATTCCCACAATAGGTGCTTTTGCATATTCGGCAAACACATCAATATCACCTCGAATTAAAACACCTGCTTCTTTCGCTTTTTGAATAGCGGGAGTTAAAATACTTAAACCAGGGCTAACAATAATTTGATCGGCTTTTAATAGCCAGTCTTCAGGCAAGGTACCTAAAGAAACAGGAACATCTGGAAATAACTCTTTTAATGCTTCTAATTGAGGTGGATCATAACGTGTATCAGCCACACGCACGTTATATCCCATGCGCACAAAAAAACGCACACACGACATCCCCGTAATCCCCAATCCCAAAACCACCACATTCATCTTATCTACCTCGTATTATCGTAACTTCAAAGTAGCCAAACCGATCAGCACCAACACAACCGTCACAATCCAAAACCTCACAATCACTCTCGGCTCAGGCCACCCCTTCAACTCAAAATGATGATGCAAGGGCGCCATCTTAAAAATACGCTTACCTGTCATCTTAAACGAAGCCACTTGCAACACCACAGACAAAGTCTCCATCACAAAAACACCGCCCATAATAAATAAAACCAACTCTTGGCGTACCAGCACTGCAATCACACCTAAGGCTGCACCCAATGCTAAAGAACCAATATCTCCCATAAAAACTTGTGCAGGATACGTGTTAAACCACAAAAATCCTAAACCCGATCCCACCATCGCCGCACACACTACTGCCACTTCGCCTACCATAGGAATAGTAGGAATAGATAAATAACGAGAAAACTCAGCATGGCCTGAGGCATAACAAAACACACCTAATGCGGCTGCCACCAATACCGTAGGCAAAATAGCTAAACCATCTAATCCATCCGTTAAATTCACGGCATTACTACTGCCCACAATCACAAAATAAGTAAAAACAATATAAAAAACACCTAAAGGAAGTAACATATCTTTAAAGAAAGGAATAACAATACTGGTATCAGCAGGCGATTGCGCATGAGAATATAAATAAAGCGCAGCAGCTATTGCAATTACCGACTGCCACAAATACTTCCATCGCGCCGATAATCCTTTAGAATTTTTTAATACTAATTTACGATAATCATCTACCCAACCAATCACACCAAACGAAACCGTTACCAATAAAACCACCCAGACATATGGGTTATTTAAATCAGCCCATAATAAAACAGACAAAGTCACTGCGATTAAAATAAGTAAACCACCCATGGTTGGCGTACCGCTTTTACTCAAATGACTTTGAGGACCATCCGTACGTACCGTTTGACCTACTTTATATTTTCGTAACTTGCGGATCATCAAAGGGCCAATCATTAATGAAATAACCAAAGCAGTTAATGCGCTCATGATTGAACGAGTAGTAATATAATGAAAAGCATTAAATCCTGAAAACCATTCGGTTAAGAATGATGTAAGCCAATAAAACATAATTCATTCCTTTTTTTAAATTAAATTTATTCCATTAGTCGTGAAACCACATTTTCTAACTTCATTCCACGAGATCCTTTTACTAAAACGGTCGTTTGTGACGTTAATAAAGGACGTACTGCTTCTGCCAATAGTTCATACGAAGTAAAATGCTGTGCATTTTTACCAAACGCTTTAACAGCTTCTTTCATTAAATCACCATAAGCAAAAAAGTAATCCACTTCCGCATCTTCAAGCCATGCGGCTACTAATTCATGCTGCTCATGTGCCATGTCTCCCAAAGCTAACATGTCACCTAAAATCGCAATTTTTTCACCCTCAAATCCGGCCAAAATAGATAAGGCAGCCTGCAATGCAGCAGGATTTGAATTATAGTGATCGTCTAATATCAACGCGCCATGATATCCACGCTTTCTCATCAGACGACCTTTCTCAGGTTCTGCATTCATTAAACCTGCTTGTATTGCATGCATAGGTACACCTACAGCAATCGCCGCAGCAGACGCTGCTAACGCATTTAATACATTATGTTCACCTAACAATTGTAAACTCACAGGAAATTCATCTTCGCCAACACATAATGAAAAACTCATTAATCCATCAGAATTGGTGTGAATATTTTTGGGAGTAATATGGCCACTTTGTAACCCAAAAGTAAGAATAGATTGTGTAGATAATAAATCACGCCACTGCTTAGCATAAGGCTCATCTTCATTAATAATTGCAACACCATCTGTTGCCAAATTTTTATATATCTCGCCCTTTCCTTTAGCAATATTTTCAACACCACCAAACGTTTCTACATGCACAGGACGTACACAAGTGATCAGTGCAACAGTAGGCCTAGAAATTTTAGATAAATAATCAATTTCACCTACGTGATCAGCACCCATTTCTATCACCGCAAATTGATCGCTATGAGTTAATTTCATTAACGTTAGCGGCATACCAATCATATTATTTAAATTACCAGCGCTAGATAAAGTAGATCCCACTTCATTTAAAATAGAAGCAATTAAATTTTTAGTGGTAGTTTTTCCGCAGCTGCCTGTTAAACCAATGACGGGAATAGAAAACTTATGTCTATGCCACGCAGCCAATTCGCCTAAAGCATTTAACGTATCGTCCACTTTGATACAAGGTAATGTTGTTTTCACATCACGGCTAATCAACGCAGCAACAGCACCTTTTTCACGCGCTTGTTCTAAAAAATCATGAGCATCAAATTTTTCGCCCACTAGTGCAACAAATAAATCACCAGGATTAATCGTACGAGTATCGGTGCTTACACCAGTAAACGTTACATCCTCACCTAGCAATATGCCTTTTATCACCGCACAAATCTCTTTAAGTTTATACATTCCCTTCTCCTACACTCCCCTCAAAAAGGTGAGGTGAAATTAATTTATGGCAAGCTTGGTGTGAAGGTATGTATTTAGGCAAGCGTACGCGGCAGGGATGCCGCGTCCGAGCCTACAAGGATGTATTCACGGCGTCTTGCCTAAACACATACCTTCACACCAAGCCCAGTGATTGTTTCACGATCTCCGCATCAGAAAAATGCACCCTTTCCTCACCCAAAATCTGATAATCCTCATGCCCCTTCCCTGCCACCAACACCACATCTCCGGCCTTCGCTTTTTTCACTGTTTCCATAATGGCCTGTTTTCGGTCATATTCTACCTCGACAGACTTACCAGAAGATATGCCTTGCATAATATGGTGCACAATTTTTTTAGGATCTTCTGTTCTAGGATTATCATTCGTCACTATCACCTTATCGCTATATTCAGCCGCAATCTGCCCCATGATAGGGCGCTTAGCCGGATCTCTATCGCCACCACAGCCAAATACACACCATAATTGATCTGCATGATAATCACGCAAGGTTAAGAGCACCTTTTTTAAAGCATCGGGTGTATGCGCGTAATCCACTATCACCAAAGGTTTATCTCCACCACCAAAACACTGCATACGTCCTGGAACTGGTTTTAATAAAGGAGTAATCTTTAATAATTTTTTTAAATCCACAGCTAAATTTTTATCTGCTAATAAAGCAGACAATACCGCTAATACATTATATAAATTAAATTTTCCTAAAAGCGGAATAGACAATAATCCATCACCCCATGGCGTATATAGTTTAGCTTGTAAGCCATTTTTATCTTCTTTTATTATGTCAGCTCTTACCCATTGTTCCGCAGGGATCTCATGCTCAGAAGCAATACCATAGGCAAATACATTGATCCCTTGTTGAGATTTTAGCTGATTAAATAATGCTAAACCAAAAGCATCATCCACATTAATAATAGCATTCTGTAAACTAGACCAATAAAAAAGCTGCGCTTTAGCAGCACCATAGGCTTCCATCGTGCGATGATAATCTAAATGATCTTGAGTTAAATTAGTAAAAATAGCAGTTTTAAAAGAAACACTATTCACACGGCCTTGAATTAAGGCGTGCGAAGATACTTCCATGGCTAAAGAATCAGCGCCTTTATGTAACAACTCTGCTGCCAAACTCTGCACTTCTAAGGCACAGGGCGTGGTTAATGCACTACTCACTAAATCTTCAGGAAATCCAGCACCAATAGTGCCTAATACCGCACAGCGTTTTTTTAATAAAGCTAAAGCTTGTGCTAAATAATGAGAGCACGACGTTTTTCCATTAGTGCCTGTAATTCCATAAATATCCATATGACGGGTAGGATAATCAAACCACCTAGCCGCCAAAGCACCAATTTGATCGCGCAGCTGTGGAAACGGAATTAAAGGAACTGAAGTAGTGTGTTCAGTGGTTTGATAAGAAGGCTCATATAAAACAGCGCTGGCCTCTTTTGAAATAGCATCAGCAATATAATGTCTGCCATCGCTGCTTTCACCAGGATAGGCTAAAAAAAGCTCGCCTTTTTTAAGGGTTCGGCTATCGGTAGCCAAACCAGTGATAGGCAAAGCCAATTCAGCATGATGAGCCAAATGGTAATCCCCTAACAGGGTAGATAGTTCTTGAGTGCGCTGCTTAGGATCTAATGACACGGGAACACCTTTATTCTATAAGACATCCTGCATTATATATGGATTGCCACGGCCACAAAAGAAAAAGCGTGTCCTCGCAATGACGATCACTGCTAATTGTACTATTTAATAAGTAGAAACTGCCTGTAATGAAGCATTATTCTGCTCTAATGCTTTTTGATCCAAGGCCTCTTGATCGATTGCTTCTTGGATAGCATCCGGTGGGATATTCAGCAAACGTAAAGCACCTGACATCACCTTGCTAAAAACAGGAGCAGCTACTTGGTTTCCGTAATAAGCACCTGATTTTGGATCATCAACCACAATAACGGTTACTAACTGAGGATCAGAAGCCGGCGCAAACCCAGCAAAAACCGAGGTATAACGCTTAGCTTCATATCCCCCTTCCACGTTTGATTTACGTGCAGTACCGGATTTACCCGCCACTTTATAACCTGACACTTTCGCTTTAGAAGCGCCCTGCTCATTGTGTACCACTTGGGTTAACATGGCTTGCAATTCTTGCGCCAAAGCAGGATCTAAAATAGGTTCCACTGCTGTTTCAGTGTCATCACTGCGCAATAAAGTGAGTGGAATATATTGACCATCATTAGCAATAATAGAATACGCTTGTGCTAATTGTAATGGAGTGACCGATAAACCATAACCAAAAGCCAATGTCACTTTACTATGATCATCATGCTCTGCTGGTATTTGAATTTGTCCGGTACGCTCACCGGGAAATCCTGTGGCTGTAGTAGAGCCAAAACCTAATTCATGCAACATATCCACATAGGTTTCAAAAGGCGTAGCTAAAATAACTTGTGCAATGCCTACGTTACTGGAATATTGCAATACTCCTGCCATATCCAACACACCAAAATTACGCGTGTCTCTTACTGTTTTTCCACGTACTTGCATAGTACCTGGATTCGTATCCACAATTGTTTCTGGAATAACACTTCCACTCGATAATCCCGCTGCCATACTAAACACTTTCATCACAGAGCCAGGTTCAAATACATCCGTTGCTGCGCGATTACGTTGTTTATTCGGATCTCTATCTAAACGATTATTCGGGTTATAGCTAGGATAATTAGCCATCGCTAACACTTCGCCGGTCTTTACATCGACTACCACAACCGATCCCGATTCAGCATTATTTTCTTCTACTGAATTTAATAATTCTAAATACGCTAAATATTGAATGCGTCTATCAATACTTAAATTTAAATGTTGGCCTGCTTTGGGATCACGAATATGTTCAATTTCATCAATCACTCTACCTAAACGATCTTTAATCACTTGTCGTGCGCCTGGCGCACCACTTAATATTTGATCATATTCTAATTCAACACCTTCTTGTCCTTCACCATCAATATTCGTAAAACCTAATACATGCGCGGTTGCTTCACCCGTAGGATAATAACGGCGATATTCTCGCTCTACATGAATACCAGGTAAATTAAGTGATTGCACTTGTTGCGCATCGCTAGGTGCTAACTGACGTTGTAAATAAACAAATTCTTTATTGTTCTGTTGAGATAATTTTTGACGTAAAGTATCAGGAGTTAAATCGAGATAAGAAGCCAATAATTCAATATTTTCTTCTGTATTATCAAAGTCTTTAGGATTGGCCCACACAGAGGCCACTGGAGCGCTCACAGCAAGCGGTTCATCATTACGATCAGCGATAATACCGCGATGAGCAGAAATAGGAATGGTCCGTAAACTACGAGCATCACCTTGTGTTCTTAAGAACTGTTGATCTAATACATGCAGATCAAATAACCGCCACATCAAACCGCTAACTAATACGCTGAATATGCCAACGATTACCCAGCTTCTGATGCTCATTTTTTTGATAAAGTTTTTTACAGTAGAGGAACGCTCGAAGCGAGTCATTGCTCAACTACCAAAAAGTTGATTTCTTCTAGAGTAGGTAAACGCATAGAAAGATCTTCACGAGCTAATTGTTCAATTTGCCCAGTATCGGCCCATGCACTTTGTTCAAGTAGAATTTGTGTCCATTCCATAAACAAATTATCGTGCTGCTGGCGTAAAGATTGTAATTCAGCGTAGGCTTGACGAGTAGAATACGTGGTATAAACCACAGCAAAAGCAGACATCCACAATGATAAAAAGAGACTAATAAATACTACTGATTTTAAATTAAATACGGCGATGAGTTGATCACTGCGAGGAAACGCAACACTATTTAAAATAGCAGCAAACATGTCTATTTCTCCTTTTCTGCCACACGTAGAACCGCACTACGTGAACGCGGGTTATCCCTAATTTCCTGCTCTGTAGGCTTAATCGCTTTACCTGCAGCGCGTAACAATTTTTTTGGTCGTTCATTTATTAAATGAACTGGAATTTCTTTTGGAAACGTTTCATCCGTCGTTTTGCTACGGATAAACTGCTTTACTATACGATCTTCTAATGAATGAAAACTAATGATCGCTAAACGTCCACCAGGCGCTAATACTTCAATACTTTGCGAAAGTGCCGTTTCTAAATCACCGAGTTCATTGTTAACCCAAATACGTAACGCTTGAAAGGTACGAGTTGCCGGATGTTTGTGCGGTTCTTTTTTAGGCACCGCATTCCAAACAATATCGGCTAACTGTTTTGTGCTCGTAATAGGAGATTCCAAACGAGCAGCCATAATGGCTCTTACAATGCGTCTCGCAAAACGTTCTTCGCCATAATCTCTTATGACTTGAATCAACGTTTCTTCATCAGCATTTGCAATATAAAAAGCCGCTGACTTCCCTGTCCGCTGGTCCATCCTCATATCCAACGGCCCTTCGTGCAAAAAACTAAACCCACGTTGAGGATCTGCTAACTGCGGCGACGATACTCCCAAATCTAGCAATATGCCGGCCACTTTTCCCAACATTCCTTGTTGGATAGCAATCTCTTTTAACTGAGCAAACGATCCTTGCACTATCGCAAACCGCGGCTCTGCTTCCCATTCTAGGGTTGCGTGCGCCACTGCGTCTGCATCCTTATCGATGGCAAGTACACGTCCTTGTGCACCCAATGCCGCCATGATGGCGCGCGTGTGTCCTCCACGCCCGTAAGTCCCATCGATATACCAACCCTCAGGTTTTACCGACAAAGCATCCACTGCTTCTGTCAACAAAACCGGTTGATGCTGGTTCATCATAAAGAGAGCGCTTGCAGTTCAACCGGCAGCGTTTCCTCTTCACCATCCCCTTCTTTCAACCAATTCTCACGTCGAGCATTCCATTGCTCATCGTCCCATAATTCAAATTTTTTGCCTTGTCCTACCATCATCAGACGCTTATTGATGCCTGCATATTCCCTTAATAGCGTTGGCAACAAAATACGTCCGTTGCTATCGACTTCTGCTTCCGTTGCATAACCGATTAGCAAGCGTTGCACTCGACGGGCTACCTTATTAAAACTCGGTAAAGCCGCAATCTGTTGCTCTATTTTTTCCCACTCCGGTAAAGAATAAAGCAGTAGGCAACGTTCGTCGGTGTCGATGGTTAAAATAAGCCTTCCTTGGCAACTTTCTTCCAATTGTTGGCGATAACGTGTGGGTATTGCCATACGCCCTTTCGGGTCGATGTTAATCGCATTAATTCCACGAAACACGGCAATCCCCCTTCCCCACTTTATTGCACACTTTTATCCACTTCTAACCACTTTCCACCACGTAATGACACTATAGGTAACAAACCCCCACCTTGTCAACACTTATTTACTATTTTTATAGGGTAGTGAGTTATTAGATTTGAGAAACAAAATATTGTGGTGGGAAATGAGAATATTCACTATATATAGTGCAATACCTTAAGTTGACATTGCAAAAACTAAACGCATATGATGATTATTTACACAATAATATAAGGAAGTGACAACATGACAGCTATAAAAGACTTTATAAATGCACAACGACTTGATATCAAAGACTCTACTCACCTTAAACATTGGGCGGCACTAGTATGGTTTGGTGGTGGAAAACCCATTACACTTGATGATTCAACTGTTTACAAAGTTCCTACCCTAATAAAAGAATTGATGGAGACTGTTGAAACATATCAGTTAGCAAAAACCCCAGTAACTGAAAACGAAGATGCAGACGAATCAGATAATGATACTAATAAAGGAGAAGACGCTCCTGGCAGAATATTGGGTGGCGATGACGCAGCAAAACCAACACTAGAGGGTTTAAAAGCCAAACTTGAACAAGTAAGAGTAGATTATTTAAAAGCGGATCCATGGTATAAGCCTAGAAATCCAACTCTTAGCACCTACTATAAAACTCCTTTTGTGGCAGCCGCTCCTACCCCTGCAGCTACGCAAACATCTTCACAGAATGATGGATATAGAACTCCACCAGAAGAAAGCCCGCAAACAACCACCACTACTGATACAGCGCAAGCACCCCAAACAACCACCACTACTGATACAGCGCAAGCACCCCAAGGAGCACCAGAAGGACCTAAAACACCTCCTCCTTCTTCTTCTGACAAACCAGCATAATTAAATCTACACCAATCCCCGGCAACCCCGGGGATTCCCTCCCTCTCTTCCCTCCCACAAAATTTTTTATAATGTATTTATGATATTATTTCGGTTTAGAGGAAGTTGCGGTGAGGTAGGGCATTAGCCAAGCATCCGAGGCAGGATGCCGAGGCTGAGCTTACATGGAAGTATTCACAGCATCTTGGCGAATGCCCTACCTCATTGCAACTTACCATGAGAAATTATTAATGAACGCAGCAGCACAACAAACTACCGACAATCGAAAAACCACATTAGAAATAAATAAACTCCAAAAACGCCTACGCCGCCAAGTCGGAGAAGCCATAGAGCACTTCGGCATGATCGAACAAGGCGACAAAATCATGGTATGCCTATCCGGTGGCAAAGACTCCTACACCCTATTAGATATACTCTTAAACCTAAAACGAAACGCCCCTATCTCTTTTGAAATCGTCGCCGTTCATTTAGATCAACAGCAACCAGGCTACAACCCAGTGATCTTACCCAACTACTTAAACACATTAGATGTGGAATATCATATCGTGCGCAAAGACACCTATAGCGTAGTCAAACGCGTGATAGAAGAAGGCAAAACCATGTGTTCGTTGTGCTCTCGATTACGCCGAGGCAACCTTTACACCATTGCCGATCAAATTGGCGCCACTAAAATTGCATTAGGACATCATCGTGATGATATTATCGAAACCTTTTTTCTGAATCTATTCTTTGGCGGAAAGCTAAAAGCCATGCCTGCTAAACTGCGCACGGATGATAATAAGCATATTGTTATTCGTCCGCTCGCCTTTTCCAGTGAAGAAGACATAGAAACTTACGCAAAAGCTAAAGCATTTCCCATTATCCCTTGCGATTTATGCGGTTCCCAGCCAAACTTACAACGTCAGGTGATTAAAAAAATGCTGCAACAATGGCAGAAGCAATGGCCGGGGCGTATAGAAACTATTTTTAGCGCGCTGCAGAATACATCACCTTCTCATTTACTAGACAAAAACTTATTTAACTTTTTATCACTATGACATCTATACCTAATATTGATGTATTTTACTGGTTGCTTATAGGAACCCATATTATTCTGGGCTCTGCTTGTGCTATCCATGCACTTCTCTATAAGCGTGATTCCGTAGCTGCTTTTGGTTGGATTGCGGTAACGTTAGGTTACCCTTTGTTTGGACCGCTACTTTATTATCTATTTGGTATTAACCGCACCAGCCGCCAAGCCCGCAAACAACATTCTATGTCTACGCATGACTATCCCGAAGTAGAAAAAGTAGCTAATAAAAAAACCCGTGGCAAAAATAGTGAGTTAATTCAAAGTTCGTTTAGAGGATTAGCACATTTAGCTCACGAATTAAGCGAGCGCCCTATTGTGGCCGATAATCAAATTAAAATGCTTCACAATGGCGAAGAAGCCTATCCTGCTATGTTAAATGCTATTAAAGAAGCCAAACATTATATTTTGCTAGCGGCTTATATCTTTGAAACAAATGCACAAGGTAAAGAGTTTATTGATGCATTAGTAGAAGCTCATCAGCGAAAAGTAACAGTTAAAGTGATTATTGATGGTATAGGTGAATGGTACTCATTGCCCCGCGCGTATCGCTTATTAAAGAAGCAAGGCGTGGATGTGGTGAAATTCGATCCCCCTACTCTGCTCCCCTTTAATATTTCAATGAATTTACGGAATCATAAAAAATTATTATTGATAGATGGCAAATATGCGTTTGCCGGTGGAATGAATATTGGTGGACGCCATTTAATTATGGATCCTAAAAATCGTAGCCCTGTTGTAGACTTACAATTTAAATTTTCAGGAAGTGTAGTATCGCAATGTGAGGCTATTTTTTGTGAGGATTGGCAATTTATAACAAAACATGTGCTATCTCTGCCTGCGAGCGCACCTACTGCATCCACTGGCGTAGCACTATGCAGGGCTATTGAAGATGGCCCTAATGAGTATTTAGGCAAGCTCAGCACGATATTAGTGAATGCAGTTTCTATTGCTCAAGATAGTATTTGGATTATGACGCCTTATTTTTTACCTTCGGTTGAATTAACGAATGCTCTTCAAGCAGCCGCCTTGCGAGGAGTGAGCGTTAATATTTTATTACCTAAAAAGAATAATCTGCCGTATGTGAAATGGGCCATGCAGCATATCTTGCCTCGATTGCTGAGTTATGGAGTGCATATTTTTTATCAGCCTAAATCTTTTGTTCATAGTAAGCTGTTTGTGGTAGACGATTATTATAGTTTGGTAGGATCGATTAATTGGGATCCTAGAAGTTTGCGTTTGAATTTTGAGTTAGGCATTGAGGTGTATGATGTGTCTTTTGCTAAGAAGTTGGTGAAACATTGTAAGCAGTGTCTTGATCATTCGCATAGGGTTACGTTGTTGGAGTTGAAGAAGCAGTGGATGGTGACGAAGATACGAAATGGTATTTTTTGGTTGTTTTCCCCTTATTTATAGAGAAAAGTTATGGAAAAGAAAAGGTGTAAGTGGGTTAATACCGATCCGGTTTATATTGCCTATCATGATGAGGAATGGGGTGTGCCTATTTATGATGAAAAGAAGTTGTTTGAGTTTTTGATTTTGGAAGGTATGCAAGCGGGGTTAAGCTGGATTACTATTTTGAAGCGTAGAGAGAATTATAGAAAAGCGTTTGACCATTTTGATGCTAAAAAAATTGCACAATATACGCCAGAAAAAATTAATGAATTACTGACCGATCCTGGCATTATTCGCAATAGGCTTAAAGTAGAAGCTATTGTCAAAAATGCAAAAACATATTTAGCCATGAAAGAAGCTGGCATTGATTTTTCTGATTATCTTTGGCAATTTGTAAATGGAAAACCCATTCATAACAATGACAAAGAGATCCCTGCCACTACTCTGATTTCTGATCAAATGTCTAAAGATCTTAAAAAGAAAGGTTTCAAATTTGTAGGTAGTACTATTTGTTATGCTTTTATGCAAGCTGTGGGCATGGTTAACGATCACACGAAAGATTGTTTTCGTTATACCCAAATAAATTGCCAGTAGGCAGCGGCAAGACCTGAAATAAAACCATACACATGCCCTTCCCAAGACACGCGCTCTTCAGAGGGAAATAAATTAACCACTAAACTACCAAAATAATACAAAGCAATAAACCCTACAATCAACGCTACTGCTGTTCCTAAAAAATACGAAAGAGCAATAGAATACGCCCAATATCCCATAATTAAGGCACTAGCCCCAATATGCAATCCAGGGCGACCTACTAACCAAATTAAACTACCGCTTAATACAATAATAATGCTAGAGATAATCAAAAAATTATTCCAACCCGTTACTAATGCAGCACTGGCCAATAGCACCAAAGGTACAGAATTATAAAAAAGATGATTGAAATTTTTATGGATCCATGGGGCTATAACAATTCCAGGTAAACCGCGAAGATGCCTAGGAAAAATTCCTAATAAAAAAAGAGGAGATCCGAATGCCCAATTAGCAATATTAATTATCCAAACACCGGCTAAAAACCAAAGTAACTCTGGAAGATGCTGTTGAATAATACTTATCGTAGAATGTATTTGTTCAACCAATTGTTCCATCCTGATTTCTCTTGTACTGATCCTTCTTGTGAAGATTTTATATGCGTACTTTTCGTATTTTTGTGCGACGTCTTACTTTGATGACTCTTATTATGATGGCTCTTATTTTGATGGCTTTGGCCTTCATTTACATCCACTTCAATAAGCGTTGTTGTTTTCACTGGCTTCGTTGCTGATTTCTCTGTAACTTCATCTATTTCCACTTTGATTTCTTTATGAGGCTCTTTAATTTTTACTTCAATTTTTTCTACTTCTTTTTCTTTTACCATTACTCTTTTAATCTTTTTAGGCTTTTCTGGTTTTTTCTCGATAAATGTGACAGTGGCTGGTGGTTTACGCAAGAAAGTAATCTCAACACGGCGATTCAGGTGACGCCCTTCCATAGTATCGTTAGAAGAGACAGGCCATAAATCCCCTTCTCCACCAACTTCAAAAATACGGTTAGGATCAACACCAGAAGCTAATAAAAAGTTAGTTACACTGCGTGCTTGAGCATCTGAAACTTGATAACGCTTACCTTGAGGTAAAATATTATCACTATGCCCTGTAATCGATAAAGCCACATCAGAATGCCTTTTCACCACTCGTGTCACTTTTTCTAAGGCTTCGTATTGCTCTACTTTTAAAGTATCACCAGTGCTTTCATCAAAAAAATCATCAACCATTAATACTAGGCTAGTTCCACGTTCATCGTCTACCACCCTAACAAAACTATCACGAAAATAATAATCGGTGCCAAAAATATCAACAGCGCTTGCGACATGGCAAAATAGCAATAAGCTTAACATCCATACATAGCGCATTTTGCGGGCTCCTTTTACTCTTCTAAGCTACAGTTGCATTTACAATATTGATCGACATACCAAAACCAGTGATTAAAATCATCAATGATTTTTTCAGTTTGTGTATCTTGTGCCCAATACCATGCAGCTTGGCTTTTACCAAAATAAACAATACTACGATTATCATCGGGATCAATTAAATTCAATGTGACCATTAAAGGTTCGTTTTTCTTAAATTCTTGCATACGCATTTCTAAAATTAACAACGGTTTATCAGGATAACGATTTTTGATATCCCCAATAGTCAAAGGATCATCATTATCATACCAACGTCTGCCATCGGGCAGCACTTCAAATAACTGAGGCGTTGTATTTATATAAATGGTAGGAGTTCGGGTAATGATTTCATCAAAGAAAACATTTTTTTGTAAAGTGGTCATCACAATATCAGTAAATGCATCGGTATTAATGCTACTGTGATTATGTATTTTAACGTATAAAATCGCACCTTCTTTGCGGCACAAATTGATTACTTTATTCACTTGCGCGGTAGGCCATACATGCTTGTACATATAATCAAACTTTACTTCTTCCCTCGCCTCTCTACCTTCAACAACATAAAATTCATCGTCTTCAATTTTTACTGTAGTACGCTGGTATTCTTCTAAAGGGCCATAGCAACCTGCAAGCATGCTAAAAGCAAGCAACACCGTTGTTAAAAGCGTTCCACGATAACATTTATTCATGGAAGCGAGGATTGTTTTTATATTCATTGAGCAACTCTTCTACAATTTGCTGAGTAATGTTAGCACCGGAATTTTCACTTAACATATGATCTTCTTGCATTTGCGCAAGACGTTTTTCTACTATCGGCGCTATAGTGCCAGTAGGATACGCATAAGCTAGTACTCTACGTGCCGCAGCAGGCCCTATGCGCTGATATAATTCATTACGCACCCGACTATCTTCAGAAGTCGTACTAAACGCCCATAATTCAATTGGACCTAAAGTATTAGTTAATAACTGCGTATTAACTCCTTCTTTAGTGGAAAATTGTGCCAAGAAAGTACCACCACCCGCACGTGGCCCATGCACACGATTGCTGAGTGCTAATTTAGCCGTATCGGATAAACCAAATACTTTAGCGGATTTTTCAACGGCTTGCTTAGGGCCAGCATCCATAATAAAAATACTGGTGGCAAAATCTACCATCACAGAATCAAAATCATCTAATGATTGAGATAATAAAGCCACTTGCACCTTCCATTTACGTCCTTCACGCATATCCACTATCACCTGATCACGAACCGCTTGCGCTTTGGTAGTGCGATGAAATTCATCATAAACCAAACGTTTAGCATCTTCACGAATATCCGCCACACGTCCACGATGATAATCACGATAGGTAGGCGTAATATCTTCTAATCCTTCCGGTGTTAAATAAAAATCGCGCGCGATTACATAACGAGCCAACATATACATTACGGCGGTTTGACGATCGGCCGCTTCACCACCTGTTTTAGCCACTTCATCTAAATCCAGAGAAACCACTCGTGCAGAGCCAATATCAAACGCGGTAACGCGAGATAACACGGGATATTCACGAACAGCACTGGAAATCATACGAGCAAATGCTTGCACTAATGTTTCACCTGTAGGAGTAATAATTTTCCCAAATAAATCTTCTACCGCAGCGGTGCGAACAATAGAAGCCGCATCGGCAATTAAAGGCATAGCATAACGTTGCGCTAATATGGCTTCATGAATATGCCCTGAGGTAAATAATGCATCAGTGACTTCCCACCAAGTGGTATGTGTATCGGATTGAAAATGAATTTCTAATAAAGTTTTATCTACCTCTTTATTAATATTCGCTGAATATAAACTAGGATTCCCCGTATCAGAATGATGTTTATACAGTTCATCAACCACTAAACCCGCCATGTCCGTAATACCATCATAAGGGCGTTCAGCACCTAGTGGCGTACTTAATAACGTTAAAAAATTCACTAAAAAGCTACGCTCTTGAGGTGTAGGACCACGCATTCCTAATTGAGTATCAAAAGGATTAATCGCATAATCGGGTGTCATGCGTAAACGATGATAAGCCGCTAAATGCCGCTGATCGGCAGGCAGTGATTCTTGTAACAAGGAAATTAAACCACTACTGGAAGGACCAATATCAATAATAGAAATACGAGGTAACCGCTGTAACCCCGCGTTTAAACAAAGCGCTAAATTAATCGCATTAGATAAAACCGATTTACCCGAACCCGGACGTGCATAAATTAAATCAATCCAAGTAGTTTGCATACTGGAACCAGGCTGATACGGCCAAGGTTTTCCATCAGGCGAACGAAATAATAAAGCGCCTGATTGCCATGTAGAACAAGGACGAGTAACGGGAAGCATATAAGTTACATCTGACACAGGCGCCACACTAGGGGTTGCAACACTAGTGGTATTTAAGGCTAAAGAACTTGAAATAACGCCAGCAAAAGAATCACCTGTTACATCAGCTACTTCGCATAATCCCCAGCCTTGTACTGCTTTCGCTAATTCAGCAGCACGTGTTCTGAGTAATGCATCTTCACCAATAGGTGCCCATGTGGCTAACATTACGCGAAGTTTCACTACTGCATCATCGGTGTTATTTTGAATATACGTTAAAATACGAGCAGAATCATTGATTAATGGATTTTCGCTAGCAGCGAAACTTAAAATAGCGGCAATGCTGGATTTCAACCGTAAGCCCGATAAACCATCGCTATCCATTAAAAAAGCAATACGCCAAGGAATGCCCGCTGCTACTGCCCGTTGGAATAAAACAGAAAAGGGTTTTACATCTTGCGGAAATAAATCAATAAATAAAGGTGCATACACTCTATCACCTAAAGAGGCCGTGCGCAGCGTTAAATTTTCACCATCTCTTGGAATTAATTGTCGCGCTAAATTGGGCCACATAATATCAGAAACATCTTTGCCTTTTCTGATCCGTGCTTTGGGTGGAATTTTATCGCCAGGTAATACTGGGCGCCAATCTTTATCGGTGAATTCAGTATCAATCGATTGTCTGACACAACGTAAAGCTTCATGCACTTCTAACAAATCAGTAGATAATCCTACCTGATTAAAATCATTCACCAATGCACGCACAGAAGAATGATGAGAATTACGTAATTGAGGGATGCTAGCAATAATACTTTGTGCATATCGCATAGGTGGTATTTTGCTTTTCTTTATTTTTTTCAGTTTTTCTTTATTGGCTGCGTCTAATTGGCGTTTAGATAAACTATTAGGGCGTGTCCATAATGCAAGAAAACAGGCTTCTTTGGCGCAGTATTTTGATAATAGATTAATACGTTCGCTAAATAAATCATCTAATTGTAAATTCAATCGATGAGAGGTGCTAATAGCGGCGGATAAAATATCTTTAATATCTTGTTTTACGCCATCTTGGTCAAAACTAAAAAATACTTGAACAGTATGACCAGAGCGAGAAAGAATGGTTTGTAAACTATTGGTAACACCATGATGTATGCGCTCAAATTCTTCTGCACCTACTAAAAAACGAATACCGTTTAAACGAATGATTGATACTAAAGAGCCATCACGACCTACTAAGGTATGTCTATCGTCGGCTGTTTCAAGATGACAATAAGATCCTGTCGTTTGATGTAAGCTACTGCCCAACCATTCTAGCAGTACATCAATCGAATTAAGCGCTGAATCAATCAGTGGCATTTGCTGTTCCCTGTGCTATTCCCTGCTCTATGATTTTTCTGGTCAATACTTTTTCTGACCAGTAGCTAATAACATCTTCGTAATCATTACGGTTAGGTAACCATCGTAACTGCGTGAACAACTGCGCATACGATTTATTTTTAGGATCGGCTGCATCAATAAACGTTTGGGCAAACAAGGCGCTGTCACTGCAATCAGGGCCAAAAACAGTTTCTATGGTTGCCGCTCGCATTTTAAATGCTTGAATTAACCCTTTAGAGGTTTCTTCATATTCTTCACCCATACGGGAACTGCAAAAAAGAATTCTTATAAAATGATTTAAGGCTACTTGACTCATATTAGGCAGATAAATGATTTTACTATTATTTTTCAAACCTAATAATTGAGTATGCGCACAAAATACGCATGATGTTGCTAAATTTTTAGGATCGTTATCCCTATAGTTTCCATTAACATTAACAACTTCTTGATACTCTTTAGCGCGAAAACCGCAAAAGCGGCAGATGTAACGATCTCGCGACCAAATTTTGCTTTGCAGACGCAGGAAAGCGGGATCCGCCTTCCTGCTCTGAAAAACGTTTGCTCCATCAATATTGATTCTTATTCCTAACGGTAATAAAGCCATTCAATTAGCCTTAATTGAACATTCCTGTACCGCCTTCAGCATCTAAATATTGGCCAGCACTTTCTTGATCGCCACCAAATAAAGTAGAACCAGTGGTTTTAATTACTTGTGGTAAATAAATAAGAGCCGCAGAAATAAATATCATGGCAATAGGCGCACCTAGTGGTACTTGTGTAGGGTTATCTTTATGCTGTTTGAATTTTAAAATTCCAGCACCAGCAAACCCAAGACCTGCGATATAGCAAAGTACAACAATCATGGTTTCTACGCTACCTAATGAGCTTAAAACCGTTTCGGCCACGTCACCAATAGTGTCATCAGATGCAAACGCCGTTACTGATACCAGTAAAGATGCGCTCAGCGCTAATAAGCGGTTTAGTTTATGTTTCATTCTTGATCTCCTTTTTTTAGTTTTAGTATTAAATTGTCTAGCCAATACCTAGAGTATTACGGATCACATCGACTGTTGGGCCAATATGATAGGCCAAAATACCCCCAATAATATGGGTTAAACCTTTAGCTAATGTGCCCGGCTGCGCACTTTGCTGACTTACACGTGCCATAATCATAAAACCACGTATAAATGCAATCAAACCTACAAATCGAATAATATCCATGGCCACGGCTATGCCTTCATCTACTACAGATCCACCACCAGGATTATATCCAATAGGCTCTCCTACTCCCCAAAAAGTCGCCGCCGTTACTTGTAATGATGTGGGCAACCAAAGTAAGAAAGTACCAAATACAATTTGTCCAAACGGGCCTTTTATATCCACCCCTTGGAACATCATTACCCTAAAGTCACCAAAGGTACGCAATTTATAAAGCGCACCAATAATCATGGTAAGACCCGTCAAATACGAAAATACTTGCGCTAAGGCTGTTAAACTTGGCATTGTTTCAGCCAAATTCGCTAGCATTTCATAAATGGTAGGTGCCATAAAAAAATGTTATGCCTTATTGTTTAAATACTTGGGTAGTCGTAGCGACAATGCCTTCTCTAGCATCAATACGGGTTACTTTACCTACACCCATAATTTCGTCACCCACTTCTACTACCATTAATACTCCATCTTGATTGCGAACCCATGCTCTTCCTGGAATAACCGCTTCTACTGTAATCGCCGTAGGAGCTACCATAGGAGCTGAGGTTTGATTCGGAATCATTTCTGCCATTTGTACTGGCTGTTGTCTTAACTGCATTAATGACTGCTCTAATTGAGCCACTTTTTCACTGATTTGACGCAACTCTGTGCTTAACTCAAGATCAGCTGCATTGCTTTCTTCTAATGCCATCAATCTTTTATTGATATCATCCAGCGATGTTAAACGAGCATCCATTTCGTTCATTCGTACTAATACATCACTCAATTGCTGTTCTACTTTAGTTTCTTGATCAAAATAACGATTTAAAATTTGATCGCTATTTTGTGCTTCTGTCATATTAGCAGAATTTGCTTGTGACCCATCACCATCCGGCAACATTGATTCTAACAATGACCTATCAGCAGTATTATCCTGTTGTGTGCTTTGTTCAACAGGAGTCGGCATAGATTCAGGTGTAGGCTGTGGCGTACCTGATTGTGGTGGTTGAATTTCAGGCGCCATGGTAGTGGAAGGCATTTCTTGCATATGCGGTGCTAATGGCGTGTGAACAGGCGCTTGTGGTGTAGAGTAAGGTAAAACTCTAGAAGGTTTTTCAACCGGTGCTGTAGGCATTGCTTCTGTTGTTCCTGGCGCTGATGAACGATTAGCATTGGTTGCATTAGGCGCAGGTGTTTTTTCGGTAGTAAAACCAATAGGCGCCGCTTTCTCTACTGGCGCAGGTGCCGTTCCAAAAACGATGCTATACATTTTCATAGCCGCAGGCACAATTAAAATCAACGCAATTAATATATAAATTAAATTGGCTTTGATTTTATCGAAGAATGTTTCTTTTTCTTCTATCATTTCTTCTTCAGAAGTAAAGCCGTCATCATTTTCATCCATCTCATCATTGCCAGGATATTCATTGGGCTCTTCTATTTCATTGGCTATTTCATGGGCAAGCTCTTCATCTTCTCTTGCTTCCTCTCTTAATTCATCCGCCGCCTCTTCCTTCAATTCATCGGCTTCATTTTCCACTTCATCAGTGTCTTCTTCAATTTCGTATTCATCACCAGAAGGATAATAGTCTTCTTCATTATCATCGGCTTCATTTTCACGACGATCGTCATCATGATGTGAGCGCTCACTAACAGCAATACCTACTTCATCTTCATGGCGAGGATCAACATTCTCAAAAGAACTATTATCCAATACTTGATCTAATTCGTCTTTCATCGTGATGTCACCGTATTATTAGTAGATGTGGTACTTGTAGTCGTTGGGATCTTACTTAAATTAGCGTTCATTAAACCTGATCCCGCTTGTGCTGAACGTTCTTCAACAATTTGAATAGGACGAGCAGGCGATGCTGTCGCACTATTGGGTTCTGGATTTAATACAAAATCTTGTAAGAATAATAAACCAACAGCTGTTCCAGAATCGACAGTGACAGTTGGAGGTGTATTAAATATAGGATCTAATTTATCACCTAATTTAGTACCCACTTCACCTATACCCACTAACACCTGATCTTTAGTGGTTGTGGATACATTATTAACGGTAAACGTGCTGCCATCCACGGTAAAGTCTGGCTGAATACCGGCCAACACCGCTTCTCCCATCCCTTGTAAAAAAGCAGAAGCAAATAACGTACCGTAACGTAGTAAACGGTGGTAATCCACATCAGACGCCAATGCTGTGCGAGCTGTTTCAGGATCGATAGCCACTGCTTTTACAGGAACACTATGAGCTGCATTAGGATCATTTAATAAAGTAAATTCAAGAAATACTTGATCATCCACTCGGCGGAACGATCCAATTAATTTAGAACCGACTAAAGGCCCAGAAACCACTTTTACCATCACAGGACCGGGTTCATCACTATTCACCGAGGTTTCCATAATACCAAAAATAATATCCCCTGCTTTATACATAGGAAGTGGTCCTGTACCTTTAATAGGAGCACCATTTTCACTTCCACTTGGAATAGTGCCATGCACATAGGCTTGGCTTTGCGGCTGCCACTGACCTAATAAATTTTTGGCTTGTGATTGCATTAAACTTTCATAAGCTTCTTGATAGGCTTCTTGTTGTTTTGATTGTTCTTGCACGATGCGTTCTTGCTCTCTCACTTGCTCGCGCTTAATTTGCTCTTGATAAGTACGCTGATATTGCTCTAATGATGCATTTTCTCTTCTTTGTTGCTCTGCTGTAGTTTGTGCAATAACACCACGTCCTTGAACACTGGCAATACCGGGTTCAGGAATACTGAGTTCATTCACATATTGATCGCTGGTTACCGTAGCAACGGCACTATTTCCACCTTGAATAGCGGTTTGTGCTTTTTGTAAATTCGCCTGGCGCTGCAATTCTACATACGACTGATCGTTCACTTTACTCACGCCTGGTGTAGATTCTAAACGGGGTGCTCTTACAGTAGACGCACCAGAAGGAGTTGTGCCAGTAATATCTTGACTGGGTTTAAAAATAAACATAATAAGCATAACCAAAATCAACACAGCTCCAATAACAATGAGCAATGTACGCCCTTTTAAATCAGGTAAACGCATTTTTAAAGAAGCCAAAGGATTTTTCATACTATAAACCTTCCACTTTTAAAGTCACGGTTTGCCCTTGATCAGACGCTAAAATCATAGGTGTGGTATTCATTTCATACACCTTCATTCCATCGGGGCTAGTCATGGTGCTGTTCCATGCAGGAGACAGAACCGTTAATCGAGTACGTAAATAAATCATATTATTATATTGCCATGCTTGCGCATCACCACCAGCAATCGATAATCCTTCGCTACCTTGAGGAGGAACACCATCTAATAAATTAATGAGCACAGGTGCAGCACCTGCAGGAACTGGATTTCCCATTAAAGGAGCATTCGCGTAAGGTCCACGTCCTTGTAAACGTAAATCAACTCGGTAATCTACAATTTTTTGATCGTTAACAATCGTTACCATCACGGGCATGCTCAATCCTTGTAACTGAACTGCCAAATTTCCGGTTTGATAAGCGCCAACACCTTGCATCATTAACACATTACCTTTTTGATCCCACTGAATATTAAAAGCAGAAGGATTACCAATGCTATAACCTACAATAGGCCACGCCGATCCGGTTTCATCTACAAATACAATAGAAGACACATAACCTGTAGCTAAACGAATAACAGGAGGCATAGTGCCGGGAGATAAACTCACGGTTTGTGTAGATACGGTAGGTGTAGGTGGTTGCAATGGTGTAGCGGTTGCACGCTGCGTATCTTGCATCACTTCACGTAAACGTAAAATTTGATCCGGTGTTAATGGAAATTGCTTTTTCAATACATTTTGAAAAGCAGGATCATTAACACTGCCAAATTGGCTAACCGGCGCACTAGGTGTTACTGGGATCTGTTCAAAAGAACTCGCCGGAATACCCGTTGCTGGCATAGAATTAGCAGGTTGTTGTAATTGCATTTGATGCAATTGTTGCATCTGCTGTAATTGTTGAATTTGATCAGGCGTTGATGCGACCTGATTAGAAGGTTGATTAGTAGAAGTCACTGGAGGCAAATTTAATGGAGGTAATGTTTGTTGCATATTATTACCATTCATTTGATCTAATGGAGTTAATTGTTGAAATTCCATAGAAGCATCATTCGCTATTGCATTAAAAGCGACAAATAAGCTTATGACACCAACAACAAATTTAAAATTTTTCACAACCATCTCTTTTCATCCAATTCTTAACGATTATGATAAGTCGGCTTGCGATCTTCAGTCACAAATGATGCAATCGCAATTCCTCCGCTAGAGGTTAGCGTAGAAACACGAACTACCAATAAAGTAACCAATACAGGCTGCTCAATTTTATCACTCGCACTCACGTACTGAATTAACATAGGGATTTGTATACGCCATCCGTAGCGTTCATTAGAAATCATCCCTTCTTTCACAATAATCGGCACATCCGTAATAACCGGCTTGACCACTAAACGGTTTTTAATCACTGTTTGTAAGTTACCGGAGGCATCTAATGCTTTCACAAAATTATCGAAACCTTCAGGCGTAAAATACTGACGCGCATTTTGTAAGTTGCTGCGATAGTCCAAAAAGTTAAAGGAATACGCCGCAATCGCCGCTTGCGAAGCCCAACTTAATAATTGCTCTTGGTTTACGTAAGGTTGGTTCAGGGGAATCAATTCTTTTAAGCTACCATCTACGTTCGTAGCAAAGTAAGTGGGTGTAGGACGCGTCACATACAAAAAGTAGATGAAGCCAACTAGGACCGCATTTAATATAAAAGAAAGTAAAAGAATAGACAGCACTTTACGATAGCCGTCTTTATAGAATTGATTACGAAAACGTACCGCTTCTAATCCGCCTTGCTCCATGCACATGCGTCCTTATGTGATTAAGTTAGTTTAATCAGGATCCCCTATATATTGTATAGACGGACCTCTCCCAACGGCATTACTGGTGATTTTACTATAGCGCCTCCGGAAAATATACCCATCAGAGTCATTTTTTTGGAGAAAAAAAGTACTTAATTAAAAAGTGTACAACTTAAGTTAGTGTTTCATCCACCAAGGATAAGATTCTTTACGCGGACCCGCCATCGCTGAGCGCAACCAACGAAAAAAAACAGGAACGGTAAACCCATAATATTCCAACGCCACAAAAAAAATCACAAAAGCAACCGTGATATAAAGCATAGTCCAAGAGGGATTAAATATCAGAGCAAGCAAAGGAAATGCTGCTCGATAATCCATAATAAAAAAACGAGGGTTACGCGCAGAATCGCGCCAATGAGCATTTGAAGGTGTTTGCACAGCCATAACGTTCCCCTTTTTTATTCCATTGGTACGGGTACAAAATATCCACTGACTTATTAAGTAAAACTTATTAAGCAGCAGGCGCTGGACCAGCGGGGCGCGCAGGAGTAGGTGCTTCTGCTCTTGCCAAATCGGGTGCTACATCTAATTTATTCGCTAAAAATTCGGCGAAACTATGAGGATCCACTTCATGATTAACCATACCAGCAAAAATGGTTCTTAAAAATGTAGTGGCTGTTGGTCCCGCTTTTTCGAAACGAGCAGCTAAAACAGGATTGGTTTGCAAGAAAGCATGCAAAGCATTATCAATCTGAAGCTCGTGCAAATCAGCATCGGCATCAATTGTATGTAAATTCTTTTTATCTACTGACATAAACTTCTTTCTCTATTACTGGTAACCCACTAAAACATCTTCCTCAACGACGTGCTTTTTTAACAACTCTTTCGCAGCATCGGAGATAGATTCCCCAGCTTTCCCTGCTTTTAAAACAATCCCTATCACTTCATGCATACCGAGACCTTCTTCTTGCTTCTCTGTATGTGTTTTCCACTCTACCATGAAGTCGCGAATTAAGTAAATATCCTCCTTGTCTAACGCGCCCTTCTGAAAGCTCTCTAAAATCGCTCTTGTCGTATCCTGCGCAAAAGCTGATTTACCTTCTGGTGAAAACAAATCTAAAATTTCCTTCGCAACTTGTTGACGAAAAAGGGAATTTTGAGCTGCCGTCTCCACTGACTCTCCAAACTCGTTTAATAAATCATTAATTTCGCTATGGAGTGGAACTTTCTTTTGTGTCTTATTTTCCATAATATTTGACCTATCAACAAAGTTCTTTTTACTTCTTCTACACCATTATTATAGCACTTTTTGCCTTTTTTAAGTAAGACAACTCAGACTATATTTGAGACTACTGTAAGGAATTATAGCGACCTAACACCTTGAGTTTAGTCGAAATCGGACCGTAACAAGCGTTTTCTAACGGTTTCATTGAACACCAACCATTCCCGTAAGGGCACTCGTTTGCCATCTTTACTGGGCAGTAGGGTCTGCCAAATCACCACCCTTAATAAAACGATTAAATCCATAGCTCGGCTATGGCGCTCTTCGGCCGGAAACGCTGAAATCATACGACGAATGGTGTCCGCCACCCCATTACTATGCACGGTGGTATAAACAGTATGACCAGTAAGAGCAGCATCGATTACAGCGCTAATGGTTTCTCTATCCCTAGCCTCCCCTACTAATATATAGGTAGGTTTTCGTCGTAAAGCATTTCGAACCGCGGCAGGGAAATCAGGTAAATTCGCTGGAATTTCATGTTGAGCAATCGCCGTAAATGGCTGTGGCACGTTATCGTAAACAAACTCAATAGGCGCTTCGTAACTTAAAACCTTACCGTGTGAGGTTTCTAAAATTTCTCGCATAATGGCGGCTAATAAAGTACTTTTACCTGAACCTGTAGCACCCGATACCACCACAATACCTTGCGGCGGAATAAGTGCTTGCACTAAGCGCGGATCTAAATTCATATCTTTTAAAAATGGCGGATCAATAGGAATGGTTCTCAAGGTAACTTGAATACCATCATGCCCACCAATATGACAACCAGTAGCATTCACACGAAAACGATAGCGCTGCCCACGTTGCGGTTTGACTTCATAATGTGTATCTACGTCTCTACCGCTTAAAATTTGTGCAGTACCGTTAGCACCATAAATATGATTCAGTAATTCACTCACTTCGGCATTACTTAATTCATGTTCAGAAATACGATGCAAACGACCGTAAATATCGGCAATCACTTTCTCGCCGGTTTGCAAAGTAATATCAGACGCATTATGTTGCACGCAAAATAATAATAAACCATCTAAATCAGTAGGCAAAAAACGACTAGGCTCGTGAGGCAACATCAAGTCATTTTCTACTTTTTTATCGGTAGGCTTTTTTGGTTTGTCAGGTAAAGAGTTACTCATCGGTGACTATTGGGATCCATTGTTCGCTGTTTGCTTTTAGAGACGGCAGTGCTTTAATGGTTAACACTCTGTCATTCACTGACAACTGCTCGCCTCCGCCTGTTACACCCATTTCTTTTTCTGCTACTAAAGGAGGTGATACCATATTTTGTGCTAATAATTTACGATAACGAATCATGCCCGTGTAATCGCGTTTTAATCGCGCTAAGTTTTCGGCGTAAATACTATCGGCTTGTGCAATACCTTGCTCCCAACCTATACGAGTATATTCATGCCAAATCATAATTTCTTCTTCGTCATCATCTTTAGGCAATAAACTTTTATCGGGTGGTTCTGGTTTTTTAACTTGTACGATTAAATAATCTTGCCAGGTAGGCACAGCGGTTACAAATTTCGCTTGTTTAACCAATCGATAGTTGCGATCGGCAATTCTTATAGAATAAGGACCTTCTAAATTTAAAGCATCACGCCCTTCCACTAATACGGGTGGCAACACATTATTATCTAGCATTAACCCTTGAAAATTAAAAACGCTTTCTAAGTAATCGGCTTGATCTTCTAGTTCTTCATTAATTTGTTCAGTGCGCGCAGCTAAACCACCTCTAGCGCCTAAACTTAATGCAGCATCACGAACCATATCAAGACGCATGCCTGGGCCTTTTTCTTGACCGGGTTCAATACTATTTTGAGTTAATTCTTCAATATTTTCATATTGATCGAGAGGACCCACCACAGGATATTGAGGGGCACGACAGCTGCTTAAGAATAAACTAACTAATAACACGCCAGCCACTGATATATTAGGCGATAAATGGGCTTGAACTTTTTTTATCTTTGTTAGCGGCATATCGTTCGCTTTATAAGTACTTAGTGATAGTGTATTTCAATAAGTTTAGATTGAGGAAATACAACTAAATCAGCATCACGATGAATTTGCAACGCTACATCACGCAACAATTCACCCACCGGTACATCACGTTTACTGATACTCACAATAATAACATGCGGTGGCGCTTTACCAATGACTCTCACATGGTAATTTACTGCTTGCGCCAAACGACGAACTAAAGGTTCTGCAGGCCCCGTCCAATCTACACTGGCTAATTGAGGCATGTGGTAATCTAATTGTTCTTGAGTTTGCGGTTCTACTCTAACTACTTGACGTTCTGCATCCATAGCAGCTAATTGCTCTAGAGAATCGGTAGCAGCAATTGCTGCTTCAGATAAATCAGCTTTGTTAAGATCAGGGAGTTCTGGTGGATCTTCCGGCTCATTAAAATTATGCCTACATCCGATAAGGCTAATACAGAGTAAGGGACAGAGTAAAGAAATTAAGAGAGTGCGCATTTTTTGCCCATCCGTAGGTCTGTTTCTTAGAGGATTAATATAACCTAAGATAGAAGTATAGTCTACAGGGAATTTATCTTGATTAGAGAAGTAATATCCGTTACAGTACTACTTTCATAAATAGAATAACATTTTGCTATGAAACTAAGCTCTAAGCTCGCCTTCATTGCCGAAGAATTAAAAATTAATTTCACACTTAATGGCAAGGTGCTCCCCCTAGAAGATGTTTTTGCTGAACGCGGGCTATTACCTGCTATTATGAGACGTGCAGATCAATTATCTGCTTTCTGCCTGAGTTATGGTTTAGGTGTTCAGTTTCCACCCGATAGCGATGCAAGACTCGGTGTGATTTGCCAATTTGATGATACAGTACCCGATTCTTTTCGATTATTATGTGCAACCGAAATTATTTATGAGTTAATAGAAGCAGCAGCGGATAAACATACGATAGCCCTTGATGACTTAATGTACGATTAGAGCATACTATGGCCGGACAAAACGCACCACCCGCGCAGGATCAGACAGGCTCCCTAGATTTTTTATGGGGATCTGTCGCCGTTATTGCTATTGCACTTATTATTTGGTTTGTGTTTAAAGATTATCTTGTAATGGGCATATGTACCGTCAAATTATGGGAACTTCAATTCGCTACTCTATATAGTAGTGAACCACAAGCATTGATCCCTATCGTTGAATTTTACATTGCTCATCCTGAGCAAGTCGATTTTCCTACCATTAAATTACTAATGAGCACCACTGGAAAATTTGTTTCCATTCCTTTTGCCGTTATTTGCGTAGCCCTTGCCGCTGTGATTTATTTTGGACCTTTTGCCACTCATTATCGTCATATTTACAATCTTAAAACGTTATACGACAGCCAAAAAGATTTATGGCCACAAATTTTACCTACCAGTAAACAAGACTTAATTAACACACCGATTGATCAAGGGCCATGGGCTATGTCCATGAACCCTATGGAATTTGCCAGAAAATACCAATTGCTGCGCGAAGTCAGAGAACAAGGCGTAGGTGAAAAACTCATTCAAAGAGGAATGAAAATTCGCGCCGAAGTGATTCGCGATAAAGCTGAGCGTGTATTTGCAGAGCAACTAGGCGCTCCTTGGGAAGGAATAGATAAACTTAATCCTTATACCAAAACATTATTTGCCGCCTTTATTGCTAGAGCCAATCATGATCGCAGCACTTCTGCTGGTATTTTAAATGCAGTTTCCGCTAGCAGTATTAATGGTAAACCTGATTTTGGCGCCGTAGCTTCTGAAGTTAAAAAAGTACTAGCTAAATATCGTGATGATAAAAGAGTCGTTGCCATTACCAAACAACATGCTTATGTTCGCACCATGATGGCCTCTATACTAGAATTCGCTCGTACCGATGGTGTATTAAGCAGCTCGGATTTTTTATGGTTAAAACCACTTGATAGAAAATTATGGTACACCTTAAATAATGTGGGACGTCAAACTGCATTTTCTGAAGTGGGTGGCGTATTCGCACATTGGGTAGTAGAAAGAGAATTAAAACGCCGTTTTTCTGTGCCTATGGTACATGAGGCTGTTGTAGGTTTAGAAAAAGCACTCGCCATCGTTATTTATCAACCGATAGACGAACCTGAAACCAAAGCATAAATGGATATCTATGGCAAAACTACGCGGATTAGAACGCCGGCATGAACAACAAGGCCAAGAAATTATTCGGGATACGCGCACGCTTATCCAACGGTTTGCTGACGCATTTAAAAATCCTACCGCTTGCGCACTAACATTAATATGTGTAGGCGTTTTTATTATTGTGTTACCCGGTTTAGGTGATTTTGCTTTAGTGTTTAGTTTATTTATCTTTACCATTTGCGTTACCCAAGGCACCAAACTTCCCTTTCGTATGCCCAAAAGTTCTGGCCGTTTAGATTATAACGATCCCAGCCCCGGCTCTAACAAACCTCGTAAAGCAGGCGGTATTGTTTATTTTGGAAATGAACTCTCTAGCTTAGAAGAATTATGGTTTACCAACGATGATATGAGAACTCACGTATTAATGTTCGGCTCTACCGGTAGTGGTAAAACCGAAACATTAGTATCACTCTCTTATAATGCATTGGTACAAGGAAGCGGACTCATCTACGTAGATGGTAAAGGTGATAACTCCTTATTCGCCAAAATATTCTCTCTCACCCGAAAAATGGGACGAGAAGACGATTTATTACTGATTAACTTTATGACTGGCGCTAGAGATATCGTAGGCCCACAAAAAACCCGTATCTCTAATACATTAAACCCTTTTGCTACTGGCTCTTCCAGTATGTTATCGCAATTAGTAGTGAGCTTAATGGATCAAGCTTCACAAAGCCCTGATGGCGATATGTGGAAAGGCCGTGCTATTTCGTTTGTTGAAGCATTAATGAAACTATTAGTTTTTATGCGCGACGAAGGTCATATTTTGTTAGACGTGCATACGGTTCGTCATTATTTCTTTTTACCTCATTTAGAAACCATTGTTATCGATCGTAAATTCCCAGTAGGCATAGGCCCTGATGAAAAACTTATTCCTTTAGATGACGTGCCTGATGTGGTGATGCAACCTTTAGAAAACTTCTTAAATACCTTACCAGGTTTTGATAGAAACAAAAAAGGCAAACAAAGCTCTGAAACCTTAGAGCAGTTTGGTTTCGTGAGTATGCAGCTCACTCGAGCATTTACCTCATTAGCCGATACTTATGGTCATATTTTACGTACCGAATTGGCCGAAGTAGATTTCCGAGATGTGGTTTTAAATAGACGCATTTTGGTGGTATTACTTCCTGCTTTAGAAAAAGCACCCGAAGAACTTTCCAACTTAGGAAAAATTATTGTAGCTTCCTTAAAAGCGATGATGGCATCCGGTTTAGGTGAAGAAGTAGAAGGTGAATATAAAGCCTTAGTAGAACGCAAACCCACCAACTCCCCTACTCCTTTTATGTGTATTCTGGATGAGTATGGTTACTACGCAGTAAACGGCTTCGCCATTGTTCCTGCACAGGCACGTTCTTTAGGCTTCTCTGCTATTTTCGCCGGACAAGATTTACCCGCTTTCCAAAAAGTATCTAAAGAAGAAGCCGCATCCATCGGTGCTAACACCAATATTAAAATCTGTATGAAACTGGAAGATCCGACGGAAACCTGGGAGTTCTTCCAAAAAACCGCTGCAGAAGCGTATGTAACGCATACCAGCGGCTTCCAAAGCAATACCAGCAGCGTGACCAATACTTATTTAGACAACCGTAGCGCACAATTAGAGAAGCGTGCTCGTATTGATATTTTAGATTTAAAAGATCAACGTGAAGGTGAAGCGCATATTTTCTTCAAATCTCAAATTGTTCGCGCACGTATGTTCTTCAGTAACCCTCCTCCTGTTAAATACATGAAACTGAACCAGTTCCTTAAAGTATCTAAACCGAATGAAAAAGAACTGATTACACTTTATGATCGTTATGCTCAGTTTTCGAACGCATTAGAACACCCTGAGTTATTACAAAAAGAAGCCGCGCAAATGCCCTCGGATCTGACTTTTATTGGCAAAGCGCTTAAAACAGGTAAAAAACTTCCTCCTTTAGAGCGCACTTTATCAGTATTTGGGCAATTCTTTAAACAAGAGCATACGCTTCCTGTTGAAGTCGAAGGTGAAGAGCTTGAAGGAACGTCTAATCAAACCGGGATCAGCGGTGGTATGGATATTTTCACCCAACCTTCTTATGCGCTACCTGATGATTTAGAAGAGTTTGATCCATTCAGTTTGCTTAACTCTAATTTCTTTAGCACTCCTTTATTAGATAAAGAAGAAGTGCAACGAAATTTAGAAAAGATTGAACGCTTGTTAGGAAAATCCAGAGGAGATTCTCATCAGGCTATTAATAAATTGATCAATGACATTAGAACTGCTACCAATTACCCACCTAGCATGATTAAACCTAATGTAGCAGAAGTAGTTGAGGCTATTAATAGTGTCACAGCAGCGTTAGAAAACCCCAACCAATAATAGTGTTTTAGTTGTCACCCCACGTTTTTCTCCTCAACGATCCGTAAAAGAAAAAACTTTTCTCAGGAGAAAAATGCTGGGGTCTGGTCGAGAAATCTCTCGACCGGATCCCGTCATTTTTTCCCTGAAAGCACATCTTTCTTTTCAAAATTCTGCAAGGGAAAAAACGCGGGATGACAGAGATGCCACAATAAATTCTATATTAATATTACTCGCGTTCGTTGGGACGCGTATTCGAACGAATACTTTGCGCTTGCTCTTCTTTTTTCTCGGGTTCTTCTGAAGATGTGCTGCTATTTCTATGCTGAGCTTCCAAGACAGGTCCACTGGATTTCTGACCCATCGTTCCACCTTGTTTGCCCATTTGACCTGTAGCTTGCGCGCCTTCTTGTGTACCTTGTTTTGCAGGGCTGAGCACGTCTTCTGCACCACCCACGGCTTGAGTGTTATCACCAATCCAGCGTAATACTTTGTCTGGCACCACATTAATTAAATTAAATACTTTAGTAACTAACGCTACTAATACGCCCATATATAAAAGAATAATCACAAAAGGACCCGCAATAGGATCAGGCGCTATTCCACCATAACGAAGTGCCGTGTAAAAACTTAAATTAATTAAATCTACCGCCAACCATGTCACCAATAATGCCGACACAAATCCTAATATCATCAGTGAGGGTCGTAAAAATAAATTAATTAACATCATATACGCAGGCTCTGCTCGCCCATAAATTTCATGACCTTCGGGTAACGTCATACCCAAGGCCACTAATGGTGCTGCTACCATCGATTCAATCACCGCCATAATCCAGCCCAATGCACCGATCGCAAAAATAATAAACGGCACAAATGGTAAGTACACACCTAACATAGCCCCTTGAAGATACATCAAGCCCATCATAGACATCACTAATGGCATCACAGCAAATATCAAAGCAGACATATAGCTAGCACCTAAAGCCACAAAAGGTATAGCACCTAAAATCAAACCAATACCAGGAATAAGATAAGCCATTCCTAACATCACACCAATACTCACCTTCATTAAATATTGTCCGTAATGCGCAATATTCAAAATAGGATCAGCCGATTGAGATTCTCCCGACACTATATCCATAAAATTACCGGCATATTTAATAACGGCGTTGGTAAAACCAATGGCCTCAAAAATTTCTGCTTCAGATTCAAATGCTTTTTGAATATCCTCACGCGCTTGTTGAGAAGGCGACACTTCAGTAGAATAATTTCGACTTTCCCATTTCATAAAACCATTAGGATCATTACCATAAATATATTCTGCATCTTCTATCTGGCTTTGATAAGCGGCAAAAGAAGCTTGAGTTTCACGAGGTGATACTTCTGGTACACTATTTTCTGGTGTAAAGTTATAACTGCCTTGAAATTGAGTTAATAATTGATAGTAATTGCCTGCTGTAATCCAGCCTTGTCCACGCATTACACTAATTAAATCATTTGGACCTTCAGGCATCATAAATGCTTGTTGATTACTCGTCATATCGGTGACATAACTCATAGAAGCATTTTTCATAATATTAAATTCGCTCTGTAAATAAGCGAGATCAACATTTTCGTCAGCAATTCCAACACCAATCACTGATAATTTTCCAGCAAATTGATAGACAATGCTCATTTGCGTAGCGTTCGCAATATTAGCCATATCTTTAGCTTCTTGGCCATCTCCACCAAAATAGCTAGACGTAAAATAATCAAAAGTAATACGTCCACATTCATAACCTTCTTGTGCGCCTCCACTAGAGACAGTACCTGCAGGTGATTGACGTCCAAAATTTAAATAATGCTGATCGGCACTCACTTGAGTGTATATGGTGTAAGGCTCTTGAATAGTTGATTGAGTCGCATTGTGAGCAGCAACACAGGTGGCCGCACGTAAAGTATCTTCCAAAAGACTTAAATACACCGCATCTAAACTGGCTTGTATGCTCTCTTCGCCTGTACCGGGAATTTGTTGCCCGCCCAATCCACCACCCGCTTCAAAATAATCGAGTGCGGTATTCCATAAACTATCGGCTGCACCAATACCTTGTACGACTAACCACATCACGGCGACTTGCGCTAAACAATAACCATTCGCTTTAGGAATTAACATAGCGATAGCAAAAGCAATTCGTACCGGCACCCACATGGATGACATTTTTTCACCCATCATTTTACCGGCATGAGCGGTGTTTAATACGGCAAGTACAATGGTATAAATTACCATCAACACACCTAGAGACAATGCAACAACGTTAAATACACGAAAAACATTACCCAGTAATTGAGGACCACTCGCAGCCGCTTCACCGGGCAATACGCTTTGTTCAATATCACCAAAAATTTTAGAAAGAATATAAATAGAATAATCACCTTCAGTCGGTGTAAAAATATCACCTACATCTGTAGCCGCAGCACTAGGAGCACTATAGGTAATAGCGAAAGTGGTTGAAAACATTAATGCAAAAACAAGGAGTAGGCTACGAAACATATGATTACCTTTTAACATTATATCTTTTATGATTTTTTTGGGGCTTTCCCTTTTTCTTCTTGCACGGTTTTATCGTTCCACCATTCTTCTAACGTGCAGCCTAATTTACGATGCTTGATTTGAAAGGCCCAAAAATGCGCACGTAGTGCATGAGCACCTAATAAAGCTGACATCAAAATACCGACAATACCGGTAGCCCAGTTTCCTTGAAATAGAACATATGCGGCATATGAAAATAAAAGAAAAGCGGCTATTAGAAACATAAAAAATTGTGTTAAAAAATTCTTACGGCGATGTTCAACCTCTTGTTCAGTTAATTTCATTCGTTTAACCGCTTGCGCAAAGCTTTCTGATTTTTCAGCTTTTGGAAAATCTAAAAAACCCATGACCACACGTTTCATCATGGTGCCAGTATCGTATAAAAAAGAAAAGCCCATTCCACGAGCCACACCACTTTTTATTCGACCACTTAGCCGTTTTGTACGATCAAACATATTTTATTCCTTAACTATTGTGGAACATTAACCGTTGCTGCCATTTCTCCAGCTGCTAAACCTTGCGCATTACTAGATACTTGCGCCGCTAATAATGTGGTTAATACTAAATCTTGCTCATAACGCTTAAAGTCTAACGCTAATTGAAATGCTTGCATATTCGCTATTTCACGTAACAATGCCGCTTCAGGCGCTTGATACATTTCGTTATGCCAATTTTCATCGCCATAACGACGGTTCGATTCAAATTTCATAGCAGCAAAAATACTGGCATCGGGCGCATCCATACCCATCTCTTGGCCTAATCCCTTTATTACATGTCTGTCAGCCGCAATTTGATTTAACGCATTTTGTGCGGTAGAAAGAAAAGCCATTTGCTTATAACGAGCCGCTAAGGTACGAACCCCTTCCGCGGATAACGGACGAATTTTGACAGAATCATGGATCTCAGCCATAGGAGATCCATCTAATGTTGCTTTAGCCGCATTAGTAAATCCTTCAGAGGTAAATGTATTATCGGGTAATGGAATAGGACTAGGATTGGTTAAATTATCAATAAATGCCCATACTGACAATTGTTGATTTTCACTCAGCGTTTCATTATTTAATAAAGTATCGACTAATAAATCAGCCGCACCACCTTCCGATATGGTTAATCCCACATCGCAAAAATTGGCAGCAGATTCTTCTTGAGAGCAAAAACCTAATAAATGTTGTTCTACTAAACGGGAGTTAGACACTTCTTGACTGGTTTGCAACATATTCCAATCAATCAAACGTGACATTAAAAAGTTTTGTAATTCTGTCATGCCTTGCGTATTTTCAGCCGCCACAATGGCGTTACCACTAGTAGCACTCACGGCATAATAAGGAGGTGGCACAGCGCGCAAACGATTTTGATATTCGCGTTCGTCGCCTTGCATTAAACCCATGTAGTTTTTGAGATCTTGGAAAAGATTACTCACCAGCTCATCACTAGCCGCAAAGGCTTGGCTCATGACTAAAGAACTAGTTGCTAAAAGGATCGCCTGTACTGTCTGTTTCCATGGCTTTCTCATAAACACTCACTCCCTTGATGTTAACGTTTAACAGTATAAACGTTTCCTTCTAGTTTACCGCAATGTGGGTCTGATACACCAACATCGGGATTACCTGCAGGATAAGATTCGTATCCAGGAGGACAGTCTTCTTTTACATTAGGCATATTCGTTACGCTTTCTTTGTAAGATTCGGGCAGAATTAATTGACCTTTGTTTTCGCCTTCAGTATGAGTAATAGGCTCATCGTTAGCGACTTTGTCTTCAAAGTTTTTCCATAATTCTTCTGACTTAGCACAGAATTCTTCTGTACCCGCACATACGCCCTGTCCTTCTTCATCCTTCCCGTAAGTATAGACGGGATTCACAGGAACATGACGATAAACATCTGAAGTCGGATCAACAGGCGCTGTTTCTTCAGAAGGAGGCACACCAGGTGCTTCTTCTACAGGTTGAATAACATTAAATAATTTATCTATTTCTTCATCACTAAAGCTTGGATAAGTGGTTTGAATAGGGCCTTTTTCTTCCACTATCACATCGGTAGAAGAAACCACTTCATTACCGGTGCTTGGATTAATAGTATTATCTTGCTGCATCATCACAGTAGCATCAGCGCCACCGGAATGCGTATTGGTAGTATTAGATTGAGTTCCGTAATAAACATTCTTATCACGTTTGCCATCATACCCTTCTGCTTGTTGTTCTTGGCTAGCAGGAGGAATATCAGCAGAAACTGAAGGAGCAGCAGCTATGGCAACTCCAGAGGTAGCGGCACTCATCATTCCTAAGGTTAAAAGTGCAGCTGAAATAGCGGTTCGATTAGCTTTCATAAAATTACATTACCTCTATCTATAATATGATAAATAATACTTATATAAGTATAGTGCTACTATAACAAAATAGCTTGTTGACCTAAAACCAACTGGTGTAAAAAAAGCGGAATGGTAGAGAGGATGACCTATGACCTTATTCGCGATCAATAGCCTTAAGAACTAATTCAACTCGATCAGGAGCAAAAATACGCCCCATTAATTGTAAACGTTCAAACACTAAATTACGTTTAAGAAAAAATCCAGGCATATCATCAGGTTCGTTACTCGCCACTTCAGCAAAAATCAGCAGCTTAGAAGCAGAGCCTGGTTTTAAAGAATCAAAAAATTGAAGTAAACGAAAAGCTCTAGCAGCCTTTAGAGTGTTTAATATTTGGATAAGGGCTTCTTCATTATGCAGTTCGTAATTTTGAACTTTATCTAGCGCTTTAATAAGATGGCTAAGAGCGGCTTCAACTTCAGGGTTACCATCGGTAACCCACCCTTCTACACCTTCCATGGCTTCGATAATGCGGTACAGCGCGTAGTCATGCTTTTCTTGCCAATAACTTCGAACTGCATCCGGGTTAAGGTCCAGCATAAGCTAGCCTTAACCTGGGCTTGGTGCCGCAGACGCTGGGCCAGGAGCTGCCGAAGGCTGTTTAGCCATAGCAGGGGTAGCTGGAGCGACTGCAGGAACGGGGGCTGTAGCCTTGGCAATGGGAACCAAGCCTATACTTTGGGCAAATGTATCACTTAACATTTTACCCAATTGGGTAACGTTAAGCATTAATGCTTCTAGGCCATCAGCTTGCAAGCCTAATTTGCTTGGAGCAACAGCTGTCTTTACTGCTGTTTGAGCAGCATATAGCATATTGCCTAAATTTCTATCGTCTAACATTGCCATAACACTATCCTCTTATCTCTATTTTATCATACCTTGCGCCACTTCGTATGTGTGTGGATTCACAAAGTGTCTAATATCTTGTGCTCGGCGAGCAGATAAACTGCGGGCCACCTTTACTCTCTCTGCCTGCCAACCCGTGTCAGCCGACTCTAACTCTGCTCCTTCAGGCTTCTCTTGGGCAATTTCCCATAAAATACGCTCAGGAACCGAAATATTCTGTTCATTCAATGACTTAGCGATATCAGCATCGGTAAGCCCTTGTTTCACCCAATTTACCATATGGGGATATATGTTTAGCACAAAATCGTTAAATACGCCAATTTCTTCGATTAGCTCCAAACGTTCACGAACGTCTGCCAATCCTTCACGTGTCCAACCCCCTCTTTGAGGGGCTCTAACGCTTAATGCATTCAAAGTCTTGATAGTATGTTCCTCATCAAGCCCCTTAGCCTTACAGTCTTGGATAGTACTAATACTATTCAAGGCAATCACGTTTAGGTCTATTCTATCCAATACCTTCTGCAGCTGGCTTAATACCCATTTTCCGCCTTCGGGAGCTGGGAAGCCTTCTGCATTCAATGTATCTACCATCTTACGCTGAGAGAAACCTTGTCTGCGATAGTTGGCAATAATCGGTAATAATAAAAGCGCGAACATCACAGCGTTTTCAGTTTTGGGCTTATTAACCCTAATAATTTCTTTTAACGCATTTGGGTTACCTAAATGAGCCGTGCTGGACTCTAACCCATGCTTAATGCGATCGCTATGTTCTTTGCGACGCTGATTAATGTCTTCTACTACAGCTTGTAATGTATAAGGGTTAATCGTCGGTCTATCTAAGCAAAGAAAATTAACCTTATTTTTCAGCAATAAATCTGTAAAATCTTCTGACGTTGTTAAATTATGCAGTCTCGCTATTAACAAACGTAAATTATGTTGTTGGCAATACTTTATCGCCGCTTCTAGCTCAGGAAACCCTTTACGCTTTTTATCTAGCTTATCGGTATATTCCGCGGCTACTTGAACACTCTTATCTTGTGCATACTTCTCCACTGCCTTCCGTTGTTCAGGAAGAAAATGTAAATCGTCTTGTTCCCAATAATACGCAACGGCACTCTGGGCGAGATTCGCTACGGGTTGTATTGGTGTTGACATAGCATCCACGATATTGCGCTCCGATCATTAGTTAAAATACCTATTAACAACTCTAACTTTGGTAGTATAGCGCAGGCTGGCCATTTTGGCAGTATTTAGCGGGTTAACTACGAGGGTTTGACCTACGACCACCTTTTGATTGTGCAAAAAATGATCATAGAAAAGAAGATAAATTTAAGCGTTCATTTTTTCAAGAAACTCGCTCATGCGCTCTTGCGCTTCTGCCCCAACACGTACGCCGGCAATTAACTCGGCCAGTTCTTGACGCAATTGAGGGGTAACACCAGATACATTTAAACTTCTGATTAAGTTTTTAATAATGACTAAGGCTTCAGGACCATTACTTAATAAATGTTGAATAATTTGCTCTTTAATAACGGCAAGCTGAACGGCATTCCCTGCCACTTCTTGTAATAAACCCATATTGAAAGCATGGGTAGCAGAAAAAGGACTGGCTAATAAAGCCCAATATCTAAAAGCACGTAAACCAATCGCGTTAATCACATAAGGTGAAATAATCGCAGGCACCAAACCTAATCGCGCTTCAGAAAAACAAAATTGTGCATCGGTAGTTCCAATAGCCATATCACAACAAGCCACTAAACCAATACCACCCGCATACGCAGCGCCTTCCACCACGGCTAATGTAGGTTTAGGAAATTCATCTAAGGCATTTAATAAGGTAGATAATTTAGAGGCATCTAAATAGTTTTCTTTGCTATCGTAATCAATCGCTTTTTTCATCCAGGCTAAATCGGCACCTGAGCAAAAGCTACTATTAGAACCTTGCAAGCAAAGTACGCGGACTTGAGGATTATTTTGTAAAGCTTCTAATACGCTGGTCAGCTCATCAATCATTTCTATATTCATGGCATTGCGCGCTTTGGGACGTTGCAAAGTAATTTCAGCAACTCCTGAGCGGGTCAATTCAACTTCCAATGTGTTACATTCGAAAAGTGCCATAAATCGTATCCTCCGTGATTGAATTCAATGTGCTCTCTAAACTTAATCCTAATATAGTCCTTGTTTGCGCAGGATCAATAATACCATCATCCCATAAACGTGCACTAGCATAATACGCTTGGCCTTCTTGCTGATAACGTTCACGTATTTCTTGCTTAAATAATGCTATCTCTTCTTCGGTTTTGCCATTTTTTACTTCTGCTAACACATGAGCCGCTTGCTCTCCTCCCATTATAGACACTTTAGCATTAGGCCATGCCCATAAAAAACGAGGATTGTAAGCGCGACCGCACATCGCATAATTACCAGCGCCAAAACTTCCACCAATAATAACGGTGAATTTAGGTACATTAGCACAAGCTACAGCAGTGACCAACTTAGCACCATGTTTAGTGATCCCTTCTGCTTCGTATTTTTTTCCAACCATAAAACCAGTAATATTTTGTAAAAAAATAATCGGCATATTTTGTTTACAACATAATTGAATAAAGTGCGTACCCTTTAATGCCGCCTCAGCAAAGAGTATGCCATTATTAGCAATAATTCCAACCGTATGTCCGAAGAGTTTACCCGTGCCGCACACTAAAGTAGTTCCGTATAATGCTTTAAATTCAGTAAACTCAGAACCATCCACTATTCGCGCTATCACTTCTCTCACATTAAAATGATGTCTAGATTCCGTTGGAATTAAACCATATAAATCTTCTGCAGCAAAAAGCGGTTCTTTGATCTCAGCTATAGTTATTTTTTCTTTTACGGGTAATTGGCTAATTAATTCTTTAGTTATGTCTAAAGCATGTTCATCGTTATTGGCATAATAATCAGCCACACCTGAAACACGACAATGCACATCTGCACCGCCTAATGCTTCTGCAGTTACTTCTTCACCGGTAGCTGCTTTTACTAATGGTGGGCCCGCTAAAAAAATAGCGGCTTGTTCTTTTACCATAATAGAATAATCGGCCATGGCAGGAACATAAGCACCACCTGCTGTACAAGGTCCCATCACTACTGCAATTTGTGTAATGCCGGCTGCAGACATTCGAGATTCATTATAAAAAATACGACCAAAATGTTCCTTGTCTGCAAATAATTCTGCTTGATAAGGTAAATTCGCTCCACCGGAATCCACTAAATAAACACAAGGTAAATTATTTTGAGCAGCAATTTCTTGGGCTCGTAAATGTTTTTTGACGGTTAAAGGATAATACGTTCCGCCTTTTACGGTAGCATCATTAGCAATAATCATACATAAACGATTAGCTATATAGCCAATACCCGTAACTATACCTGCTGCAGGAATGGACTCGGGATAAACGTCATGAGCTGCAAATAAACCCACTTCTAAAAAAGAAGATTTTGGATCTAATAAATAGTTGATGCGATCACGAACTAACCACTTACCTCGGGCTATATGTTTTTCTTTCGTTTTTTGAGAACCACCCGATAAAACAAGATCAGATTTATTCTTTAGATCATTTACTAAAGCTTTCATCATTGCTTCATTATTTTTAAATTCTTCGCTTTCTGGATGTAATTTTGTATTCAAGGTTACCATAATATTACTACTCTGTTTCTTTATAAAGTTCTCGCCCAATTAGCATCCTGCGAATTTCAGAAGTTCCTGCTCCAATCTCATATAATTTTGCATCACGCAATAAACGCCCAGCTGAAAAATCATTTACATATCCATTTCCACCTAAACATTGAATGGTTTCTAATGCCATTTTAGTGGCATTTTCAGAACAAAATAAAATAACGCTTGCCGCTTCCTTTCGTAAAGCTTTACCTAATAACTGACTAGCATCATTAGTATCACATGCTTTAGCAACCGTATAAAGATAAGAACGTGAAGCCATCAGTTGTGTATACATATCTGCAAGCTTGGCCTGTATTAATTGAAACTCTCCTATAGGTTTTCCAAATTGTTCTCGTTGATGAACATAAGGTAATACCAGATCAATACACGCTTGCATAATTCCTACAGAGCCCGCTGCAAGCACCACACGCTCAACATCTAAACCACTCATTAATACTTCAACCCCTTTATTCACATGTCCCAAAACATGGTGAGCAGGAACCACACAATGATCAAAAACAAGTTCACAAGTATTCGATCCACGCATTCCCAATTTGTCTAACTTAGGAGATTTAGTAAATCCCTTCATATTTTTTTCAACAATAAAAGCCGTGATCCCATGTGATTTGGCATGAGGATCGGTTTTTGCATAAACCACTACTACATCGGCTTCAGGACCATTGGTACACCACATTTTGGTGCCATTCAAAATATAATCATCACCTTTTTTTTCTGCTTGTAAGCGCATATTCACCACATCTGATCCGGCATCTGCTTCGCTCATCGCTAAAGCACCTACCCATTCTCCACTAATTAATTTAGGAAGATAATGACGTTTTTGTGCATGCGTTCCATTTAAATTAATTTGATTCACACATAAATTAGAATGTGCGCCATAACTCAAGCCTACAGAGGCTGAAGCACGGCTAATTTCTTCCATGGCTATCACATGTTCTAAATAGCCCAAACCCATTCCATCATATTCAGGTGCTACAGTAATTCCCAACACACCTAAACTTCCTAATTTTTTCCAAAGTTCTTCTGGAAATGCATTGTGCTTATCAATATCAAATGCTTTGGGTGCAATTTCTTTAGCTGAAAAATCGGCTACTGCTTTTCTTAGCAAATCACACTCTTCACCTAAATTAAAAAATGAATTAATATTCATAAGATTTTTCCATTTCTATTAGAGACAACTTTTCTAAATATAATTTTTCTAATGCTTTATCTAGCTCAGGCAAAATATCAAACAGATCACCTACTAATCCATAATCAGCAATTTCAAAAATGGGTGCGTTTTTATCTTTGTTAATCGCCACAATCACTTTACTCTCTTTCATTCCAGCGATATGTTGTGATGCACCAGAAATTCCTACCGCAATATATAATTCAGGAGCTACCATTTTTCCGGTTTGTCCGACTAATCGATTATGTGAAATCAAACCAGCATCTACTGCAGGTTTAGAAGCTCCAATGGCCGCATTTAATTTGATGGCAATATTTTCTAACACACTAAAGCTATCGCTGGATTGAACGGCTCTTCCTGCTGAAATAACCACGCGAGCTTTAACCAGATCAGGTCGATTCGAATAAAATGATTCTTCACTTACCCAATTAACGATCTCTGAAAATTTTCGAATATCATTGTTAATTTTTTCGACACGAAAAACAGGTGCTGATTCTTGAGTTAAAACAGCAGAATCAAAAGCAGACATTCTCACTGTTAACAATTTAACAGGATCAAACATTTGAACCGTAACCAAAGCATTTCCTGAAAAAACGGGTCTGACAAAAGTATCGTTAGAAACAATCTGAACCACATCTGTCAAACATTCAACATTCAACTCTCCGGCTAATCGAGGCAACACATTACGACCTAATGAACTAGAAGGTGAAATGATATGCGTATACGTAGAAGCCAGTTCTTTTATTAATGGTGATAATGTTTCAGCAAACATATGTTCATAAACCATATCATCTGCATAATATACTTTTTTAATATCTTTAATTTTTGAGGCTTGCGCCACTGATTTTTCGCATTGATAGCCTGCAATTAAAATATGAATATCATTGCTAAGTTGACGTGCAGCACTCACTGCAGCATAAGTACCCAAATGCAATCCTGAAGATTGATGTTCAGCCACTACTAAAATGCTCATATCACTTTAGCCTCATGACGTAATTTATTAATCAATGTAGATACATCAGGAACCAACATACCTGCTTTGCGCTCTGGAGCAGAAACAAAACCCATTATCTTTAGCGTATTACCCAGATCAATTTTTAATTCTTTTAACTCTATTGTCGTAATAGTTTTTTGTTTTGCTTTTAAAATATTCATTACATTAAGATCACGTGGGTGATTTAATCGCAACTCTGTGGTAATCACTGCAGGTAACTTTATATTGATCACTTCTGATCCACTGTCTATGTCTCTTTTAATTTGCCAGCCTTGTTTCTCGACGTGGATCTGAGAGGCGCAAGTGGCTTGAGACCATTGCAAAAGACCCGCGAGTATTTGCCCTACTTGTTGATTATCAGCATCAATCGCTTGTTTTCCTAAGATCACTAGCTGAGCATATTCTTGCTCTACTATTTTTTTAAATACGCGCCCAATGTTTAAAGGAGAAAGTTCTTGATCGATGAGAATATGAAAAGCGCGATGGGCGCCCTGTGCTAATGCATGCCGTAATACTTCTCGGCTAGAGGATGGTCCAATCGTAATGGCAATGACTTCTTCTGCTAACCCTGCTTCAAAAAGACGCACAGCTTCTTCTAGCGCTACCGCATCATAAGGGTTAATAGACATTTTAAGCTCAGACATATCAATGCCGCTTCCATCCGCTTTTACCCGGATTTTCGCCGCATGATCGACCACTCTTTTAACACCCACTAAAATTTTCATGGCACCCAAACTAGTTACAATTTGTGGGAAATTATACCATGAATAGCCCAAAAACCGACTTTGGAGCCTATCTTTTAGCTCGCTTAGTCTCATGCATCAAATACATATACCCCAAAAGGTAAAAGATCAGCACGCTCAAAGCGTAAGAAGCAATCACATCATCAATCCAATGGCGGCCTAAGGCCAGGCGGGTAAAAGCAACCAATACAGGAATCAACCATAATACCCTGCACCAGTACTGAGATAAGCGATAAACCTTAAGATGGTTTAAAAATAGTATCAAACCACACCAGATGGCCGCTCTAGTCACATGCCCACTGGGAAAAGAGTCGGCCTCAAGCAATGCCAGAGGTCTAGGTGAATCTATCCAGTGCTTTAATATCTGAGTAAGCCCCCCTATTAAAATGACCGCCAATACGCAGTAACAAAAAGGTATAAACTTTTTCTGCTGAATTAAATCTAATAAAATAAAGCCTGTCATCAATACAAAGAGAATACCTCCAAGCGCGGTTACGCCTTGTAAAGCTTCGTAGTAAACCAGCTCTAACCCTGAGCTGCCAGGAGAGGCATACAGGGTAAGGAGTATCCAACGATTAATAGGTGCGGTAAAGGCATGCCATTGGGAGGTGTCTATCCAGGCGAGCCCTAGTACGGCTAAGCAGGCGAATAGTATGGTGAGTGTGTCGTTGTTGATGCGATATTCTTTTTTAAAATTTGCCATTCCCTTGCCTCTCCTTTTTCCATCCACTCATTATAGATGAAATACACTTGAATTCCTCAAGTTTCTTCTTCCAAGTTTCATGAGCCCTCCTCCATCTATTCGCGAAAGCTTCATTGTTGGTAGCACGTTAGCCAAGACAGTGTCTTCTTGCTTTCTTGGAACCTCCCCCAGTATTGTGTTTTCCAAGACGCCGTAAATACGTCCCTGTAGGCTCAGCCTCGGCATCCTGCCTCGGATGCTTGGAAAACACAATACTGAAAGAGGTTCCCGCCCTCAAAAAATTCAAAATCTAATGCTCGATATGAAGAAGTCACTTTCAGGGTTCTCTTTAGACAAGCGTACGCCGCAGGGATGCGGCGTCCGAGCCTACAGGGACGTATTCACGGCGTCTTGGCTAAAGAGAACCCTGGAGGTGGCTTCGCTCAGATCTCAAGACAGATTTTGGAAATTAAGATATCATAAGGCCTCAAAATGAGGTAAGGGATCCATGACTGTAAGTTTGACTACTACTGCCACATTCGCCATAAAATACTATCAATTTCTGGATGAAAAAGGGGCACTCACACAAGAGTTGCCAGCCTTTGCAACCCCAGAACACCTTGTTCACCTATACCAAACCATACTCTACACTCGCTTATTTAATGCAAAAGCCATCGCCCTACAACGCACTGGCCGTTTAGGCACCTTCCCTTCTGTTGAGGGAGAGGAGGCAATAGGCGTAGGCACTGGAAGTGCAATGGATCCGCACGATACTTTTTTCCCCTACTACCGCGAATATGGCGCTCAATTATTACGTGGCGTTACGCCGGAAGAAATTCTGCTCTATTGGGGTGGTGATGAACGCGGTAATGATTTTAAAAATTCTCACGATTTTCCTTTTTGCATTCCTATCGGCAGCCAAGTATTGCATGCCGCTGGCGCTGCTTTTGGAATAAAATTTCATAAACAACCCTTATGCGCAGTTGCAAGCATTGGTGATGGTGGTACCTCAGAAGGTGATTTTTACGAGGCGATTAATGTAGCCGGCGTTTGGAAATTACCATTAGTCGTCGTGATCAATAATAATCAATGGGCCATTTCTGTTCCTTTAAAAAAACAAACCGCCGCACAAACGCTAGCACAAAAAGCGATTGCCGCCGGTATTGAAGGTTTCCAAGTTGATGGTAATGATGTTATCGCCGTAGAATATGCTGTGCGTTACGCATTAGAAAAAGCACGATTGGGCAATGGCCCTACTATTATTGAAGCAATCACTTATAGATTAGGTGATCACACCACCGCTGACGATGCAAAACGTTATCGCGATGCAGAAGAAGTTGAGCAACATCGCTTATCTGATCCTTTAATTCGTTTAAAAAATTATTTAGTGACACAAAAACTCTGGACTGAAGAAAACGATCAACAATATCGCAATGAATATCAAAAAGAAGTAAATGCTGCTGTTGATCGCTATTTAACGATTAAACCACAACACGTGAGCAGCATGTTTGATTATTTATATGAAACATTACCTCATGCAATGCAAGAACAATATCAAACCGCATTAGCATACGCAGACGAGAAATCCCATGAGTGAAAAGAACATTACCCCAAAAAATATAACAATTGTCGAGGCCATCAATCAAGCACTCGCATTTGAAATGCGACGTGATCCTAATGTAATTGTGTATGGTGAAGATGTTGGCGTAAACGGCGGCGTGTTTCGTGCTACACAAGGTTTACAAAATGAATTTGGATCAGAACGAGTGATTGATACGCCACTAGCAGAATCCATGTTAGCAGGCCTCGCTGTAGGCATGGCCAGCCAAGGTTTAAAACCGGTTGCTGAATTTCAATTTATGGGATTTAGTTATCCTGCACTCGATCAAATTATTAATCATGTAACACGTATTCGTAACCGATCACGCGGACGCTTGCATTGCCCCGTAGTGTTTCGTACACCGTATGGCGTAGGCATTCATTCTCCCGAACATCATAGTGAAAGTACCGAAGCTATATTCGCACATATTCCTGGTATACGCGTAGTGATCCCTGCATCACCTGCTAGAGCTTATGGTTTATTATTAGCGGCTATTCGAAATCCTGATCCTGTTATCTTTTTAGAACCCGCTCGACTCTATCGTAAAATAAAACAAGTGGTACCCGATAACGGAGAAGCATTACCCTTAGATGCCTGTTTTATTTTACAAGAAGGTAATGATGTTACTTTAGTTACGTGGGGCGCGATGACCATAGAAACATTGGCCGCTGCAGAGGAATTAGCAAAACAAAATATTTCTTGCGATGTAATTGATGTAGCAACAATTAGTCCATTAGATATTGAAACTATTTTAGCATCCGTAGAAAAAACAGGACGTTTGGTCATTGTGCATGAAGCCGCACGCACCTGTGGTGTAGGCGCTGAAATTGCTGCACAAATTGCTGAATATGCATTTACTTCATTGCTAGCGCCGATCCAACGAGTAACCGGATATGATACTATTATTCCCCTACATCGTTTGGAGGAACATTATTGGCCTAGCGTTAAGCGCATTGTGGATGCCGTAAATATTACATTAATGTATTGATGAGAAACGTATGACAATATTTAAACTACCTGATTTAGGTGAAGGCTTAGCCGAAGCAGAAGTTGTAGAATGGTTAGTAAAAAAAGGCGACCATGTTCATGCTGATCAACATTTAGTTTCAGTTGAAACCGCTAAAGCCGTGGTAGAAATCCCTTCACCTTTTAGTGGTGTTATTAAAAAATTATATGGCAAACCCGGTGAAACCATTGCCGTAGGAAAACCGCTCATCGAATTTGAAAAAGAAAATAATACTGAAACGTCTTCAACAGTGGCCGGTAAATTAGATATAGGCGAAACCGTAGTAATAGAAACCGCGCATATACCAAAAATTTTAAGCGGCAATAATACCAAAGCCACACCTGCTATACGCGCATTAGCCAAACAATTACAAGTCGATTTAAATACTACCAAAGGAACAGGATCGCAAGGGAGCATTACGCGAGAAGATATTATTAACGCCTCTGCATCCAATACCCCCAGTGATAAATTATTGCACGGAACACGTCGCTCAATGGCACAAGCCATGTCACTCTCTCATGCACAAGTCGTGCCTGTTACCGTATTTGATGATGCAGTGATTAGCCATTGGCACCATCCTGTCGATATTACGATGAGAACCATAAGAGCCCTCGTAAAGGCTTGCCAGGTAGAACCTATGTTAAATTCGTGGTTTAAAAATGGTGAGCTTCAATTACATTCGCATGTTAATTTAGGTTTGGCCATGGATTCTGAAGATGGATTATTTGTTCCCGTATTGCACGAGGTTGATACGCAATTATCAGAAGGCAAAAAGATCCGGGAACGAATAGCCTATCTAAAACAAGCCGTTCAAAATCGCTCAATAACACCAGTAGAAATGCAAGGTGCCACTTTTACGCTTTCAAACTTTGGTGTATTTGCCGGGAAATACGCCACACCCATTGTCACTCCACCACAAGCTGCGATTCTGGCCATTGGAAAAATTCGTAAAATAGTATTACCGGTTGAAAACGAAGCAAAAGTACAAAGAATACTTCCGCTTTCACTTACTTTTGATCACCGTGCCGTTACCGGTGGAGAAGCGACTCGCTTTTTAGGTGCTTTAATGGCAGACTTAGCTTTACCAGAGTAAATAGTAGTCAAGGTTATGTTTAAAAAAATCTGTTTTATCACTTCTTTTTGTTTATTAAGTTCTTTAGCCATGGCTAGCGGCGACTGGAAAACTACTTTCGGTATTGCTCCTATTATTACACCAGAATACGAAGGTGCAGATGAATATCGCGTAATACCCGTTCCGCTATTTGAAGTGAAATATAAAGACCGCTATTTTCTCAGTCCATACCGAGGTCTTGGTGCCGAAGTGATCCATACCAAGCAAATACAAGCAGGCCCTATGATGACATATCGTCTATGGCAAAATGAAGACTCAAACCCTGCTTTAAAAGGTTTAGGGGATATTCCAGGCACCTTCGAAATGGGAGCATTTATTAATTACTACTTCCCCACTATTAGATTAGGAGCCGATATTAAACAAGGCCTTAACGGACACCGAGGAGCCATTGCCAATTTTTCTGTAGAAACGTATGGCAAAATTGGTGAAAAAATTCATTATGCGATAGGTCCTCGCATGGCCTGGGCAGACGAAAATTATATGGAAACCTACTTTGGAATTGACTACAAACAGTCAGCACGTTCAGGCTTACCGTCTTATTTCCCAGGCGCAGGAGCTAAAGAAGTCGGTGTAGGTGGATTTATTGCCTACTCCTTTAATGAATGCTGGCGTATCAGCACTTTTGGCCGCTTAACCCGCTTAGTTAATCCTGCGGCTCATTCCCCTATTGTAAAAGACGTAGGCACCCCTACCCAGCTCACTTTAATAATATCGCTAGGCTACACCTTTTAATCCCCAGCCAAAAATACTATATATAAAAACAGTAATATGTGATTTTTCCATGTAAATTGGTAATGACACTCCCAAATTACATGGAAGATATGCTATTATTTAAATCAACTTAGAAATGCTTCTTTTTTCCCATGCCAATCATAACTCGACAACACTATTTAGACGAAATACATGAATTATTTAAGATATGCCCGATTGTAGCCATTCTCGGCGCGCGACAATGTGGCAAATCTACACTCGCTAAGCAGTATAGTGAATCACTTGATAGCCCTATCCACTATTTTGACCTAGAAAGTGAAATAGATGAAGCTCGACTTGCTGAAGCACAGTTAACCCTACATAGCTTAGAAGGATATATTGTTATTGATGAGATACAGCGACGCCCTAATCTATTCCCGGTATTAAGATACCTAGTCGACAATAGCACACAGAAATACCTAATATTGGGAAGTGCTTCTAGAGACCTGATACAACAATCCAGCGAAACATTAGCAGGCCGTATTGCCTACATTGAACTCCCTCCTTTTGCCCTCTTTGAAATAGGACAAGATCATTTAAATGAGCGTTGGTGGAGAGGAGGCTTTCCTCGATCATTTTTAGCATCTGCTGACAGCGCAAGCTACCGTTGGCGCCAAGAATACATTAAAACATTTTTAGAGAGAGATTTAGCTACTCTAGGATTTAATATTGAACCAGCTACTTTGCGACGTTTTTGGCAAATGATTTCTCATTATCATGGGCAAATTTTTAATGCTTCAGATATTGCTTCTAGTATGGGGCTTACTCATAAAACCATTCAAAAATATATGGATATTTTAGAAGGTACCTTTATGATGCGTAGACTGAAACCCTGGTTTGAAAATATTGGAAAACGACAAGTTAAATCGAGCAAAACTTATTTTAAGGATTCAGGTTTACTACATGCATTATTAGGCTTATCAAGCTTTGAAGAACTACAAAAACATCCAAAAATGGGGGCTTCCTGGGAAGGCTTTGCGATGGAAGAAATTATTCAACGTTTACAATGCGATCCCGAAGATTGTTATTTTTGGGCTACTTCCAATCAAGCAGAACTTGATTTATTCATTATAAAAAACGGAAAACGTTTGGGCTTTGAATTTAAATATACAGGTAATCCTAAAATAACTAAGTCAATGAACATCGCAATACATGATCTCAAGCTAGATCATCTTTATGTTATTGTTCCGAAGAGCACTAACTTTCCATTGAGTGACAAAATATCAGTTTACAATCTAGCAGAATTCCCTTTAAGCTTTTAGAGACCATTCTATTATAAAGATTTGTATTCGACTTTCACTTGATCGGGGCCTAATTGAGTTTCTAGCGTAGCAATTAAATCTTTACTCGCTGTGACTGACCAAGCTGGAGGTAATCGAAGAGCACCCGCTACATCGTTGCTTTGATAATAAATTTCCACAGGACAGCTACCCGGTATATAGGCTTGTAACCATCCCGCTAATTGTTGAGAAAATTGATCTTTGACTTGCTGAGCATGCAAATTAATAATAATTTTAGTGGCGCATAATACTCTGGCTTGCGCTAAGTTTTGAATGCGTTTTACTCTTACTCGCAATCCGCCACTGTATTCATCAGGTGTTACTTCGCCTTCTGCAAATATCAATGCATCTTTGACAATCAGATCACGGTATAAATCGACTTGATCTGAAAACAAAACCAAATCAATTTTTCCGGTTTTATCTTCTATGGTTACAATTTGCATTTGCTTGCCTTGGCGAGTTTTTACGGTGCGGATCATAGAAATCATTCCAGCCAACCATTGATTTCGCCCAGGCTGCGCTCTTAATTCGCGTAGAGAAGTCGGAATTAATTGTCGTAATTCATTCATTACTGGATCTAAAGGATGACCACTTAAATAAAAACCTAAAGTCGCTTTCTCACCTTCCAAACATTGCATTAAATTCCAAGCAGGTGCTTGCACATAGGTATGAGGAGAGTTTTTTTCTTCACCTTCACCAAATAAATCATTTTGTCCTAAACTTTGATTCTGAGCCTGTTGCTCAGCAAGCTTAAGTGCCTTATCAACAGAAGCTAATAAAGAAGATCGTTGTTCACCCCACATATCCATGGCACCCGCCTTAATAAAGGCTTCTAATACACGACGATTTATTTTACGAGAATCTACCCGGCTACATAAATCAAATAAACTCGTAAACGGTCCACCCTCTTCACGTGCAGCAATCATATTTTCAATAGCCGCTTCACCCGCACCTTTAATAGCGCCTAACCCAAATAAAATCGTTTGGCCATTTTCAGGTTCACTCACCGTAAATCGGTAATAACTAGTATTAATATTAGGCGGTAATACTTTAACGCCACTAGATAAACAATCATCAATAAAGTTCACCACTTTATCAGTATTATCCATATCAGAAGATAATACGGCAGCCATAAAAGCGGCGGGATAATGTGCTTTTAACCACCCTGTTTGATAAGCTAATAAGGCATAAGCCGCCGAATGTGATTTATTAAAACCATATCCCGCAAATTTTTCCATCAAATCGAAAATATTCGACGCTAAAGATTCAACTACGCCTAAGTTAACAGCACCTGTCACAAAAATTTCACGTTGCAATGCCATTTCTTCGGCTTTCTTTTTACCCATGGCTCTACGTAATAAATCAGCACTACCTAAAGTGTAGCCAGCTAATACCTGTGCAATTTGCATTACCTGCTCTTGGTAAAGAATAACCCCATAAGTAGGACGCAAAATAGGTTCTAGTGCAGGATGTAAATACACCACACGTGCACGTCCATGCTTACGATTGATAAAATCGTCTACCATTCCTGATTGCAAAGGACCAGGACGAAATAAAGCCACTAAAGCCACAATATCTTCAAAACAATCAGGCTGTAATCGCTTGATCAATTCTTTCATTCCACGTGACTCTAATTGGAATACAGCCGTGGTATGACATTTTTGTAATAATTGAAAAGTGGCTTTATCATTTAAAGGAATTCGAGTGATATCAACGGGCTCTTTCACATCCGGTAATGTGTTAATCGTTTCACAAGCCCATTGAATAATGGTTAGTGTTCTTAATCCTAAAAAGTCGAATTTAACTAAGCCAATACTTTCAACGTCATCTTTATCAAACTGTGTAACCATTTGCTGTAAATTAATATCAGCACCGGTTTCACAATAGAGCGGCACATAATCAGTTAACGGCGTAGGAGATATCACTACACCGCCCGCATGTCGTCCGGCATTACGAGCAATACCTTCTAATTTTAATGCGAGATCAATTAACTCTTTTACTTCATCTTCTTGTTCATAACGAATTTTTAATAATTCGGCATCTACTAAAGCTTTACTTAAAGTCATGCCCAATTCAAAAGGAATTAATTTAGCGAGTTTATCTACAAATCCATAAGGATATCCCAATACTCGTCCCACATCGCGCACAACCGCTTTTGCAGCCATCGTACCAAACGTAATAATCTGAGCCACTTTATCTCGTCCATAACGCTCAGCCACATAGTCAATCACTTCATCGCGACGTTGCATGCAGAAATCGACGTCAAAGTCAGGTAATGAAACACGTTCAGGATTAAGAAAACGCTCAAATAGTAAATCGTATTCCAAAGGATCTAAATCAGTAATGCCTAAAGAATAGGCCACTAAAGAACCAGCACCCGAACCCCGTCCTGGACCTACCGGAATATTTTGATCTTTTGCCCATTGAATAAAGTCAGCAACGATAAGAAAGTATCCTGCAAACCCCATTTTATTGATCACATCTAATTCAAGTTTTAAGCGATCGTGATACACCATCACTTCAGCATCATTTCTATGCAAGGATACTTCTACTGAAAGTTTTCCTAACATTTTTAATCGACGCTGTAATCCTTTTTTAGATTGTTCTTCTAAATATTTTTCTTCTGTGGTTCCTTCCGGTAAGGGAAATAAGGGCAAATAATATTGACCCAACGTGAGTGCAGCATTACAACGTTTTGAAATTTCCACTGTATTCTGTAATGCTTCTGGTAAATCACCAAAAAGCAATTGCATTTCTTTAGCACTACGACAATATTGTTGAGGGGTGTAATATCGAGGACGTTTTGGATCTTCTAAAGTAAAACCATTATTAATGGCAACTCGGGCTTCATGCGCCGAAAAATCATCAGCTTTAATAAAGCGCACTTCATTAGTTGCAACAATAGGCAATAACAATTGGTTTGCTAAATCGACCACTTGCTTAATATAAAATTCTTCGCGCTCACGACCAACCCGACTTATCATCAAGTAAAAACGATTATCAAATAAAGCCGCCCAACCTTGCGCTAATTTTTTAGCTTTGTCAGATTGTTCATTTAATATGGCTTGTCCAATATCACCATAATAGCCACCAGATATAGCTATCAAACCATCTGTATTATCAGGTAATAACCAATCATACGAAATAACCGCTTGTTGCAAACTGCTACTCTGGAAATGACTATTTTGGGTATAAGCTCTTGAAAGTAATTGCGTGAGTTGACGATAACCTTCAGCATGTCTGCAAAGTAAAGTGAGTCGTGTTAGAAAGGGATCTGAAGGATCAGAACTTTTCACCCAAATCTCAGCACCAATAATGGGTTTAACGCCTGTCTCTAATGCTTCTTGATAAAATTTAACTGCTCCAAAAAGATTGGTTTTATCGGTGATCGCCACTGCTGGCATATGTTGATTCAACGATGTTTCTAATAAATCAGGAATGCGACAGATCCCATCGCTAATAGAATATTCGGTATGAATGTCTAAATGAATAAATGTTGGATGCTGCATAAAAAATTACACACTTTCTAATAGTGCACGAACAGGCGCATAAGAACGTCTATGTACTAACGATACACCTTGTTCACGCAATGATTTCATATGTTTTTCGGTGCCATATCCTTTGTGGATCGCAAATCCGTATTGTGGATATTTGAGATCTAATAAGCACATTTCTCTATCACGATAAACTTTTGCTAATATAGAAGCCGCACTGATCGCAGGCTCTAAACGATCTCCACCAATAATAGCGCGTACGGGATAAGATAAAACAGGTTTTTCTCTTCCATCAACCAATACTAAACTGGGTATTACCGATAATTTCATTACCGCACGCTGCATGGCTAATAGGCTAGCTTGTAAAATATTAATTTTATCGATTTCTTCCACATCCGCATAAGCCACAGCCCAAGCCAATGCTTTTTCTTCAATTTCTTTGCACAGTTTTTCGCGTTGAGTGGCTGAGAGTAACTTAGAATCGTTTAAGCCTTGAATAGGATGATCGGGATGTAAAATAACAGCGGCAGCATAAACCGGTCCTGCTAATGCCCCTCTACCAGCTTCGTCAGTTCCTGCGACAAGAGTGTTACTGTCCATGTTCTAATCCTATTCCTTTAGTATCCGCCCTCACCCGTCGTCCCAAGAAGGCCGACGACCTCTCCCTCAAGGGAGAGGTGATTTAATTTTTTATTAATCCAGCGATGGCTTTAGCTGCTTCTTCGCTGGCATCTCGTTTTAATTCTAAATGTATGGCTTTATATTCTTGTTCTAATTCAGCTACCCTTTCAGGGTGTATCAACCATTCTAACACGGCTTGAGCTAAAGCCGTAGGTGTCGCATTTTCTTGTAAAAATTCCGGCACTAGCGTTTTATTTGCTAATAAATTAGGCAATGAACAATACGGCGTATCAATTAAACGCTGTGCCAACCACCAAGTAAACGGCGCCATTTTATAGGCCACTACTAATGGTCGTTTCACTAATAAAGTTTCCAGCGTTACCGTACCTGAAGCTGCAAGCACCACATCAGAAGCTGCAATTACAGTTTGTGTTTGGCCTTTAACAATATGAGTGATGGCTTTGAGTTTAGGATACTGTTCTATGAAGCTGGTTAATTGTTGATAACGATCGTCGTTAGCAGCAGACATTAAAAATTGCGTATCTGGAAATTCTTGGTGACAAATTTCTGCCGCTTGTAAAAATAGTGGAGTCAGCAAAGCGAGTTCTTGTCTTCTACTACCAGATAATAAAGCAATATACTGACCATCAGCTAAACCTAGTGTTTGTCGCGCATTTTCTTTAGTATTATCTAATGATATATGATCGGCTAACGAATGACCCACACATTTTACAGGCACTTGATGAGCTTCATAAAAATGATTTTCAAAAGGAAATAAGGTAAGTAATAAATCTACCGCACGTTTTATTTTTTTAACTCGTCCTTTTCTCCATGCCCAGACAGAAGGACTCACATAATGTACGGTTTTAATCCCTGCTTTTTTTAAGCGCTCTTCTATCGTTAAATTAAACTCTGGCGCATCAATTCCAATAAAAACATCGGGCGGGTTATCTAAAAAATAACGGATCACTTTATGTCTTAATGTTAATAATGCGGGTAAATGTTTGATAATTTCACTCACACCCATCACAGACAATGTTTCCATGGGCGCCAATGTTTGGCAGCCTTGAGTAAGCATTTTGGGACCAGCAATACCGATAAATTGTGCGTTGGGATAGTGATGTTTTAAGGATTGAATAAGATCAGCACCCAGTGTATCACCAGAGGCTTCTCCAGCAATAATACCGAATGTCATTGGCTTTGACGTGCTCAACGCACAATACCTCGCTGAGAATGTTGCACAAAACGCAACATTTCACCTACTTGAGGACAATCTTGTGCTAATACAGTAAGCTCTGCAATCACTTCTGGCAATGTGAGTGTTTTGCGATAAATTGTGCGGTATGCTTGGCGCAATTTGGCAATGGTTTCTGTATTGAATCCATGTCTGCGTAAACCTTCTACGTTTAATCCGTAAGGCGTTGCATTTTCACCTGCTACTAAAGTAAAAGGAACTACGTCTTTTCCTACTTTAGCGCATTTGGCTAAAAAACTATGTTTCCCAATACGACAAAATTGATGAACAGCACTAAAACCACTGAATACCACAAAATCTTCTACTTCAATATGACCGGCTAAAGTAGCATTGTTTGCAAAAATAATGTTATTACCGACAATACAATCATGTGCAATATGCACATATGCCATAAATAAATTTCCGTTACCTACGCGTGTAACACCACCACCTAAACCCGTTCCTCTATTGATGGTGCACGATTCACGAACAATATTGTTATCGCCCATTTCTAACCAAGTGGTTTCACCGGTAAATTTTTTATCTTGAGGTGCTTCACCTATAGATGAGAATTGAAAAAATTGATTGTTTTTTCCAATTTTACTGGGACCATTAACAACCACATGAGAAGCAACACGTGTGCCTTCACCTATTTCTACATCAGGACCAATAACACTATAAGGACCTATATGTACGCCGTCTGCAATTTTTGCACTTGAATGAATGATTGCGGTTTCGTGGATCACTTGCTCATATCCCTTGTTACACAAATTATTTCGGCAGTGCACGCTAATTCACCACCCACTTCTGCATGCGTATCAAACTTCCACAAGTCTTGCTTGTGTCTGGTTTTTTTAACATGTAAATGTAATTGATCGCCCGGCTCTACTACGCGTTTGAAACGGCAGTTTTCAATTCCAGCCAAGTAAAAAAGCACATTATGATTCGTATTAAAATCCACATTATGGGTTTTAAAATTTAATATGCCACAGGCTTGCGCTAAACTTTCAATAATTAATACGCCAGGCATCACAGGACGTTCAGGAAAATGTCCTGTAAAAAAGGGTTCATTAAATGTTACGTTTTTTAAAGCAACCAAAGACTCACCGGGTTCATAAGAAATAATTCTATCTACTAATAAAAAAGGATAGCGATGAGGCAAACGTTTTAAAATATCATGGATCCCAAAATCTGTATCTGTCATTTCTTACCTTCCAATTGTTTTTGCACTTGCTTTTCAAGCGCCTGCACACGCCTGGTTAACTCATCTAAATGGCGGAAACGTACCGCATTTTTACGCCATTGGTCATTTTCCATAACCCCAGTACCAGAGGAATATACCTCACCTGGCTGCATCAAGGAATGCGTCACCATGGCCATACCAGTCACTTTTACATTATCGGCGATTTCAATATGGCCGGCAATACCCGTAGCCCCGCCAATTTGGCAAAACTTACCAATTTTAGCGCTACCGGCGATACCTACACAACCCGCTATCACGGTATAAGCACCTATTACCACATTATGCGCAATTTGCACCTGATTATCAATTTTGGCTTGCTGCTCAATAATAGTATCGGTTCCTTTCAAGGCCCCTCTGTCTATCGTCGTATTAGCGCCCACTTCCACATCATTATGGATCTGAACCCCACCCGCATGGTAAATTTTGATATAAGTGAGCTTTTCTTTGCTAAAAGCAAAGCCAAAACCATCACTTCCTACCACTACCCCACTATGCAGAACAACTCGATCACCAAGTACAACATCAGGATATAGGGTTACTTTTGAGTGCAATAAAGAATGGGCACCTATACGCACCTTTTCTCCTACTACACACCCCACCCCAATAACGGTATGAGCGCCAATAATGGCGCCATCGCCAATCACGGCCAAGGCTTCTATGCGAGCAGAAGGATCAATTTTAGTACCCTTTCCTATCACAGCCGTAGGATGTATACCGACTGTAGTATTAGGAGCGGGAGCAAAACTTTGAGTAATTTGGGCGTAAGCAGAATAAGGGTCATTAATGACTAACGCATTAGTAGAGCAAAAAGGAACATCATCTTCAGATAAAATAACCGCTGAGGCGTGGGTATTTGCAAGATATTTGCGATAGATAGGGTTCGCAAGAAAAGTGATAGCCCCTTGCTGTGCTTCTTGCAAAGAGGCTACCCCTGTTATTTTGCAGTCAGGATCTCCATGTACGCGAGCACCCGTTAGTTGGGCAAGCTCGTTGAGTGTATATGTTTTTCCCATACTTAATGACTATTTCATTCCTTCAACATCTTTAATTAATTCTGCAGTGATATCGTATTTATCGTCTGCATATAAGACAGCACCACGTTGAATAACAAGTGCATAACCTTTTTCGTTAGCCATTTCTTTAGCAGCAGATTGAACTTTTTCAATTAATGCTTGGAACTCTTCGTTACCGCGCTCATTGTACGCTTCACTGTATTCCACGCTTAATTGTTGGAATTCCATTTGTTTTTCAGCAAAATTTTGTTGAAGTTTATCTACTTCAGCTTCAGACATAATTTCAGCATCTTTGTCTAATTGTTCACTCATTTTTTGTAAATCAGCCTGCAATTTCATTAATTTTTGTTGCTGATCTTTAAATTCTTTTTTCAATTCTGCTTCAATAGCAGGCTGAAATTTTTGAAAAACTACGTTTCCATCCACGATCGCAATAGGAAGAGTTTCTGGCTCAGCGGCATATCCGGCGCCAGTGATACCGAGAGTGCCTAATACGCTTAAAGTAATAGCAGCGGTCAAGTGGGTAAATTGCTTTTTCATAGTCATTATCCTTGAAATAGTAGTGTCGTCATTCGATATATGGTATCAATTCCAGTATGAATACGCAATGACTGGCCCTTTATCTTTAGCATCTTTAATAAACGGCGCCAATAGTAAACTGGAATATCTGTATATCATCGCCTTCTTCTTCGTTTAGCGGGAAGCCTAGGCCAAATACCAAGGGACCCAAGGGCGATATCCATTGTATGCCTAAACCAGCAGAAACCCTTAATCCCCCATTATCGATCAAATCTGGCTCTGTGGTAAACACATTACCTGCATCTAAAAACGCAGAGGTTCTAAGAGAGTCATTATCAGAGAAGAAAGGTGTAGGGAAAATGACTTCTACGGTTCCCGTGGTCAAAATATTACCCCCAATAGGGTTACCTAAAGAATCCAAAGGACCCAAGGTATTATCTCTATATCCACGAACTGAACCTATACCACCTGCAAAGTAGTTCAAATAAAATGGCAACGTAGATTCGTTACCGTAACCGTCTCCATAACCTAAATCTAAGCGATAATGGGTAATAAAATCTTCGCTGATGGGTAAATAGAAATTGGTGCCTGAACGAAGTTTATAATAATCTAAGGTTGAACCAGGAACCGCTACTTCAGCATTAAAGCCTTGTGAAAAACCTTTAGTGGGGAATATGGCGCGATCATAAGTATTATAAGACCAGCCGCCTAATAGTTTATAGCTATTAAAGTCATCTCCATATTCATTAATAAAATCATTGATCTGGAAAGAAGTAGAATCTTCTGTAGTTTTAATTAAAGTATTATCGTAACCCACACCGCCAGTAAGACGCTGATTGGGAGATAAAGGAACTCCATAAATCCAGTTACCACCTAATACATCACGGCTGTAGTTAGTAATATTTAATTCGTTCTCATCAATTTTTTGATAGAAAACGTCAATACCACGACTCACTCCATCCATAGTATGGAATGGATCGTTATACGCTAAACGATAACGGGTATAACCACTACTTTGTTGAAAATCAAAACCAACCGTTTTACCTGTTCCTAAAAAGTTATTTTGCTCAACACCCGCATTGAAAATTAATTTATCAACTTGCGAATAACCTAAGCCCCCGGTTATTCGTCCAGACATACGTTCTTTCACTATGACATCTAAATCAACTTGATCCGCGGTGCCAGGCACAGGCACAGTCTCTACTTGTGCCTCTTCAAAATATCCAGTACGTAATAAATTAGTGCGTGATTGTTGGATCAATCCGCTAGATGCCCATGCAGATTCCATTTGCCACATTTGCTGACGAATCACTTCGTCTTGTGTCACGGCATTTCCAAAAACGTTAATACGTCGCACATAAACTCGCTTGCCCGGATCTACAAAGAAAACTAATTTAACTTTATTGGTGCCCTCTTCAATTTCAGGCACGCCGTTTACTTTTGCAAACGCATAGCCTTCGTTACCAATACGAGTAGACATATCGTTAGAACTTTCAGTGACTAAACGTCGTGAATAAAGATCACCTGGCTCTATTGAAATAAATTGGCGAAGTTCTTTTTGTGACACAATGGTTTCACCTACAATATCTATTTCATCAATAAAATATTGCTGGCCTTCTTCTACGTTAATAGTGATGTAAATATCTTTTTTATCTGGGGTGATCGCTACTTGTGTAGATAGGATTCTAAAATCTAAATAGCCATTATCAAAGTAATAAGAATTAAGTGCTTCTAAATCGCCTTGTAATCGCTCTTTAGAATATTGATCGCTACCACTTAACCACGTAAACCAACCAGGAGTGGTCGATTCGATTTGATCAAGTAATTCTTCTTCGGTAAACGCGCGGTTACCTACAATATTAATTAAACGAATTTTAGCGGCTTCGCCTTCCATGATAGCAATATCAATGCCTACACGATTACGCTCTAGCTCAGTGACAGTGGCGTTAATGGTAATTCCATATTTACCTTGACTGAAATACTGCTGCTCCATTTCTTGCTCAACGCGCTCAAGAATAGAGGGATCAAATGTACTTCCTTCAGAAATCCCTACGTTTTTTAATGCTTCTAATAAATCTTCGGTTTCTATATCAGAGTTGCCGCTCACTTTTACATAACCAATGGCAGGTCTTTCAACCACTTTTACTACTAATACATTACCATCGCGCGCCAATATGATATCGCTGAAAAAACCACTGCGATACAATGTTCTTATAACATCAGCAGTTTCATCGGTATCAAAGGTATCGCCCACTTTTACTGGAAGATCATTATAAACTGTACCCGCATCAATACGTTCCAAACCTTCAACGCGGATATCTTTGACAACAAAAACATCTGCCCAAGAGGGTGTACTGCATACTAAGCCCAAAATAAAAAACAATCTCGCCAAAATACGAATCATTTTAAACACCCAATCTTACTGCATTCATAGCCATAAACTTGTAATATCATTATGCAAACCAACTAACATCAGTGTAACAATAAATATCAACCCGATCACTAATCCCACACGTTGTGTTTTCTCAGAAACGGGACGTCCTCTAATCCATTCGATGACATAATACAACAAATGCCCTCCATCTAACATAGGAATAGGCAATAAATTGATCACACCCAAATTAACGCTGAGTAATACTAAGAAACTAACAAACGGCAACCAACCACTTTGTGCCGATTCATTAGCACCTTGAGCAATACTAATAGGACCCGCTAAATTATCAATAGCCACTTTTCCTGTCACCATCTTAGCCATAATAATAAAGGTCAACTTAGAAAGTTCCCACGTATTTTGTACCGATTGTACAACCGCATCAATAGGTCCTACGCGTTGCAAACGTATTAACTCAGAAGGCCACGCCACCGGTTTTAATTGAATACCAATCACCCCTACTTCTCTGCCCTCTACATTTTGCAATACGGGCGTAACAGAAATCGATAAGGTTTGGTCGCCACGTTTAATAGTCAGTGTAATTTGTTTATTAGCTGATTGTTGAATATGTTCCACCATATCGTACCAATCGCGAATAGGTTGATCATTGATAGCGGTAATTTCATCTCCCGATTGCAATCCGGCAAGAGCAGCAGGTTGATCAGAAATAACATCTCCAATCACAGCCGATAGATGAGGTAAACCTAAGGTAATTCCCCATTCTTTTAAAGGATCCGCTTGATTGTTATCTTGCTTATCTAATGTGACCAAAGGCATTTCATAATCACGAACCGGCTTAGATTCGTTAGAAAATTCTTTCACCGTGATAGGAATAGCACCTGATGTTTCACCGACTCTAGGTAATAACGCCATATAAACACTTTGCCAATCGGCAGTGGGTTTATGATCGATACTCAATATTTCATCGCCAGGATGTATACCGGCGATACCAGCGGGAGATTCAGGCAATACATCTCCTACTATAGGCGCCAGTTTAGTGACCCCTACCATTAAGATCACGGCATAAGCGATAATAGCGAATAAGAAATTAAATAAAGGACCAGCAGCCACAATGGCTATACGTTGTAGTACAGGTTTATTATCAAACGAATAAGGAATTTCTTCTGGAGTCAGTGTGCGTTCACGACCATCCAGCATTTTGATATAACCACCTAGGGGAAAAGCAGCAATCGCATATTCTGTACCATCTTTTCCTTTTCTACTCCAAAGAGCAGGTCCGAAACCGATAGAAAAACGTAAAGTGCGTACGCCGCAAAGACGGGCTACTAAAAAATGACCAAACTCATGAACCAACACCACAATGGCAAATACGACGATAAACGCCAATAAAGAACCTAATATATTCATAGATTTTCCTTATCCTGCTAAGACAAAATATACCGCCATAAAAATAGGTACCGCAGCAGTATACGCATCAATGCGATCTAAGACACCTCCATGGCCAGGCAGTAAACGTCCACTGTCTTTTACATTAGCAATTCGCTTTATCACGCTTTCAAATAAGTCACCGACTAAAGCCGCTATCACCGTGATAAAAGCTAACAATAACAAATCCATTTGAGACAAAGCAGTAATTCCTAGCACCTTCGCCAGAGGGATCACCACCACTGTAACAGCAAGCACCGCACCAAGTAAACCTTCCCAGGTTTTGCCCGGACTGACGTTGCTAGCCAATTTATGTTTACCCCATTGTCTTCCAGCAAAATACGCTGAAGTATCGGCAAGAGCAATTAAGATAATAGCGAAAAGTAATACAGGATTAGCAGCATCATAAATAACAGAGCCGCTATTTAACATCACCACAGAAAACCAGAAAGGAAGTAAAACGAGCAGACCAATTAAATTTAAAACTTCAGTATTACGAGGAAATGTCTGTGTTTTTCGCTGAAAACGCAAAATTCCGATAGCAGCACATAACCACCACACAATCGAAATTGTACTTACTACCACAATGGATTGATGCATAGGCACCAACATCATCAGTAAAAATAAAACAGCTATTAATGCCAAATAACCGATTCGCTTATTTTTCGCACGTAAATTACTTAGCATGGTCCACTCCCATGCGCCTAACATCACCACTGCGCCTATAGCGATAGTGAAAAGTGGTCTAGGTAATACATAAATGACAAGAAGCAATAAAACTGCAAGCACTATCCCTGTTACTATTCGTTGTTTAAGCACCTTGTACCTGCCGTTGTGAAAATAGTTGTGCGCTAGTTAAACCAAATCGGCGCTGCCGTGTAGCGTATTCACGCAGTGCCATGATTAATTCATTTTTATTAAAATCGGGCCAATACGTATCCGTAAAATATAATTCTGCATAGGCTAATTGCCATAATAAAAAATTACTCAAACGTTTTTCACCTGAAGTACGGATAAATAAATCAGGATGAGAAATATCAGATAAACAAAGACTTTTTTCCAATTCTTGCTCGGTTATTTCTTCTACCGTTAACTCGCCATCCACTACTCGTTGTGCCATACGTTGCATAGCTTGTGTCATATCCCAATGCCCACCATAATTCGCTGCAATATTGAGCTGCAGTCCTGTATTACTAGCAGTAAGAGTTTCAGCACGTTGAATTAATGCCTGTAAACGAGGAGAAAAACGGGTGCAATCACCAATCACGCGTATACGAATATTTTCATCGTATAAACGTTGAAGTTCTCTTTGTAAAAAACGAGTGAATAAACTTAATAAGAATTGCACTTCTTGAACCGGTCTAGACCAATTTTCACTACTAAAAGCAAAAACCGTTAAAGTGGGGATCTCTAATTCTACGCAAGCAGTAACGGTATGGCGTAAAGCAGTTACACCTGCTCTATGCCCTGCTGTTCTAGGTAAATTACGCGCCTGTGCCCAGCGACCATTACCATCCATAATAATAGCAATGTGTTGAGGGCGTTGAGATAAAAGAGGAATGTCTTTATCAGTGATGTCAGAAGATTTCATATTATGCCCATCGCAATAGGGTTAAAAAACAATAGGGTGCTACCTCTAATGATTATACCTCTAGCAAATCTTTTTCTTTTGATGCCAGCAATGTATCTACTTCTGCAATAACTTTATCGGTTAATTTTTGAATAGCATCTTCAGCGCGACGTACTTCATCTTCGCTGATAGTTTTTGCTTTCAATAATTCTTTTATTTGATTATTAGCATCGCGACGAACATTTCGCACATTCACACGTGCGGTTTCTGCTTCTTGTCTCGCAATTTTTACTAATTCTTTTCGGCGTTCTTCATTTAATGCCGGTAATGGAACACGAATAGTAGTACCCGTGGTAGCAGGATTCAAACCTAAATCAGCAGTCATAATGGCTTTTTCAATAGCTTTTACAACACTTTTTTCCCATGGAGTTACCAAAAGAGTACGAGAATCTTCGATATTAATATTAGCAACACGATTCATAGGAGTGGGAGTACCGTAGTAATCCACCATAATATGTTCGATTAAACTAGGATGTGCACGACCACTGCGTAATTTTGCAAATTCTTGCTTAACAGCTTCAACTGCTTTTTGCATGCGTTGTTGAGCTTCTTGAGTAGTAGAAGATACTGTCATGTGATACTCCTTATTATTATTTAGGATCGTTTCCTATCACTAATGTTCCTTCGTCTTCGCCCTGCACTATTCGTTTCAGAGCGCCTATTTTATTCACATTAAATACACGGATAGGCATATGATAATCACGACATTGGCAAAAAGCAGCGAGATCCATAATGCCCAATTCTTTATCTAGTGCTTCTTCAAACGATAATTCTTTATAACGTTTTGCATGGGGATGTTTAGCAGGATCAGCATCGTAGATGCCATCAACATTCGTGGCTTTAATTAATAAGTCTGCACCTATTTCGATAGCGCGCAAACTAGCAGCAGAATCGGTAGTAACTAAAGGATTTCCGGTACCACCGGCAAAGAAAACAACGCGATGTTCGCTTAAATGATGTAGCGCTTTACGACGATCAAAATGATCTACTAAGCCACTCATGGAAATAGCCGACATCACACGAGTACCAATGCTCATACGCTCTAGTACATCACGCATGGCTAACGCATTAATCACGGTGGCTAGCATTCCCATATGATCGGCAGTAATGCGATCAATTCCGGTTTCTGATAAAGCCGCACCTCTAAACAAATTGCCGCCGCCAATAACAACGCCAACTTGTACGCCTAAATCAATAACAGATTGAATTTCTTGGCTAATGCGAGTAAGAACGTCAGGATCAATACCGCTGCTAGCAACGCCCGTAAGCGCTTCACCACTGAGTTTCAATAGTATGCGACGGTACACGACCTTTGACATTAAGCGGCTCCTGATGCCTGCGCCCGTACTTCTTCGGCAAAATTTCCTACTTTTCTTTCTATACCTTCACCCAATACAAAACGGGTAAAGCCCAATACTTCACTATTGGCAGACTTTAATAAGTTTTCGATCTTAACATTAGGATCTTTAACAAACATTTGTCCTACCAAGCTTGATTCATCCATAAACTTCTTAAGCTTGCTGCTTAACATTTTTTCGATAATATCAGCAGGTTTTCCACTTTCCATGGCTTGAGCTTTGTAAATTTCGGTCTCTCTTTCGATTAACTCTTTAGGTAAATCGCTAGGTTTTACTACTAAAGGATTAGATGCAGCAATATGCATTGCTAAATCTTTAGCTAATGTAGCGTCATTACCTTTAATGTGAACGAACACACCAATTTTGCCGCCATGTACATAAGAACCTACGATACCGTCTTTAATCGCCAAATAAGCGATACGACGTACGTTAATGTTTTCACCTAATTTAGCAATTAAATGGGCGCGAGCTTCAGCGACTGTTTGGCCATCAGCCAATTTTAAATCGGCTAATTTTTCTACATCTTGGCAATGATTTTTCAAAGCACATTCCGCTACTGCTTCAGCAAATTCTCTGAAATGGGTATCGCGACCTACGAAATCGGTTTCGCAGTTCACTTCTACCATCGCTACCGCTTCAGGCGTTTGTTTTAAAACAATTGCGCCTTCTGCTGTTGTACGATCGGCTTTTTTATCTGCTTTCGCTTGACCCGCTTTGCGCATCATGTCGATCGCTTGTTCAATATCGCCACCAGCCGCTTCTAAGGCTTTTTTACATTCCATCATACCTGCGCCAGTACGTTTACGCAGTTCATTTACTTCTGCAGCAGTAATTGCCATAAATAATACTCCACCTGTTAAGGTTTTAAAGATTAGAATTATTCTTTGTCTTCAGAAGACTCAGAACCTTTCTCGTTGCTACCAGTTTCTTCGCTATCACTAGCGGCTTCATCTGATGCTACTTTTTTCTTACGTGTTTTTACTTTTGCTTTAGCGGCAGGTTCTTCTTCCACTATTGCCACTTCTTCAGCAACAGGAGCTGTTTCTAGTTCAGCGGCTTGACGAGCAGCAATAATAGTATCGGCTGCTGCGCTTAAGTAAAAAGTAACCGCACGAATAGCATCGTCGTTACCCGGAATAATATAATCAATTCCTGATGGATCATTGTTGGTATCAACAATACCGATCACAGGAATTTTTAAACGCTGTGCTTCTTTGATCGCGATTTTTTCAAAACCAACGTCGATGACAAACATCGCGTCAGGCAAACCGCCCATATCTTTAATACCGCCCAAGCTGCGTTCTAATTTTTCAAGTTCGCGATCCATGGTTAAGCGTTCTTTTTTGCTAATATGCTGAGCCACTGAGCTGCTGCGCATTTCTTGAATATCTTTCAAGCGCTGAATAGAACGACGAACGGTTTTGTAATTGGTTAATGTACCACCCAACCAGCGATGATCCACATAAGGCATACCGCAACGTTGTGCTTGTTCACGAACTGCTTCGCTTGCTGCTCTTTTGGTACCTACAAATAAAATCTTGCCTTTTTTGCTGGCAATTTTGCTCATTACGTTTAGCGCATCGTTAAATAAAGGCGCTGTTTTATCTAGGTCAATAATATGAATTTTTGAACGAACGCCAAAAATGTATTCTTTCATCTTTGGGTTCCAAAACCGTGTTTGGTGTCCGAAATGGACGCCCGCAGATAACATGTCACGAATAGATACTGTCATTTTCAAACTCCACGTGTTCGTAGGATGGATAAACCATGCCTACCGGGTTAAGCCTACCTATATCCCCGCTTTTCGACCAGCCTTGATTGAACAAGAGCCAGGCACCCAGAAGGCGGTTTGATTGATATAAGTGTGTTTTTATGATGCCAAGCTCAATACGAAGAATAAGCCCAACGCTAGGGCACTATTTTATACCAAAACACCCCCTCTGCGCTAGAGGGGTGTCTTATGCAGCAGGAGCAACTGAAGGTCCACGTGCTGGTGCAGGCGGCACGCTAGGAGGTGTAACAGCAAGTTGTGCATTTTTAAGGGTAGTAAAATGCTCTATCGCCCTAAAATAAGGTGAGTCTGGACTGTTCAGTAGTTGCTGCAGGGTAGATATATGAGAGAAGCGAGTAGCCGCTTCTGCTTTAATAGAATCCTCTGAAAGCTCTGCTTTCTTATCATCACCCAGTTGCCCTATCAGAGAATGAAAACGGAAAGCAATAATAGTGAAGAGCATACCACTATTGGAAAGATAAAATGCCTGCTGAAAGTGTGGTTCCATCCTACCTAGCACATTACTATCTGTCATTATTCGAGTGGCGATCTCCATAGCTAGCAAAGCATTTCGAGCAGCACTATGAAAAGTCAGCATATTGAACGTAGTATGCTCTGCTTTAAATTGCTCTATTGGGCGAAAAGCATTTCTTAAGGTCTCGATAGCGATAATTTCTTGCATAGGTACACCTGTTAAAAAAGCCCAATAAAGTAGTGTCCCCAAGGGGATTACTCGGCGCATCCCTGCGCCTCGCCCCTCATTTCATTCGGGGCCGCACTTCGTGCGTTCCAAATTGCTCCTGGCAATTTGGTCGAACTAAAGTTCGAATCGCTATTGATAAACCGATACTTAAAAAAAACCCCCATAAATGGGGGAGTTTTTTTTAAGTATTGGCGTCCCCAAGGGGATTCGAACCCCTGTTACTGCCGTGAAAGGGCAATGTCCTAGGCCTCTAGACGATGGGGACACATATTTTCTGAGCTATCTCAAAGCCACATGGTGGAGCTAAGCGGGATCGAACCGCTGACCCCTTGCATGCCATGCAAGTGCTCTACCAGCTGAGCTATAGCCCCAGAAGAACGGGCTATTATAGAGATCCCCTCCTACCACTGTCAACAGAAAACATGATATAATGCACACTCATTTCTACAAGGAATGATATGAAATCTAATACACACACAAATGTGCTCATGTTAAATGAGCTTACCGCCATCTCTCCTCTTGATGGTCGCTATGCAGCGAAGACTGCAAAATTACGTGCTTATGTCAGTGAATATGGTTTACACCGATATCGCGTACAAGTCGAAATTCATTGGTTAATCGCTTTAAGCGAAACCGCTTCACTATCAGAAATTCCTAAACTCAGCAAAAAAGCACACGCGGATTTATTAAAAATTGCTACCGATTTTACTCCAGAAGATGCCGCACGCATTAAAACATTAGAAAAAAACACAAATCATGATGTTAAAGCCGTAGAATATTTTATTAAAGAAAAATTGAGCGGCCACGCTGAGCTAGAAGCACTACGTGAATTTGTACACTTTGCGTGTACCTCTGAAGATATTAATAATTTAGCGTATGCATTAATGCTAAAAGAAGTCAGAGATCAAGTGCTACTACCCGATTTACTTGCACTGACTAATCATTTAACAGAAATGGCGCGTCAATATGCTTCTGTTGCCATGCTCTCACGCACACATGGACAAACCGCATCACCTACTACCGTAGGAAAAGAATTTGCCAACGTAGTTGCGCGATTAGAACGCCAATTATTTTCATTAGAAAATCAACCTATCTTAGGCAAAATTAATGGTGCGGTAGGAAACTTCAATGCACATCATATTGCTTATCCTGATATCGATTGGTTACAAGTGAGCCAACAATGTGTGATCGATTTAGGTTTAGAATGGAACCCTTACACCACTCAAATTGAACCACATGACTATATTGCCGAATATTGTCATGAATTAATTCGCATCAATACTATATTAATCGATTTAGCTCGCGATATGTGGGGCTATATTAGTATTGGTTATTTCACCCAAAAATTAAAAGAAAACGAAACCGGCTCTTCAACCATGCCACATAAAGTAAACCCAATTGATTTTGAAAATGCCGAAGGTAATTTTGGAATGGCCAATAGTTTACTCAATCATTTTGCAGAAAAATTACCCATCTCTCGTTGGCAGCGCGATTTAACGGATTCTACTGTGTTACGTAATTTAGGTGCAGCAATTGCTTATAGCGAAATTGCTTACCAAAGCTTAATGACAGGCTTAAACAAAGTACATATTAACGAAAAACAAATGGCAGACGATTTAGATAACGCTTGGGAAGTATTAGGAGAAGCCGTGCAAACTGTTATGCGCCGTTATGGTATTGAACAACCGTATGAAAAACTCAAAGAATTAACTCGCGGCAAAAAACTCACCGCTGATATATTACATGAGTTTATTAAAAAACAATCTATTCCTGACAATGCTAAAAAAGCATTACTCAAACTCACACCCGCTAGCTATACCGGCCTCGCCGAATTATTAGCAAAAAATATTTAACAAGGAGATACTCGATGGCTACAGTAACACTGCAAGGAAATCCACTACACACATTTGCTGACTTACCTGAAAAAGGAACGGCAGCTCCCGATTTTAAATTAACCAAAACTGATTTAAGCGAAGTAAGTCTAAAAGACTTTGCGGGCAAAACCGTTATTTTAAATATTTTCCCTAGCTTAGACACCCCTACTTGCGCGACTTCTGTGCGCACATTTAATAGCAAAGCCAATGAATTGCATAACGCAAAAGTATTATGTGTGTCTATGGATTTACCGTTTGCGCAAAATCGTTTCTGTGGTGCAGAAGGTTTAGATAATGTTATTCCCGTTTCAGCGTTTCGCAACCATGAATTTGGTGAAAACTATGGTGTAGAAATTACCGATGGTAAATTAGCCGGTTTATTTTCACGCGCAGTGGTGATTATTAACGGTCAAGGTAATGTGATTTACACCGAACAAGTGCCAGAAATTGCACACGAACCTAATTACGATGCTGCTTTAGCAGCTGCGAGATAATTTCCTATCCGTCATTGCAAATGAGCCGTCATTGCGAGTGCTCGCTTCGAGCACGTGGCAATCCATGTCAAAATAGCCACGACTTATTTGATATAGATTGCCACGCATCCGAAACGGATGCTCGCAATGACGCTATCACTGCATAGAGGCAACAGATAGAGGTTTTGGACCGGGGTCTGGCGCGTTCGAGGCAGCAGGTGCTGGCGCATTCTGCGGTTTCACTATTCTTACTTTTGCACCTTGACCTGTAAACTCATCTGTCTGATGCAAACAAGACAATCTTCTTCTTTCACCCTCAGGCCCAACATCTCTTCCCTGCTCTTTTCGATGACTCAACAATCCACCTAAGTCTTCTATTTCAAGCACATCTACCCCACAAGTAGCGCAATTTCCTTTACCACCACATTCGGCTTCAGGTACTTTTCCGCTAGGCTGAGTTTTATCTAAATATTCTAATAAAGAAACATTTTCCTCAGGTATAGGCAACACTGTCACATTTCCATCTTTATCTTCAACACGAATAGTGTTGCGATCTACATCTGCTGCAGGAGCTGGAACGGGTTGGGGTGCTACTTTAAGCTTGGCACTACTTCCGTTTCCTCTAGAATAGGCTTTGGCTTTTTCAAGACCGTCTTGAGTATCTATTCGACCACCACTGGCCACATAAGCAAGAATATTCAAGAACATACCATTGGTCACTTGAGCCAGTTTGTGCCAATGTTGTTTTACTGGTGGTCGCAAAGTATTATGAAATTTGCCCGCATTAAAATCTTTAACAATTATATCGGTAGTAGCTTGTGCACTGTCTTCTGCTTTATCTAAAGTACCACCTTGTCCTGCTACCCAACCGCTAGCATAAGGTGTTCTTTGTATATCCGATAATCGTTTGGTTCCAATAGCCGTAATAAAATTACGTGCATCAAAAGCAATAATGTTTCCACTAGAGTCAGTAAAAAATCCTGTTACTTCTTTTTGTCCCGCTTCAAATTTTTGCGGGGTCATTCCAAAATGGAAATGCAATGTTTTTTTACTAGATGGTGGATATTTTTTATCTTTATATTGAGCAAAAAAACTATACAGCGCACGTTGCTCATCAGTAAGCTGCTGGCCTTCTTTCAAAGCAGGCATAGATACTGAAATTTGTATTCCTAATGTTTCTAATGCCTTCAATTGATGTAAATCTATTTTGGTTTCATGTGCATTACCACGTGCAAATACGCGAACCACTTGCGGAGCATCTTTTTTTAATGAATTTAAGAAAATGGGATGAATAGAGGTTTGAGCTAATTTTTGAGGATCCGCTAAGAAAATTCGCGCAATATCGCCTGCCACATTTCCATTTCCAATAATGCCAACCGTAAGATTTCGGCTCTGTGGCGTTAACCACCAATCTTTATGCCCTTCTGCATCCAGATCCACTGCACCATTATAAGATTTATACACCACACTAGCAGGAATCACGTAAGGCGTATTTTCGCCTTGAACGCCTAATTTATTATCTACCGAAGCTCCTCTGCAATCCACAATACACGGATACGTTTTTTGTAAATGTGCAAAAGAAACTGAATTGTCTCCTTCCTCACCCACTTCTATCCCCCCCCAATATTTAACTCGAGGATCATCTAAAACGCTATGTAACAATTCGCTACGGCTTTTGGTTGCGTCATGATCCGGTGCAACACCGTCTTTTACCAATCCAAATTGATTTCTAGCATTTTTTTCGATAATAACAATGTTTACTGGCAATCCAGAATCTAATAAAGTTCTTGCTTGAAAAAAACCAGCGGCACCACCACCCAAAATACAAACGGTCATCGGATTTTTAGCTGTCCACACCTTAGGTTGCACTAAATATAAAAAATTGCGTGGCGCATTTTGGCGGGCTTGCATTTTTGCTTCCATGTCAGACCAGGTAGTTTTGGATTTTCCACTGATAATTCTAGCGGCATCTGCAGCTACTCCATCACCCCAAATATCGAGGCGCTGTTCACTTCCACCTTCATACTTTCCATTTCCTTCAGGATTAGGATAACAGTGTGTATTAACCACCATATTTTCTACATCTGATAGACCAATGCCACCTAAAATAGAAGGAATGCCTAACATCTTCGCTATATCATCACTTAATCCATATCCGCTAAATACTTTGGTTCCACGATAAGCAGAAATACTTGATATACCCATACGAGCAGCATTGTCTTGCAGCCCTAGTGTTAATTGTTTTATATATTCTTTAGAACGTCGTTTAAATTCAGGAGAAGCAAATTCTTCTTGAGAAGTAGGCGTTAACGGTAAATACGGATTAACCAAATCAACACCACCAATAGAAATGGCTTGAGCCACATCACGCACCGTCAATACACTGGCGGCTTGTAACCCAATAGAAACATTACGACGTAAACCCGCTTCCAATAAAGCTTGATCGACACGACTCGCTACTAATAAAGGAGGAATAGCAGCATGTTCATTATCTACATTTAAATCGGATAATGTAATAAAAGTTGCACCCGAACGAACCAGCTGCAAAACATGCAGCACCACATTTTTAATAGCCGCTTCTAAACCACCTTTCACCTTGTTGAGAGGGATTGTTATATCAATAACTTCTGAACGTAAACGACTATCATTTTGTAATAAAGCCATCTGTTCATTAGAAATAATGGGTGAAGGTAAAGTGACACCTTCTATATCGTTACTTCTTAATCCTTCCAATGCAGGTTTTTTACCAACAAAAGTAATCGTCTGCATATAAGCGCCTTCACGCTTTCTATCTAAAGGAGGATTCGTAATTTGTGCCACATTTCCCAGAATAGCATTGCCTAGCACGAGCAAACCACCCGATACAGATGCTTCATCAGGACCTTGATCTCCCATGGAAGAAATAGAACCTTTACCTCCATTAAAAAGAGGTTGCATAAATTTTCTATCAATTTGTGCATCCCAACCCGCACGTAATTTGCGAACGGAAAGATCTTCTTGTGAAAAAACAAGAGCGGCTGGCATCTCATCTGCAGATAAATGGGCTTCTAATGCTTTTAATTTTTCAGCCAGTGCAGGGGCAAACGATTGAAAAGGATCAATAGTCACTGTACCTGTTTTTAAATCAATAACGACAGGTTTTCCAGGAGGAATATCAAATAGTTCTCCTTCCATCTGGAACGGTTCATCCACCGGACCAATTTCAGATCCAGAATAGAAGAATTCTTTGTTGCGTATTCCTCTTTGCGGTCTAAAACCATTCAGATCTCTTACCACAATAATTTTATCACCAATAATCATAATGCTGGCATTCGGGCCTTCAAAAGGATTACCAAATAAATTATAAAATTGGCTAAGAGCAGGATCGTTGGGATTGTAAGCTTGAATAGTTAACGCGGCAATTTCTTCTGCGCTAAATCCTAATAGGCGGAAAAAATCCATACCTATCGACATAATGTGTGAATCGCTTAATCCGGATATATCAATACGTTCAATACCTAACAATTTGGCAAATAAAGGGTTATACATAATCTGCCGCATCAGCTGCACAATATTATTATTTTCACCATTATTCGCTACGTTAGGAGTAGGCTGAATATTTTTACCCACTGGCTTAGTATTGGTAGAAAAGCGCGCATGAGAAACGGCAGCACTTGCCTTGAATAACGGATTTAAAAAATCATCAAAATATTTTCTAAATCTACTTTCTAAAACGAGTGATTTATAAATCACATTATAAGACGAAGCACTATAAATATGAGGGCGATTTTCCTTGGCTTGAGTTTTTGGATCTAATTCAAAAAGTAATCTCACACGTATTAATCGTTTTTCAAATTCTTCTTGGTTCATCCAAACTGGCTTCAATACCAAATATTGTTTAACACCTTTTTCTTGGCTAGCTCCAATCGTACCTAAGAAAATAGGATCATTCTCCGTAGGCTTGGCCGTGTGAACATCTCTTTCACTTGCAATGTGTAAATCTTCTTTGATTAATAATTCATTCAAAACACGACGGACACTATAAGATGTGTCGTCTCCGATACTAATAGGAATAACACTATAAGCTCCTCTTTCTAATCTTATTCCTCTAGGATTTAAATCAGGAAAAACGGCTTGAAAAAACTCTTCTAAACCATACCAAACAATACCGCATCCATCGCCTGTGTCTTTATCAACGCCACTAGCACCTCTATGCATCATTCTTTCTAGCATAGTTAATGCATTATCAGTCACAGTTCGGCTAGACTCACCTTTTAAATTAATAAAAGTACCCACACCACAAGCATCTTGCTCATCTCGTGGAGGAACACTCAAATTATCTAGCGATGCAGTTGTTGATGTTTCAGTATCTTGCCCAGGAACCGCTGAAGGTGGTCTTACTACAATTTCTGGAACAGGAAGTAAATCTGGCGATTTAACTGGTTCTACAGAAGCAGGTTGTAAAACGGGTTTAAGCACTCGAGGATCTAATTTTATAAAAAACTGTGAAAAATTTTCTTGCTCAACTAATTCTTTTACCCAATCGCTAGAATTATGAGTTAAATAGTCTTTTACAAGAGCAGCCAGTTCAGCAGCATCAGTCTCATTTAAATGTTGTAGTTGAACATTAGCAAAAGCAGCTTCTAAATGATTCTTTCTTAATAACTCTTCATATAAATGTCTGGGCATAAACACATGCCCGCCCGTCATGCCTGATCCGAAATTAGGCCCCACACGATCAGATCGAAACTTCATTGGCGAGCTGGTATTACCATGAGTAAATGTGATGGGGTAATCAAGAGTATCACCCAAAATAGTAAGACTACCGCCCGTCATATAATTAGCGCCGCAATCACCAATTCGCTCTGCCACTGCTATTGCACCCGAGTTTCTAACCAGTGGCCTGTCACCCCACACCGGAGCAAATATTCTACCGCTAGTAGCACCAAGACCGGCTTGATTACCAATACTTTGAGTACAGACAACATCAGCGCCGCTTAAAGATTTAGCGGCACCATCATTAGCATTGCGAGCCACTAATGTAAGACCAGCAGGTGCAAAAGTACCAAAACCCGAACCTACGGCTAAGCCATTAAAGGTAATAGTGACGGGATTAACAAAAGCATCTTGGAATTCAGCTGTTTTTACAGAGTGATACCCAATACGTGCACCAAAACCTAAGGTATTCGTATTGTTTCCATCTATTACAATATCCGTTTTACCTTGTAGAATTTGTTCAATCGCATATTGCTCTGTAGTACTAACAGGATCAATTCTGACAGGAGCAGTAAAAGATTTATAAGGGTTTTCAGGCTGCAATAAAAGCATTTCAAGATTAGTAAAAGGAGCGCCTTCTTTTACTCTCAGTAAATCTGTTCTTCCTCTAGCACTTTCAGTGGTCAAACCATATTCTTGCAAATGGTCATCATACGAAGTAGCAAGATTAACCAACATTTGGGCTACATCACCGTATTTTCCTTCAAATTTGGAAGTGTAGTCAGGATTATTAGTAGCAATACCTTTAGGGCACGTTCCATCATGGCACACACGTGCCATCACACATCCCAAAGCGACTAATGCAGGCGTTCCTATTTCGCCTAAATCAGCACCTAGTAATTTCGCAAGAAATAAATCAAACCCGGTTTGTATCCCACCACTTACTGTTAAAGTGACTCGATCGCGTATACCATTCGCAATTAATGTTTGATGCACTTCAGCCAGTGCAGTTTCCCAAGGTCTGGCAAAATTATAAAGAGCATCCGTAGGAGCAGCACCTGTACCGCCCCCTTTACCCGCAATACAAATATCATCAGCACCGCATTTTACTAAAGCAGCAGCAATAATACCGATCCCTTCTTGTGCTGCCAGTTTCACTGAAATAAATGCATTAGGATTAGCAATGCGCAATTCCAGTATTAATTGTTTTAATTCTTCTACTGAATAAAGATCGTGATGAGGAGGCGGAGATTTAAGATCAATCCCTTGCGGAACTAAACGAGCCGCTGCAATTTCGGGAGTAACTTTAACAGCCAATAGTTCACCACCAAGTCCAGGCTTAGCGGCTTGATTAATTTTAATTTGGATCCCACTAGCATTGGCTACATATTCAATGGTTACACCGAAATGTCCCGATGCTATCTGAACCATTCTACTTTGTTCATCTGTGCCAAGACGTGATGGCAGCTCTCCACCTTCGCCACTATTACTCATGGGATAAGCACGGCCTTTGGCCAGTAATTCGGCCATAGTAGTGACACCATGAAGAAGCATGGCAAGCGTATTGATATCTTTAGCAATAGCTTTATGAGCCTCTAAACCCAAAGATCCAAACGACATAGCGCCTATCACTATGGACTTTAGCGCTTCTTTTTGACTTGGAGTTAATTTATCGAACATCTCCCGAATACGATCGGGTGCAGCTAAAGTAGTGGGCTGTTCTGTAGGTAAAGTAGTTTCGTAAGCGAGAGTTAAATGGGCTGGTGCAGGAGCTACAGCAACTCCACCTTCTGATCTTATTGTTGGCATACTGCACTTCCTTGTACTAAGTAAATATGACTTCTGTTTCGATAATAAAACAAAACGCTATCCTGAATCAAGTATTATTCTATCGCGAAATTTTTCGACCACTTTCTACGCTACGCCATCCTTGGCTACGCGTGAAAGCCAGCCCAAACCTTCCAGGTTTGGGCGTTTAATGCTAATGCATTAAACCCCGATATTTTTCTCCTGAAATATTTTTTTCTTTTCTATAATAGGAGAGGAGAAAAATCCGGGGTGACAAAACTCAAGAAAGCTTATTTACTTAGAATGTTCGGCTAGATAGAGCCAGGTTTCAAGAACAGTATCAGGATTTAACGAAATACTATTAATGCCCTCTTCCAATAACCACTGAGCAAAATCAGGATAATCGGAAGGGCCTTGGCCACAAATACCCACGTATTTATTAGCAGCCTTACAAGTAGAAATCGCTTTATGTAATAGTGCTTTTACTGCTGGATTACGTTCATCAAATAAATGTGCCACTAATCCAGAATCACGATCCAACCCTAAAGTTAACTGCGTTAAATCATTAGAGCCAATAGAAAAACCATCAAAATATTGTAAGAAGTCTTCCGCTAAAATAGCGTTAGAAGGAAGCTCACACATCATAATAATTTTAAGGCCATCTTTGCCGCGCACTAACCCATTTTCAGCGAGTAAATCAATAACCGCTTTCGCTTCTGCAGGCGTGCGAACAAACGGCACCATCACTTGAACATTTTTAAAGCCCATATCGTAATAGACTTTACGTAAGGCGCGACATTCTAATTCAAAGCAATGACGGAAAGAAGTTGAAATATAACGAGAGGCGCCTCTAAATCCAATCATAGGATTTTCTTCATGAGGCTCGTAACGATCGCCCGCAATTAAATTCGCATATTCGTTTGATTTAAAATCGGATAAACGCACAATCACGGGCTCTGGTGAAAATGCAGCCGCTAAAGTAGAAATGCCTTCTACTAATTTTTCTACATAAAAATCCACTGGGCTTGCATAACACGCAACACGTTCATGTATAGTCTTTTTTAAATCTTCTGGCAGTTTATCGTAATCAAATAACGCTTGTGGATGCACACCGATCATACGGTTAATAATAAATTCTAAACGTGCTAAACCAACACCTGCATGAGGTAATCGTTGAAAATCAAATGCACGATCAGGATTACCTACGTTCATCATAATTTTACAAGGTAATTCTGGCATTTGCTCTACATTAATATTTTGATGTTCGAATTCTAAAATACCTTCGTATACAAATCCGGTATCGCCTTCTGCACAAGAAACGGTAACACCTTCGCCATCTTTTAATGTTTCAGTGGCATTGCCGCAACCTACAATCGCAGGAATACCTAATTCGCGTGCAATAATGGCCGCATGACAGGTACGTCCACCACGATTGGTTACAATCGCTGCTGCACGTTTCATAATCGGTTCCCAATCAGGATCGGTCATATCGGTTACTAACACATCACCGGGTTTTACTTTATCCATTTCGCTAATGTTATGTAATACTTTTACATGACCCGCACCAATACGTTGGCCAATAGCACGACCATGCGCTTTTACTTCGCCACGCTTTTTCAAACTGTAACGTTCAATATATTGATTACCATCGCGACTTTTTACGGTTTCAGGACGCGCTTGCACAATAAATAATTCGCCCGTTTTTCCATCTTTCGCCCACTCAATATCCATTGGGCGTTTATAATGTGCTTCAATCGCTAAAGCATAATGCGCTAATTGTTCAATCTCTTTATCAGTTAAACAATATTGAATTTGTTCTTGATCAGAAACCGGAACGATTTCTACTTTCACACCTGGTTTAGTGCTGAAAATCATTTTCTGACGTTTGCTTCCTAACGTGCGACGAATAACCGCAGGACGTCCTGCTTTTAAGGTAGGTTTGTGCACATAGAATTCATCCGGATTTACGCTGCCTTGTACAACGGTTTCACCTAAACCATAAGCACCCGTAATAAATACCACGTCGTTAAAACCAGATTCGGTATCTAAAGTAAACATTACACCGCTGGCTGCTAAATCACTGCGCACCATGGCTTGTACACCTACTGACAATGCTACGTGATGGTGATCAAAACCTTGATGCACACGATAAGCAATAGCACGATCATTAAATAAAGAAGCAAATACTTCACGAGCAGAATGTAATACGTTATCTAAACCAGTGACATTTAAAAAGGTTTCTTGTTGGCCTGCAAAAGAAGCATCAGGCAAATCTTCTGCGGTAGCTGATGAACGAACAGCAACCGATAGAGAAGAACCTAATTGTTTTTCTAATGCATGATACGCCGTGGTGATCTGCTCAACTAAAGCAGGCGGCAAAGGATTATTAATAATCCATTCGCGAATTTCTTTACCGGCTGAAGTGAGCGCGGGAATATTGTCTACATCCAATCCTTGAAGGCGCTGATAAATACGCTCGGCCAATTTATCCTGCTCTAAAAACAGATGAAAGGCTTCTGAAGTGGTCGCGAAACCAGGGGGCACTTTAACTCCAGCCTTGGTTAAATGGCTAATCATTTCCCCTAGAGAGGCATTCTTGCCGCCTACTTTGGGCAGATCGGCCAGGGTTAATTCGTTTAAGTTAATGACCAATGGAGCGCTGGAAACAGACATGTGACAGCCTTAATGGTAAATGTAGTATGAGCATTTTAAAGGGTACCGCCCTAATGAGCAAGGGGAACCGTATTGGGGCTTAGAAATGAGGCAAAACTAGGGTCGTGGCTTTCTCAAAAGGTTCAGGATACTTTACGCCTACTAAATAGAGCCCTTGGGCAGGCATCATCATGGCGGCCTCTCTCCTATCTTTACCTGCTATCACTTCCTTTATCCATTCAGGCGATTCAAGCCCTTTCCCAATCGCTACCAAAGAGCCCACGATATTGCGAACCATATGGTGCAAAAAAGCATTGGCCTGAATATCAATAAATATAAAGTCTTGATGGCGCGTAATACGACAAAATTCTACTGTTCTTATGGGGCTTTTGGCTTGGCAATCTCCGCCTCGGAAAGCCGAAAAATCATGTTCGCCTAATAAAAAGTTAGCGCCCTGCTGCATTAAATCTACATCAAGATTCATAGGATAATGCGTAGTTAACGAATTCCACAAACCATAGCGTAAAGCATGGTTATTGATCACATATCGATAGGTGCGTGAAACAGCGCTGTATCGCGCATGAAAATCATCAGGCATAGGAGTGACATTTCTAATAGCAATATCGGACGGTAAATATTGGTTAATGCCAATAGACCAGGCTCGTAGATCACGCTCAACAGGGGCATTAAAATGAATAACTTGCCCCGTTGCATGCACACCAGCATCGGTACGGCCTGCTGAATAAACCGTAATAGGCTGATCGGCCACATGGCTAAGGGCTTGCTCTAAACAGAGTTGAATGGTGGGAAGGGTTTTTTGACGCTGGAATCCATGGTAGGCGGATCCGTTGTACTCCACGTGCAAGACAATATTAAACATACTACTTTATATCTTTCGTTCGTCGTCTATTCTGGCCAGCCATTCTTGGGCTGATTTACGCTGTTTGGTATCGCCTTCCCATAATACTTCTTGTAATAAAGAAACGGCGTTATCATCATCACCCAACTCATGATAGGCTTTGGCTAAATCTAATTTAGCCGCCACTTTATCTTCTTCTACATAACCATGAGAATGTGCGGGTTTAGCGTGAGATTCTACCACTTTTTCAGCCGTTTTTGGAGCCTGCTGTGCAGATGGCTGCACTTTGGCTTCTGGTTTAGCTTCTACGCGGTTTTCGGTACGCGCGGCTACGGCGGCTTTAATCGCAGGTGCTGCTGATGTACTTTTAGTTGTTTGTTGTGCAGCATTATTAGAAGGTGCTGGCTTAGATTGAACAGATGGTTTCGCTTGAGTGCTCTGTGCCTGATTGTTCTGGGGCTGAGTATTTTGTTGAGGACGAATATCGCTTCTCTTCACGGTTTTTTCTACCACAGGTTCAGACATCATAGGCGATGATCTTTTTCTTCTTACCAACGTTTTACGACGACCAAAAAGCGCCATAGACACTAATAATAAAATAATAACGCCTAATCCTAATGCTAAATAATTAAACCATTGGCTACTGGTTAAGTTTTTCCATAAGCCGCCAGAGTCAACCCATTCGGTGGGTTTCATTTCAACAGCCGCTGGATCATGTGATTGAATTACATTAGAGGAACCACCCGCTTCTTCTATAATTAATATTTCATCTACGTTACCCCTATTATCAGGATGCGTAGAGGAATTTATTTCAGGTGCAATGCCGGAGGCATGTTCTTCACGCACTTGTAACATTTCTTGCAAGGTATTAATTTGTGTTTGCAATGATTGAACGCGCATCATGAGTTCTTCATTTTCACGCTCTGCTTGCACTAACTCTTCATTCATTAATGCCATTGCTTCATTGGAACTCTCAACACCATTCGTTCCAGCGGCTTCATCTGTTTCTGTAGGAGTTAAAATTTGCAATTGTGCAGATTTAGATGCAGCTGTAGAAGTAGAAGTAATTCCTTTTTCTAAAGCTTCGAAAATACTTTCATCGTCAACAGCAGCAGATTGAACAGGCTCAGTCGCGTATCCACCTAATTGTGCTTTCACTTCACGAACCGATTCTGAACTGGTTGAAGAAATAACGGTAGTACTTGGAATGGTTAACGTAGCGCCTCTGCGTAATTGATTAATATTATTATTGATAAACGCATTGGGGTTCGCTTCATATAAAGCCGCTAATACTTGATAGAAAGTAGCGTCAGTTCCTTCTTGCACTTCTTCTGCAATCGTCCACAAGTTGTCACCTTCGCGTACCTGATATTGTGCTTGAGAATACACTTGAGGTTCATGTCTTGGCTTATGAGTATGCGTTTCTTTTATTTCAATACTTCGAACATCACCCACTCTTTCTTCTTTAATATAAATTTCGTCAACAACTTCCACTTCAGGCTCTGAATAAGCCACAGCAATATAGGGTAAAGGCAGTTCGATACGGCCTCTAGGTCTTTTAACTTCTGTTAATTCAATAAGCGAAGGTTGTGCATGTGATGAATAAATATTCTCTTCCTCAATCACTACATATTCACGAAGCACACGAGAGTGAGGACCTTTAAGCGCCAACAACATATGCAACGACTCCCCTTCCATATTTTTATCAGATTCGATAAAAATAAAGTAGCCGCCCTTTTGTTTTTTGATGCCTACAAATTCTAATTCTTTTAATTCAGGATCCATTTCAATCATGGCTTCTGAGTACTCGGACTTAGAAGCTAAACCAACAGATAAGTGAGAAGCATTTTTGGGAATATCGATAACGCGAACAGTTGCTCTGAAGGGTTGACCAGGCTCAGAGATAACTTCCATTTCACCTAAATCTAAGGATAAAGCGGTGCTAGATAAGCTAAGGCTTAACGCTATCGCACCAATAAAGTGCTTATAGGTAAAATTTCTGCGGGTAAGCCAGTAGGTGTTCATGCTTTATTCCTTTAAAAGTACTACCTAACTAACTGCCAATCCAAACCGATTTAACTATTATAGCAGACGTATAGCAGATGGCATCCGTCAAGTGTAATAATTTACCAGTAATGTTGCAGTAAATATTCGGCAATCTGCACGGCATTAAGAGCGGCACCTTTGCGAATATTATCAGCCACTATCCATAAATCAATACCTTGTGGATGGCTTACATCTTCACGGATCCGCCCCACATACACGGGGTTAGTTCCCTCTCCATGCATAGCCGGTGTTGGGTATTGTCCAGGTTCGCATCCATCCATCACCTGAACCCCCGAGGCTTTGCATAATAATGCTTTCACTTCTTGCGCACTTATTTTTTTACGCGTTTCAATATGCACGGCTTCAGAGTGTCCGTAAAAAACAGGAACACGCACAGCCGTAGGATTGACTTGAATAGTATCGTCACCCAAAATTTTCTGAGTTTCATATACCATTTTCATTTCTTCTTTGGTGTAACCATTTTCTTCAAACGTATCAATGTGAGGGATCACATTAAATGCAATGGGCACCGGATATATATTATTTTTTAAAGGTCTTTTTTCTGACCAAGCATGAATTTGATCTTTTAATTCATCAATAGCTGCTTTTCCTGAGCCTGAAACAGATTGATACGTAGCAACGTTAATACGACTAATGCCTGCTGCATCATAAATGGGTTTTAACACCACTAACATTTGCATAGTAGAACAATTAGGATTAGCAATAATCATTTTTTTACCGGATTTTCTATCAAATCCTTTTAAAGCATCACCGTTTACTTCAGGAATAATTAAAGGAACATGGGGATCGCGACGAAACGCAGAGCTGTTATCGATCACTACACACCCAGCAGCGGCGGCTTTTGGTGCGTAATCTAATGCACGCTGAGAACCTGCCGAAAATAAAGCAATATCTACTTTGGAAAAATCAAAAGTATCTAACGCTTTTACAGGATACGATTTACCATTAAATGTAACCGATGTGCCAGCAGAGCGCTGACTCGCTACAGCATATAATTCAGACACAGGAAAGCGTCGTTCTTCTAAACACGCGAGCATAGCCTGACCAACCACTCCGGTGGCACCTACAATAGCAAGACGGATCTCAGACATAGATTAAACCTAATACTTAACATGAAGTTAATAGAATACCATTCTCGGATTATAAAGGATAGAGAACCTTATTTAGGAGAAGGAGACGACGGTTTTGGAGTAGGACCATCCACACCCTGAGGCACAGGAGCCACTACCAATTTTCTAGCAACACTAGGAGAAGCCACAGGTGAAACAGGAGGCGTTTCTCTAGAAGGTGCTCTCACCATTCTGCTGCGAACAGGTGATGAAGGTACCGACAACAATGATGAAGACGTTGCAGGTGATATTGGACTTGAAGGTGTTCCCACTGATGTCATACTCGCGGTACTGGCAGACATAGAGGAAGAACCCGATAAACTTGAAACGCTACTTGCAGGTGATGCAGGAGCACGAACGATTTTTAAATTATTCTTTCTCACTTGTGCAAGGTTAGATTCAGCTTGGAACAATATATTCGAAACAGCTGGACCTTCTGGCTCAACATCCGAGCCTGTTTCTTCTGCTGCTTCAGCCGATTTTAAAACGGCCGCATCAGCTTCTGACTGATGCATATAAAGTATATTTTCTATTCTTGTGCCCCAGGCTTCGACAGCCGCATCACTATTCGTAGCATGAAACGCTATATCACGTACCGATCCTAATTCTTTAGAACCCGGAACGAAACTGGAAGCACGACTAATATCAAATTTAATGATGTTATGATTTTTTTCTACACCAGCATGTATAGGTTTAAAAGCATGTACATCAAAAAAACAATTATCTACCACCACACTTAACAAACCTTTATTTTCAGCTAACATCCGACCTAAAGCTTTACCCGTATTTTCACTTACTTTACTACCGGATATATCTAATATTCGAATATGTCCATTATTTGCCATACCGGCGATAACCGCATTTAATGCGCCTTCTTCTAATCCATTCCATGCTCTAAAACTCAAAGTATCAGCATCTAGAGCTGGTAATATTTTAGCTAAAGCCACAACCGCATCTGCTGATACAGCGTTTTTATCTTTGCTTGTTCGGGTTAAAACTCTTGCTGCCCTATCTAATAAGCTTGTATTTTCAGGTGGGGTAAAAAAGCCAACATCTATATTTCGTAGAATAAAACCATTACCTAAAGCCTGAACAATGGCTTCAAAACCTTGGGTATTAAAATCAAGAGATTTATAAATAGGGATATCTTCGGTTGGTGACACGGGAGTAACAGGTCTGCCCGCTTGGGCGGCATGTCTTTCTATCATTTCAACCATATTAGGATCATATTCTTCTCCCAAAATACGCGGTTCCTTTTTAGCACTTGGAGCTCTGGTGATTTCTTTGGCGATTTGGGTAGCTTTTTCATCCGTAGCAGGATCACCATTCAAATCTAAAACGATACTGGATCCAGAAACCCAATATTGAAATGCTTGCTCTACACCAGCATCAGTAATATTTTTATCAAAACCAAACACTTCACGTTTAACCGCAGTAGGCAGATTGACCAATTGACCCATCGCTTTTTTGGCGACGTTAGCATCTACTGTTATTCGTTCTAATTCGCTTTCCAATTTTCCAGGTTTGTCATAATTTTTATTACGCAAAATACTTCGAAGACCAGCCACCAATTTTATCTGATCCTGTACACCCAATTGAGTGGCTTTCGCTGTTTTATGACTTGAGTAATACTGATCTAAATTTTCAGGTAAATCGGATACATGGATGAATAAGGCTTCTTCCGCGATTGCGATTTGTTCGGGCGTTCTTACGTTTGCTACCATAATATTGACTGTAAAAATCCTCAGTTATTTAATTTGCCCTATAAATTTCTAATAAACTTTAGGCTATATTTATGTTTGAATTATAACTTATATTACTGTATTCGTCAATGAGACGACCTCACTCCAAAGGCTGTAACCTATTGATTTTTAATGATTTTAAGGTGGGCTTTCTTAAGAAAGTAGGATCAGGTATAATCCTTCCTCTTAAAAAATTCTTAGTGTTACATTAGTGTTATAGGGGGCTCTTATGGGCAACTCTCCAAGCTCAAAAACAATTAAAGAGGCCGTTCATATCCTTAAACAAGGTGGTATTGCAGCGCTTCCAACCGAAGGCGTTTACGGACTCAGCTGCCTACCCACCCATCTAGACGCTCTCAAGCGCATCTGTCGCATCAAACAAAGAGATGAATCCAAAGGCTTTATCCTCGTAGGAAGCGATATAGACCAGCTAGAGTCCTATATTGAGGCTCTTTCGCCCGAGCAATATGAGCGTATTACCACATGGCCAACCCCTATAACCTGGCTAGCTCCAGTAAAAACAGGGGTAGAACCGCTTATCCATGGAAATAAGCCCACTGTGGCGATTAGAATAACCAAGCACCCAGAGCTATCGGCTATCTGCCAAGCATTAGGACAAGCTATAGTCTCAACCAGCGCTAACCGCTCTGATGAGCCGCCTGCAATATCGGCAAATGAAGTGAAGAAAATCTTTGCAGAAGGTGAAATTGACTATATTTTGGACGCCCCTTTGGGAGGATTAGGTAGACCTACCGAAATTCGTGATTTACAATCTCAATCTATTATGCGCTGATAGGATATTTCATGACAAAAAAAACCCCGCATCATTCCAGTTCCACGCCTTTAGTGGGTCTTATTATGGGTTCTAAAAGTGATTGGACCACACTGGAACATACGGCTGATACGCTAGATGCTCTAGGGATCCCTTTTGAAAAAAAGATTGTTTCAGCACATCGCACACCCGACTTACTTTATGAATATGCAACCGAAGCGGCAGAACGCGGTATAGAAGTGATTATTGCAGGTGCTGGCGGAGCCGCTCATTTACCTGGAATGGTAGCGTCTAAAACATTATTACCTGTATTAGGTGTTCCTATTGAATCCACTTCTCTTCAAGGGCTGGATTCATTGTTATCTATTGTGCAAATGCCAGGCGGGATCCCTGTTGGCACGTTAGCGATTGGAAAACCGGGCGCTATTAATGCCGCATTATTAGCCGCTGCTATTTTAGCGAACAAATATCCAGAGATTACTCCAATATTAGAAGAATGGCGTTCTAAACAAACGCATCATGTGCTCGATATGAGACTACCGGATTAACTATGCTAACCATTGGTATTTTAGGCGGCGGGCAATTAGCGCGTATGCTAACCTTAGCAGCCTCTTCGCTTGACTGGCATACACTTTGTGTTGATCCTTCTGATACCCCTTGTGCCAGAGATGTCACCACCGTATTGCAAGGTGATTACACCGATGAAGAATTATTAAAAACATTTGCAGAGCAAGTGGCTATTGTCACTTTAGAAAATGAAAATATTCCGGTTGATACATTAAAATACTTATCCACCATTTGTCCTGTATGGCCTAATGCAGATGCGGTAGCACAAGCACAAGATCGCTTAATCGAAAAACAATTATTTCAAACACTACATATTCCTACGGCACCTTTTGTCGCCGTTGATTCAAAAGAAAGTTTAATAAAAGCCTGTGACAAAATAAGTTTACCTGCCGTGTTAAAAACGCGACGTTTTGGTTATGACGGAAAAGGACAGTATGTAATTCGCACACCAGCAGATATTGAAACAGCGTGGAATACATTAGGCTTCTCTCCTCTTATTTTAGAAGGATGGATAGCCTTTGAAAAAGAAGTTTCTTTAATTGCAGCACGTAACCAACACGGCGATTGTGTTTTTTATCCATTGGTAGTCAATGAACATAAAAATGGAATTTTACATGTAAGCCGAGCTCCTTATGAAGATGAAGCATTAACTGCTAAAGCTCACGAATACTTAACCCTATTATTAAATCACTTGAATTATGTAGGTGTGTTAACTGTAGAATTTTTTGTTTATCAAAATAAATTATTAGCCAATGAAATGGCGCCGCGTGTGCATAATTCGGGCCATTGGACCATTGAAGGCTCAGAGACCAGCCAATTTGAACAACATTTACGCGCGATTGCAGATTTACCTTTAGGCAGCACACAAAGTTTAGGTTATAGTATTTTACTCAATTGTGTAGGTGAAGAACCTGATTCAGATAAAGTATTGCAACATCCGAATGTGTTTTACCATAGTTATGGTAAACAAGCAAAACCCAATAGAAAACTAGCGCACATTACGATCAATACCGACACAAAAGAAGAAGCAGAAGCCTTATTAATTGAATTAAAAAAAATAAATCCCTTTAGCCAACTATAAGAAAATATTATGTTAATGGATCTAGCAATTTGGCAGAAACTAGAAAATCACAAAAAAGAATTTCAAGGTGTTTCTTTATCAGCACTTTTTACTGCTGATCAAAATCGCGCTCATATTTTTTCTTCTGAACTTGGCTCGCTAAAAATAGATTTCTCCAAAAATTTTATTACCACCGAAACATTGCAATTATTAATAGAGCTTGCCGAAAAACGCGATCTAAAAAAACAAATTCTAAAATTGCACTCTGGTGATATCGTTAACCAAAGTGAATATCAGCCAGCCTCTCATTTACAATCTCGTATTACTCAAACCATCAATATAAATCCCATGTTCAAAAAAATGGAACAATTGAGCGATCAAATACGAGATAATGAATGGAAATTACATAAAGGCCATATCATTACTGATATTATACATTTAGGCACAGGCGGTTCTTACTTAGGCCCTCATATGTCTATCGAATCGCTGTCACGTTTTTCTGACAACCAGATTCATTTCCATTTTATAGCCAATCAACATGATCAGGTTTTAAAGCGCAAATTAAGCACCTTAAATCCTTTAACCACCTTGGTTATTTTATCTTCTAAATCACTTGGCACGAGTGAAACCTTACACAATTTTCATAAAGTGTTAGCGTGGTTAAGCAAAGAAATGAATACAGTAGAGGCATTGCAAAAGCAAGTTATTGCGATCACTGCTTTTCCCGAAAAAGCACTTGCTCTTGGTATACCTCAAGATCATATTCTAGATTTTCCTACTTCTATTGGTGGACGATATTCCATTTGGTCAGCAGTAGGATTACCACTGAGTATTGCTATTGGTTTTTCAGGCTTTAGAGAGTTTATTGCGGGTGCTGAACTTGTCGATCAACACTTTATAAACGCACCTTTAGCAGAAAATATTCCTGTTTTACTCGCGTTAATTGAAATGTGGTATATACACTTTTTTAATGCCAATAATATGGCCGTGCTTCCTTACCATCAAGATTTATCATTACTACCCAGCTATTTACAACAGCTTTCTATGGAAAGCTTAGGAAAATCTGTTTCACAAGAAAATCATTCTCTCGCTTATTCCACTGGCCCCGTTATATGGGGTGGCACAGGTACTACTGGGCAGCATGCATACCATCAATTATTGCATCAAGGTACAGTTTTTATTCCTTGTGATTTTATTGTGACTTATGAAGATCCTTTTCTCTTTAGCCAATGCTTAGCTCAATCTCATACGTTAATGATGGGACAACACGAAGGCGAAGCCTTTAAACGAGCTTCTGGAAACCGTCCCAGCAACACGTTTGTACTCCCTGAGCTAACACCTTATGCATTGGGCTCACTACTCGCTCTCTACGAACACAAAGTATTCACACAAGCCAGCGTGTGGGGAATTAATCCGTTTGATCAATGGGGTGTAGAGAATGGAAAAGAGTTAGGACAAAAATTAAAGCACGTAGTAAACTATCGCGAATTACCCATGGCCTCTGATAGTTCTACCTGCTTATTACTAGAGCATTATTATCAATGGGTTGAGTTAAACAAAAAGACGGAAGATAGGAAAATATATGAGCAAATCCCCTAAAGGCATTATTCTAGGCGGCGGCACAGGGACACGTTTATGGCCTATGACACAAAGTCTTAATAAACATTTATTGCCCGTTTACGACAAACCGATGATCTACTACCCTCTCAGCACATTAATGCAAGCAGGAATCAAAGATATTTTATTAATTACTGCACCTCAAGATTTACCACAATATGACATTTTATTAGGCGACGGTTCTCAATGGGGAATTAATATTACTTATGGCATACAAGAAGCACCCAAAGGAATTGCCCAAGCATTTTTAATTGGAGAACAGTTTATTGGCGACGATAATGTAACCCTTATTTTGGGTGACAATATTTTTTATGGCAGTAATATCAACACCTCTTTGCAAAAAGCCATGGCAAAAAAACAAGGTGCAACTATTTTTCCTTATTATGTTAACGATCCACAACGATATGGTGTAGTTACCTTTGATAATAATAAAAAACCTATCGATATTATAGAAAAACCTCAACAGCCAGCCTCTAATTATGCCGTTACCGGATTATATTGCTACGACAAACAAGTAATAGACATGGCAAAATATTTAAAACCTTCTGCACGTGGCGAATTAGAAATAACCGATATTAATAACGAATATTTAAAAAAGAATCAACTTGATGCTGAAATATTAAGTCGTGGAATTGCTTGGTTAGATACGGGCACGCCCTCTAGCCTACTAGATGCCTCTCATTTTATTCATACTATTGAAGAACGCCAAGGTCTCAAAATAGGCTGTCCTGAAGAAATTGCATGGCGAATGAAATATATTAATGATGAAGAATTAGCCAAAGCATCTGAACGCTATGCTAAAAATAATTATGGTTTATATTTAAAAAATTTATTAGCTGTTAAATAGGAGAAAGTAATGCAAATCAGAACCACACAACTACCCGGTGTAGTTGTTATTGATTTGAAATCATTTTCAGACGATAGAGGCTTTTTCAGAGAAGTATTTAGAGAAAATCTTTGTTCCGAAGCCGGTTTACCTGCTAATTTTGTTCAATGCAATCATTCACGCTCTCATAAAAATGTGCTTCGTGGTTTACATTATCAGCGTAACCATGCTCAAGGAAAACTGGTAACCGTAATACGTGGAACTTTACTAGATGTAGTAGCTGATGTAAGACCTACCTCCCCCACATTTGGTATATGGATAGCAGAAGAATTATCAGACAAAAACCATAAACAAATTTATGTGCCTCCCGGTTATGCACACGGTCTTTTAGCATTAAGTGACGAAGTAGATTTACTTTATGCTTGCACCAATTATTATCACGCCCAAGATTCATTTTCTATTAATTGGAAAGATCCTACTTTAAATATTCAATGGCCAGTAGCTAATCCCATTCTCTCACCAGCTGATCGTGATGCGCCTTTTCTATCTGATCTGGCTCCAGAGCAATTACCTATTTTTGCACCTGAAGGGTAAGTTCATGACTATATTAATCACAGGCGCCAATGGACAATTAGCTCATAGTTTATCTTCAATACTTCAAATCAATTCAGATATTCCTGTGGTCGCACTGAATAAGGAAATATTAGATATTACTAAGCGCGACAGCATTAAAAAAGCATTTTCAGAATATCAGCCAACATGGGTATTAAATACTGCCGCTTATGTTTTACCAGATAAAGCCGAAACGGAACAAGAGCAAACATTTGAAATTAATGCAAAAGGCCCACTTCTACTGGCAGAAGCTTGTGACACACACAAAGCCAAACTTATTCAATTTTCTACCGATTATATATTTGATGGAAAAAAGGAAAAACCTTATATAGAAACCGATCAACCTAACCCACTTTCCGTCTACGGAAAAACGAAATATGAAGGTGAATTAAATATACAAAATACTTTTGATAATTATTTAATTATCAGAGTTTGTTGGATATTCAGTGCGTATGGAAGAAACTTTGTAAAAACCATCTTGAAATTGCTAGAGACCAAACCAGAATTAAGAGTAGTGAACGATCAACGAGGGTGCCCTACTTACGCTGATCATATCAGCATGGTGATCAAAGAACTAATCACTAAACATCCCGATTTGAAAGGCATTTATCATTACTCTGATCAACCTTCTTCCACATGGTATGATCTCGCGTGTGCTGTACAAGACACATTACTTAAATTTACTGATGAAAAATCTAAAGACATTATTCCTATATCTACTTCTGAATATCCTTTACCTGCAGAAAGACCTCACTACTCAGTGTTAAGTAGTGAAAAGTTACAACGAGCTACAGGGATCAAGCCCTATACCTGGAAGGCAGGATTAGAAGAAACCATTAAATATTTAGTATCAAAGAACGAGGTTGTATGACTTACCATCCCCAAAATATATTAGTAACAGGCGGTGCAGGATTTATAGGCAGCCATTTTGTTGATCTCTGCTTAGACAGAGGAAATACAGTTATTAATTTAGATGCTTTAACCTATGCTGGAAAAATGGAAAACATGGCATCATTTTCTACAAATCCCAAGCATCATTTTGTACATGGTAATATTTGTGATAAGGAATTGGTGACATCTCTTCTAGAAAAATATTCTATTGATACCATTGTACATTTTGCTGCTGAAAGCCATGTGGATCGCTCTATACAAGGTCCTGAAATTTTTCTTGAAACCAACATCTTGGGAACTCATGTATTATTAGAGGCCGCCAAAAAATATTGGATTAATCAACAAAAATGGAATGAAAAGAACTGTCGCTTCCATATGATTTCTACTGATGAAGTATTTGGCAGCTTGAACGAAAATGATCCTGCTTTTACTGAAGAAAATCAGTATCAACCTAATTCACCTTATTCAGCATCTAAAGCAGGTGCAGATCATTTAGTGAGAGCATATCAACATACCTATCATCTCCCTACTACCCTTTCTCATTGCTCAAATAATTATGGAACCAGGCAAGATGCCGAAAAACTAATTCCTAAAATTATTTCTCTTTGCCAACAAGAAAAAAAGATCCCCGTATATGGAACTGGCCTTAATCGTAGAGACTGGATCCATGTTATTGACCACTGCAATATGGTCGATTGGGTAGTTCGCCAAGGCAAAATCGGTGAAAGTTATAATTTAGGAGCACAATGCGAGCGCACCAATCTGGAAGTCATTCATCTGATCTGCCGTATTTTTGATGAATTAAAACCACGCGACACGGCTTACTCAACGCTTATCGAGCATGTAGCTGATAGAGCTGGACATGATTTTCGATATGCTATTAATTCAAATAAAGCCTTATCAGAAGGATGCCCTAAAGCGGTATATCAATTAGAAAGCGCTTTAAGAACCATGATTAAAGAAGCTTTATTGGAAAAAGTAACGCCTTAAAACTTGCCCATCGTCTGTGCAATATAAACTGAAAGCGTTCCAGCCAGATCTTGGCGATAAACACCTGAACGATACAAATAAAAAAGACGCTTTAACACATTACCTTGCCGTGATTTTTTAAAAAAATCTAAGGTAATTTTAGAATCTGCACTAATTTTATCTTCCATCTTATGTAAAGCCTTCATATGACAATCATTCAGTGCTTTAAAGTCTCCTTTTAAGACTCTTTTTAAAGCTTTAAGATACCTAGCAAAATAGTTTTTGGAAAACCCCATATAATTTGAACGATGTTGCCTATATAAAACCGCAGGAAAAGGATCATAATACGCCTGTCCTCCCGCTGCAGTAACCGCTACACCTGTCCACCAATCATGATTACCCATAAAATCCATTATTCCAACGTTAAATAACACATTACGAGCTGCATCATTGAAAAGCATAGCATTACCCACGCCGAATGATTGAACTAATGCATTTTTAAGTGATAAAGGTTTTTTTCTATTGGGAAGAATACCGATCTTATTATCAAATTCATCAATAACTGTAGCCGATGAGCAATGTAATTGGGGTTTTGAGTTATCTTTTGTTTTTAAAAAATCGATAGCACGTTGAAGTTTAGTAGGCTCCCAGATATCATCATGATCAGAGTAAGCATAGTAATTTGCCTTAATACTAGGATTGCATACCAGAGTGAGAAATGATTTTGTGCAACCTTCATTCTGCTTTTTAGAAAGAACGATCTTATGTGATCCCCATTTATTTTTATATTCTTCTAGAATTTGATAGGTAGAATCGGTAGATCCATCATCCACGACATATAGACACCAATCAGAAAAGATTTGATTTTCAATAGAGTCTAATTGCTTTTTTAAAAATTTTTCACCATTATAAGTGGCCATCAAAATGGCAATTTCATTTTGCATTTTAGACTTCCAAGCGTCCATATTTTTGTTTAAAGAAATCTCTTACTCCATAATACATATATTTCATCTTCCTAAGCTTATCTTTCTCAAAAAGAACAGTCGTAATGAATATATATACGGTAAAAATCAACACCTGGCGTAACTTCACATCACTATGAAGATATTTTTTAAACAAATAAAGAGAGTTTCTGGCTTGGTAATATTTTCGAATATAATTATGATTGAGAACAATCATAGGCTTACCAAACAACTTCAAAGGTTTACCCATAAAATTAATAGTTTTTAAATCGCCTAACCGGTGAGGCATTTCAATAGTGTTAACAACAATAATTTTATATCCCGCTAATACTGATTTAATACCATATTCTGTATCAACATAATCGATAAACATTTCATCAGTGAACCCGCCTATCTTTTTCCACACATCAAGATTAAGCAAATTTCCAGAAGCCATTACACAAAGCCTTTCAGTATAAGGGGTATTTGGTGTTGATAATTTAGTATTATTTTGCAAAACATGTAATGGAGAAAAAATAGAGGTCTGTTCTAAAAATTTAAATGAATTGGCAAATGAAAGCATTTTATTAAAAATATCAGCGGTAAACTTACTATCTTGATCCATAGTAACTACCCATTTATATCCATGCTCAACTGCATATTCACAGCCTACATTTAATGCTTTTGCAATGCCGACATTATCATTGAGTGGCTGATATTTACAATGAGTTGATCGAGCACAAAAATCAGCAATATTTTTTGTGGGCTTTGAAGAATTGTCGACTATTAGATAATCAACATTAGGAATAGATAATTGATCAGTAAAATTATCTTCCGGATTGTATGCAATAATAACAATAAGGATTTGCTTCACATCAATCATGTTCAACATTTCCTTTTAGTATTGTATACCATTCGGAGTATTCAAGTCTTCTTCAGAAAGTGAAGAAGAAACGGTGATAGGCTCAGCACTTTTGCTTAACAAATCGGGTAATGGTTTTGTTTGCTCAGTAAGTGCCAACACTAGTACTTCATCAATCCATTTTACTGGTTTAATATCTAAGGCTGATTTAACATTTTCAGGTATTTCTTTCAAATCAGGAACATTTTGTTGAGGAATAATGACAGTTTTAATACCACCTCTAGCAGCAGCTAATAATTTTTCTTTTAAGCCACCAATTTGTAGCACTTCTCCTCGTAGAGTAATCTCACCTGTCATGGCCACATCAGGTCTCACAGCAATTCCCGTCAGGGCAGAAACTAAAGCGGTACACATTCCAACGCCAGCGCTAGGACCATCTTTAGGAGTAGCTCCTTCTGGTACATGCACATGAATATCCATGTTTTGATAAAAATCTTTACTAATACCTAAGAGTGGTGCTCGACTACGAACCACTGTAATAGCAGCCTGTATCGATTCTTGCATAACATCACCTAAATGCCCTGTAGATAAAGTTTTACCTTTACCTGGAACAGCCATGGCTTCAATAGTAAGTAGATCTCCACCAACTTCCGTCCATGCTAATCCATTCACTAAACCTACACGTGCGTTATCTTCAGCTAAACCAAAATGGTACTTTCGTACGCCTAAATATTCTTCTAACTCTTGTGCACTTACGGTAATAGACAGTTTTTCTTTAGGTGCGTCTACTGCTCTTTTAGTGACTTTACGAGATATGGTAGCAATTTCACGCTCTAAATTTCTTACCCCAGCCTCACGAGTATAATAACGAATAATATCTCGAATAGCTGATTCAGTCAGCGTTAACTCATCAGTCAAGCCATTTTCTTTCAACTGTTTAGGTATTAAATGCTGCACTGCAATATTTAATTTTTCATCTTCTGTGTATCCAGAAAGACGAATAATTTCCATACGATCTAATAATGCAGGAGGTATATTTAATGTATTAGCAGTCGCAATAAACATCACTTCAGATAAATCATAATCTACTTCTAAATAATGATCATTAAATCCGTGATTTTGCTCAGGATCTAATACTTCTAATAATGCAGCAGAAGGATCACCACGAAAATCCATCACAGTTTTATCAATTTCATCTAATAAAAACAAAGGATTAATCACTTTTGTTTTAGACATTTTTTGCAAAATTTTACCAGGCATAGAGCCAATATAAGTACGTCGATGTCCTCTAATTTCAGCTTCATCACGAACTCCGCCTAAACCCATTCGAATAAATTCACGATTAGTAGCACGTGCAATCGATTGCCCTAATGATGTTTTGCCCACACCAGGAGGTCCGACTAAACATAAAATAGAACCTTTAGGTTTTTTCACTCTTTGTCTTACCGCTAAGTATTCTAGAATACGTTCTTTTACTTTATCTAAACCATAATGGTCATTATCTAATATTTCTTTAGCGTGCTTTAAATCACCTTCTAAACGGCTCCGCTTTTTCCAGGGCATTGCCAACAACCAATCAATATAATTGCGGCTAACAGTGGCTTCTGCTGACATAGGTGACATCATTTTTAAACGTTTTAATTCTTCATCTGCTTTTTGCTTAGCTTCAGCACTCATACCGGCTTCATTAATTTTTTTCGCTAAGGCTTCCACTTCACTTAAGCCTTCTTCAGATTTACCTAGCTCTTCTTGAATAGCTTTCATCTGTTCATTTAAATAATATTCACGCTGACTTTTCTTCATGCGTTTTTCAACTTTACCTTGAATGCGTTTTTTAATTTGCGCAGCATCCAATTCTTGTCCTATCATTTCAATCAACTGTGATAAACGATCTTTAACATCTAATGATTCCAATAACTGTTGTTTGCTTGCCACAGGCAAAGGTAAATGAGCAGCGACAATATCGGCCAAATGACTATGATCAGTCACATTGGTAAGCGAACTTAATATTTCAACAGGAATTTTGCGATTAGCCTTTACGTATTGCTCAAATTCAGTGCTAACAGAATGCGCTAAACTTTCTAAATTATCTTTAACAATATTGGTGTCATTCGGAATAACATCGGGTAATTCCGTCACTTCCGCTAAAAAACGAGTATCGGTTTCTAAAAATTGATTAATATGACCACGAGAAACTCCTTCTACTAAAATTTTAATAGTTCCATCGGGAAGTTTAAGAAGTTGTAAAATAGTCACAATAGTTCCTACCCGATACAGATCAACAGCAGTAGGATCATCAGAAACAGAATCTTTCTGAGCGACTAACAAGGCACGTTTGCTGCCGGCCATGCCCTCTTCTAAGGCTTTAATAGACTTAGGGCGGCCAACGAATAACGGCATTACCGTATGAGGGAAAACAATAGCATCTCGTAGAGGTAAAACGGTTAATACTTCTGTGCCAGTAGATGTTTGGGTTGGATTAGTCATTAGGTTCCTGTTTTTTAGCTAGATAATATAAATATGGAGGTTAAAACTCAATATTTCAAGGCCTAACTAATATATTAACTGGATGTATTAGCTGGGCGTATTACCGATCACGAACCTGATTAGCGGCAGAAGGAATATCCATATTCTCATAAATCAATAGTGGCTCTGCCCCACCTTTGATTACCGTAGCATCGATAACTACCTTGCTTACGTTTTTCATAGAAGGTAGGTGATACATGGTATCCAATAATACGTTTTCTAAAATAGACCGTAAACCTCTAGCACCCGTTTTACGTTGTAATGCTTTCTCGGCTATTTCATCAAGCGCATCCGGACGAAACTCAAGCTCAACACCTTCCATTGAGAATAATGTTTGATATTGCTTTGTTAGCGCATTACGAGGCTCTGTTAATATTTTTATTAGCGCTGGTTTATCCAATTCTTCTAATGTGGCAATAACAGGTAAACGTCCAACAAACTCTGGAATTAATCCATAACGAATTAAATCTTCTGGTTCAACATTGGCTAATAGCTCAGTAAGATTTTTCTTATCGTCTTTGCTGGCCACTTCAGCCACAAAACCAATACCACCTTTTTCAGAACGTTCACGAACAATTTTTTCTAATCCTGCAAATGCTCCACCGCAAATAAATAAAATACCTGATGTATCTACTTGCAAGAATTCTTGTTGAGGATGTTTTCTGCCACCTTGTGGAGGAACAGAAGCAACCGTGCCTTCAATAAGTTTTAATAAAGCTTGTTGCACACCTTCACCCGACACATCACGTGTAATAGAAGGATTATCAGATTTACGTGAAATCTTGTCTATTTCATCGATATAAACAATACCGGTTTGAGCGCGATCAACATCATAATCACATTTCTGTAATAGTTTTTGAATAATGTTTTCAACATCTTCACCCACATAACCGGCTTCTGTTAGAGTGGTTGCATCAGCAATAGTGAAAGGAACATTTAATAAGCGAGCCAATGTTTCAGCTAATAATGTTTTACCACTACCGGTAGGCCCGATTAATAAAATATTACTTTTACCTAATTCAACTTCTGATTTGGGTGCATTAACATCGGTAAATAAACGTTTGTAATGATTATAAACGGCAACAGATAAGGCTTTTTTTGCCTTCATTTGATCAATAACATATTCATCTAAAATATTATTGATTTCGCGTGGAGTAGGCAAACGTTTTGAGGACGCAGCAGGACTTTGTTCGCTCACTTCTTCGCGAATAATATCTGTGCATAGCTCAACACATTCATCACAGATGAACACAGAAGGACCTGCAATTAGTTTACGAACTTCTTGCTGGCTTTTTCCGCAAAAAGAACAATAAAGTAAACGATCAGATTTTTCTATATTATCACTCATCATTACCTCTTCTCATCAAAACACTTATGCGTCAGCCAATTCCGGTTTATTGGTTTCTGGCTTTGTCTTACCTGTTTTTGGACGCTCTCTCAATACGGAGTCAATTAAACCATATTCAGCCGCTTGTTCAGCACTCATAAAATTGTCACGTTCGGTATCTTGGTGAATGCGATCATATGTTTGGCCGGTATGGTGAGACAAAATTTCATTCATACGTTTTTTAATAGATAACATTTCACGTGCATGAATTTCCACGTCAGTTGCTTGACCTTGGAACCCACCTAACGGTTGGTGAATCATGACACGAGAATTAGGTAATCCGTAACGCTTACCATGAGCACCACTGGTTAATAGCAATGCGCCCATGCTGGCCGCTTGACCTATACAATAGGTGCATACATCAGGTTTAATAAATTGCATGGTGTCATAAATAGCCATACCTGAGGTCACTGCACCACCTGGGGAATTAATATATAAATGAATATCTTTATCAGGATTTTCAGATTCTAAAAATAACATCTGAGCAATGATTAAGTTAGCCATTTCATCTTCAATGCCACCTACCAAAAATATCACACGTTCTTTTAAAAGACGTGAATAAATATCATAAGAACGTTCTCCCCTAGCAGTTTGCTCAACTACCATTGGGACTAAGTATGAACGAGGTGTTACATTTTTCATTTGGTTTTCCTTATTTAAACCTTTTTAATAAGTATAGCTCGTATATCAAATTATGCTTCTTCCGCCGCAATTAGCTTAGCAAAAGCAATCGGCTTATCAGTGACTAAAACATCATCAGCCAACATCTTATCAACCGCTTTTTCTTCTAATACAAACGAACGGATCAGATTTTTTTGATTCTCATCTTGCATAAAATAACGAAGCATTTCAGGAGACAATGTTCCAAACTGACGTCTCATCACTTCAATTGCTTTTTGCAACATGCTTTCTTCATCAGCATGTAAATCATTTTCACGAACATATTCACCAAGCAATAAACTTAAAGCTACTTTTCTTTCTGCTTCTTTTTTCAAATCATCCATCTCTTCTTTTGTATGACCATGTTCATGATCATGCGGGTGAGGATGACGAACATCGTGTAAAAAAGTTTCTTCTTGCTCTACTAATGCTTTAGGCAATGTCACTTTATGTTTTGCTAATAACTGATCCAGCAATTCCACTTTAACTTTATCGCGAGATACTTGTTTAGCATGATTTTCTAATTCTTGATGTAAACGTTTACGTAACTCTTCTACACCACCTTCTTTAATTCCTACTTTTTCACAAAACGCTTCATCTACTGTTGGTAACACAGGAGATTCGATTTGTTTCATAGTAATTTCAAATTTCGCAGGTTTGCCTGCTAAAGAAGTTTCAGGATATTCTTTAGGGAATTTAACTTTAATCGTTTTTTCTTCGCCTAATTTCATTCCGATAATTTCTTCTTCAAAACCAGGGATCATACGGCCAGATCCTAAAACCATTTGTTGATCTTTACCGGTACGTTGTTCTTCTGCTACTTCTTTCATATCGCCTACGTAATCTACCGTAACGCGATCACCTTTTTTCGCAGCGTGTTTTACCACTTCCCAATCTGATAAACTTTTTTGTAAACGCTCTACAGCATCATCTACATCTTTATCAGTAATGCTCGCTTTTAAACGAGTCACTTTAATTTCTTTTAATTTATCTAATTTCACTTCAGGATAAATTTCAAAAGAAGCTTCATATTCTAAATCGCCGTACATGCCATCTTTTTTCAAATCAAACTTTGGCATACCAGCAGGACGTAATTTCTTTTCAGCCAACGCATCGCGTAAGCTGTCTTTCAATTTTTTCTCTACGGCTTCAGCACGAATACCTGGGCCATACATTTGTTCAATAACTTTCACAGGAATTTTACCTGGACGAAAGCCATCAATTTTGGCGGTTCGTGCAGCATCATTAAGCTTCTTATTGATGGTTTCTTGCATATCCTTGGCAGGCACTGCCACAGATACTACCCATTCCAGGCCTTTCTTATGTTCTGCTGATACTTGCATGAATCACTCCGTCTTTTACTATTTTAAATTGGTGCGAAAGGAGAGACTCGAACTCTCACGGGGGTTACCCACTGGAACCTAAATCCAGCGCGTCTACCAATTTCGCCACTTTCGCAATTTTCACCTACTACCTATCGGGAACCAGCCCATTGGTGGGCCGTGCAGGGATCGAACCTGCGACCCGCTGATTAAGAGTCAGCTGCTCTACCAACTGAGCTAACGGCCCTTATAAAGCACACTATTATATACTGACTAAAAAGACAAAGGAGTACACCATGGATAAAATATCCATTTGGTCTCCATCAAACTGTATTATTATTCAGCATCGGAACTTTAAAAGAATGGGGTGAGCGATGGGATTCGAACCCACGACAACCGAGACCACAACCCGGGGCTCTACCAACTGAGCTACGCCCACCATAATTACCATGACACCTACGCACACTATTGGTGTGCCCGGCAGGACTCGAACCTGCTACCCCCGGCTTAGAAGGCCGGTGCTCTATCCAGATGAGCTACGGGCACGCATCCATTTACAGTCCTTTCTGCCAAAAAAAATCGGGGCAGAGGGATTTGAACCCCCGACACCCTGCTCCCAAAGCAGGTGCGCTACCAGACTGCGCTATGCCCCGCAGAGTGAATATCATACTCAGCTTCATAAATAAGGTCAAATACATTCACACATTCTCTTAAAAGAGAGCCCAACGGCCTTATTGACCATCCACCCCAAAAAAGTTAAAATAATGACTAAATTATTAAGAGTACCCTTGCCCATGACATACGAAGAATTAATTCAAATATACTTTGAAACATCAAAAAACATCCAAGATACTCTCGATAATCTTAACTTTTTTAATCCTAATAAATGGTTACTAACTACAATTGTTCCTGCACTTCAAGCTACTGAGAAATCAATAAAAGAATCAGAAAAGCAGATTCGTAGTCATTCCGATTTACAAGAAGAATATCAACTTTCTAATATATTTTTAGCATGGAATACCTTAAATGAAACGATTAATCACTCTCGTAATTTATTTAATGACTCTGAATTCCAAAAATTGGTGTGCACTCTAGATCAACTTTACGAATATTTTCTTGAAATCGATGCCACTATTTTAATTAAAAAATTAACGGCTATAGCAGTCTACCCCGAAGCAACCACACACTTAAGTCATTTACTCACGCCTTCCATGCCCCACGTAAATAAAGAAATGATTACACTTCTTAAGCAAGCGCTAGCTATTAGAGTACTTGCTCACGTAGAAAAAATTGTACCTTTAAAAGAAAGAGGAATTGAGGTTTCGCGTTTATTAGAAAACGCTTCAGAGATCAAACCAATAACTCTTGAGCTAAGCAACAAATTACAAAGGTATCCTGTTGCCATATATTCAATAGACACAGCCATTACCAAAAGATTAACAAGAGCAGCGCCTACACCTGCAGATAACCCAAGCCCCAGCGCCAGCTAAATACTCGACAAATTATATAAGCTCATGACATAATAACGTCTTCATTTACTGCAGGTGCACATTATGCCAGCGAATATTCTTGACGGTGCGGCGTTAGCGCAACAAATACAACAAGACATCAAAGCCAAAATTGCTGAACGTACTGAGCAAGGCTTAGATGCTCCTGGTATTGCCGTTATTTTAATAGGCGAAAATCCCGCTTCACAATTATACGTGAACAAAAAAATTCAAAAATGCAAAGAAGTGGGCATGCATTCATTTCCCCACTTTCTTCCTTCCGATACTTCTGAAGAACTTTTACTTTCTTTAATTGATGATTTAAATGACGATCCTAAAATACACGGCATTCTCGTACAATTTCCCTTACCCGGACATATTAATACCGGCATTATTTCAGAATCCATCAACCCCATTAAAGATATTGATGGTTTTCATCCTTATAATATTGGCCGATTAGCATTGCGTGAACCAGGTCTTGCTCCCTGCACTCCTGCCGGCATCATGCATTTATTAGAAGAATATAATATTGACCTCGAAGGTAAAGAAGCCGTCATTATAGGCGCATCTAATATCGTAGGCCGCCCCATGGCATTAGAATTATTAATGGTGGGTTGTACCGTTACTGTTACACATCGTTTCACTCAAGATTTAGAATCTCATATTAAACGCGCGGACATCGTGGTTTCAGCGGTGGGTAAACCGGAATTTATTCCCGGGCATTGGATCAAAAAAGGCGCTGTCGTAATAGATGTAGGTATTAATCGTTTAGCCGATGGCCGTATTGTGGGTGATATTGAATTTGCCTCCGCAAAAGAACGTGCAGGTTGGATCACACCGGTTCCCGGCGGAGTAGGCCCTATGACTGTTGCCACACTATTACATAACACATTATTGGCAGCTGAAATGCAAAGCTTATTTATTGAATGATAAACAACCTTTCATATAAATCTTTACTTCCTTTATTTCTGATTATTTTTATTGATAGCATGGGATACTTTATTGCTATCCCTATTCTTATTCGCGTACTCAGCCCTGAATCCACCATGCTTGCAGTTTCAGTAGATGCAAGTACACGACATTTATTATTCAGTTTAGCTTTGGCTATTTTGCCACTCGCTGCGATTATCAGTCGTCCTATTATTGGATATTGCTCCGATCGCTGGGGACGCAAAAAAATATTATTATTTTGCTTAATGGGATCCGCCGGCGGATTTTTATTACCGGTGTGGGGATTTGCCGTCAATAGTTTTATTTGGGTAGTGCTAGGAAGATTAGTGAGCGGCATTACGGCGAGCAGCCAAGCGATTGCACAAGCGGCCATTACCGATATTACCTCAGGCAAACAAAAAGCATTTTTCTTAAGCATGAATGCATTGTGCATGACAATCGCTATGGCTAGCGGATCAGTTCTCGGCGGCTTATTATCTGACAATCAAGTGTATTATCTTTTCAGTGATAGCACTCCTTTTTTAGTAGCGGCATTGCTAGTTTTTATGGCTATCATTTTATTATGGTTATTTTTTCCGGACGAAATGCAGAAAAAGTCTCCTAAAAAACAACAGAGTTTATTCGCCTCACTACAAACCTTACTGGCATCACCTAAATCAAAAAATATTCGTTTATTATTAATCATCTTTTTCTTATTAGAACTAGGCTGGAGCTTATATTACCAAGCGGCCCCCCTCACCTTTAATGAACATTACGGCACTGATCCCACCACCATTAGTTTATTTATGGGATATGCAGGATTATGGATGTGCATTGGTTTAGGCGTAGTCTATGCGGGATTATTACGGTTCACACAACTTTCTCATGCATTACTGATTTGCATGGTGCTATGTGCAGTAGCTTTATCCCTCAGCGGATTTTTATCTGAATTTAATCAGCAATGGTTAATGGCAATCCCTATCGTATTAGGCGTAGGCATGGCCTACCCTACTTTGTTAACACTGATGTCGAATGAAACAGAGCAACAAGGTGGATTAATGGGACTGGCAGGCGCAGCACTCGCATTAGCATGGCTTATAACAGGACTATTCAGCGGCATATTAGTCAATATCTTTTCTTTACTACCATTATATATCGCTGGTTTGACTATGCTAGCAGCGCTGGTAATTACCTTATATTGGTACAGATTAAAAAGATAGCTAATACTCCCATTGAGGGATCTGTGCTGAAAACTCCTTAATATTATGCTTCACTACTTCTTCAAATGATTCAGTTTTATGATAAATTTTCTTTTGGCGTTCAGAGCTAACTCCATTCTCAAGTAACACAGACAAATATGAAAAATATTCTTGATACCCGAGTTTTATTACGTACGGTTGTAGTTTTTCCATCCAATCTTTCATATCTTCTTTTATAGAGCGAGTTTTTCCATCTATATTTATGACGAGATCGGCATCTAATCCATAACGAATGGCTCTCCATTTATTTTCACGTGATAACCAAAAAGGAGGAGTTGCTACAGAGCCCATCCAACTGCCATTATCAGCAAACCAATGAGCCAGTAAATGAATAAAAGCAGTAATAGCCAAGGTTTCATACAACGTTGCGCAGCCATCACATACTCTTATTTCTAGGGTTCCATAATTAGGACTAGGTCTTAAATCCCACCATAAATCTTTCATAGATCGAATAGAGTCACAGCGTTTTAACGAATCATAAAGATTAGTAAAATCACGCCAGTTTTTTACATAATAAGGTTGTCCAGCGGTGGGTAATGCTTCATAAGTAGTAGGACGGCAAGAAGAAAGTCCAGTATCAATACCTTGCCAAAAAGGAGAACTTGCTGACAATGCTAACAAATGCGGTAAAAAATACATAAAAAAATTATTATATAGAATACAATTATCTCCGCTAGCCATTCCAATATGTACATGCATTCCGTAAACAGTCATTCGACGGGTTAACCATTGATTTCGATCAATCAATTCTTGATAACGATCACTAGGAGATATAATACAATCTGAGTATTTTGCAAATGGATGTGCACCTGTAGTTGAAAAACTTATACCCATATCATCTCCAATAGATTTCAATGAGCTTAATGTTTCAGTTAAATCTGATTTGACCTGATGCATATCCTTACATATATCGGTATTAATTTCGATTGTACTCAAATAAAATTCTGGTTTTATTTTTTTTAAATGTGAAGCTCGTTTTAATAAATCTTCAGCACAGGAAGAAAGATTATATGTTTTAGAATCAATCAATTGCAACTCAATCTCAACCCCTAAAGTTAACACTCCATTAGGTTTAAAATTAATTTCTTCATTATTAGATACTGCACTGCGCAAATGAGATTTTAGTTTTTTAAATATATTGTTGATTGAAGTTAATTTATTAGATAAAGTCACGTTTTTCATAAAGATTACCTCAATATAGATTGAATACGTTAAAACGTAAAAACACCATTTTTTCATTTTATAATGGGTCAGTTTAACCTTAGCATCATATAGCTCATCAGTAAACCTTTTAAATAAATTAGTAAAAAAAACAGCCAAAATAGCGCAATATTCTAACTAACTTCATGTTTTACAGCCAATTTAGTTTAATTTATGATTGACATATAGATTAAATAGGAGAACAAGCACTTCCAGCAGCTATTAAATTAAGAAGGCGTTGCTCTTTGGGTTTCAGGAGGAACCAATGCAGATAAAAAACGATCTACGGTTACATCGTCTAGATCTAGTCCTAATCCTCTTGCAAGCGCATCAATCTCGGGATTAAATTCTCGATTAAGTTTTACATATAAAACAATAACCGTTACTAATATAAGACTAAATATTGTCCACGTCATTAGGCCTTTTGAATCACTAAACGAGCTTCTCAAATTTAAAAGACCTTTTTCAAACACTTTTCTATCATCAGGATCTCTAGAAGTAATTTGATGACAAATCAACTCCTGATCGCTAGGTGATAATGCAGGAACAGAAATGTTTTCAACATCAGTTACACAAACACATAACCAAGGCCACGGACAAGTTTGCCAAGGCAATGCATGACCTTCACCCGATGAATGGTCCAAATTACCAGGAATTAATGAATGCCAATGTACATCCCCAGATTCATGCTTAGCAAAATCAACCTGAAAACGACAATTTCCATCACCATCATAAATCACGTTACAAGTAACACGATCTTGTTCGTCAAAATAACTCACTATAGTATAAGGTTCATCTCTTGCTTTTTTTCTACTCTTATTGTTACTCGTATCCTTGCTCGCTCGTCTTTTATATTTCCATCGAATAGACGAAAAAGAAACTCCATCAAAAGGATTAACAAGAGATAAAATAATATCAAATGCATGCTTATGGGCATTATCGCCTTTATCTTTAAAAGCAGCTTCTAATATTCTAAGAGTATGTTCATTTTGATAATAAGAATAAGTATCGCGAAAAGAATAAGGATCTAAAAAACCTCTATATACAAAAAACTCAGGAACTAAAATGGATGCTTTTTGAGGATCTGCTATAAGAGCAGGAGTGGGAGCGATCTGAGTGGCCTTTGGTTTAGCAGCTGCTGCTTTCTCTAATTGTCTTCTCTCTTTATTACTTAACGCCGGCATAAGATATCCCCTAATTGCCTTTTCCATAACTATATCAGTATTTAACTAGAAGGTGGAGAGAAAGAAGATTGAGCTCCAGGAGTGGGAGCCTTTCCGGAATTTTGCAACTGCATAGCCTGCATTAACATTTGAATTTGCTGTTGTTGTTGTGCAACAATTTCTTTCAAGTCCGCGACAGTATTAGAATCATTATTTGCAGGTGCTTGACGTGCAGCAACTTTGTTTCTAACAACCTCTCTAATCTGATTAATAAGTCTTTCAATATCTGTTTCACTATGAGAACCTATTTTTTTAATCGTGTTACTACTTCCCGAACGCCATTGCGCATCAGTTTTAATATAATCATATGAACTACCACTTGGGTACTGAATTTGTATCATTTCTAAAGTATTATTAAGCGTTACCATATCCAATATGAGTTGCAAACGTCCTTTATCTTTTATAACATCACTAGAATTAATAGATAAAAATTTTAGTGGAGGTGAATTATTTCTCAATATCGAACAAAGAACATTGAAGCCTTCTGCTCCCAATGAAGCGGTACCCAAGGTTAAACTGGTAAGAGTAGTATGTTTTCTTACCGCGCTCAATATCACTCTAACATCACGGTCATCTTGTATCTTAGTGGTAACACCATCTGCTGTTAAATCTATTGTTCTTATAGATGTATTTTTCTCCAATGCTTCAGCCAGCTCTTCAAAACCGCAACCTTTTCTTTCTGCTATTTGAGTCAATTGATAACCATGACTTTTTGGTACTGTTCCACCTTTATATCGTACTTGAACTAACTTTTCCTCTTCTTTAAATAAACATGAAAAAAGTAGATTAGAGTTATAAAAAAAAGCATGAGACAATTCTTTTTGAACACTGCTTCTTGTGTGTTGTCCTGTCCCTCCATACCCAGGCACACGACCACCAATAATTTCCATATTAGTTGCGGCACCAAAAAAATTAGTCCCTCCCATTCCAAAAGTGAGTTCGGTTAAAGTAGGATCACTGTTGGCAATCCGATTATAAAGAGTTGGGTCAATAATCCAAGGCATTTTATTTATTTCCTAATTATTTTAACGTTTTTTTAACTAACCGTAGAAAATATACACAATCTTTCCAAGAAAGTAAAATAAAACCCATTAATTATAATGTCCGGATAAATTCAATCGAATTTCTGCTGTACTATAAATCAGCTCTGGAACCAGAGGTGTTCTTCCCGCCCCTTTTTTACCTTCATTTAGTTTTATGAAGCCATAACTTTCCATAGTACGCAATGTTCTCAATAGATTATTTGCTTTGCGCCCAGTTACTTCTTCTAATTCTTTAATAGACTGAGGATGAGTATCAGCAATTAACCTCATGAGATCTTGGTTTTCTTCTGATAAAACGTGAGCCAATGATTTTATTGAAGGAAACCAAATTTTTGGCTCATCTGCTTTTTTATTGTACTCCCCTTTGGCTATAGCAATAGTTCGTTTTTTATATACGTTCCATGGCATAATTCCAACCTTTACTACTTTATTTTGTATGCTCATTACGCACCTCTTTTAAAATATTAATTGCCCTGTGCACTTCACTATAAAAGTCTTCTAACAATTTTGCAGAATTTACATAACAATACCGCTTCCCTTGATTAGTTCCGTTAGAGTGCCAATGATCATAAACTCTAAAGGAATCAACATTTTTTTTACCCAACAACCTCAGCGCGTGCGAATTATCAAAACCAAGTATCCTTTCATTTAACCTATTATGTAGGGTTAATGAGTATCTGATCCCATGAGGCCTCTCTCTAGTCACAGGTACTCTTTTAACATCAAATTTAACCCATAAACCCAAAACTTCATCTATTAAAAAACGTTCCCCATCCAAATCCAACAAACTTTGTAAAACCACATCTTCTAAAATCATAATTATATCACCTCGAGATATGTTTACAAGAGTATTCATCAGAAGATGTTATTTTATTAATTTTTTCTTAACAAAAGAATAGAATCGTGAAAAAATAGAAAAGAGCCATAAATGAAGTAAGAATGAGCGCACAGAATGGGCAATTAGTGGTTCGTCATGTCCGGAGGTTACTTCTCCTTTACTGAAAGAACGGTGCGATGTTTTAAAAACACCATCAAAATCATCTACTTCCATAATGACACCTTAATAAAAATATATTAACGATCATATCACTATGAAAAAGTATTAAAACTGAACAAAAACCATCATCCCTTTATAGGACATTACAAGAGGAATAGATAAATCTTTCGACCAGACCCCGATATTTTTCTCCTGAAAGATCTTTTTCTTTTCTAAAATATTGGAGGAGAAAAATCCGGGGTGACAAAGCAAATAAGAGGGTTTAGGTGAGGCTAAAAATAGCGCCAAATGTTTGAGGAGATGCTGGAAGTAGTATTTGGTTTGCTAATGCAACTTTAGCAGGGGATTCTTGAAGACGAAACACTAATTGGTGCAAGGCATCACTTGTACGTTGTGGATCCGAAGCAAAAAAGTTTAACAGATTTTCCAAGCGTACAGGAGCTGGAACACCTTCAGCTATAGCTCTTTCAAATAATTTAGCGGCTCTACCATATTTTCCCAGACACAACGCATATTCGGGAGCAGATAACGCCTGATGCTCTACCATGCGCGGCTCTTCACCCTGTGCAATATTTTTCATAGTATAGGTATATCTTTTTGTCCAATCTAGCCCTGGTAATTGAGAAACATAATCAAACACGTCTTCCCTGCCTGCTTCAACAAGCTTATGAAGCAAAAAACCTGCCTCTACTTCATCAGTATAAAAAACAAGAGAAATATTCTGATGCAAAAAGAAAACGCCATTGAGATCTGGACAGGATTGAAGCTCTGCTTTTACTTCCTCAAGAGAGCCTGTTTGTATAGCCTCAAACAATTTTTTATATTGAGGAAAACTTTCAAAATAATCATCGTGTTTCAACATAATACTTCTCTCTGTTGATTAACTACATTCGGCGCCACGTACTCGTGCCGCCACTATCCTCTATTGAAATTTTACGGGCAAGTAATTCATCGCGAATTTGATCCGCTAAAGCCCAATTCTTTTCAGCGCGGGCTTGTTCGCGTTTTTTAATTAATGTTTCAACTTCAGCAGCATCATCGCCACCGGAATGAAAAAACTCATCAGGATCGCGAGTTAAAATACCTAATAAAGCACCCTGATTACCTAATATAATACCTAATTGTGCGGCATAGTCAGGTCTGGTATCGCGTTCACGTTGAATAGTTTTAGCCAATTCAAACATGCTAGCCAACGCTTCAGGCAAATTAAAATCGTCATCTAAAGCCGCAAAAAAGTTTTTGGAAATATCTTGTACTTCGCTATCAAGCAAAGTTAAGCTCACATCAGGCAAATGACGTAAAGCACCATATAAACGACTGAGCGAGGCATGAGCTTGCTCTAATGCTTCTTGGGAATAATTGATGGGACTACGATAGTGACTAGATACCAAGAAATAACGCACCACTTCAGCATCATGTTTCGCTAAGACATCACGAATAGTAAAAAAATTGTTTAGCGATTTAGACATTTTTTCATCATTGATTTGCACAAAGCCGGTATGCATCCAATAATCCACAAAGGTTTCGCCATTAGCTGCTTCTGATTGTGCGCGTTCATTTTCATGATGAGGGAATTTCAAATCGTTGCCGCCGCCATGAATATCAAAATGCGGGCCTAATAAATCATTAGACATGGCTGAACATTCGATATGCCAACCCGGGCGTCCTGCTCCCCAAGGTGAATCCCACGAGGGTTCATTGGGTTTTGCTTGTTTCCATAATACAAAATCTAATGGGCTTTTTTTACCTTCATTAATTTCTACGCGAGCACCGGCTTTTAAATCATCTAATAAGCGTTTCGATAATTCGCCATAAGGTTTATATTTTTCCACTTCATAAAATACATCACCATCTTTACCTACATAAGCAAAGCCGCCATCAATAAGCTTTTGAATCAGCACAAACATTTGCTCTAACATTTCAGTGGCTTTAGGCTCTTTAGTAGGGCGTAGAATATGTAAAGCCGAAAAATCTTCATTCATGGCTTCAATCATACGCGCCGTTAATGCGTGCCAGTCTTCTTTATTTTCTTTTGCTCTAGCAATAATTTTATCGTCAATATCGGTAATATTTCGCACATAAGTAACGTCGTAGCCTAAATGCTGTAAATAACGATACACCACATCAAAGGCAACATAAGTACGCGCATGACCAATATGGCAATAATCATAAACGGTTGTTCCACACACATACATGGAAACTTTACCAGGCACTAAAGGCTTAAAAGGTCTTTTTGATTGTGTGAGTGAATCGTAAATTTGCAGCATATTATTTTTGCTTTGTTAATGTTAATGCTTGTTTAAAACGGTGTTGAACCTGATCCTTACCCATCAATTCAATCAACGCAGGTAATTCAGGACCATGTAATTGTCCGGTTAACGTAATACGTAAAGGCTGAAATAATTTTTTGCCTTGTGCATTCGCTTTTTCTTTTAACGCTTTGAGTAAATGTTCATGTGTCCAATCACAATCTTCCATTACCGCTAAACCGGTTTCAAAAAACAATTCATCGGTTTCTTTGATAATATTTTTTTCAGCTTCACCCAAATGTAATTCGGTAGGCGAAAACATATGTTGTGCCCAATCCACTACATCGGCAGGAAATATTACATTAGGTAATATGGTTTCAATAAATTTATCCCGTTTGGTTATGGGCACTAATACTTGCACAACCATTCCCATCCAATGCCAAATTTCATCCAATGTGGTATTTTGCAAGGCCATTTTTTGCCAATAGTGTAATTGGCTTACATCAAAACGTGCCGGTGAACGACCTAATGAAGACAATTCAAATCTTTCTGCCAGTTCTGGTAAAGAAAAATAATTATTCTCAGCATAATAATGGCCTAAACGTGCTAGATAATTATTAATTGCGCCGGGTAAATAACCACTAGCGCGTAAATCCGCCACACTCCAACTTCCTTCGCGTTTAGATAAAGGGGTATTATCATCGCTGACAATCAATGGCATATGACCATATTCAGGGGTAGGCAACGATAAGGCTTTCATCAATAATAATTGTCTAGGTGTATTAGCCACATGGTCTTCACCACGTAATACATGGGTCACATCCATCAGGGCATCATCGAGAGCATTACTAAATAAAAAAGGAAAAGAACCATCTGCTCTACGAATAATAAAATCGCCTATATCGTTGGTAGCAAAACGTTGCTCTTCACGTACTAAATCATTAAAAACTACTATCTCATCTGTAGGCACTCTAAAACGCCAAGTAAACGGTATGCCCTTAGCCTTCTTCTCTTCTATTTCAGCGGCAGTGAGATGCGCACAGGTACCCGCGTAACGGGGAGGCATGCCAGCATTGAGTTGGGTTTTGCGAGCCAGAGAAAGCTCGGCATCAGAGCAAAAACAGGGATAAACCAAATGAGCTGCTTGTAAGCGGTTAAAATGGTTGTCATAAATTTCTTGGCGTTGGGACTGGTAATAAGGTCCATGCCCTAGATCACAGCCTGGGCCTTCATCCCATTGCAAACCTAGCCACTGCAAATCGTTTTGCAGCTCAATATTGTATTCTTCTTTAGAGCGTGCCTGATCGGTATCTTCTATGCGTAACAAAAAGCCACCTTTCTGACGGTGCGCAAATAAAGCACAAAATAGTGCCGTTCTAGCATTGCCTAAATGCAATAAGCCAGTAGGACTGGGAGCAAAGCGGGTTTTAACCATATTATTCAAAGCCTTATATCAGACATCAATTTAACGCCATCCATCTTAGCGGATAGCGCTATTCTTGACAACTATGAGGCTATCTTATTATCCTTGGCCTACTTTAATATTTCTATAAGCACTTAGTCATGTCGAAAACTCTTTTTGTCTCCGATCTGCATATTTATAAGGGCTCTCCTGCTGCCAAGACCTTCTTACATTGGCTTGCCACTACCGCACGTGGGAGCGATGCCGTATACATTTTGGGCGACTTATTTGAAGTGTGGATTGGAGATGACGACCGCTCTTCATTCAATGACGAAATCATCAAAGCGATACGAGCCTTAAGCGATAGCGGAACTCCCGTATATTTTATACATGGTAATCGTGACTTTTTGATGGGAGAAGCATTTGCCAAAGCATCAGGAATAATAATGCTACCTGAGCACACCGTTGTTGATCTCTATGGCACACCTACTTTAATCATGCATGGTGATACCTTATGCACGTTTGATGTGCGCTATCAGGCGTTACGCAAAACGCGCCCAAAATATGAAAAATTATCGCGCGAAAAACCTTTATGGCAAAAACGCTTAATTGTAAAACTATATCGTTTACGCAGTTATTTGCGCGGCAAAACCCAATCCGAAATGATTATGGACGTTGCCCCTGAAACAGTGATGACGTTAATGAAAGAATATGGTGTTCAACATCTTATTCATGGTCACACACACAGGCCTAGCGTACATCATTTTGAGCTAGACCATCAGCCCGCCACTCGCACGGTATTAGGTGCCTGGGAAAAACGGGCAAATATGTTGATATGTACCCCTACCGAACAAAAGCTGGAGTTTTTCCCATTTATAAAATAAGGAATTGAATATGGAACGTTCACTTCGTGCTAACTCACTTCGTAAAATGATCACCGATCTAAAAACCCGTTTTTGGATTTCTCTCATTTTAACTATTCCTATTCTTCTCTTATCTCCGATGGTTCAGGAATTAGTTTCGCCTTTTTTCTCTCTAGCTATGTTTCAATTTGAACACAGCGATTATCCTCTACTTGTTTTCTCTAGCCTTATTTTCTTTTATGGCGGTTGGCCTTTTCTTTATGGGATGTATCAAGAATCCTTGAAAGGAAAACCCGGCATGATGACGCTAATTGGTTTAGCGATCACTACCGCTTATGTTTATAGCGCGTCTGTGGTTTTGGGTTTGCCCGGTAATTTATTTTTTTGGGAACTTGCCACATTAATCGATATTATGTTGCTGGGACATTGGATTGAAATGAAATCGGTGATAAAAGCAAGTTCATCACTCGAAAAATTAGTAGAACTATTACCCTTACAAGCTCATAAAGAAGCATCTGATGGATCCACTACCGATATTAATTTAAAAGACATAGCACTTAACGATCGCTTATTAGTTAAACCCGGCGAAAAAATTCCTGCTGATGGGAAAGTGATTAAAGGCGAAACCACTATCAATGAATCCATGCTAACGGGTGAATCTAAACCTATTAATAAAACGATTGGCGACACGGTCATTGGAGGTTCGATTAACAACGAAGGCGCTATTACTATTCAAGTGAAAAAAATAGGCGAAAACTCTTTTCTTTCACAAATTATTACCATGGTTAAACAAGCTCAAGATAGCAAATCAAAAACACAGGAACTGGCTAATCGCGCTGCTTCTTGGCTCACTTTTATCGCATTAGGCGCCGCTTTTATTACCTTAATTGTGTGGACACAATTCACTGATTATGGTCTTGCATTTGCATTAGAACGCGTAGTTACGGTGATGGTTATTTCATGCCCTCATGCACTAGGCTTAGCTATTCCTTTAGTAATTGCTGTTTCTACTACTATCGGTGCTAAACAAGGTTTGCTTATTCGTAATCGCGCGGCTTTTGAAACAGCGCGCAAAATAAACACGATGATTTTTGATAAAACCGGAACATTAACGGAAGGTAATTTTGGCGTTACAGATATTTTAATATTTACTAATGTTCGCTACACCGAAGCAGAATTACTTAATTATGCCGTAGCTATTGAAGAAAAGTCTGAACATTTTATTGCAAAAGGAATTTCCAAGGGAAGTGCCAAAGAAAATATATACTCTGCCACCGAACATTGGCCAGTTGAAAAATTTCGTACCATGCCTGGCAAAGGAGCAGAAGGAATCGTTAATGGCAAAAATGTAAAAGTAGTAAGCCCTGGTTATTTAAAAGAAGTGGAATTAAGCCAAGTAAAAAATGCGATGGAAAATAGTAAAATTGCGACCATGCAACATCAAGGCAAAACCGTTATTTTTGTTATTATTGATAATCAATTATGCGGCGCTATCGCACTGGCTGATATTATTCGCCCAGAATCTAAATTGGCGATCCAAGAACTTAAAAAAATGGGAATACGCTCTTTAATGTTAACCGGTGATAACAAACAAGTGTCACAATGGGTAGATAATAATATCGAGCTTGATAGCTATTTTGCTGAAGTGTTACCACAAAACAAAGTAGACAAAATTAAAGAAGTACAAGAAAAAGAATTTATTGTGGGAATGGTAGGCGACGGTATTAATGACGCACCCGCTCTTGCTCAAGCCGATGTGGGTATTGCCATAGGTGCAGGCACCGATATCGCATTAGAAGCTGCCGATATTATTTTAGTAAGAAGCAATCCATTAGATGTAGTTGCTTTAGTTAAATTATCACGCATTACGACTAAAAAAATGATGCAAAATTTAGTATGGGCAACGGGATACAACGCGATTGCTATTCCCATCGCTGCGGGCGCTTTATTTAGTTATGGTATTTTACTGTCACCTGCGGTAGGGGCTGCGCTAATGTCTATCAGCACTATTATCGTAGCTATCAATGCTGCCACATTAAAATTACCAGGCAATATGAATAAATTAAGAACCAAAATGCCAAAATAAACTATAAAAAAGCACACAAAAAATAGCCACTGAAATCCATACAAATACGGCATCTTTTACTTTAACAAAATACCAACCCGCTAGTCCTACGCGTAATAATTGCGTAACCACCAATAAGAAAACACCTAATTGCATAATCCCATAAGGTGTTAACTGATAAGCAAGAGACCATAACTCACCTAATGAAGTAGATTGTGCAGTCTTAGAATAAAAAGGAAGATCGTAAACACTTTCTGATCCGTGAATGGCCAAATAATAAATACCACCAATAGTAGCAATAACCACGGCTATTAAAATACCAAGCAACAACCATTGCCCTATTTGTATTTGAATTTTTTGAGCACTAGAGTTGTCCATAAATTCCCTCATATAGCATTTGCATAGCTAATACAAAAACCACCACACCAAAAATATAACGTAATATTTTCACCGGTAACCGAGGCATAATGCGAGCACCGGTTAACGCACCCGCTAATACTCCTAGCATAATAGGGAAAGCCAATTGCGGTTGAACATAACCATTAGCAAAATAAACACCCGCACTCACAGCAGCTGTTATTCCAATTAAAAAGTTACTGGTAGTGGTTGAAACACGATACGGTAATCGCATGGCTTTATCCATGGCCACTACTTTTAAAGTACCTGCGCCTATTCCTAACATGCCTGATGTCATACCTGCGATGGTCATAATAATCATAGAGATAGTAATGCGTTGAGGGTAATACGGTGTAACACCCTCCGAACTAGGATAACTTGAGTTCAAGCGTAACAAGGTAGCCCATTTGTCAGGCTTAAGTGCTAAATTGCCATGGCTCTTATGAGTGCTGACCGAATAGGCGGCATAGAGCATAACAATTCCGAATACGATGGCAATTCCGTTGGAAGAAAGATGAACAGCCAATATAGCGCCACCCATAGCGCCAAATACAGCGCCTATTTCTAATAACATACCAATTCGTAAATTCGTGTAGCCATCTCTTAAATGGGCAATGGCTCCGCCAGACGAAGTGGCTATCACCGATATTAAGGAGGCACCCATAGCATAGTGAATATCAATGCCAAATAATAAAACCAGAACGGGGATCAACACTACCCCGCCGCCCAAACCGGTCAGCGCGCCTACGATACCGGCAATGTAACTAAACCCTAAAATGGAAAGTGTAAAATCAATGAGTGTCATTGTCATCCTTGAGTGATTATGAGCAAAATCAGCCAAAATTATATACTTTTCTGCCTAAAATGCGTACTATTAGCCTTTATGTCCTGACCATAGGAGTTCATATGAACCTACTTGCTAAAATAAAATGGGCCTTCCTTCCTTTTTTCTTATTTGCAGCTTCTCCTATTGCGCATGCAAGCACTGGATCAGAACATAGCACATTATCTTTAACCTCACACCCTCTCGCTCTTTTTGCCTTATTTATATTTATCATCGCCTACATTATTGTTTTTTTTGAAGAACAATTACGCATACAAAAATCTAAACCCATGATCTTAGCATCGGGTATTATTTGGACCTTAGTGGCATTATTAGCTCATCAAGTCGGCGCCACAGAAGTTGCCTTGCAAGGAATTAATGCCAATTTATTAGAATACATTCAGTTAGCCTTATTTTTATTAGTGGCCATGACTTATATTAGCGCCATGGAAGAACGCGGCGTGTTTTCTGCATTACGCGGATGGTTAGTTAGCTGTAAATTTTCTTACCGCCAATTATTTTTAATTACCGGTACGCTCGCATTTTTCATTTCGCCGGTAGCCGATAATTTAACAACAGCTTTATTTATGTGTGCCGTATTAATTGCTGTGGGTAAAGAAAGCCCACGTATGATTACCTTAGGGTGTATTAACATTGTAGTGGCGGCTAATGCCGGTGGGGCATTTAGCCCTTTCGGTGACATTACTACCTTAATGGTATGGCAAGCGGGCGCTCTCGAGTTCCAACAATTTTTCCAATTGTTTGTTCCTTCTGTTGTTAATTATGTGGTTCCCTGCTTACTGATGTTGCCTGCCGTTCCTAAAGGCTCACCTTCTTCACACAACGAAGCCGTTCATTTAAAACCAGGCGCCTACGGCATTGTAGGTTTGTTTTTTGTTTCTATGGCTACTTCGGTTTTCTTACATCATTATTTAGCGATGCCTGCCGTTATCGGTATGATGACCGGCTTAGGTTTCTTACAACTCTACGGATACTTTATTAACCGCAGAGAAAATGGCAAAAAAGCCAATAACGATTATGAATTTGATATTTTTAAACGCATAGCCGATATTGAGTGGGATACGTTATTATTCTTTTACGGTGTAGTGTTGTGCGTAGGTGGATTAGGTACATTAGGCTATTTAAGCACTATGTCTACTTTGCTTTATGATCAATTAGGCACCGCATTAAATTTATCCGCCGCTTACGCGCATACACCGGCCAATATCATTATTGGGATCTTGTCAGCCATTATCGATAATATTCCTATTATGTATGCTGTTATTTCCATGAATCCAACCATGTCTGAAGGCCAATGGCTTTTAGTAACACTCACTGCAGGTGTTGGCGGAAGTATGCTTTCTATTGGCTCTGCAGCAGGTGTAGGATTAATGGGACAAGCGCGCGGTTATTATACTTTCTTTAGTCACTTGAAATGGACATGGGCAGTGGCTTTAGGATATTTTGCGAGTATTGCCACACACTTACTGATGAACGGATCTACATTTTAATCGGCAAAATAAACCGGTTTTACACCCGATACTTTTTGCATTTTTTCTAAGTAGAGTTGGTGTGCCTCTAATTCTTCTTTGGTTGCTTTAAGTACTGTCAGAGGAACACCAGACGATTTTCTGATAATCGTTTCTTCCTCTTGCTTTACCACTACCACAGCTTCTTGCCCTAATGACAAACTGGTTTGACCACCCGTCATGGCTAAATAAACTTCGGTTAAAATTTCCGCATCTAATAACGCACCGTGTAATTGCCTATGCGTATTATCAATGCCATAGCGTTTGCATAATGCATCTAACGAATTTTTTTGGCCTGGATGTTTATTACGCGCCATAGGCAACGTATCCAGCACGGAACACAACGTGCTTAAATAAGGTTTTCCGATTAAACCAAATTCATAATCAAAAAATCCCATATCAAACGGTGCGTTATGAATCACTAATTCTGCACCATCTAAAAATAATAATAATTCATCCGCCACTTCATGAAAACGTGGTTTGTCTGCTAAAAATTCTAAGGTGATCCCATGCACACGCACAGCACCTTCGCTAATATGACGATCGGGATGCAAATAACGATGAAAACGTTTTCCGGTTAAACGTCTGTCAATTAATTCTAAGGCACCAATTTCAATAATACGATCGCCTTGAGTGGGGCTTAAGCCCGTGGTTTCTGTATCGATAATAATTTGGCGTTTTGACATTACAAATCTCCAATCAATTCATCAATCGCTATATTGGCTAACGCATCAGCGCGCTCATTTTCTGCGTGCCCGCTATGCCCTTTTACCCAATGCCATTGGATCTGATGTGGCTTAACAGCGGCTAATAGCGCTTGCCATAAATCTTGGTTTTTAACCGGTTTCTTTTGAGCGGTTTTCCAGCCTTTTTTCTCCCAGCCACTCACCCATTCTGTAATGCCTTTACGCAAATATTCAGAATCGGTGGTCAACACCACATGGCAAGGTCGAGTTAAGTTCTCTAGGGCTGAAATAGCTGCTTGAAGCTCCATACGGTTATTGGTAGTTTCCTGCTCTGCCCCATAAAGTTCTTTTTCAAGATCACCCCAACGCAAAATAGCACCCCAGCCACCTGGCCCTGGGTTACCACGGCAAGCGCCGTCAGTGAATATTTGTACGGTGTTTTTCATATGGGATGATGGTCTGAAAAGCTTAGCTTATGGTATCATATTCTACCTTAATGGAATAACCTTGAAGAAAGTACAGTGGATATTGAACGATTACCAGCCCCCCTACATATCGCTGCTCGCGAGCATGGCATTAAACCCCAGGATATTAGTCCCGCGGCTAGAGAAGTTATCTCTACGCTGCAGAAGGCGGGTTTTCAGGCCTATATAGTGGGTGGTAGCGTGCGTGATCTACTGCTAGGCCATCACCCTAAAGATTTTGACGTGGCCACGGATGCGCTTCCTGAAGAAGTAAAATCCTTATTCAAGCGCTGCTTTTTGATAGGCAGACGGTTCAGACTGGCCCATGTGCATATTAACCATCACGTAATTGAAGTAGCCACCTTTAGAGGCAACACGCCCCCAGAAGAGCCGGAGACCAATGAGCAAGGGGAAAAACTGAACCCCAAAGACCAAGCTCACCATACTCACCAAACCACAGGCTTAGTGTTAAGAGATAACGTTTATGGCTCTTTTGCTGAAGATGCTTGGCGCCGCGATTTTAGCGTTAATGCTCTTTATTACGATCCCAAAAGCGGCGATGTTATCGATTTTACCGACGGTTATGCCGATTTAAAAAAACATCATTTACGTATTATTGGTAATGCACAACAGCGCTATCGTGAAGATCCCGTGCGTATGTTGCGCGCTATACGCTTTATGGGAAAACTGAATTTTGAGCTAGATAAAGAATCGGCTGCCACCATTAAAGAATTAGCACATTTATTAGCCCACATTCCATCTGCTCGTTTATTTGATGAATTTAATAAATTATTTATGTATGGTCATGCATTGCTCAATTATGAACTGTTAAATGAATACAGTTTATTTTCAGTGTTAATGCCCCAAACCATGCATGCACTAAACGATGAGCATATCGACAATGAAAGCATGCAAAATCTGATTAAAAATTCTTTACGCAATACCGATCAACGCATTAAACAAAACAAACCTGTTACTCCTGCGTTTTTATTCGCTGCATTTTTGTGGCCGGTTTATACCTTAAGCGTTTACAATTATCAAAAGCATCATCATCAGTCACCTTATTTTGCTAGCATTTCTGCCGCCAATGAAGTGCTGGGGCATCAAGCACAACAAGTATCTTTGCCTAAACGCTTAAGTGTTTTTATTAGAGAGATGTGGCAATTACAACCGCGATTGGTTTATTTGCGCAAACGCCATATTGGACGTACGTTGCGCCATCCACGTTTCCGCGCTGCTTATGACTTTTTACATTTAAGAGTAGAAGCCGGAGAACCTTACGAAGCCATTGCAAAATGGTGGACGGCGGTGCAAGCCGCTAATGACGAAAAACGTGCCGAATTATTTGCACACTTACCTGCTGTGCCAAAAGAAAAAACTAAAGAAAAAAAAGAATAGTAAATTCCGTTACCACTTCGTCCAATTAAGAAACCCAGCCATAAAAGGCCATACCAACATGCTGGTCAACACAGAAAAACCATAACTCCAACTATGCATAGGATGTCCGCTTAATCCTTGGATCCACACAAACATAATAAATTGAATACCTAATAATAAAAAAACAAAAACCGCTTGCTGCAATATTGGAAATAAACGTAAACGCTGATGCATTTGTCCCGCTACAAAAACCACTAACATACATAACAACGCGTATTCACCTAATAACGTTCCCTGAAAAGCATCCAACAATAATCCCACCATCCATGCCAGACCAATGCCTACTTGATCAGGCGCTTTAATCGCCCAATAGATTAAGCATAAAGACACCCATGCAGGACGGTAATACACTAACCAATCTGGTAAAGGAACAATAGTAAGCGCAATAGCCGCTAATAACGTAAAAAAGATGGCGGTATAAGAATGCCGTTCAGATGTGTGAGAATTCATCATTAGCGTCATATTATTTATTCTCGCTTAATTCTTCAGAGGTTTTTTCTGTTGGCACAGGAATATCTTCCACATGTGCAACGGTTGGGTTTTGGCCCGGCCATACTAATAATACTTCGCGCACTTTATCTAAACGGGCAGCCGGTTTTACTTTAATGCGCATAAACGCCGCACCGGGATCACTTTCAATTTCAGTAATCGTGCCCACCGGATAACCTCTAGGGAAACGATCACCTAAACCTGAAGTCACTAATAAATCGCCCACTTCAAATTCTGCACTATTCGGCACATAGCTTAATTCTAATTCGTAAGGTGAGCCTGTTCCTACTGCAATGGCGCGTGTACCATCGTCGTTACTTTGCACAGGAAGCGCATGCGTAATATCACTAATTAATAAAACCACACTTGAGCCATGGTTCACATCTCGAATTTGTCCGATCACACCATACGCATCTACTACCGGTTGGCCTTCGTAAACACCATCGCTCTCACCTTTATCTAACACCACGCGTTGTGCAAAAGGATGCGCAGCCACATGAAGAATTTCGGCCATCTCAGCTTTATCGCCCGCTTGAGAAGTAGAGCCTAATAAAGTATGCAAACGAATATTTTCATTTTCTAAGGCTTCTAAACGTTGAAGTTGAAATTCCAGCAACGATTGTTTGGCACGCAGCTCTTGGTTTTCACGGATTAAGGTATGTTGTGTGCCTAAGCGTGAAGCAATAGCATTGCCCAAACGAAATGGCTGCTCAATCACATATTGAAATGGCCATACAATCCAGGAAAGTGCTTGATGAATGGGTTTTGAATAAGACGCATAGCGATGATCCACCACCATTAAGGCGATAGATAATATGAGTAAACAGCTGAGTCGTAAAAACACATGAGAGTGTTTTTTGATGATGTGTCTGATGGCCTGCCCCTTGCTAGCCGGTAGACAAGAAATCGCCGCCGCTTTCATCCATAATCTCTAATGCGCGACCACCACCTCTGGCCACACAAGTGAGAGGATCTTCGGCTACAATCACAGGTAACCCGGTTTCTTCCATTAATAAACGATCCAAATCACGCAACAACGCGCCACCACCGGTTAACACCATGCCTTGCTCTGCAATATCTGCAGCTAATTCAGGCGGTGCTTGCTCTAAAGCGGCTCGAATTGATCCCACAATACCGGATAACGGTTCTTGTAAAGCTTCTAAAATTTCATTGCTGTTCAATGTGAAACTGCGAGGCACACCTTCGGCTAAATTACGTCCGCGCACTTCAAACTCGCGCACTTCATTACCAGGGAACGCCGTACCAATTTCATGCTTAATACGTTCAGCAGTAGATTCACCAATCAAGCTACCGTAATTGCGGCGCACATAATTGATAATTGCTTCATCAAAACGGTCTCCCCCAATACGCACAGAAGCCGAATACACAATACCGCTTAACGAAATAATAGCCACTTCAGTAGTACCACCACCGATATCCACTACCATTGAGCCAGTAGCTTCTTCAACCGGTAAGCCAGCGCCAATCGCTGCTGCCATCGGTTCTTCAATTAAATACACTTGGCGTGCACCGGCACCTAAAGCAGAATCATGAATAGCGCGACGCTCTACTTGAGTAGAACCACAAGGCACGCATACTAATACACGAGGGCTTGGACGCAAGAAACGAGTTTCGTGCACTTTATGAATAAAGTGTTGTAACATTTTTTCGGTAACGTGAAAGTCTGCAATCACGCCGTCTTTCATGGGGCGAATAGCCGTAATATTTCCAGGCGTACGACCTAACATACGTTTAGCTTCAACGCCCACTGCGGCTACCACCCGTTGGCCATTTGCACCGTCCTGACGGATGGCTACAACAGAAGGTTCATCTAAAACAATTCCTTTTCCACGCACATAGATAAGCGTGTTCGCCGTGCCTAAATCAATAGACAGGTCGTTAGAAAATAATCCACGTAATTTTTTGAACATAGTACACTCTTTGAATTAAGTTAGAAGATAAACAATGAGGGGATGTGTTTCATCCGCTTGTTTTACATTATATATCAAATTTAAGCAAAGCCCAGGGATATTTACGGACTTTTTTAGAGAAACAACAGAGTATTATTAACCAGTCTATTTATGAAACAACACACCAGTCTCCCGTACGATTCTGTGTAGCAGGCGCTGCGCTAGCTTGTGCACGTTCTAATTGTTGAACTCTAGCCTGCAATGCAGCAAGTTCTTCTCGCGTCATGACAACCACATCATGATGATCCGCTAATTGCTGCCTAATACCAGCAACATCATTTGCCAATTGCACATTAGCCTGGCTTGCTCCATGCGCATTAGGAGATAAATACGCCATTGCCATACTTCCACTTCCTACCGTATGTACTGGGGAACGAGGTGCTGTTACTTTTGCTTCTAATCTATCCACTCTTTCAGCCAATTCATCCACATTGGTAGAAGAACTGCTTGAAACAGAAGCAGGCGTTGAAACAGCCACACTAATAGCTTGTTGGACATATACAGCAGTAGTTGAAGGAACCGTTAGCGTTGCAGTAGTTTTCACAGGTTTAGACAATGAAATTTTAAATAGCGCTAATAACTGTGGTAACCATTCATTAATAGAAGGTGCAGATTCTCCAGACAAACTATTCAAAAATTTTACTATTATTCCAATATGATCCATCACTAATGCATCGGTGGCTGAAATAGTATCTCTTCCATTGGTAAATGCTTTGGCTTTTAAATATAAACCAGTAGGTGATAATGTAGCAGGCAATGCAGGAGGATTATTAATAAGTGATTGTTGATGAATGGTTAATAATATAGCCAAACATTTTAAAATATTGCCATTATCAGAAGAATTGGGAAATAAGCGAGAAACACGAAAAGCTAATGCATTAATATCGCGATCATTTAACACACCAAAAACAAATGCAAGCACACTCACCATCATCCCAACTAATTTAGAAACGCCCAAGAATGATAAAGCACCAGCCAATACTTGCTCACCTAATGAAATCATTTCCTTAGTTAAATTGGTTCCTTCTACACTTCCACTATTAATGACTTTAAACGCTAATACCAAATTATCCAAAGCAGAAAGCATTTCATTATAATATTGTGTCAATTTAGGGCTACGATTAATCTGAGCAATATATTCTTGTAACTCCAAATGATAATTTAGCATTACCTTCAACTGAGCTTCAGCACGGCTATCAAGAACAACAGCATTTCCAACAACAGGAGCCGCAGGGGCACTAGGCTTCTGTAAAAAATCCAAACTAATCAATTGACGAAACTTAGCAATCTCTGCATCAGATAATGGATTCTTTGGTAGAGTAACAGTAGCTGTTGTAACTGTCGGTGCTGTCGCAACAGGTACTACGGCAACGGATTTTTTATCAACTTTCGTAGGCGTCACAACAGGTTTAGGAACAACAATTGGCTTAGATGCCGATACAGGTTTTGAAGCAGGGCCACTCGAAACAACAGTAGCTAATTTAACTTCTGTATCAGCATCAGAATCATCAAACGAAGAACGTCTAACTTGGGAGAGACTTGCTTTTTCAGATCCAGAAGCATCACCTGAACTACTTGAAACATCCAAAAGATTACCAAACCAATTAAAAATATTTTCTAACGCAGTAGAGCTATTTTTTCTTTTTTCATTGTCTTCAACCAAATTTTTATTTCGTTCTAATAAAAAATTTATTTCATCTAAAATAACTTGTGAAATATTATTTCCTTTAAGACCAATTATTCTAATAATTTTATTGTATTTTAGCATCTTTAATAGATATTTTGCACCTTCATCTCCTATATTGTTATTATCTAGATATAAAGCATGCAAATACTTATGAGCATTGAGCCCTTCACTTAATGATTTTGCACCTTCATCTCCAATATTATTTTCACGAAGAGAAAAAACTCTCAAAGGCCAATTATTTCTAAATCCAAGCCCCAATGACTTTGCACCTTCATCTCCTATAGAATTCCCATTGAGAGAAAATTCTCGTAACATTCTACAATTAACAAATGCCTCTGCACCTTCATCTCCAATACCACAATGATCAACATTCAATATTCTTAATGAATAATTTTGTCGATTTAGAGCACTCGTGAATGCTTTTGCTGTTTGTGAAGTGATTTTATTGTTTGCAAGCACGAACTGTTCTAGTTCATTACTAGTTCCTAAAGCAGCTCCTAAAGCTTTTATACCTTCATCTCCAATGTTATTACCTATAAGGTAAAGCTGTTTTAGATCAGGATAATACGGCGATATTACCTGCGCTAATTCTTTGGCACCTTCATCTCCAATCTTATTATTGCTAATAGAAAGAAACTGAATAGGTGTTTTTTTTGGATGAAAAAAATGAAATAGCCGTAACACCCCAAATTTTACTCCGTCACTGTCTAAATCATTAGAATCAAGATAGATATGGCTTATAGATTTGTTATCTTTTAATCCTTTCATCAAAGTTATGATGGAAGACAATACTGTGCGTCCCTTTAAAACAAAAGCTTTAATTTTTGTATTTTGAAGAATAGCCTTTGACAACTGTTCAATTTCTTCAATTCTGAAATGATGGCGAGTTGTTATAATACTTAGAGTTCCTTCTACTTCATTCCTTTTTATTTTTTCCAAAAGGTCAGCATCTATGCTGACATAGTTATTTATCTCATGTTGGAACATCTTTTATCTCGACTGTTCAAAATATATACAGATATGATTATACGGCACTTAGTTAGTTTTATACAATAGTATATATCGTAACATCTTGTGCGAGATATCTTACATGAATGCAGGATATTTGACCATTCGGATGTTTGAGAAAAATCTTGGGTTTATAGGGCTTGGAATGGCCTTTAGAGGAGAATTTATCTCATATCAGGATTAAAAAGGTGAGAGGCAAAAAGGCTGAAGGATTATATGAGGAGCAAATAGAAGCTTAGGTTTTAAGGACCACGCTTACGGAATGGAGTATGATGTTCGTCATTTTGTTTGTACTTATTAAGAGGCTCATCTGCTAATCGAACAGGACGTGTGGGTGCAGTTCCAGATGCTGCTTCTGTCATAGAGCCCGCTAATTTTCCGCTCATTCCCAATAGTTCATCATGTTCTCTGGCGGTTAAAGAACCCGATAAATTATCATTTAAAGCATTTACAAAAGTAGTTGGGTCAAATGATTTTGGGATATCACTTTTAAATAGGCCTTTTAACGATGCAAATTGATTTTTGTCTACAGGATGCTGATCTGGGTCGGTTCCGACCGATAACACTTCATTCATATTATAAAGCCCCGCCCATTGAGAAGCGACAAGCACTATATCTCGTTTTATTTGACCTGCAAGTGCTTGCACTGCTGGGCTTGAAGATCGCTCAGCGACATTTAATTTCGCTTGAAGGTCTTCTAACAATGTGCTCATTATTTCATTGATTATTTTCATTTGTTCTTGTTCTGTTACATTTATATTATTTTTATGAAAATGATCTAATAGAAAATGTAATACACCATATACCGTATCTTTTCCTGCGGGAATATTGATTGGCACTGGGCGTGTTCTAACGCCAGGTGTTATAGGCAAAGTAATTCTGGCAGGCATATGTACTTTCATGGTAAGCAAACTATGTTTTGCACCAAATGCCCATGCAACCAGCACTGATTCGGGTGGTCCTAAAAATACATTAACGTTGTTTGGGCCCAAACGAAATGCTTCTTCAAATCTGTCAGCAGGATTTTCTTGAAATAATTTTACTATTCTTGCATTAGGATTTATTTTCTGTAAAAGACCTTCGATTTTATTGTACGCAATAGCAATACCGGAGGTATTATCAGCTAAAGCCTCTGTAATATCATCAAATGGATTATCTAATAACATCCATTCAAAATGAAAATCTTCTATTCTATCAACTATTTGAGCATAAGCATGTGCTTTGGTGATATGAGTAGGCACATTGGTAAGAGTGGTTGGATATTTTCCGGTAGCACGATCCATTAATCTTCTTTGTAAATTAAGACCTGTAACATCTACCAACTCAGTAGCATCAGCCAAATGTGAAAAGCTGCCATAAAGACCATATTCTGCCAAGTGTCTGGCTAGCATTAATCCAGCGGGTTGATCTCGCAATACTTCGATAATTTTATCAATTAAAATAGTTTTATTACTGGGTTCATCTACTGTATCTGTGACTGGAACCAAATCAGATACACGTGGTTTGATTTCATCAACCGGTAACTCATCTGGAGCTTGTTCTGGTTCATCTATTGAAAGAGCGTCGTCCGCTATATCCTGTGCAGCATCTGCTTTATGTCTATCATCAACTTCTTGCTCCTCATCACCTTGATCAGTCATTACCCAATCTATAGGTGTAGCGAGAACAGGCTTCTTTGTTTTTGCAGCGCTGGCTGCAGCATCAGGTACATCAACTGCACGAGCAGGTGATGGAGTACGCTCAGGAGTTGGAACCGTTTCTTCATCGTCAGATTCTAGTGGTGCTTCTACATCTCCGCGAGCTGGAGTTGGAACCCGATCGGGAGCTGGAACAGCAACTCTAGGTCTTTCAACTAGAGGAACAGCAGGAAATCTTGAAACCGCTGCGGCTCTTGCTAGAGCAGGTATAGGTCTTGCACCTGTTCCAGATAACATCTGTTCAATTACATCTAATGTTGGAGCTGAAAGCTGATCTGGATTAACTAAATCACCATGATTAGTTTGATAATAGATGGCAACCGGTTTGTGATCTCTTAAAGGAGAAGTAGCCATATGTGATTGTTGTTTTAGCAAGCCTGCAACAGCCTCTCCCAATCTATTTTCTGTAAAGACAATTAAATTAACACCTAAGTGTTGGGCAATAACTTTAATAGTGGATAAACTGAAATAAAACTTCTGATCGTTTCCATTAGCTCTAGCTTGGCCTTCAAAATAAATTTTTATAAGCTGGCTAATTTGTTCAAAAGAAAAATGCTGAAATGCAGTGGTCAATACAAAGTCCCCACGTGCTTCTTGTGATCTTATTGCTTGTAATACATCATTTAAATTGCGCATTTGATCCAGTGGATCAAGGATTGGGGCATTAAAATCTCGTAATACTGCTTCTACTATTCGATCATCGTTAACTAATATCGTTCTTATTTGAGTAAGTAGTTTATTTTTAAGGGGCTTTGCTTCTTCTGCAACAGTATTGATTAAAAACTCTACCATTTCTTGTTGCAAATTCAAACGATATCCTTGTGCATCAAAAACTTGTAATGTTGATACATGAGCTAACATTCTTGCTACATAAAAGCCAACTACCGCGCGAGCAACGGTACGAGCATCATTTTGCTGTGCATCAGTATATTTTCCTGGAACTTTATCAGCTAGCGCTGCAAAAATTGCGAGATAAGCATTTAATGTATTTTTAGGATCTTCGCTGGGCTTGTTTGCAATAATAGCTTTGACACGCTCAAAACGAGGTGTTGTATTTAGCATATCTTGTATATCTAGGCGAGATAAGACATTTACTAATTTTTCTCTTTTTTCAGCAGACAAACCGCGAATAAAAGCTTCAATTAGACAGTTGCCATCATCATTCACTTTTTCTGCTTGCATGTCTATAAGAGGAAGACCAAGAGCATCCCTAGAAGGAAGATCCAATTTGAATTCCCGATACTCAATATTAGGGGTGAATATGAATGGATTTTTTTCTAGTTTAGAGCTAATAGCAGGTTTTGAAGACGGCTTATTTTCCTGAGGAAATGCTTGTGATAAGTCAGATGATGAGCCATCCTTTCCAGAAAGATCGCTGTATCCATTAAGCCAGTTCAAAAAAGAAGAAATTGGGTTTTTCATAGTTGCACTATTGTTAGGTTATTAACCTATTGAGTTTATACTGTTTATTCAATGACCTACCAGCAACACCTTATTTTATTCGCTTAACTTGTACAAATATTAATCAGGATGAGGGTGAGCGGCTACTTCATCCGGTCCTGGAGCGGCGGCAGTAGCTGGTACTGCGACAGCGTCAGGTAAAGGTGCTTGTACATGTTTTAATGCAGCTGCACAGCCTGAAGCAATAGTTTCTAATACTCTGGCATGTGAAGGTTCAGTTCTTAATTGTTCTTCATGAGTGCCAAGAGTATTCACTAAAGTATCAGGTAATCCTTTCGAAAACTCATCCATATCCAGACCGGCTTCGTATGCAGAATTGGCTAATGATATCCAATGCGCCATTAACATATCAAAATCATCATCTCCAGCGCCACTAGTAGCAAGAGCATTATTAGTTTCCAAACGCACTTTTATTAAGTGCTTTAATAATATATTTAAGTCATCAAATTGTTCTTCTATAGAATAATTAGCCGTTGTGTAATGAGCATTAATTAATGCTTCAAATACATGATGCACTCTGGTGTCAGGCGTTACCTCTATTACACCATTGAACTCGGCGGGTAGTTTGCCTACTTTTCTTTTTCTAAGCTTAGCAGTAGAGCTATATGCTACCGCTTCAAGAAGAGAATGTTCGCCTAAGAATAATACTTTAGCGTTCTTTTTGCTTTGGAATATTTGAAATCTTTTAACAGGTTCGTGATGCAATAAGGTAATGTTGGTACCTTCAGGTTCTACAGCACGTAAAATTTCCGTGATAGTATTATACCCTTTTTTAATATCATGAAGTTTATTATCAGGTGCAACAGGAGTTGGTACTGTATTTTGTAATTCAGCGGTAATAGCATCAAAAGTGAGTCCTTCTGCTGTTCGTTTTTTCCACTCAACAGCGAAATCGTCAACCATATCCACTAATTGGGCAACAGCATGAGATTCAGAAATGACTACCTCTGCACTTAAATTAGTAGTTGTAAATGGCTCTTCATCTAGGTGACGTTTTACTAATTGTTTAGCTGCTAGTTTCTCATCCACGGTAATTTTTTTCGCAGGATCATCACTCACAAAGGTAGTAACGATATGATTAGCTGCCATATGCATTACCGGATCATGTCTGCTTCTATCGTTATCACCATAAACGATATCAATAGCCGCTTTTAATTGTGCTTTGTCACCTTGTAAATCTACAAAGTCGGCAACGCGATAACGATAATTTTCAGGTTCTCTATTTACTTCTGCCTCTGCTCTATTAAGCTCAACATTAGCTCTATCTAATAGAACATTAATAGCTTGAACTTTAGCTATATTTAAATTATCGAAAAAGGTGTCATATATTAATGGGTGAGCTTGTGTTAAATATTCAGCAGCTGCTTGCAATAGTGCTTTAGAGGGATGTGTTACAGGAAAAGCTTCCGCCAATGTAGTTAATTCACCTAGTCGTGAATGTATTACACGATAACGTTCCATTAATTGTGTTTGTGCTTGTTCAGCTTCATCTTCAGCAATACCTAGATTTGCTGTGATAGCAGGTATTTGTCTTTCAGAAATTTCATCAAGTATTGCTTGCGCTTCAACTAAATCAAAAGGAGTATCTGCTTTATCAATATTGGCTTGAACAAGATTAAGCTTTCTAATTTCAGCATCTACTTGGTCTAATAAAACAGGTCTTTTTTCTTGAAAAATTTTAGCTTTTTCTATTTTTCTTCTTAATTCATTTAAGTCTGTTAGAATTAATCCAACTCGTGTACGAGCGGCTTCACGATTGGCTTGGTCTAATTCTACGGCTTGTACCAGTGCAGCTCTTCCAACTTCTATTTCTCGACGTGCAGTTGCTAAACTTTCCATAGTAACTGCTTGATTTGCTTCTAAGGTTTCAGGATGATCTAATTGTTGAAGAACGATAGCTAATGCTCGATTAGCACTTTCAATATGTCCATTAATTACTGTTGCCGCTTCTACAGGAAGATGTGCAGCAGCGAGATCAACACCTAATGCATGTGATAACTGTGTTAGTTCCGTATGTTGTGCCTTTATAGTGTTATATAGAGCTAAACCAATCGCTTTTTTTATAATTTCATATGCATTTTGGAATAATGTTTCGATGGGTTCGCTTACCAAATTATAAACAACTTCAGTTCCATCTTCATTTTTTACTTTAACTACTTTATCTTTTAAAAGATGAAAGAATTCTTCCACAGATTTTTTTGAAGGATCAGTTGGAATAGTTGAAATTAATGTTGCCAAAGCGACTAAAGCATGTCGTTGATTATTTACTTCAGTTTGAGATAAGCCGGTTGATTTAAGTTTAAAAAGACTTAATATAATATTTTTTACTATTTCTGCTCTTTGGGCTTCTGCAATAGGAAGATTGCTATAAGAAGTCGCTAATTCTTTGGCTTGTTCAGCTCTGTGTAATAATAATTTTTGAGCAGTGATTAAATCGTTAAGTTCTACTATATTAGCTAGCGTTTCTTCCTGATCGGGCAAAGTCACTTCATCTACTGTTCTAGCGGTGATTACACTACCTACTAATGTACGAAGTATTTCAACTTGAGGAGCTGTTAATGTTTCAGCTTTTTGTGCCAACAAAGCATTCATTAGTGCTCTGCGCGCTGTTTGTTCTACTGGTACATCTTCGCCTTCTAAGGAAACCCAAGCTTCTTTAAGTTTATTCAGTAATTCAAGATCAGGACCTGCATCACGATAAGTTAAAATATCTGGCTCAGGAACATATGGCGCTAGTTCTTCAACAGGTTCAACAACATCATGAGCGGAGGCAGCTTCTTCATGAGGAGCGGCAGGAGCTGCTTCTGGTTCTACATTTTGTACGTTTTCAATATATTGTTCCAACTTAGCTCTTAAGTCCGCTTTCTTGCCATTATTAATATATCTTATAAAATCATCTGGCAGTTCATCAAGAATTGTTTGCATGCATTTGAAAAAACTTCCGCAAGCTATATTACCTTTTTGTATATGGCTGGCTGAATTGGAGGGGTCTAATACTTGATCTCGTAATGAAGAATTTATTGTACCAA